>NZ_JBVHFW010000004.1:445833-639007 GCF_055562135.1 Actinoplanes sp. NPDC021490
CCCGCACGGCTGGGGCAGGCGGGGCCCCCCCCAGGAATAGCTGCTTTTCCTGCCTGGCGGGGACACCTCGTCCCCCAGCCGTCCCAGCGCAAGAAAGCCCAACGCAGAACCCCGGAAGCAAGCCGCACAAGCCTCAGGGCAGAGGAAACAACATGCAGCTGGACATAGCCTGAGCAACAAGACGCCCAGAAGAATCGAAAAGACGAGCCTCAGCGAGAGCGGTCCGCCGACCAGCCTGAACGACCGATCCCGAACACGAGAGACGCCCCGACGACAACGTAACCGCCCGGAGAAACCTCACGTTGAGATCAAGGCTCGTATACCCCACTCCCGCGGGAAGGGTGCTGTGGACCGAGCACGCGGCAGCCGTGTCGAGGAGCGTCGAGATGACCCCGCCGTGCATCGTGCCGAGCGGGTTGTAGTGGAACTCCTGGGGGTCGAGCAGGAGAGTCACCGAACCTTCGGTTACCGACATCGACACCAGGTCGATCAGCTGCATGATCGGCGGGGCCGGGAGGTCGCCCGACGCTATCGCCTGCAGAAGTTCCAGGCCGGTGCTCCGGCCGATCATCGACGCGTGGACCGAGGGGTCGGACCAGCTGAACGTGCGGGTACGGGTGGCGGCCTGCTGGGTCTCGGTCATGGACGCAGCCTGGCACCGCCTTGCTGGGTCTGTCCAGTGGACTTAGGGTTCTGTCATGAGTTCCACAGCGGCGCCCGAGGCTCTGAACTGGTCGGTCGACAACTGCACCATCGGCCGGGCCATGGAGATTCTGGGCGAGAAGTGGACTGTCGTCGTCCTGCGTGAGGTGTTCGCGGGGGTCCGGCGCTTCGACGACATGCGGGTGCGCACCGGCATTCCGCGGCAGGTGCTCACCAACCGGCTGGCCATGCTCGTCGAGCACGACGTGCTGCACCGGGTTCCCTATCGGGAGCCGGGCGCCCGGGTCCGCCACGAATACCGGCTCACCCCGAAAGGCTTTGACCTCTACCCCGTCATGGTCGCCGTCGCCGCCTGGGGTGACCGCTATCTGGCCGGGCCCGAGGGTTCGCCCCTGGTTTTCGGGCACCGCGAGTGCGGCGGGCGGGTCGGTGTCGCGCTCACCTGCGACGAGGGCCACCAGGTGGGCGATCTGCGGGAAGTGTTGCCTGAGCCGGGGCCGGGCGCGCGCCGTCGTTAGGGTGCCGGGGTGGACTCGCCCTGGGCGCCGCTGCGGGGGCGCTTGTTTCGGATGCTCTGGATCGCGGTGCTGGCCGGCAACGTCGGCACCTGGATGCAGACGGTCGGCGCGCAGTGGCTGGTCGTGCCCGAGCCGGACGCGGCCACCTGGACCAGCCTCGTGCAGACCGTCACGATGCTGCCTGTCCTGCTGCTCGCGCTGCCGGCCGGGGCGATCGCCGACGCGCTCGACCGCCGCCGCCTGCTGCTGGCCGTCCAGGTCGCGTTGTTCCTGGTCGGGGTGGTGCTGACCGCGCTCACCGTGCTCGACCGGATGTCGCCGCCGCTTCTGCTGATCTTCACTTTTCTGCTCGGTGTCGGCCAGGCCCTCACCTTGCCGACCTGGCAGGCGGTCATCCCCGAGATCGTGTCGCGCGAGGAGTTGCCGGCCGCGTCCGCTCTCGGTGCGGTGAACACCAATCTGGCTCGCTCGGCCGGTCCGGCCGTGGCCGGTCTGCTGGTGGCCCACATCGGGTCGGCGGCGGTTTTCGCGCTCAATGCCCTCTCGTACGGGGTCTTCGCCCTCGCCCTGCTGCTCTGGCGCCGCCCCGCCCGTCAGGGCCCGGGTCACCCGGAGCGTTTCGGGCCCGCCGTCCGCGCCGGGGGGCGGTTCGTCCGATACTCCCCGGACGTTCGCCGGCTGCTGATCCGGGTGACCCTGTTCGTGCTGCCGGGCAGTGTCGTCTGGGGTCTTCTGCCCGTCGTCGCGCATCAGGAGCTGGGGCTGGGGGCGAGCGGCTATGGCATCCTGCTGGCCGCGCTCGGTGTGGGCGCGATCGCCGGCGCGCTGCTGATGCCCCGCCTCCGCCGGGTGTTGTCGGCCAACCGCCTGATCGTCGTGGCCGGCGTCGTCTATGCCGGCGCCTTGCTCGTGACCGCGCTCGTGCCGGACGAGTTCGCCGTCACCGCCGTGCTGGTGCCGGCCGGGGCGGGCTGGATGTGCCTGGTCTCGCGCATGAACGCCAGCCTGCAGCTGCTGCTGCCGAACTGGGTGCGGGCCCGCGGCTTCGGCCTCTATCAGGTGGTGTTCGCCGGGTCGCAGGCTCTCGGCGCGCTGGTGTGGGGTCAGGTGGCCGAGGCGCTCGGGCTGTCTTCGGCTTTTGTGGCGGCCGCGGTGGTCATGCTGCTGGGCACGGCGACCGTCTTCTGGCTGCCGGTGCACGAGCACGACGACGCCGACCGCAGTCCCGCGGTTTTCTGGGCCGAGCCGCACATCATGTTCGAGCCGCATCTCGACGAGGGTCCCGTGCTGGTCACCGCGATCTATCGGGTACGGGACGAGCAGTCGGACGCTTTCGTCGAGGCGATGGATCCCGTACGGCTGACGCGGTTGCGCACCGGGGCGACGCGCTGGGGCCTGTTCCGCGACGGCGAGGATCCGGTTCGCTACGTCGAGGTCTATCAGGTGCCGACGTGGGAGGACCATCTGCGACAGCACGAGGGCCGGCTGACCGGGAGCGACGAGGAGGCCGAGAAGCACGCCGTCGCGCTGGCCGAGGGGCCGCCCGAGGTGACGCACCTGCTTCCGGCCGACAAAGCCAATTAGCCGGATGTTTCGGATTTGTGTCGATTAACCTCGAAGGTGGCAGTCCGCCCGGCTGAGGAGGTGTCGTGTCGAGTGTGGTCGACGCACGCCGCAGCCGCCTGCTGATCATCGGAGGGGCGGCCGGCCCGGCCCTGCTCGGCCGCTTCGTCGAGCTGGCGGGCGGTCCTTCGGCCCGGATCGTGGTCGTCGCGACGGCCAGTGTGGTGCCGGCGGAGGCCGAGGCCGAGTACGCCGGGGCCTTCGGCTCGTTGGGCGCCGGTCACGTCGAGGCGCTGCGGATCGGCGACCGGGCCGCCGCCGGTGATGCCCGGGTCGAGCCGGTGCTCCGCGCGGCCACCGGGGTCTTCTTCACCGGTGGCGACCAGGAGCGGATCACCCGCGTGATCGGCGGGACGCTGACCGACTCGCTGCTGCAGGAGCTCGTCGCGACCGGCGCGCTGGTGCTGGGCGGCACCAGCGCGGGCGCGGCGATGATGTCGGGCACGATGATCATCGAGGGCGACGGCCCGGGCGTGTCCCGGGCGAGCGTGCGCACCGGCCCGGGACTCGAGTTTCTGCCCGGCGTGCTGATCGACCAGCATTTCGCCGAGCGCGGGCGGGTCAACCGGCTGCTCAGCGCGGTCGCTCTCGCTCCGCACGAGCTGGGACTGGGCATCGACGAGGACACCGCGATTCTCACCGACGGCGACGCCTTCGAGGTGCTGGGCAGCGGCGCGGTCACGGTGGTCGATGCGGGGTGCGCGAGCGACATCCGGGTGCCCGACCGCGGCCCGATCGCTCTGACCGGCTGCCGCCTGCACGTGTTGCCCGCCGGGCACGCGTTCCACCTCACGGGCCGCCGGCCCCGCGTCATCGAGAACGAGGCGTCATGAAGATCGAGCGCCTGCGTCACCTGCGCGGGCCCAACGTCTATCTCTCCCGGCCGGCCGTGGTCGCCCGGCTGCGCCTGGGCGAGCTGACCGGCGTCGAGACCTCCGACGTGACCGGCTTCGCCGAGCGTCTGCTCCGGGTGCTGCCGGGGCTGGCCGAGCACCACTGCGCGGCCGGATCGCCGGGCGGGTTCGTGAGCCGGCTGCGGGGCGGCACCTATTTCGGGCACGTCACCGAGCACGTGTGCCTCGAGCTGTCCCAGCTGATCGGGCGGGACGTGAGCTTCGGCCGCACGGTGTCCGACGGCGAGCCCGGCTGCTACAACCTGATCATCGAGTGCCCGGTCGACGAGTCGCCGGGCTCCCAGGTGCCCTACGAACTGCTGCGGACCGCGGTCGACCTGGTGCTTTCGGTGGTTGACGGGCGTACGGGGAAACTGGTCCTGGACGATCTCGCGGCACGCGCGGAACGGGAAGCGGCCGGCCCCAGCACCCGGTCGATCATCGCGGCGGCCCGGCGGCGCGGAATCCCGGTCGAGCGCTACGACGACCTGAGCCTGCTCCGGCTGGGCTGGGGCAATCGGCGGCGGCTGGCCTGGGCGGCGATGACCGACCGGACCAGCGGGGTGGGCATCGACATCGCCGGCGACAAGCAGGTGACCCGGCGGCTGCTCACCGAGGCGGGCGTTCCCATGCCGGTGGGCGGAGCCGCCCGTACGCTCGGCGACGCGGTGGCCTGGCTCGATCGGCTCGGCGGCCCGGTTGTGGTCAAACCCCGCCAGGGCAGCCAGGGCGAGCACGTGGCCCTGCACCTGAACACGCCGGAGCAGGTCGAGCGGGCGTTCCGGGCGGCCGGCCAGGACGTGATCGTCGAACGGCAGCTGGGCGGCCGCGACTACCGCGTGCTGGTGGTGTCGGGCGAGGTCGTCGCGGCCGCGGAACGGATCGCCGCGCACGTCGTCGGGGACGGGCGCAGCACCATCGACGAGCTGATCGAGCGGGTCAACGCCGACCCCCGGCGCGGAATCGGGCACTCGCGGGTGCTGACCCGCATCTCGCCGGTGCCCGCGCTGCTCGTCCGGCAGGGGCTCACCGGGGAAAGCGTGCCCGCCACCGGGCAGCAGGTGTGGCTGGCCGACACCGGCAACCTGTCCACCGGCGCCACCAGCCATGACGTCACCGACAGCGTGCATCCCGAGGTGGAGCGGCTGTGCCTGCGGGTCGCCGCGCTGCTCGGGCTGGACATCGCCGGCATCGACCTGCGCCTGCCCGGCATCGGCGAACCGGTGCCCCCGGTCGAGGTCGGCGCCGACGTGGCCGCCGGGGTGATCGAGGTCAACGCCGTGCCCGGCCTGCGCATGCATCTCGCCCCGGTGCGGGGCCGCGCGCGCGACGTGGGCGACGCGATCGTGCGGGCGATGTTCCCGGCCGGCTCCAACGGCCGGATCCCGACGGTCGCGATCACCGGCACCAACGGCAAGACCACCGTGGCCCGGATGACCGCGCACCTGCTGGCCGACGCCGGGCTGCGGGTGGGCCTGACGACCACCGACGACGTACGCATCGGCGGGCGGGTCGTCTTCCGGGCCGACGCCACCGGGCCGCTGTCGGCGCAGATGGTGCTGGGCGACCCGGGGGTCCAGGCTGCGGTGCTCGAGACCGCGCGCGGCGGGCTGCTCAACCGCGGGCTGGGCTACGACTGGTCCGACGTGGGCGTGCTCACCAACATCACCGCCGATCACCTCGGTCAGGACGGCCTGGCCACGATCGAGGATCTGGCCCATGTCAAGGCGCTGGTGGCCGAGCGGGTGCGCGACGGCGGGACGCTGGTGCTCAACGCCGACGACCCGTGGGTGCGCACGATGGTCGACCGCCCGCGGGTGCGCGCCGACCGGAAGCGGGTGGTGTGGTTCGGGCTCGACGCCAACCAGCCGGTGGTGGTCGAACATCTGGCCCGCGGCGGCACGGCCTATCTGGCCGACGACGGGTGGGTGCTGCAGGCGACCGGGGCACGGCGGACGTCGCTTCTGCGGGTGGCCGAGGTGCCGGGGGCGTACGGGGGTGCGGCGCCGCACGTGGTGGCCAATGCGCTCGCGGCGATGGCGGCGGCCCGGGCGCTGGGCGCGGGCCAGGAGGCGGTGTGCCGGCGCGTGGCCGAGTTCGAGCCCACCGTCGAGAACGCCGGCCGTGGAACTTTGCTGCGGATCGGCGACGTGTCGGTGTTTGTGGACTATGCCCACAATCCGGCGGCGCTGGCGGCCACTCTGCGCACCCTGGACCGGCTCTTCGGCCCGGACCGCTGCGTCGCCGCCCTGACCCTGCCCGGGGACCGGCGCGACGACCTGATCGCCGCCTGCGCGCAGGTTGTCGCCGACGGCGTCACCCGGGTCGTGCTCTACGACGACGAGGACCCCCGCGGCCGTACGCCGGGAGAGGTGTCCTCGTTGGTCGAGCGCGAGATGCGGGCGCGCCGGCCCAAGCTGTGCTCGGTGCGGGCCGGGAACTGCCGGGAGGCCGTGATCGAGGCGCTGCGCCTGGCCCGGCCGGGCGACGTGGTCCTGGTCGTCTACGAGAAGCTGGCCCCCGTGCTGGCCCTGCTCGCCGAATTGGGTGCGGTCGCGGCGGCCGGGGCGGCGCCGACCCTTCCGGGACGTGGACCCTGGGTCGTACAGTCTCCGGGAAGATCAATAATGGGGAACGAGCGGGTTTCCCTCCCCGGTTATCACGGCTGACACGCCATCCGGGCAGGTTGGCACGCGAAATGGGCTGATCAGCCGCGGGGGCTGTCCGTTCAGGCGGGGTTGCACAGGTAGATCCCTCGATAGTTGCACTACGGCTAACAATTTTGGGTGACGGTGCCCATCGCTTTGAGTGACAGTGGCGTGACCGCCGGTCGGCCTGTCCAGGCTGGACGCTCGAAAACTCTCGCAAGACGAAACTTCCGATAAAGCGGGCATCTTGGTGCGTCCCCGGTTAATGCACCCGGCTTTCGGTCAGAGATCCGACTTTCGGGTACTGGACGGGCACCCGTCGCGGGTGCGATCCGGTCGGAAACGGACCGTGATGAACCGCAGGTAAGACGGTGTGTGCGCGGGATCGTTAGGGGGCCGATCATCGGCTAGCATCCCTTCCGTCGATGGGGAACGTCCGACTCTTGATCGGGCACCCCGACGCCGAGGGGCATGGCGGTGCAACTCGGTGTTTCTTCGAAGCGCGCATGTGGGGGCACATGAGCACGACGGACCTTCCGGGTTCGAGTCTGCTGGCCGGTCGTTATCGACTGGTCGAGCGGCTCGGCGCCGGCGGGATGTCAGTGGTGTGGCGAGGGTTCGACGAGGTCCTCGGGCGCCAGGTCGCGGTGAAGGTTCTGCCACCGTCGACAAGCGCGGACCCGGCGTTCCGGCGCCGACTGCGCGCGGAAGCTCAGGCTGCCGCTCGGCTCAGCCATCCCAATATCACCAATGTCTACGACTACGGCGAGGCGACCACCGTCGACGGTGAGCCCGTGCCCTATGTCGTCATGGAGCTGATCGACGGCGAGTCGCTCGCCGCCGTGCTCGCCCGCGTGCGCAAGCTGCCCTGGCAGCACGCCGTGCGGATAACGGCCGAGGTGGCCGCGGCGCTCGCCGCCGCACACTCGCGGGGCATCGTGCACCGCGACGTCACCCCGGCCAACGTCATGCTCACGCAGACCGGGGCCAAGGTCGTCGACTTCGGCATCTCGGCCCTGATCGGCGAGAACGACATCGACCCCGACGGCAGCCTGCTCGGCACGCCGGCCTACCTCGCGCCCGAGCGGCTCGAGGGCGGCCAGGTGAGCCCGGCCACCGATGTCTACGCGGTCGGCCTGCTCATCTATCGCACGCTGATCGGCCAGCTGCCGTGGGACGTCGGCACGACGACGGCTCTGCTGCGGGCTCACCAATACACCGAGCCCGAGCCGCTGCCCGCCGTCGACGGCCTGCCCCCCGAGGTGGACGCCCTGGTCGGGCGCTGCCTCGAGAAGCGGCCGGCCGACCGTCCGTCGAGCGCCGAACTGGCCCGCATCCTGGCCGCGCTGGCGTCCGGGGCGCCGGCGACCGCCCGGGGCTATGTGCCCGAGTGGTCCGAGGGCGGCGAGGACACCACGATCCTGCCGTCGCCGCAGGCCTATGCCGAGATCCTCGGCTCGGGTGCGGCTCCGGTCTCGCCGGCCGCTGCGCCGCCGGCCTCCGTGCCGCCGGCCGCCGACCGGTCTCCGGCCGGTGCTGCGGCGGCTGGTGCTGCCGCGGCCGCGGGTGCTGCCGCCGCGGGTGCTGCCGCCTCCGAGGCGGCCGAGCCCGGGTCGGACGCTCCGGCCCGCAACAGCCGCTTCGCCGATCTGCCGTCCGGTCCGGTCTACAACGCCGCCCCGGTGGCGGCGGCGGGGTCGGCCGGCCTGCGCCCGGCGTTCGGCAACCAGTCGGACGGGCCGGAGAAGTCGAGCCGCACCACCTCGCCGTCCTGGACCCGCATCTCGCAGACCAAGACCCGCCGCGTGCTCGTGGTGGCCCTGGGCGTGCTGCTGCTGGGCGTGGGGACGTACGGGTGGAGCCTGACCGGCGCCGCCGGTGAGAAGGCCAAGGGCGCGGCCGCGGCCGCCGTGCCTCCGAACCAGCGTTGCGTGGTCAGCTACTCCGTCTGGCGCGATCAGAACAGCCGGTTCCAGGCTCAGGTCACGGTGGCCAACCGCAACCAGACGCCGATCGAGAACTGGAAGCTCTGGTTCCTCATGCCGGGCGACCAGGTGATCAGCGGTGGCGGCGACGTCCAGCTGGTGCAGAAGAAGGCGGGCGTCACCGTCGACGGCACCATGGCGATTCCGCCGCTCGACACCGTGACGATGAAGCTCAACGGCCGGTACAAAGACAGCAACACGCCGCCGATGGCCTTCTCGCTGAACGGCTCGACCTGTGAGGCGTTCGTGTCGGCCAAGCCGGGCGAACCGTCCCGCTACGTCGAGCACCTGGCCAACGGACAGGTCCGGCTCGGGCCGACCACGTCGCCGATCCCGGGCATCTCGATCGGTGACGGCGGTGTCATCGACGTGACCCCGACCAAGCCGGGCTCCACGCCGACGACCACGACCGACCCGGGGACCACTACGTCGCCGGTGTCGCCGGGAGTCACGCCGCCGCCGACGACCCCGCCGGGCACCACGCCGCCGGCCACTACGGAGCCGCCTCCGCCGCCTCCGCCGACCACGCCGGCGACGACGCCGCCGGCGACCGAGCCGGTCACGGAGCCCCCGGTCACGACGGGCAAGCCGACGATCGACGCCAACGGTCCCGAAGAATGCGACGACGCGTTCCCCGAGGACTGCCCCACTCCGTAACCGCACTGATGAAGGCCGGCTCGCACGAGCCGGCCTTTTTCGTGCCCGGCGTCAGGAGCCGGGGAGCGGCCCGTATGCACATCCGGGGTCGCCGGAAGTCCGAGGGTCGGATGGTGAACAGGTCAACGGCAAAAATCGGACGTCACACCGGACGATGCGGAGTTACTGTGAAACCGATGCATCAGGCACTTTCCTCCGTTTCACCCGGCGTGGCGGCCGGGCGGGGACCGTGCGCAGGCAAAGATGAGATAGCGGAACTGTACGCGGGTCTTTTGTCGCGAAAGCCCATGAACGGGCACTGGGTGCCGCGTACAGCAGGTTGTCGTCCATCGGGGAGTTCGACATGATCAGCATTGTCAAGGATCTGGCTGCGGAGGCCCTGTTCGTCTCCGACCTCCAGCCGTCTCAGTGCCCGACCAACGAGGCCGTTGAGCAGGCTGTGACCGCCATGATCCTGCGGCACGGCAGCGATGGATGCGCGGCCGAGGTGGCGCTGGAGTTCGGTGATCACCCGGATGTCGCGGTCCGCCGCATGCACTGGGTGCACTCGGAACTCACCGGGGTGCTCGAGCCCCGGCGTGCCGCCGCGTTCCACTGAAAACCTGAGCTTTTCTCGCGTAAAGCACCCTAAAAGCAACCGAGTTCGGCCGCCTTCGCACCTTTCGAGCGCAAAAGTTCTCCTCATCAGCCGGTTTCACACCACCGGTAGTACGAGCGAGGAGGACATACGTGACCGACGCGACCGAACTCCCCGCCACCATCGGCACGACCCACGACGCGCCATCCGCGCGTGACATCGAGGACCTCGTCCGCGAACACATGCCGATGGTTGGCCATCTGGTCCGGGAACTTCTGAACCGGGTACCGGGTCACGTCCATGCGGACGACCTGTCCTCGGCCGGCTTCGCCGCGCTGCTGGGCGCCGCCCGATCCTTCGACGTGACCCGCGGGATCCCGTTCCACCGCTTCGCCGCGGTACGCATCCGTGGCGCGCTCCTCGACGAGCTGCGCGGACAGGACTGGGCGAGCCGTTCGGTGCGGGCCCGCGCCCGCAAGAGCGCGGCCGCCCGGCAGGAGCTCACCGCCGCGCTGGGCCGCACCCCGACCGACGCCGAGGTGGCCGAGCTGCTCGGCATCGGCATCGCGGAGCTGGCCACGGTCGAGGACGACGTGCAGAAGGCGGCCCTGCTCAGCCTGCAGGGCTTCCCCACGGGCGCGGCCGAGGAGATGGTGCCGGAGACGTCGGAGGGACCCGAGGACCTGCTGCTCAAGCGGGAACGTCTCGGCTATCTGCATCAGGCGATCCAGGCGCTGCCCGAGCGGCTGCGCATGGTGGTCACCGAATCGTTTCTGCAGGAGCAACCCCTCAGCGACGTCGCGGCCAGGCTGGGCGTGACCGAGTCGCGCATCTCGCAGCTGCGCACCGAGGCGCTTCAGCTGCTGCGCGAGGGTCTCAACAGCTCGCTGGCGCCGGAGCTGCTCACGGTGGCCGCGGGCGGGCCCCGTACGCGCAAGGGCTGCATGCAACGCCGCCGGTCGGAGTACTTCGCCCGGGTCGCCCAGCAGGGCAATCTGCACACCCGGCTGGCGCTCACCGACGAGCACGGGGTGCCGATCGCGGTAGCGGCGTGAGGTAGAGCCGCCCTCGTTCCGTCAGCGGACCGGCTCGGGCCGGGCTCGCGAAGCGGATCGAGGGCGGCCGCACCGAGCGGATGTCAGCGGGCCGGCTCCGGGCGGAGTTCGCAGAGCGGGTCGAGGGCGGCCCGCACCGGGCGGATGTCGGCGCCGACCGCGGTGGCCAGCACGCCCGGCCCGGCCAGCGGCATGACGGCGAAGTCGCCCGGGCCCGACCGGGGCGCGGGACCGGTGGGTGCGGCGACCAGGGTGCCGATCGCCCGGCCGCCGCCCAGCACCGCCGCCCCCGACCAGCCCGGCGCGCCCGGGCCCACGGCCAGCTCGTGCCGATAGAGGGCGCGGCCGGCGTACCGGATCGTGGTGTCCGTGCGGACGTCGCCGGACGTCTCGTTGTGGCGGCCGCACACCAGGTCGTCCCGCCAGAGCAGCGACCCGCCGTCCTCGACGTCGACGCGGGTGACCGTGAGATGGTCGCATCCCGCCGCGGCGATCAGCGGCTCCGGAAGCCAGCGCAGCGTTCCGCCGGTGGCCACGGTCGCGGTGATCTCGAGCCGGGACCGGGGCAGGTGACCGCGACCGGGCAGCGCGAGCTGGGCGGCCACGCTGCGGATCTCGAGCGTCGCGCCGGCGCCGACCGTGATGTCCAGCCGCAGGTCGTCGCCGCGCAGCGGTCCGGCGCCGCCGCCCACGAGATGAACGGTGGTGGCCGGCCCCGCGCCGGTGCGGCGCAGCAGCAGCGGCGACTCGCTGTGCAGGACGGCCAGCCGGGTGCCGCCGAGCCCGTCGAGTTCGGCGACGACCCGGGAGAAGGCCTTCACGCCTTGGCGACCAGGCCGCGGATCCACTCGGCGACCGGTGTGGCCGTGCGGTCGCCGACCAGCGACAGGAAGACGGTCGGCAGGTCGCCGCGGCGGGCCCTCGCGTCGCGGTCCATCACCGACAGGTCGGCGCCGACCATCGGGGCCAGGTCGGTCTTGTTGATGACCAGCAGGTCGGCCGTGGTGACGCCGGGGCCGCCCTTGCGCGGTACCTTGTCGCCGCCGGCCACGTCGACCACGAAGATCTGCTGGTCGATCAGGCCCTTGCTGAACGTGGCGGTCAGATTGTCGCCGCCGCTCTCCACCAGCACCAGGTCGAGCGGGCCGAGTGCCGCTTCCAGGTCCTCCACCGCGTCCAGGTTGGCCGAGATGTCGTCCCGGATCGCGGTGTGCGGGCAGCAGCCGGTCTCGACCGCGCGCACCCGTTCGGCCGGCAGCACCCCGTTGCGCAGCAGGAAGTCGGCGTCCTCGGTGGTGTAGATGTCGTTGGTGACGACGGCCAGCCGCATCTCGTCGCCCAGGGCCCGGCACAGCGCCGCCACCAGCGCGGTCTTGCCCGAGCCGACCGGTCCGCCGATGCCCACCCGCAGGGCCCGCGGCCCGGGGTGCAGCGGGGCGTGCGGGTCGACGCCCGGGTCGGGATGGGTGTGCGGCACCTCGCCGGGGTCGTGCGTGTGCGGGGCGGCGTAGCCGTCCGAGGGGTGGGGCAGAGCCCCACCGGCGACGGAGTGCTCGTGCTGTTCAGGATGCAAAGAGACGCACCTCCCAGGTGGCGTGGAGTTCGGCGCCGATGTCGAGCAGGGGAGCGCCCGCGGCCGGCAGTTCGTCGACAGGTTGGTGGCACCGGGCCGCGGCGCCGGCCGCGATCCGGTCGCATTCGGGGGCGAGCCGGGCCAGCAGCCCGTGCACCGCATAGGGATCGAGACCCAGCAGCCGTACACCGGCCGAGGCCGCCCCGCTGACTGTGCCGTGAGCCGCCGCGACCGCCGCCTCCGCGGGCCGCAGCCCGGCGCCCGACGCGACCACCCCCAGCGCGACCGGCTGGTGCGCCTCACGACCGACGGGCGGAACGCTCCACATGGCCCGGGCGGCCCGGAGCAGAGCCCGACCTTGCCCGCGGGACGCCTTCCGGAGCGCCGGTGACGGCGTACGGGAATCAAGCCCTTGATCCAGCTCGGCCCACTCACCCGGTCGCGCGCAGGCGGCGGCCGCGAACGCCGCCGCGACCAGCCCCGAGGTGGCGAGCTTGCCCCGCAGGAAGCCGGCGAGGGCCTCGACATCCTTGACCCGGCCGGCCGAGACCTGGGCCTCGAGCCCGCCGGAGTGCGCGTGCCCGCCGGACGGCAGCCGCCCGTCGGCCAGCACGAGGAGGGTCGCGAGGCTCACGTCAGAAGAGGAAGTAGCGCTGGGCCATGGGCAACTCGGTGACCGGGTCGGGGTCGACGACCTCGCCGTCGACGCGGACCTCGAACGTGTCCGGGTTGACCTCGATCCGGGGGAGGGCGTCGTTGCGCGGCATGTCGGCCTTGGTGACCTCGCGCGTGCTCTCGACGGGGGTGAAGGCCCGCTTCACGCCGGCGCGGTCGGTCAGCATGGCGTCGATGGCGGCCTCGGCCACGAAGGCCAGGGACGTCTGGGCCGGCACCACGCCCTTGGCCCCGAACATCGGGCGCGGGAGCATCGGCTGCGGGGTGGGGATCGAGGCGTTGGCGTCGCCCATCTGGGCGTAGGCGATCATGCCGCCCTTGAGGACGAGCGCGGGCCGTACGCCGAAGAAGGCCGGATCCCACAGCACGAGGTCGGCCAGCTTGCCCGGTTCGACCGAGCCGATCTGCGACGACATGCCGTGGGCGACCGCGGGGCAGATCGTGTATTTGGCGACGTACCGCTTGGCCCGGTTGTTGTCGGCTGTCGTGTCGCCGGACAGGGCGCCGCGGCGGGCCTTCATCACGTGGGCGGTCTGCCAGGTCCGCAGGATGACCTCGCCGACCCGGCCCATCGCCTGCGAGTCCGAGCCGATCATCGAGATCGCGCCCAGGTCGTGCAGCAGGTCCTCGGCGGCCATGGTGGACGGGCGGATGCGGCTCTCGGCGAAAGCCAGATCCTCGGGCACGGCCGAGTTCAGGTGGTGGCAGACCATCAGCATGTCGAGGTGCTCGCTGAGGGTGTTGCGGGTGTAGGGCCGGGTCGGGTTGGTCGACGACGGCAGCACGTTGGGCTGCCCGGCCACGGTGATGATGTCCGGTGCGTGCCCGCCGCCCGCGCCCTCGGTGTGATAGGCGTGGATCGACCGGCCGGCGATGGCGAGCAGTGTCTCCTCGACGAAGCCGGCCTCGTTCAGCGTGTCGGTGTGGATGGCCACCTGGACGCCGGACGCGTCGGCGACCTTGAGGCAGGCGTCGATCACCGCCGGGGTCGTGCCCCAGTCCTCGTGCAGCTTGAAGCCGCCGGCCCCGCCGCGCAGCTGCTCCCACATCGACTCGGCCGACATGGTGTTGCCCTTGCCGAGCAGCAGAACGTTCACCGGGTACGCGTCGATCGCCTCGAGCATGCGGGCCAGGTGCCACGCGTTCGGGGTCACGGTGGTCGCCTTGGTGCCCTCGGCCGGGCCGGTGCCGCCGCCGATGATCGTGGTGATGCCCGACGCGACCGCGGTGTCGAGGATCGTCGGGCTGATCAGGTGCACGTGGCTGTCGATGGCGCCCGCGGTCAGGATCTTGCCGTTGCCCGCGATCACCTCGGTGCCGGGGCCGATCACCAGGTCGGGATGGACGCCGTCCATCGTGTCGGGGTTGCCGGCCTTGCCGATCGCCACGATGCGGCCGTCGCGGATGCCGAGGTCGGCCTTGACGATGCCCCAGTGGTCGAGCACGACCGCGCCGGTGATGACCGTGTCGGGGGTGCCCTCGGCGCGGGTGGCCCGCGACTGGCCCATCGACTCGCGGATCACCTTGCCGCCGCCGAACACGACCTCGTCACCGGGGCGGGGACCGGCGCTGCGGTCCTCCTCGATCTCGATGAGCAGGTTGGTGTCGGCCAGGCGGATGCGGTCGCCGGCGGTGGGGCCGTAGAGGGCGGCGTAACGCCCACGATCCAGGGTGGTCATCGCGGGCTTCCGTTCTCGGGCTCGGCGGGCGCCTCCAGGCCGGGCGGCGCCTCGGCCGGGCGTGCGTCCAGCGGGCCGCCGGCCAGGCCGCGCAGGCCGGGGACGATGCGGGCGCCGGCCAGGGCGACCAGCGAGATGTCGCGCGGGATGCCGGGTTCGAAGCGGACGGACGTGCCGGCCGGGACGGCCAGACGATGGCCCCAGGCGGCCGCGCGGTCGAAATCGAGCGCCGCGTTGCACTCGGCGAAGTGGAAGTGCGAGCCGACCTGCACGGGACGGTCGCCGGTGTTGCGTACGGTCAGGGAAAGCACTTCGCGACCCGGATTGATCTCGATGTCGCCGTCTCCGAAGAGAATCTCGCCGGGTTTCACGAGATCGGCCCGTGCACGGTGACCAGCTTGGTGCCGTCGGGGAAGGTGGCTTCCACCTGCACCTCGGCCAGCATCTCGGGCACGCCGTCCATGACGTCGCCGCGGGTCAGCACGCGCCGCCCGGAATCCATCAGCTCGGCCACCGTACGCCCGTCGCGCGCGCCCTCCAGCAGGAAGGCGGTGATGATGGCGGTGGCTTCCGGATGGTTGAGCTTGAGCCCGCGCTCTTGCCGCCGCCGGGCCACGTCGGCCGCGACGTGGATGAGCAGACGTTCCTGCTCGTGCTGGCTGAGGAACAAGCGGACCTCCCTGGGTAGCGCTCCGCGATGCTCGCAGTTCGACGTTTCCGACGTGTTACCCGGCCGGTGCGGAAAGCACCATGTCGATCAAAGCAGACGCGGGGCGCGGCCCAGGGGAGAAACGGTCAGGCCCCGGTGTAGAGCACGGCGTCGATCTCGATATCGAAGCCGACCAGCGGCACCGGCAGGGTGGTGCGTACGGGCAGTTCGGAGCCCTTCACGTACTGCTGGTAGATCTCGTTCATCTCGGCGAAGTCGTCGAAGTCGCGCAGGTAGACCCCGAGCCGGACGGCCTGGTCGAGGCTGGACCCGGCCGCCTCGGCCACCGCGACCAGGTTGCGGAACGCGGCGTGGGCCTGCTCGGCGAAGCTGCCGGTGACCCGGGTGCCGTCGGGCAGCGCGGGCACCGCGCCGGCCAGGTAGATGAAGTCGCCGGCCACCACGGCGTGCGAGTACGGGCCGCCGGCCGGGGCGGCGTTCTCGACCTTGAGGGCGCGCTTGGGCATTGCTTGTCTCCTAATAGTCGCGTGGGAACTGTTCTTCGAGGGCTTCGGCGCCGACCAGCGGGGCGTTGAGCAGCTCGCGCAGCGCTTGTTCGCGGCGGGCCAGCGCTCCCCGCTGGGCCGGGGTGAGCGGCGACCACGGCGGGGGAGCGGCGGGCCAGGCGGGCGGCAACAGGCGGCCGCCCACGTACGTGGCCAGGTTGACCAGGCGTACGGGGGCCACCCGGGTCTGGCGGTGCGAGTCGACGAGCTCGTGCTCCCCGGCGCGCACCTCGAACACGGCGAGATCGGCCGGCGCGCCCACCTCGAGGGTGCCGCCGGGCAGGCCCAGGGCTTTCGCCGCCCGTACGGTGACCATCTCGAGCACCTCGCCCAGCGGAACGCCGGCCGCGAGCACCTTGGCCATCGTGGTCGGCAGGTCGAAGACCGGGCCGTAGAGCGAGCGGCAGTGCAGGTCGGTCGAGATCGTGTGCGGCCGCAGACCCAGGTCGAGCTGCCGTTCGAGCACGTCGAAGGCGAACCCGCCGGAGCCGTGGCCGAGATCGAGCAGCACGCCCCGGTCGACGGCCGCGCGCACCGAGGGCCCGAGCGGCGAGGCGATGCCGCTGGCGCTGTGCGTGACGATGTCGCCCGGGCGCAGCAGTTCGAGCACCTCGTCGAGCCGCGGTGGCGTGGTGCCGATGTGGACCATCACCGGTAGGCCGCACGCCTCCCCGACGGCCAGGCCGCGGCGCAGCGGCTCGACCCCGTTGCCGCCCACGGTGTCGCGGTCGATGCGCACCTTGAGACCGCGGATCAGGTCGCGGTTGGCCTGCACGGTGTCGACGGCCAGCGGGACGTCGCAGTGGTCCAGGTCGCGGCTCTCGCCGGTGCGCCCGGCCAGGCCCAGGGCGGCGATGTTGAGCAGCACGGGGACGCGCACCGCGGCGGTGGCGGCGACCCGGCGCAGGCCGTCCAGCGTGTACGCCCCGGCGGAACCGGCGTCGACCCACGTGGTGACGCCGGTGTGCCAGGCGACGGGATCGGGGGCGATGCCCCAATAGCCGGGGCCGACGTGGGTGTGCAGGTCGATCAGACCCGGGGTGACGAGCCGGCCCGACACGTCGGCGATCACGCGGGCGTCGCGAGGCAGCGAGGGGCCGGTCGCGGCGATCATCCCCGCGGTGACGGCCACGTCGAACGGGTCGCCGCCCGCCAGCAGCAAGTCGTAGGTCAAGGCCACCTCCCGCGCCGACACTATCTTGAAGGGGTGACGATGCGCGGGCTGGTGCCGGAGCCGGAAACGGTGGACGCGGCGGACGGCGAGTTCCGGCTGTGGGCGGGCACCCCGCTGGACTGCCCGCCCGAGCTGGCCGGCGTGGGGCAGTGGCTCCGAGGGGTGCTGCGCTGCCCGCTTCCGGCCGGTGACCACGGCGTCCGGCTCCGGGTCGACCACCGGCTCGACCCCGAGGCGTACGCGATGACGTGTGCCCCCGGCGGGATCGAGATCACCGGCGGGTCGGCCGCGGGCGTCTTCTACGGGGGCCAGACCCTGCGGCAGCTTCTGCCCCCGCAGGCGCTGCGCCGGGCGGGCCCGGCCGACTGGACCGTCCCGGCCGTCACCGTCGGCGACCGGCCCGCGTACGGGTGGCGCGGGGTGATGCTCGACGTGGCCCGCCACTTCATGCCGGTGTCCGACGTGCTGCGGTTCGTCGACCTGGCCGCCTTCCACAAACTCAACGTGCTGCATCTGCACCTCACCGACGACCAGGGCTGGCGACTGGAGGTGCCGGGATGGCCGCGGCTCACCGAGGCCGGCGCGTGGCGGCGCGAAAGCATGCTCGGGGCGCGGCAGCACGGGCGGTACGACGGCCGGCCGCACGGCGGGTTCTACACGACCGGCGATCTGCGCGAGATCGTCGCGTACGCGGAGGAGCGGCACGTCCGGGTCGTGCCCGAGGTCGACATGCCGGGGCACATGCAGGCGGCCGTGGCGGCCTATCCCGGGCTGGGCAGCGGCCCGCGCGAGGTGCGTACGAGCTGGGGCATCTCGTCACACGTGCTCAACCTGGGCGAGGAGTCGCTCGGCTTCTGCCGGGACGTCCTCGACCATCTCTGCGACGTGTTCCCCGGCGAGCTGATCGGCATCGGCGGCGACGAGTGCCCGACCGACGAGTGGGACGATCCCGGCCGGCAGCCGTGGTTCACCGCGCAGATGGCCGAGCACCTCGCCACGCGCGGGCGCCGGGTCTTCGGGTGGGACGAGATCCTCGAGGGCGGCGCCCCGGCCGGCGCGGTCGTGGCCGCCTGGCGCGGGCCCCGGCCGGCCCTGGTCGCGGCCCGGCTCGGGCACCCGGTGGTGTCGTGCCCGGACATCGGGGCCTACCTCGACTACCGCCAGTCGGACGACCCGGGCGAGCCGACCCCGGTGGGCACCCGGCTCACCCTGGCCGACGTGTACGCGTTCGAACCCGTACCGGAAGGGCTGTCGGAACCGGAACGGAAGCTGGTGCTGGGCGGGCAGGCCAACGTGTGGACCGAGCACATGGACTCGGCCCGCGCCGTCGACTACATGACCTATCCGCGGCTCAGCGCGTTCGCCGAGGCGGTCTGGGGCCGCCGGTCGTACCCGGAATTCGAGCAGCGGCTGGCCGACCACCTGCCCCGGCTGGACGCGCTCGGCGTCAACTACCGGCCGCTCACCGGGCCCCGGCCGTGGGACGCGCGGCCGGACGCGCCGGGCAACCCGCGGACGCGCGCCGACCGCCGGGCCGAGCTGGGGGAGATGACGGCGCGCTTGCCATCGGGCGGGTGAGTCTGATGAGCTGCCGGTAGTGAACGACTACGACAACGAACGGGCCCGGTTCCGGGCGTACGGGAATCAGCTCGTCGGCGCGCATCTGCGCCTGCGCGAGATGGTCGAGGACCTGTACGTGGCTCTGGACGAGGGCCGCGACGTCCATTTGCACTGCATGACCCTGTGCGGGGCGGTGACCAAACACCACACGGCCGAGGACGCCAACGTCTTCCCGATGCTGGCCGCCCGGCACCCCGAGCTCCAGTCGTTCCTGCGAGACCTCGAGCGTGACCACCAGATCCTCGCGGGCATGCTGCTGCGGCTCGAGCGGGCCACCACGTACGAGGAGCTGGACGGCCTGAGCGCCGTGCTGGAAACGCACTTCATCGGCGAGGAGAAGCGCCTGGTGGGGGTGCTCAACGCGCTCGAACCCCTGGGCGATCTAGGCATTGAGGTGACCGATGGACGTGCCTGAGGTAACCGTCGACTGGCGGAGCAAGGGTTTCTGGCTGCCCGACACCACGCTCACCGCCGACGAGCTCGCCGCCGGGAAACCGGACCTCTTCGGTGGCCTCTTCACCTGGCCGCTCCTGGTGCTGCGCCGCGACGCCGCCGAGGCCAACATCGCGACCATGGCCGAGTACTGCCGGCGTCACGGCTGGGAGTTCAGCCCGCACGCCAAGACCACCATGGCGCCCGGGCTGCTCGCCTCGCAGCTGGCCGCCGGCGCCTGGGGGATGACCGTCGCCACGGCCAACCAGGCGCTCGTGCTGCGCCGCCTCGGCGTCCCGCGCGCGCTGATCGCCAACGAGGTGCTCGACCCGGTCGCGCTGCGGTGGCTGGCCCGCGAGAACGCGGCCGGCTGGGAGGTCTACGTCCAGGTCGACTCGGTCGCCGGAGCAACCGTGGCTGCCGCCGCGGCCTTGGAGGGCACGCTGCGGGTTCTCGTCGAATACGGCCACGACCACGGCCGTACGGGAATCCGGTCGCTCGAAGGTGTGGAGGGGGTCGCCCGGGTCGTCGCCGAGGCGCCCGGACTGGAACTGGCCGGACTCACCGCGTACGAGGGTCAGCTCACCGAACAGAGCGCCGTCGACGACTTCCTCGACCAGGTCCTGGCCGGTTTCCAGCGGCTGCGGACCGCCGGGCTGCTGTCCGCGAGCCCGATCCTGTCGGCCGGGGGCAGCGCGTGGTTCGACCGCGTCGTCGAGCGGTTCGCCCCGATCGCCGGGGACGCCACACTGGTGTTGCGCAGCGGGGCCTCGGTCACCCACGACGACGGGTTCTACCGCGAACGCACGCCTTTCCGGCGCGTGCCCCGGGAGGGTCCGCTGGCTGCCGCGCTCGACATCTGGGCCCAGGTGATCTCGACGCCCGAGCCCGGGCTGGCGCTGGCCGGCATGGGCAAGCGGGACGCGCCGTTCGACGAGGGGCTGCCGGTGCCGATGGAGATCCGGCGGGCCGACGGCACGTACGCGGCCACCACCGGTGTCGAGGTGACCAAGCTCAACGACCACCACACCTATCTGTCCACGGCGGACGTCACGCTGACCCCCGGCGACCTCGTCCGCTTCGGCATCTCGCACCCGTGCACGGCTTTCGACAAATGGCGGCACATTCCGGTGGTTGACGACGACCGGCGCGTGGTCGACGTGCTTGCCACCTATTTCTGATCGTCGGGTCGCTGGCAGACTGCGGCCATGCAGGACATTTTCCGCGTCCGGTTCGACTGGGGGCCGATCGGCGCGGACGCGGTCGCGCCCGGCGCCGCCTACGTGGCCGTGGTCGACGTGCTCTCCTTCACCACCACCCTGACCGTCGCCGTCGAGCAGGGCATCAGCGTCCTGCCGTACCGGTGGCGCGACGACTCGGCGGTGGCGGTGGCCCGGCGGCACGGGGCGATGCTCGCGGTGCTGCGTTCCCAGGCCGGGCCCGGGCAGGTCACTCTCTCGCCGGAGAGCATCCTGCGCACCGATCTGGAGGCCGCGAAGATCGACCGGCTCGTGCTGCCGTCACCCAACGGGTCGGCGATCTCGGTGCGGCTGGCCGACGCCGGCGTCACGGTGGTCGGGGTGTGCCTGCGCAACGCCGCGGCGGCCGCGGCCTGGGTGTGGGAGCGGGCCGGCGACCGGCCGGTGGCCGTGGTCGCGGCCGGGGAGCGGTGGCCCGACGGGTCGCTGCGGCCGGCCGTCGAGGACCTGTGGGGCGCGGGGGCCTTCCTGGCCCGGCTGGCCGACCTGGACGGGACGAGCGGGTTCTCGCCGGAGGCGATGACCGCCCTGGCCGCGTACCGGGGAGTGGCCGACCGGATCGGGGCGGAACTGCTCGAGTCGGACAGTGGGCGGGAGCTGCGGGCCAACGGGTTCGCCGGTGACGTGACGGTGGCCGGCGACGTCGGGGCCGGCCCGGTGGTTCCGGTGCTGCGGGACGGATGGTTCGTCTCTGGCGGAACCTTCGAGTATTAGGCGCCGCGGTGGCGGATCTCGCCTTTTGCTGAGCCGGACTGGAGGTTTCTCCGTGCTCCGGGCGTCTGGCTGCGGGATTCGCCGGTCCGGGGCCGATCGTTGAGCCGTTCACTCAACGGTTCGACGGAGGAAACTCATGCGTAAGTGGTGGCCGCTTGTGACGGTCTGCCTCGGCACTTTCATGCTGCTGGTCGACGTGACCATCGTGAACGTGGCGCTGCCCCGGATGGCCGGCGATCTGCACGCCTCGTTCGACGCGCTGCAATGGGTCGTGGACGGCTACGCGCTGTCGCTCGGCGTGCTGATGCTCGGCGCCGGCTCGCTCGCCGACCGCGTCGGGCACCGGCGCCTGTACGCGGCCGGGCTGGTCGTGTTCGCGCTGAGCTCGCTGGCCTGCGGTCTGGCCGGGGACGACGCCCTGCTGATCGCGGCCCGGGTCGTGCAGGGAATCGGCGGGGCCGCGCTCTTCACGACCACGTTCGCGCTGCTCAATTCGTCCTATCAAGGGCGTGAGCGCGGGGTGGCGTACGGGATCTGGGGTGGGGTCTCGGGCGCGGCGGCGGCGATCGGCCCGGTGCTCGGCGGCGTGCTCACCGACGCGTTCAGCTGGCGCTGGATCTTCCTGGTCAACCTGCCGATCAGCGTGGCCGCCCTGGTGCTCTGCCTGACCGTCCTGCGCCCCGGCCCGGCTTCGCGGCAGGGCCGCTTCGACATGGCGGGTTTCCTGACCTTCACGGTCGCGGCCACGGCCCTGACGCTCGCCGTGATCCGATCAACGCCTTCCCTGTACGCCGTGAGCGCCGTCGCCCTGGCCGTGTTCGTGCTGATCGAGCGGCGGTCGTCGGCCCCCATGATCGACCTGGCGCTGCTGCGCAACCGCACGTTCGCCGGGGTGCTGATCGCCGGCCTGCTGGTCAACTTCGCCGCCTTCGCGATCCTCACCTACACGTCGATCTGGCTGCAGTCGCTGCTCGGCCTGACCCCGTTGCAGGCCGGCCTGACCGCGCTGCCGATGGGAGTGCTCTCCTTGATCGTGTCGGGCGTGGCCGGAGCGCGCCTGCACGGCCGGTCGCCGCGCGTGCTGATCGGCGCGGGCATGCTGCTGATCGCCGCGGGCGGGCTGCTGGAAGTCCTGGTGGTCGGACCGGGTTCGAGCTGGCCGGCGCTGCTGCCCGGGTTCGCGGTGATCGGTCTCGGAGTGGGCCTGGTCATGCCCAATCTGGCCGAGTCGGCGATGGCCGCCGTGCCCGCGGACCGCGGCGGAATGGCCGCCGGCACGCTCAACACCGCGAGGCAACTGGGCTTCGCGATCGGGGTCGCGGTGGTGGGCTCGGCGTTCGCGTCCCGAGCTTCCGATTTCCTGGCGTCCTCGGGCGTCCGCGACGCGTCCGGGGTGGCGCACGGGCTGGCTTCGGGCCAGGCGGGACAGCTGCTCGGCTTCGTCCCGGAGCCGCTGCTGCGCGGCGCGGCCGCGGCCGGGCTCGATGTGGGCTTCGCCGTCGCCGCCGGGGTCGGGCTGCTCGGGGCGCTGGCCGTCTTTCTGCTGGTCCGGCCCGCACCCAAGCCCGCGCTCGTTGGCGTTTAGTCCGGTTCGTCAAGATTGGGAGCACGTGTTGCGCCACCCCCACCCCCTCCCATCGAGGGTGGGCACACCCTAATCCCCGTCGGACGAGCAGCCTCGAGTTATCCACAGGCAAAGGGGCGGCCGTCGTGGCCGCCCCTTCCGCCCCCCCGTCTACTCGCGCGCCGCGCTGTGGCCGCTGTTCGCGAGCGTGTCGTACGGGAACGGCAGCGGATCGATCGTGGTCACCTCGTCCAATCGCCGCGCCAGCGCCGCGTCCAGGTCCCAGCCCGCCGCGCCCAGGTTGGACTCCAGCTGTTCCAGGTTTCGCGCCCCGATGATCGGCGCCGTCACCGTGGGCCGCCCGAGCAGCCAGTTCAGCGCCACCTGAGCCGGCTCCCGTCCGCTCTCCGCCGCGACCGCGGTCAGTTCGCCGAGAATCCGCCACGTGCGCTCGTTGTCGTACACACCCCAGCGCTCGCCCCAGTTCTCGGTCTCGGCCATCCCGATCCGGCTGTCCGCCGGGGCCGACCCGCCCCGCGTGTAACGCCCGGTCAGCCATCCGCCGCGCAGCGGGCTCCACGGCAGCACGCCCAGCCCGGCGTCGGCGGCCAGCGGGCCCTGCTCCCACTCGAATTCGCGGTCGAGCAGGTTGTACCTGGGCTGGATCGCCGCGAACGGCTCCCACCCGCGCTTGTCGGCGACGCCGAGCGCCTTCTGGATCTGCCAGGCGGCCCAGTTGCTCACCGCCAGATAGCGCACCTTGCCGCTGGTCACCAGCAGGTCGAGCGTGCGTACGACGTCCTCGACAGCGGCCGCCGGATCCCAGCCGTGCACGTGGTAGAGGTCGATGTGGTCGGTGCCCAGCCGGCGCAGGCTGCCCTCGGCGGCGGCCATCACGTGTTTGCGGCCGAGCCCCTCGCGGTTGCCGCCGGGACCCCAGCGCACCTTGGTCGAGATCACCCAGTCGGCGCGGTCCTGGCCCTTGAGCCAGCGGCCCACGATCTCCTCGCTGCGGCCCGCCCCGTAGGCGTCGGCGGTGTCGAGGAACGTGCCCCCGGCCTCGGCGAACCGGTCCATCAGGCGGACGCTGGTCTGTTCGTCGGCCTCCCGCCCGAAGGTCATCGCCCCGAGGCAGAGCTCGCTGACGGCCATCGACGTGCGGCCCAGAAATCGATAACGCATGGGTCCGACCCTATGGCCGGATCGGTCCGCGCCTACGATCCATTTCCATGCCGGTTTCCCATACCAATCTGGCCTGGGAGACGCTTCTCGAACTGCCCGCCCAGGGTCCCCGCCACGTCGCCCTGGCCGCGGCGCTGCGTTCGGCGATCCGGTCGGGGCGGGTGCCGACCGGGGCCGCGCTGCCGCCGAGCCGGGTGCTGGCGCCGGTGCTCGGCCTCTCGCGGTGGGTCGTGACGCAGGCCTATGCGCAGCTCACGACCGAGGGCTACGTGGCCGGCCGGGCCGGTTCGGCCACCCGGGTGCTCTGGTCGGCCGGTGGGGAACTCGGGCCACCGGCCGCCGCCGACAGGGCCGGCCGATCGCCCCTGGATCTGGCGCCCGGCCTTCCCGACCTGCGCTTCTTCCCGCGGCGGCAATGGGCCGGCGCGCTCTCCGAAGCCGCCGCCACCGCTGAGCTCGGTTATCCGCTGCCGGGCGGCCTCGACGATCTGCGGATCGTGCTCGCCGAATACCTCACCCGTTCGCGTGGAGCAGCGGCCGGCCCGTCGTCGGTGGTCGTCTGCGGCGGCATCCGCGACGCGGTGGGCCGTCTCTGCCGGGGCCTGGCCGCCGCCGGTCACCGGCACATCGCCGTGGAGGACCCCGGCTGGGGCGCCCTGCGTGAGGTGGCCCGGGCCTCGGGCCTGCGGCCCTGGCCGGTTCCGGTCGACGGTGACGGGCTGAGGGTGGCCGAGCTTCCTTCCCCCGTACGGGCGGTGCTCCTCTCGCCCGCACACCAGTTCCCGACCGGGGCCGTCCTGTCGCCGTCGCGCCGGGCCGCCCTGATCGACTGGGCCCGCGCGGCCGACGGCGTGATCATCGAGGACGAGTACGACAGCGAGTTCCGCTACGACCGCAAGCCGGTGGGCTGCCTGCAGGGCCTCGACCCGGCGCGCGTGGTGCTGGTCGGCTCGGCCCACAAGACGCTGGCCCCGGCGATCGGCGTCGGCTGGGCGGTGGCGCCACCCCGATGGCGTACGGCTCTGGAAGCGGGCGCGCCCCCGGCGGCGATCGACCAGGCGGCGTTCGCCGCGTTCGTGGCGGCCGGCCGCTACGACCGGCACCTGCACCGGGCCCGCCAGCGGTACCGCGCCCGCCGCGACCTGCTGATCGCGTCGCTCACCCGGCACCTGCCCGGCTGCTCCACGCAGGGCGTGTCGGCCGGCCTGCACGTCGTCTGCTCGTGGCCCGGCCTCGACCAGACCGCGGTCGCGGCGGCCGCGCGGGCGGCCGGTGTCGACGTGATGACCCTGGCCGACTACCGGGTCGCGCCTGGACCGCCCGGCCTGGTGCTGGGCTACGGCAACATCACCGACGCGGCCGTTCCGCGGGCGGTCAGAGCTCTGGCCGCAGCCGCCCGTCCCGCAGCAGGAAGTGCGCCTGTTTGACGCGGGTCAGCAGCGGCACGGTCTCGACCGACTGCACGCCCGGGAGGTCGGCCACCTTGGTCGTCAGATAGTGGTAGAGCGCCGCGGCGTCCCGGCACATCGCCGACGCCATCAGGTTGGTCCGGCCGGTGACCGCGGCCGCGTAGGCCAGCTCGGTGTGATCGGCCAGCCGGGCGCCGGCCTCGGCCAGGTGAGCCGGCGCGACGGTGAACCACAGATTGGCCACGGTGTGGATGCCGACCGCCGAACTCGCCACGTCCAGGTCGAAATAGACGGCCCCGGACCCGGTCAGCGTGGCCACCCGCTGCGCGACCTGCCGCTGGGTCCAGCCGGTGGCCGAAGCCAGCGCCGCCCAGCCGGCCCGGCCGTCCTGGGCGAGCGCCTCGAGCAGGGGGGCGTCGCTGTCCTCCACCCGTACGCCCGGGTCGTCGGAGACCACGGTGGCGCCCTCCAGCAGCGCCGCCCGCTGGGCGTCGTCGAGCTCGTTGCCCGGCGCGACCCAGTCGGCCTCGCCCCGGCCCACGAAGCGGTGCAGCAGCTGGTGCGCGGTGAAGGTGAGCACGTTCGACGCCCGGGGCAGGTGGTCCAGCAGCCCGGAGTTCCGCTCGTCGACCAGCGCCTGGCAGATGATCTCGGCGCCGCCCGCCCCGATGCCGACCCACGACGTGTCCTCGCGCCGGGCCAGCGCCCCGGCCAGGGCCGGGGCGGTGCCGGGGCGGCAGCCGATGCGCAGCGTCCAGTTGGACTTGCCGGGCAGGCGGGCCGGGTTGGCCCGGGCCAGCACCCGCACCACGCCCGCCGAGCGCAGACGCTGATAGCGCCGGGCGACCGTCTGTTCCGACACGCCGATCACCGTGGCGATGCGGGCAAACGGCGCTCGCGCGGACAGGTGTAACGCATGCAGGATCTGTTGATCGACCCGGTCCGGCGCCACCAGCGGATTCTATCGGGGGACGATTCGATGACCTTGCCCCCGCGCCGGGTCTCCGGCCCGAAACAGCGGCCTGGCGACGGTCTCGTCCGGCGCCCCTGACAGAATGCAGGAGCGTCCTGTGACAGTTGTGAGGAGACCCCGTGATCCGTACCCATGAAGCCGGCACCCTTCGCGCGAGCGACGCCGGCACGACGGTGACGCTCGCCGGGTGGGTGGCCCGCCGGCGCGACCACGGCGGCGTCATCTTCGTCGACCTGCGTGACGCCTCGGGCGTGGTCCAGGTGGTCTTCCGCGAGGAGGACGCGCACGCCCTGCGCAACGAGTTCTGCGTGCTCGTGGTGGGCGAGGTGTCCGCGCGGCCCGAGGGCAACGCCAACCCGGAACTGGCCACCGGCGAGATCGAGGTGGTGGCGTCGCAGCTCACCGTCCTCTCCGAGGCGGCCCCGCTGCCGCTGCCGGTCGACGACGCGATCACCGCCTCCGACGACCTGCGCCTGAAGTACCGCTATCTCGACCTGCGGCGCTCCGGCCCGGCCAAGGCGCTGCGGCTGCGCAGCCGGGCCAACCAGATCGCCCGCGAGGTGCTGCACGCCCGCGACTTCAACGAGATCGAGACGCCGACCCTGACCCGGTCGACTCCCGAGGGCGCCCGTGACTTCCTGGTTCCCGTACGCCTTCAGCCCGGCACCTGGTATGCCCTGCCCCAGTCGCCCCAGCTGTTCAAGCAGCTGCTGATGGTGGCGGGCATGGAGCGGTATTACCAGATCGCCCGCTGCTACCGCGACGAGGACTTCCGCGCCGACCGGCAGCCCGAGTTCACCCAGCTCGACATCGAGATGTCGTTCGTCACGCAGGACGACATCATCGCGCTCGGCGAGGAGATCGTCTCCCGCCTGTGGAGCGAGCTGGCCGACTACCAGGTGCAGCTGCCGATCCCGCGCATCACCTGGACCGACGCGATGAACCGCTACGGCTCCGACAAGCCCGACCTGCGCTACGGCCTCGAGCTCAACGAGCTCACCGGCTATCTGGCCGGCACCGAGTTCCGGGTGTTCGCCGGGGCCATCGCGGCCGGCGGCTACGTCGGCGCGGTCGTCATGCCGGGCGGCGCGTCGCAGACCCGCAAGGAACTCGACGGCTGGCAGGACTGGGCCAAGGCGCGCGGCGCCCGCGGCCTGGCCTACGTCGTGCTCGACGCCGAGACCGGCGAGCCCCGCGGCCCGGTCGCCAAGAACCTCTCGGCCGAGCACCTCGGCGGCCTGGCCGACCAGGTCGGGGCCAAGCCGGGCGACGCGATCTTCTTCGCCGCCGCCAACGAGCGCCGCGAGGCGCAGGAGCTGCTCGGCGCGGCCCGCATCGAGATCGCCAAGCGGGCCGGCCTGATCGACGAGTCGGCCTGGGCGTTCTGCTGGGTCGTCGACGCCCCCATGTTCGAAAAGACAGACGACGGCGGCTGGACGGCGGTCCACCACCCCTTCACCTCGCCCAACAACGAGTGGGTCGACCGCTTCGAGGAGGCGCCCGACCAGGCGCTGGCCTACGCGTACGACATCGTCGTCAACGGCAACGAGATCGGCGGCGGCAGCGTCCGTATCCACCGCGGCGACGTGCAGAGCCGGGTCTTCGACCTGCTGGGCATCTCGCCCGAGGAGGCCCAGGACAAGTTCGGCTTCCTGCTCGAGGCGTTCAAGTACGGCCCGCCCCCGCACGCGGGCATCGCGCTCGGCTGGGACCGCACCTGCATGCTGCTCTCCGGCAACGACTCGATCCGCGAGGTCATCGCCTTCCCCAAGACCCGGGGCGGCTTCGACCCGCTGACCACGGCGCCCACGCCGATCACCGCGCAGCAGCGGCTCGAGGCGGGCATCGACGCCAAGCCCAAGCCGGCGGCCGGCACACCGGGCACCGACGGTCAGGCTGTTCCCGTGGAGCGCTCAAACTGATCTGATCGAGCCATGAGCACACTCATCGTCGGCGCGTCCGGTTTCCTAGGCTCCGAATTGACCCGTCAGGCGATGGCCACCGACCACGCGGTGGTGGGCACAGCCACCACCGCGTCCGGCGGGTTGGTGCCGGTCGACATCACCGATCGCAAGTCGGTGCGTGCGCTCATCTCGGCCGTACGCCCGAAGCTCGTCATCAACAGCGCCCGCGGCGACTGGCGGGTGTCGGCCGACGGCGCGGCCACAGTGGCCGCCGAGGCCGCCGCGGTGGGGGCCCGGCTGGTGCACGTCTCGACCGACGCGCTGCACGCCGGGCGGCCGACCCCGTACACCGAGGACGACGCCCCCACCCCGGTCAGCCTGTACGGCGCGGCCAAGGCGGCGGCCGAGACGGCGGTGACCGCGATCGACCCGTCCGCGGTGGTCGTGCGCACCTCGCTGATCTACGGCAGTGACCGCGGTCAGGCCGAGTCGATGGTGCTCGCCCTGCTCAACGGCCGGGGCCGGGGCTTCCTGTTCACCGACGAGATCCGCTGCCCGGTCCACGTGCAGGACCTCGCGGCGGCCCTGCTCGAACTGGCCGACTCGCGCTTCTCCGGCATCCTCAACGTGGCCGGGCCCGAGGCGGTCTCGCGGGCCCGCTTCGGCCGCCTGATCGCCCGCGCGCACGGCCTCGACGACACCCGGCTGCCGACCGGGCTCAGCAGCGAGGCCGGTCTCGGGCCGCGGCCACTCGACGTCCGGCTCGACACGTCGCTGGCCCGCTCGGTCCTGCGTACCCGGCTCCGGCCCGTCTCCGAAACCGTGTAAAAGCCTGGCCGCCACCACATGTGAGACTGGCGTCGTGGAGCCGACCATCACCGAACTGGACGAGCGGCCGTACGTGGGCCGCCGCGAGACCATCACGATGACCCAGTTCGCGCGGGTCGCCGATCACCTGCCGTCCATGGTGGCCCGGCTCGGCGAACGCGGAGTGCCCGTGGCGGGCCCGCCGTTCTTCCGCTATCGGGTGATCGACATGTCGGCCGACCTGGTGGTCGAGGCGGGCATCCCGATCACCGGGCCGGTCGAGGTCGCGCCGCCGATGTTCGTCGAGTCGCTGCCCGCGGGCCGCTACGCCACGGTCAGCCATGTCGGCCACCCGGACGAGCTGATGGCGGTGACCGCGCGGCTGCTCGACTGGGCCCGCGACCGGGGACTGCAGTTCGACATGCAGCCCACCCCGACCGGCGAGGTGTGGGGCTGCCGCCTCGAGGTCCTGATGACCAACCCGGCCGAGCAGCCCGACATGCACAAGTGGCGTACCGACCTGTTCTTCAAACTGGCCGGCTGACTAGTTCGGTCCTCAGCCTAGTTTGGACGAAACAGCCTCCTGGGTAACTGACGTGGCAGAGCTCTCACCCCCGGAGGACATAAATGCTTGCCATCGCCGCCGCCGTCGTTTTCGGTATCTGGCTCCTGCTCGACCTGCTCGACACCAACCTCGGCGCCCCCGACCTCTTCAACTTCCCGACCATGGCCTCGCTCGGCCTCCTGCTGCTCTCGCTCTACCTCGCGGGCATCGGCAGCGGCCCGCGCGGCACCGGCTCCGGCAACAGCTCGGGCCGGCGCTTCTACGGCCGTCGCCCCGGCCGCGGCTGACCCGGTCGCCGACAGTCCTTCCCCCTCGAGCCACCGGCGGCCCCGCACGGCACGGCTCGAAACCCGGCCCGCCGAACGTGCTTCCGAGCACGTGCCGGCGGGCCGGTCCCGTTGCGGCAGGCTGCTTCGGCGGGCGCCTGCCGGCGGCCGGACCGGTTGGGGCCGGGCTGCTTCCGCGGGCGCCTACCGGCGGGCCGGTACTGTTTTCCCCGATGTCTGACGATGGGCTTTTCTCTGTGGCGCAGCCCGGTGGCACGCCGCCCCCGGGGCCGACCGGTGGCTTCTCCGCCCCGGCGGCCGACTCGCCGCTGCCGGTCCGGATGCGGCCCGTCTCGCTCGACGAGCTGGTCGGCCAGGAACACCTGCTCGCTCCGGGCGCGCCGCTGCGTCAACTGGTCACCGGGGCGAGCCCGATGTCGGTGATCCTGTGGGGCCCGCCCGGCACCGGCAAGACCACGATCGCCCACCTGGTCGCGGGCGCCACCAACCGCAAGTTCGTCGCCATGTCGGCGCTGTCGGCGGGCGTCAAGGACGTGCGCGCGGTGATCGACACGGCACGTCGCGAGCGCCGCTACGGCGGGGCGCCCACGGTCCTGTTCATCGACGAGGTCCACCGCTTCAGCAAGACCCAGCAGGACTCGCTGCTGGCCGCGGTCGAGGACCGGACGGTCACGCTGCTCGCGGCGACCACCGAGAACCCGTACTTCTCGATCATCTCGCCGCTGCTGTCCCGCTGCGTGCTGCTCACCCTGCGCGCGCTCGACGACGACGACGTCCGCGGCCTGCTGCGCCGCGCGGTCACCGACGAGCGCGGGCTGGGCGGTCAGGTCACGCTTTCCGGCGAGGCCGAGGAGCATCTCGTACGCCTGGCGTCCGGCGACGTGCGCAAGGCGCTCACCGCCCTCGAGGCCGCGGCGGGTTCGGCCGTGGCCCAGGGCGTCAAAGAGATCGACCTCGCCACCGCGGAGAAGGCGGTCGACGTGGCCGCCGTGCGCTACGACCGCGACGGCGACGCCCACTACGACGTGACCAGCGCGTTCATCAAGAGCATGCGGGGCAGCGACCCCGACGCGGCGCTGCACTGGCTGGCCCGCATGCTGGTCGCCGGCGAGGACCCGCGGTTCATCGCCCGGCGCATCGTGATCTTCGCCAGCGAGGACGTCGGCATGGCCGACCCGCAGGCGCTGCTGGTGGCCACGGCCGCGGCCCAGGCCGTCCAGCTGATCGGGCTGCCCGAGGCCGGGCTCAACCTGGCCCAGGCCGTGCTGCACATGGCCACGGCCCCCAAATCCAACAGCGCCACCACCGCGATCGGCGCGGCGATGGCCGACGTGCGGGCGGGCCGGGGCGGAGCGGTGCCGTCGGCCCTGCGGGACGCCCACTATCCCGGCGCGCGGGGGCTCGGGCACGGTCGTGGTTATCGCTATCCGCACGACGACCCCCGTGGGGTGGTAACTCAGCAGTATCTGCCCGACGATCTGGCCGACGCGGAGTATTACCAGCCGACCGACCATGGCGCCGAACGGGCGATCGGGGAGCGGGTTCCCCGGCTGCGGCGCATTGTGCGTGGTCGCGCGGCTACGTCGCGTACGGGGGACGCCTCGGTTGCCGGTGCCAGCCGTCCGGCCGGTGGCGACGAGGGACGTTCTGCTGCGAACATCACACCGGGAAAAACCGATCCCCCCGTCGGTGCTGATCCGGAGCCGCGCGGGGCCGCATCGACGGCCGCCGCTGACTCCGGGGATGCCGCTGATGGGAGCGTGCCCACAGGCCGGGCTGGTAGTCTCGCCCGTCCGACCGAGACCTCAGGGCAGGCCGGGACGGCGACAGACGACAGCGGCCCAGCAGCCGGAGAGGAACAGCCGTGACCCCGCGCGGTGCCGATCGGCCCGACGACGACGCTGACCTGCGCAACGAGCAGGCCGGCGGGCGCAAGGGACGCCGATTCGGCCGCGGCCGTCCGGAGCCGATCGAGGAAGAGCCGATCGGCCAGGAGGAAACGGGCTGGCTGGACGACCTCCGCTCGGCCAAGCAGCAAAGGTCGGCGATCGGCCCCGGCACCCTCGCCGGCGAGACCCGCTACAGCAAGTCCGGCCGTGTCGCCCCCGGCCCCGACGACACCCCCGACGAAGACCTGCCCACCCCCGGCTGGCAGTCCGACAGCGGCGAATTCCCCGCGGCCGACCAGCGCCCCGGCGCCGTCCCGCCGGGTCCCGGTCAGCGTTCGGGCGCCGTGCCACCGTCGGTTCCGCAGGGTCGTTCCGGCGCTGTGCCGCCCGCTGGTCCGCAGGGCCCCGGTCAGCGTTCGGCTGCTGTTCCGCCGCAGGGTCCTGGTCAGCGTTCGGCTGCTGTTCCGCCGCAGGGTCCTGGTCAGCGTTCGGCTGCCCTCCCGCCGCAGGATCCCGGCCAGGGCTCCGGGGTTGTTCCGCAGGGGCCCGGCCATTCCTCGCGGGGCCGCATCCCCGGTGCCCGCGCCGCCGCCCCCGCCCCTCCGGGCCGCGCCGGCGTGCCGCCACAGGCCGGCGCCCCCGCACCAGGTGTCCCACCGCAGGGCTTCCCTCCCCAGGGCGTCTCGCCTCAGGAGCTCACTCCGCCGGGCGGCCAGCCGTATGGCGCCCCCGCCCCGAGCGGCCGCGATCAGGGCGGTGCTCAGCCCGGCCAGCCGTACGGCGGTGGCGCTGAGCCCGGCCAGCCGTACGGCGGTGGCGCTGAGCCCGGCCAGCCGTACGGCGGTGGCGCTGAGCCCGGCCAGCAGTACCGCGGTGGCGCTGAACCCGGCCAGCAGTACGGCGGTGGTCCTCAGCCCGGCCAGCGGTTCGGCGGTGGTACTCAGCCCGGTCAGCCGTATGGCGGTGCCACTGAGCCCGGTCAGCCGTATGGCGGTGGGGTTGAGCCCGGCCAGCCGTACGGCGGTCCGGCTCAGGGCGGTCAGCCCTACGGAAGCCCGGCTCAGCCCGGCCAGCCGTATGGCGGTCCGGCCGGGCGCGCGGCGGCACCGGCCCGGCACAACGCCGAGCCCCGCACGCCTGACGCGGGCCCGGCTGTCCCGCTCTCGGGCAATGCCCCCGAGCTGCCCTCCGTTCGACCGGTGTCCCCGGCGTCCCGACCGGTTTCCCCTGGCGGCCCGACCCGGGGCCGTGATCGCTTCCGCTCCGACGGCCAGCCTTCGAGCCGCCCGGTCTCCGGACCCGGCCGCCCGGTCTCCGGCGCGCCGGGCAGCTCCGGCTTCGCTGAGCCCGGTGACGGTCCTTCCGCGCCGGGCGGGTCCGGCTTCGGCGGTCCCGGTGCCGGACGGCCGGTGTCGGGCGGGCCCGGCGACCCGAACTTCCGCGGTGCCGGCGCGAGTCGGCCGATCTCCGGCGGTGCCGGCTTCGGTGGCCCCGATGCCGGGCGACCCGCGCCGACCGGGCCGGATGATGCCGGCTTCGGTCCTCCTGGTGCCGGACGTCCGGTTTCCGGTGGGCGAGGCGGTGCGGGCTTTGGTGGACGCGGGGCGGCGCCGGGCCAGTATGACGGCGCCGGACGGCCGGTATCCGGCGTGCCTGGACAGGCCGGGCCGGGGGCGGCGTTTCCTGGTGGCGGACCGGGCTATCCCGGCCCGGACGGGCCCGGGCAGAGCACCGGGCGGCACGGCCGAAGCGGGGACGACGCGCCGGGTGAGCGCACCGGGCGGCACGGCAGTCCCGAGCCGGCAGAGCACAGCCGCCGGCCCGGGCGTGGAAACGTGCCCGCTCAGGGCGGCCCGAGGCCGGGCGACTCCGAGCCGGGCAGCCACAGCCAGAACATCCCTCGACATGGCGATCCCAGTCATGGCGTCCCTCAGGGCGGACCGGCCGGACCGGGCCGCGGTGGGCCGCCGAGCGCAGCGCCGCAGTCGGGCCCGGGAGTTCCGGGCCGCGACGCGCCGCAGGGTGCTCGAGGAGCCGCCGGCCGCGATGGCGTGCAGGACGGCCCTGGTGTCGCCGGGCGCGATGGCGTGCGCGGTGGTTCCGATGTGACCGGGCGCGGTGGTCCCGATGCGGCTAGGCGCGACGGTACCCAAGGCGGCCCGGGAGTTGCGGGCCGTGGCGGGCCGGGTGTTTCCGGGCGCGGCGGGCCGGCGGGCGGGCCTCAAGGACATCAGCAGGGTCCGCAGGGCGGTCGCGGGGCCGGCATGTCCGGACATACCGGTAGTTTCCCGGCGGCCACTCCGTCGGGCGCCGGGCCGGTGCGGGCCGCGGCCGTTGTGCCCCCGGTGGTGCCGGGGCGTGAGGGTGTGCGGACCCCGGCCGTTCCGGGGCGGGCCGGAGCCATGGCCGGGCAGACCTCTGGAGTGATTCCGCGGCCCGGTGACGGCTCCGGGCGGGTCATGCCGCGCGGAGGACAGCCGGGTCAGCCAGGGCCGAACCAGCCGCAAGGGCGGGGACGCGCCGGGATGGGTGCCGTTCCGGCCGGGCAGGTCTCGCCGCCGACCGGGCCGGTGTCGCCGGGACAACCCGCACTTCCAGGGCAACCCGCACTCCCAGGACAACCCACACTTCCAGGACAGCACGGACAGCCGGGTCAGCAGGCACAGCCGGGTCAGCACGGACAGCCGGGACAGTACGGGCAGCCGGGGCAGGTCCCACAGGCGGGACAGTCCCCACAGGCATTGCGGCCGGGACAGCCGCCGCAGACCGTCTACGGCCGTCCGCCGGCCGGGCCGGTCTCGCCGGGGCCGAACGTCTACGGCCAGCCGCCGCAGGGCCAGCCGGCCCAGGGCCAGACCCCGGGCGAGTACGGCCAGCTTTCCCGCGCCCACAGCGTGCCGCGGCCGGCGCAGGTCGATGCCGATCAGGTGCCGGGGGAGTACGGGCAGCTTTCGCGGGCCCAGGCCGTCCCGGGGCAGCCGCAGCTCGAACCGGGCCACTCGACCGGTGCCGTAGGCGGCCGGGGCGAACGTGGCCGGGGCGAACACGGGCGGAACCCGAACCCGGCCGGCGGCCGCGGTCCGGGCGCCGGTCCCGGACAGACCAGCGACGGCCCGGCCCGGGGAGCCGCCGGCGCCGCGGTGGTCGGCGGCATCGCCGGAGCGGCAGCAGCCGGTGGAGCCGCCGCAGCCAGCGGAGCAGCCCAGGTCAGCGGCTCGGCTTCGGTTGGCGCGGCCCCGGTGCGCGGCGCTCGCGGGCCCGTTCCGCTCGACGATGTGAACAACAGCGCGCCGGTGCGCGGTGGCCACAGGTCTACGAGCCTGGACGACGCGGACAATGCCGCGCCCGTACGTGGTGGGCGCGGACCGGCCGGCCCGGACGACCAGGGCGGTGCTGCCCCGGTTCGGGGCGGTCGCCGGTCTACGAGCCTGGATGACGCGGACAGCGGCGCGCACAGTGCCGCGTCCCTGCGCGGTGGTCCGGACGGCGGCGCGTCCCATAGTGGTCCGGACGGTGGCGCGCCGGTTCGTGGGGCCGCGAGCCTGGCCGACGTGGACGGCCCGCGTGGTGCGGCGTCCGTGCGGGCTGCCCGTGGGGCCGCGAGCCTCGCCGACGCGGACGGCGGAGCGGGCGGTCGTGGGCCGGCGGCGCCGGAAGACAGCGTGCGTGCCGCGGCCGCCGCGCCGGTTCGGGGCGCCGCGGGGGCCGCGAAGGTGGGGGCGGCCAAGGCGCGAGCCTCCGCGCCGGGGCGGGTCGTGGTCGAGACCGGGGGTGGGCCGCTGCCGAGTGGGGGCGGCTCGCCGGTGATCGGGGCCAAGGCGGCCGCGGCGAGGGCCGTGGCGGCTCAGGACGGCGGTGACGAGCGCGCGAGCTCCGGTGGCCTCAACGGCCTCCGGGAGCAGCTGCGGACCCAGCGCAGGCTGCGGGTCGTCACGCTGGTCTCGCTGGCCGTCGTGGTGCTAGTGGTGCTGCCGGCTTTCTTCGGGCTGCGGAACGCCTCCAGCGACCCCGTGTTCGGCTCGCTCGACTCGCTGAACGTGCCCTCGTGGGCCGAGCAGAAGGTCGACGACCAGAGCAGCGGCAGCCATTGGTGCTTCGAGGAGTGCACGTTCCGGGAGCGCACCGCCGAGTCCGAGAAGTCTTTCAAGGAGACGACCGCGGCCTACACCTCGGCCCTGACCGCCGCCGGGTGGCAGCCGTGGAAGGTCGTCGACTGCCCGGAGCAGCCGGTCAACCCGGCCGAGAGCACCTACAGCTGCTGGAAGCGGGACGAGTTCACACTGGACCTGCGGGTGAGCCCGCCGGACTGCAAGATCGACCAGGTGACGGCCAACGACCCGGCTCTCGCGGGCTCGGCGGCTCCGACCGCGCCGGCTCAGGGCACGTGCACCGGCTCGGCCGTCAGCATCAAGGTGCAGAACGCGATCGTCGACACCCGCGGCAAGCCGGACACCGAGAAGAGCCCGTTCACGGGGGAGACCCCGGACCCGGTGATCACCGATGATCCGCTCTTGGAGCCGACACCCACGGCGTCGTGACGCGGGCTGTGGTCACGGACGGTAGGGTCTGCACGTTGACCGCCCACCCGTGACCTTGTAAGGGAGACGCGCCTGATGGACGCCGGAGAAATCGCAGGCCTGATCGCGGCGGGCGCCTTTCTGATGCTCGTCATCGTGCTCGCCGTGCCGATCCTCAAATTGGGCCGCACGGTCGACGCCGCGACGCGAGCGATCAATGACGTGACCGATCGCACCGGCCCGCTGCTGACGGATGTCAACGAGACCGTCCGCGGCGTCAACACCACGCTCGGCCAGGTGCAGGTCTCTTTGGACGGTGTGAACGTCCAGCTCGGCAAGGTCGACACGATCACCGAGCACGCCGCGCACGTGACCGCCAACGTGGCCAACCTGTCCACCGTCGTCGCCGCCGCCGCGGCCAACCCGCTGGTCAAGGTGGCCTCTTTCGGGTACGGCCTGCGCAAGACCGTCCAGGCCCGTCGCAACGCCGATGAGGCTCGCGAGGTGCGCGAGACCATGAAGCAGCGCCGCAAGGCTGCCCGCCGCTAATCGTTGTAGAAGGGAACCACCCGCCATGAAGCGGCTGCTCTGGCTGGGCGTCGGCCTCGCCGTCGGCGCCATCGTCGTTCGCAAGCTCACCCAGAAGGCGAACGAGTTCACCCCTACCGGCATCGCCACCTCGCTGTCGCAATCCGCTGGCGGCCTGGTCGAGTCGATGCGTAGCTTCGTGGATGACGTGCGCATCAACGCGGCCGAACGCGAGCAACAGATCAACAAGGCGTTCGCCGAGGGTGAGCTGTACGTCTACGAGGACGAGGACGGCCAGGACGGCCAGGAGGGGAACCGATGAAGACGGCGGAGATCAAGCGGCGCTATCTGGCGCATTTCGAGGCCAACGGGCACACGGTCGTGCCGAGTGCCCCGCTGCCCGCTATCGACGACCCCAACCTGCTGTTCATCAACGCCGGCATGGTGCAGTTCGTGCCGTACTTCCTGGGTCAGCGCACCCCGGCGTTCAAGCGCGCGGTGAGCGTGCAGAAGTGCATCCGCACGCCCGACATCGACGAGGTCGGCAAGACCTCGCGGCACGGCACGTTCTTCCAGATGAACGGCAACTTCTCGTTCGGCGACTACTTCAAAGAGGGCGCGATCAAGCTCGCCTGGGAGCTGTCGACCAACCCCGTCGAGCAGGGCGGTTTCGGGCTCGACCCGGAGCGCATCTGGCCGACCGTCTATCTCGACGACGACGAGGCGTACGGGTATTGGAAGGCGATCGGGGTCCCCGAGTCGCGGATCGTGCGCCGCGGCAAGAAGGACAACTACTGGTCGATGGGCATCCCGGGCCCGGCCGGTCCGTGCTCCGAGCTGTTCTACGACCGCGGCCCCGAGTACGGCAAGGACGGCGGCCCCGAGGTCGACGAGGACCGGTTCATGGAGTTCTGGAACCTGGTCTTCATGCAGTACGAGATCGCCGATGTGAAGTCGAAGTCGGAGTTCCGGGTCGTCGGTGACCTGCCCAAGCAGAACATCGACACCGGCATGGGCCTGGAGCGCGTCGCGTCGATCCTGCAGGGCGTCGACAACCTCTACGAGATCGACGAGGTGCGGCCGATCCTGGCCCGCGCGGCCGAGATGACCGGCAAGAAGTACGGCTCGAAGTCGGGGCACGTCGCGGGCGAGTCGCACCCCGACGACGTCCGGCTGCGGGTCATCGCCGACCACGTGCGCACCGCGCTGATGCTGATCGGCGACGGTGTCACGCCCAGCAACGAGGGCCGCGGCTACGTGCTGCGCCGGATCATGCGGCGCGCGATCCGGGCGATCCGCCTGCTCGGCTGGCAGGCGCCGGCTCTGCCCGAGCTGCTGCCGGTGGCGCGCGACTGCATGTCGCCGTCGTATCCCGAGCTGGCCGAGGAGTTCGGCCGGATCTCCACGTACGCGTACGCCGAGGAGGACGCGTTCCTCTCCACGCTGCGGGCGGGCACGACGATCCTCGACACCGCGCTCAGCGACACGCGGGCCAAGGGCGGCAAGGCGCTCAGCGGCGACCAGGCGTTCCAGCTGCACGACACGTACGGCTTCCCGATCGACCTGACCCTGGAGATCGCGCAGGAGCAGGGCCTCGAGGTCGACCAGGACGGTTTCCGCCGTCTGATGGCCGATCAGCGGGCCCGCGCGAAGGCGGACGCGGCCGCGCGCAAGACGGGCCATGCCGACCTGTCGGCGTACCGGAACGCTCTCGATCTGGGTGGCCCCGTCGAGTTCACCGGTTATCAGGAGGTCACGCGCGAGTCGCGGGTCCGCTCGCTGATCGGCAACGGCGGCCCGCTCGAGGTCGCGGGCGAGGGTGACTTCGTCGAGCTGGTGCTCGACACGACCCCGTTCTATGCCGAGGGCGGCGGCCAGCAGGCCGACACCGGTCTGATCAAGGTCGGCGGCGGTCAGCTCGAGGTCGTTGACGTGCAGCAGCCGCTGCCGGGCCTGATCGTGCACAAGGCGCGGGTGATCCGCGGCGAGGTGCGTACGGGCGAATCGGCCGAGGCCGAGATCGACGTGACCCGGCGCAAGGCGATCTCGCGCTCGCACACGGCGACCCACCTGATCCACCAGACGATGCGCGCGTTCCTGGGCGAGTCGGCGACCCAGGCGGGCTCGCTCAACGCGCCGGGCCGGCTGCGGTTCGACTTCAACACGCCGGGGGCCGTCTCGCCCGCGGTGCTCAACGATGTCGAACAGCAGGTCAACGAGGTGCTGCTGCGAGACCTGGAAGTCCACGCGTTCATCACCTCGCAGGAGGAAGCGCGCCGGCTGGGTGCGATGGCGCTGTTCGGTGAGAAGTACGGCGATGAGGTCCGTGTGGTTGAAGTCGGCGACTACGCGCGTGAGCTTTGTGGCGGCACGCACGTGGCCCGCTCGGGTCAGCTGGGCCTGGTGAAGATCCTCAACGAGCAGTCGATCGGTTCCGGCGTACGCCGTGTGGAGGCGCTGGTCGGCATCGACGCGTTCGGCTTCCTGGCCAAGGAGCACCTGCTGGTGTCCCGCCTGGCCGAGCTGTTCCGGGTGCCGGGCGACCAGGTCGCCGACCGGGTCGAGCAGACGGTGACCGCGCTGCGCGACGCCGAGAAGGAGCTCGAGAAGATGCGCGCCCAGATGGTGCTGGGCGGCGCGGGCACGCTCGCGGCCCAGGCCCGGGACGTGCGCGGGGTGGCCTTCGTCGGCACCGAGGCTCCCGAGGGCGCGGCCGGCAACGACGTGCGTACGCTGGCGCAGGAAATCCGCGGCAAGATCGACGCTGCTCGTCCCGCGGTCGTCGCGGTGGCGGCCCGGGCGAACGGAAAGGCGTCGCTGATCGTTGCTCTCAACGGAGCGGCGAAGGCGCGCGGGCTCTCCGCGGCCGATCTGGTCAAGGGCGCGCTGTCCGGCCGGGGTGGCGGCAACGCCGACCTGGCGCAGGGCGGCGGGGTTCCGGCCGACCAGGTGCCGTCGCTTCTGGCCGCGGTGGAGAAGGCGGTGGGCGACACCGCGGGCTGACGAATATGGCCGCCTTAAGTCCGCTTTAGGGGCGGTGGTCAGGGCGGTTGGACGGGGGAGGGTGGCCGGATGAGCGCACTTTCGCGGGGTAGGCGACTGGGCGTCGATGTCGGTAAGGTGCGCGTCGGGGTTGCGATCAGTGACCCTGACGGGATCCTGGCCACCCCCCTGGTCACGGTCTCCCGTGACATGGGTGCGGCAGCCGATGCCGTGCCTGGCGACATAGCTGAGCTCGTCCGCCTCGTGGGGGAACACGAGGTGGTGCAGATCGTGGTGGGGCTCCCGGTGCGGTTGAACGGCGCCGAGGGACCTGCCGCCATCGACATTCGTGCGTACGTGGACCGACTGGCGGCTTCGGCCGGCGAGGTTCCGGTCGTTCTTACGGACGAGAGGATGTCGACGGTGGTCGCAACCCGTAGGCTTGCCGAGCGTGGCGTCCGAGGGAAGCGCCAGCGGGCGGTCGTCGACCAGGCGGCCGCGGTGGAGATCCTGCAGAGCTGGCTGGACGCGCAGCGGAGGCAGAGATGATCGACGAGCTTGATCTGGCGTTCGACGAGCACGCCGACAAGACGAAACCCCGGCATCGGCGGGGTCGCGGCGGCAAGAAGAGCACCGGCAAGTCCGGCATCGCCTTCGTCATGGCATTTGTCCTGCTTGCCGCGCTCGGTGGTGGTGTCTACTTCGGCTACAACAAGGTCAAGGGCTTCTTCACGGCCGCCGACTACGACGGCACCGGTGGCGAGGCCATCCAGGTGACGATCGAGAAGAACGCGACGCTCACCGCGATCGGCAACACGCTCGTCGACGTGGACGTGGTCAAGAGCACCAAGGCCTTCGTGAACGCGGCGGATGCGAATCCCAAGGGCAAGAACATCCAGTCCGGCACGTACAACCTGAAGAAGCAGATGTCGGCCGAAAGCGCCGTGACCCTGCTTCTCGACCCCAAGGCGCGGGTCACCAAGGGCATCACCTTCCGTGAGGGCCTGACGATGATGCAGACGTTCGCTCTGCTCTCGAAGGCCACGAAGATCCCGGAAGACGACTTCGTCAAGGCGTCCAAGGACCCCGTGGGGCTGGGCGTGCCCGACTTCTGGTTCAACCGGCGCGACGGCAAGCAGGCCAAGAAGACGGTCGAGGGCTTCCTCTTCCCGGACACGTACGAGTTCGACCCCAAGATGGACGCCGAGGCGATCCTCAAGGTCATGATCCAGCGGTTCCTCGACACGGCCCAGGAAATCGGCTTCGTCGACAACGTGCAGAAGAACCTCTCGGTCTCGCCGTTCGAGGCGCTGATCGTCGCGTCGCTGGCCGAGGCCGAGTCCGGCGTGCCCAAGGATCTGTCCAAGATCGCCCGAGTCGCCTACAACCGTACGTACAAGCAGAAACCGGCCATGCCGCTGCAGTTCGACGTGACCGCGAACTACTGGCTCCAGCTCAAGGGCAGCGCGGCCAAGCACTCCGGCCAGCTCACGCCGCAGGAGCTGAACGACCCGAAGAACCCGTACAACTCGGTGAGCCAGTCGGGTCTGACACCCGGCCCGATCGACAACCCGGGCAAGGCCGCGCTCGAGGGCGCGATGAAGCCGGCCTCCGGTCCGTGGCTGTTCTTCGTGGCCGTCGACAAGGCGGGCAACTCGGCGTTCGCCGTCACCGACGCCGAACACGAGAACAACATCGACAAGGCGTGCGCGAACGGCATCAACCTGAACTGCGCGAACAGGAAGTAGCCTGTTCGGCGTGACCGCGACCCTGACCCGCCGCGCCGCCGTGTGCGGCCGGCCGATCGCCCACTCGCTGTCGCCGGTGATCCACAATGCCGGCTTCGCCGCGGCGGGCCTCTCCGGCTGGGCCTATTCGTCCTTCGAGTGCGCCGAGTCCGACCTGGCCGCGCTGGTCGGCGGTCTCGGCCCCGAGTGGGCCGGGTTGTCGCTGACCATGCCGCTCAAGGAAGAGGCTCTGCGCCTGGCCGCGGTGGCCACTCCGGTCGCGGTGGCGACGGGTGCGGCCAACACTCTCGTACGCCGGGAGGACGGCACCTGGCAGGCCGACAACACCGACGTGGCCGGCATGGTGCGCGTGCTCGGCGACGCCGGGCTCAAGCCCGCCCCCACGGTGACCGTGCTTGGCGGTGGGGGCACGGCTCGCGCTGCCCTGGCCGCGGCCGCTCAGCTGGGCGCGTCGGCCGTCACGGTGGTGACCCGCCGCCCGTCGGCCCGCGAGGAACTGATGCCCGCGGCCCAGGCGCTCGGCCTGGCCATCCTGGGCACCACGTGGGATCTGGCGAGCACCGCCTTCGAGGCCGATGCCGTGATCTCGACAGTGCCCAAGGGCGCCGCCGACCACCTGGCCGGCGATGTGCCCTGGCGTGCGGGGACGGTGCTCTTCGACGCGATCTACGACCCCTGGCCGACACCCCTCGCCGCCGACGCGCGGGCACACGGCGTACCGGTGCTGTCCGGTCTTGATCTTTTGCTGGCTCAGGCGCTGAGTCAGTTCGAGCAGTTCACCGGGGTCACCCCGGCTCCGGAAGAGGCGATGCGGGTGGCTCTGTTCGCCGCGGCGGCAGCCCGTTAGCGGCCGGTCACGCGCGACATGCCAGACTGTCACCCGTGTTGCGCTGGCTAACCGCAGGTGAATCGCACGGACCGGCGCTCGTCGCGCTCCTCGAGGGAGTGCCCTCCGGGGTCGAGGTGACGAGCACGGATATCGGGCGCGATCTCGCGCGCCGCCGGCTGGGTTACGGCCGCGGCGCCCGGATGAAGTTCGAACAGGACGTCGTCGAGATCGTCGGCGGCATCCGGCACGGGCTCACGCTGGGCAGCCCCGTCGCGATCCGGGTGGCCAACTCCGAGTGGCCCAAGTGGGAGACCGTGATGGCGGCCGACCCGGTCGCCCCGGAAGAGCTGGCCGCGCAGGCCCGCAACGCGCCGCTGACCCGGCCGCGCCCCGGCCACGCCGACCTGGCCGGCATGCAGAAATACGCGCACACCGACGCCCGCCCGATCCTCGAACGGGCCAGCGCCCGCGAGACGGCCGCCCGCGTCGCCGTCGGCGTGGTGGCCAAAGCCATGATCAAGCAGGCGCTCGGCATCGAGATCGTTTCGCACGTCATCGAGCTCGGCTCGGTCGCCGCCAAGAGCGGACTGATCCCCACCCCGTCCGATTTCGACCGCATCGACGCCGACCCGCTGCGCTGTCTCGACCCCGAGGCCAGCGCGCGCATGGTGGCCGAGGTCGACGCGGCCAAGAGCGACGCCGACACCCTGGGCGGCATCGTCGAGGTGCTGGCCTACGGGGTGCCGCCGGGTCTGGGCTCGCACGTGCAGTGGGACCGCAAGCTCGACTCACGTCTGGCCGCGGCCCTCATGTCGATCCAGTCGGTCAAGGGCGTCGAGATCGGCGACGGCTTCACCCAGGCCCGCTCGCGCGGGTCGGTCGCCCACGACGAGATCATCCCGACCCCCGACGGCGTCAAGCGGGTCACCGACCGGGCCGGCGGGCTCGAGGGCGGCATCACCAACGGCGAGCCGCTGCGGGTGCGGGCCGCGCTCAAGCCGATCTCGTCGCTCAACCGCGCGCTGCAGACGATCGACGTCACCACCGGCGAGCCGGCCACGGCGATCAACCAGCGCTCCGACGTGGTAGCCGTGCCGGCCGGCGCGATCGTCGCCGAGGCCATGGTCGCGCTGGTGCTGGCCGAGGCCGCGGTCGAGAAGTTCGGCGGCGACTCGGTCGGCGAGATCCGCCGCAACCTGCAGGGCTACCTCGACAACCTGGTCATCCGCTGATGGCGCCGCGGGCCGTCTTCGTGGGCGCCCCCGGCGCCGGCAAGTCGACCATCGGCGCGGCGGTCGCCCAGCTGCTGGGCGTCCCGTTCGCCGACGCCGACGCGATCATCGAGGTCGAGGCGGGCAAGCCCATCCCCGAGATCTTCATCGACGACGGCGAAGAGACGTTCCGCGCCCTCGAACGGTCCGTCATTGCTTCGGCGCTGGAGGCGTACGACGGCGTGCTGGCGCTGGGCGGCGGCGCCATCCTCGACGCCGGCACCCGCGAACTGCTGCACAAGCACACGGTGGTCTACCTGTCGGTCGACCTGAGCGACGCGGTCAAGCGCGTGGGCCTGGGCGCGGGCCGCCCGCTGCTGGCCATCAACCCCCGCGCGACCCTCAAATACCTGCTCGACCAGCGCCGCCCGCTCTACTCCGAGGTGGCCACCCACATCATCAAGACCGACGGCCGCGACCCGGCCGAGATCGCCGCCGAGGCCGTCGCCCTCCTGCAGGGCTAGCCCGCGTTCGCCTCCAGGCGTTCGATCCGGGTGATCAGTGGGGCGATCTCGGCCCGTACGGCGGTGAGGATGCCGGCCAGGGCCGGGGTGCCGGGGTGATTGACCTGGCGGCTCAGGTTGGTGCGCAGGTGGGCGTAGCCGGCCAGGGCCACGCCGACCGCCCGGCGGGTGGACTTGGCGTCGGCGCCCCGGTCGCGCAGCAGCTTGCCCGCGGCGCCGTCCGGTTCGGCGGCCAAGGCGATCAGCAAGTGCTCGCAGCCCACGTAGTTGTGTCCGAAACCGATTGCCTCGCCGACCGCCTGTTCGAGGGCGATCGCGGCGTGCCGGCTGAACCGCAACCCGTCGGCCGCGCCGCCGGGCTCGCGGGCGGCGGGCGCGGTCAGCGACGTCGGCGCGATGTCCATGGCGGTCAGGATCTGCAACGCCAGGTTGTTGCCCTCGGCCAGCACGCCGTGCAGCAGGTCGCCGGTCGACACGCTCGGGGCGCCGGACTCGCGCGCCCGGTCGGTGGCCAGCTTGAGCACGGTGACGAGCCGGGCCGTGAAGGTAGAGAGCCGATCGGACAGATCACCCTCCGAGAGGTCGTCGAGGATGGCCGCCCGGATCGTGGTCACCCGCTGGACCGCCTGTTCCAGAGCGCGCTGGCAGATCGCCGACACCGGGATGCCGCTCTCGCGGACGGACTCGGCCAGATCGTCGGGGAGGTACACGTTGATTTTCGGCATGACGTCTTTGTAACCCGTGTGGGGGTAGAAAGATATAACCCCACTAGGCCGCCGATAAGGTGTCCGCCGTGGTGACTCGAATTTCGGTGAGCGGTGACCGTCCGTACGACGTGCTGGTCGGGCGTGATCTCGCGGGCGAGTTGCCGGCGCTGATCGAGGGCGCGGCCCAGGTGGCGGTGCTGTTCTCGGCGCCGCTCCGGGCGCAGGCCGGCCTGATCGCGGAGGCGGCCGGTGTGCCGGCGCAACTGATCGAGGTGCCCGACGCCGAGCGTGGCAAGACGGTCGACGTCGCCGCCATGTGCTGGGACAAGCTCGGCGCCAACAACTTCACCCGTACGGACGTCGTGGTGGGTGTCGGCGGCGGCGCGGTGACCGACCTGGCCGGGTTCGTGGCCGCGAGCTGGCTGCGCGGAGTGCGCTGGGTGCCCTGCTCGACGTCGCTGCTCGGCATGGTCGACGCGGCGGTCGGCGGCAAGACCGGCGTCAACATCGACGCGGGCAAAAATCTGGTCGGTGCGTTCCACCCACCGGCCGGCGTGCTCTGCGACCTCGACTCGCTGGGCACCCTGCCCGCCGACGACCTGCTGGCCGGGCTGGCCGAGGTGATCAAGTGCGGCTTCATCGCCGACCCGGTGATCCTCGACCTGATCGAGGGTGACCCGGGCGCGGCGGCCGACCCCGAGAGCCCGGTGCTGCGCGAGCTGATCGAGCGGGCCATCCGGGTCAAGGCCGAGGTGGTCGGGGTCGATCTCAAGGAGTCGGGCCTGCGCGAGATCCTCAACTACGGACACACACTGGGCCACGCGATCGAGAAGCGCGAGAAGTACACCTGGAAGCACGGTTACGCCGTTTCGGTCGGCCTGATCTTCGCGGCCGCTTTGTCGCATCTGTCCGGGCGGTTGGACGAAGCCACCGCCCGCCGGCACCGGTCGGTCCTGGAGGGTGTCGGGCTTCCGGTGTCCTACGCCGCCGACGCGTGGCCCGAGCTGCTGAGCGCGATGCGGGTCGACAAGAAGGCGCGGGCGGCCACCCTGCGCTTCGTCGTGCTGGACGCCCTGGCCAAGCCCGGCATTTTCGCCGCACCCGACGAATCACTGCTCGAGCGGGCGTACGCGGAGGTGGCCCGATGATCTACGTGCTGAACGGGCCCAATCTGGGTCGCCTGGGCACGCGCGAGCCGCAGATCTACGGCGCGACGACCTTCGCCGACCTGGAACGGCTCTGCCTCGAGACCGGCAAGGAACTCGGGGTCGAGGTCGAGGTGCGCCAGACCGACGCCGAGCACGAGATGATCAAGTGGCTGCACCAGGCCGCCGACGAGGGCGCCGACGTGGTGCTCAACCCGGCCGGTTGGAGCCACTACAACATCGCGGTTCGGGACGCCGCGTCCATGCTGCGCGGACGGCTCATCGAGGTGCACATCTCCAACATTCACACACGCGAGGAATTCCGGCATCATTCGGTCATTTCGGCCGTTGCCACCGGGGTCATCGCCGGGCTCGGGGTCGACGGTTACCGCCTGGCGCTGTCTCACCTGGCCCGATTCGCCGCTGACGGCTGAACGCCGGTAAACTCGGACGGTCACCGACTCGCATCCAAAGAACACCCCGCATCCAAAGAACACAAGGCAGACAGGGTTTTCACAAGCATGGCTTCCACGAACGACCTCAAGAACGGCTTGGTGCTCAACCTCGACGGCGACCTCTGGTCCGTCGTGGAGTTCCAGCACGTCAAGCCCGGTAAGGGTGGGGCGTTCGTGCGCACCACGCTCAAGAACGTGCTGTCCGGCAAGGTCGTCGACAAGACGTTCAACGCCGGCACCAAGGTCGAGACGGCCACGGTCGACAAGCGCACGATGCAGTACCTCTACAAGGACGGCGAAGACTTCGTCTTCATGGATCTGGACACCTACGACCAGATCAACGTCCAGGGCGGCACCGTCGGCGAGAACGCCAACTACCTGCTGCCCGAGGCTGAGGCCACGGTCGCGCTGCACGAGGGCGTCCCGCTCTACATCGAGCTGCCGACCAGCGTCTTCCTCGAGGTCACCTACACCGAGCCGGGCCTGCAGGGCGACCGCTCCACCGGCGGCACCAAGCCGGCCACCGTCGAGACCGGCGCCACGGTCAACGTGCCGCTGTTCATCACCACCGGCGAAAAGATCAAGGTCGACACCCGCGACGGCCGTTACCTCGGTCGTTCCTGAGATGTCGGAAGGTCCCAAGACGCAGATGCCCGCGCGTCGCAAGGCGCGCAAACGGGCCCTCGACGTGCTCTACGAGGCCGACCTGCGCGACCTGCCGCCCCGGCAGGTGCTGGCGACCTACCTCGAGCGGATCGCCAAGCCCCACCCTGATCACCTCGAATACGCGGTCGGCCTGGTCGAGGGCGTGGCCGAGCACCTCGACCGCATCGACGAGCTGATCGCCAGCTACGCCGAGGGCTGGACGATCGACCGCATGCCCGTGATCGACCGAAACCTGTCGCGCATCGCGGTCTACGAACTGCTCTACGTCCCCGAGATCGACGACCCGGTCGCGATCACCGAGGCCGTCGAACTGGCCAAAACGATGTCGACCGACGACAGCCCCCGATTCCTCAACGGCATCCTGGGCCGAATCGCCGAGTTCGCCACGCGCTAACCACGGCTAGCTCAGAGGCTCCGACTACCTGTCGGGGCCTCTTGCGCTTTCCCATATCACCCGCACTGTCCCACACGTCAAGATCGGGTTCATCCCGTACGCGTCGTCGGCTCGGACAACCGCACTGAGGCCGAACCCGGCGTGCCGGCGGCCCGGTGCAACACCGGGCCGTAGCGCCAGCACGGGATGTTGCCGGTGGTGCGGTTGTTTACAGGGCGCGGTAGTAGCGGACGGCCGGGAGTGCGGTGAAGCCGGCCTTCTCGTAGGCGGCTCGGGCCGGGCCGTGGCCGGGATCGCCGCCGGTCGAGACGACGGCCAGGACGCAGCCGGTGTTGCGCATGTGGTCGAGGGCGTAATCGATCAGGGTCCGGGCGATGCCCCGGCGCTGGGCGGCCGGGTCGACGGCGATCATCTCGATCTCGGCGCTGTTGGGTTCGGTTGTTCCGTCGCGGTGATGGGCCACGGCCACGAAGCCGAGCGGCTGACCGTTTTCCACAGCGACCCATGTGGTTTCGGTCAGTTCGCGGCACGTTTGCTCCACCGCCTCGGCCTGGATCCGGCGCCAGTCGGGGTAGACCCGCTCGAAGACGCGGCGGCCGAGCGTCTGCTCGAAGGACGCGAAAACCGGAGCCCAGGCCCGCAGGGAGAAGTCGACTACAGCGGGTAAGTCGCCCTCGGCGAGCGGGCGGATCTCGATCGGCATGCCGGCAAGCCTGTCAGCCGTGTCCACCGGTTATTCGTGACCGTAACCGCGGGAACGGTCACGTTCCGGTCATTGATCGGCATCGTAGGGTGGGGGCCATGCCCCGCTATGCCCGCCGCTCCGCCCGCGTGCTCCTGATCGACTCCGAAGACCGGGTGTTGCTGCTGCGGTCGAAGCTTCTCTCGGAGCCGGGGTTCGCGTGGTTCACTCCGGGCGGCGGCGTGAAGTGGTGGGAACGACTGCGGTCGGCCGCGGCACGCGAGCTGCACGAGGAGGTCGGGCTCACGGTCCAGCCGAGCGAGTTGCGGGCGGTGGCGTTCACGACCGGATATGCGGATCTGTCGTTCGCCAAAGGCGTGTTCCGGGACGACTTCTTCCTGCACCGGGTGGACCGGCACGAGGTGGACACCCGCGGGCACACACCGCTGGAGCAGAAGCACTACGCGGGGTTCCGCTGGTGGTCGGCCGGGGAACTGGCGTCAACCGACGAGACCGTCTACCCGTTCCGCCTGGCCGAACTGCTCACCGAGCTCGTGGCAGGCCACCCACCGGCCAAGCCCCTCGAACTACCCTGGCACCACCCATCCTGACGGCCCCGCCGAAGTCGGTCTCACCGCCGAAGCCGATCGCGCCGCCAAGCCGACCGCACCGCGCGAGCCGATCCCGCCGCCTCGAGCCGATCCCGCCCCGAAACGACCGCGTCCCGCGAGCTGACGGGTAGCTTGCGGGTGATCGCACAGCCGAGTCCACTGCGCGCTGTGAGGACTGCGGGTTCGCTACTTGGCTGATCAGGTGGCGGTGAAAAAACTGACCGTGTGCGGCACCGCCATCACTGATCGCGCAAATTCCGGCGGCGAAGTCGATCTTCGTAGAGACGGTCACCACGATCTGTGATGTCGGCCGTCAGGTGCCGGCAGCGCGACGGCCGGCGGTCCGGGCATTGAGGCCGTGACGCAGGTGGCGGGTGGGGTCTGCGGTCGCTCGGCTTGGCTGAGAAGAGGACCAGGCGCGGCCATCGGCTGGACCACCGGCAACATCCCGTGCGGGCGCTATGGCCCGGTGTTGCACCGAGGTCGCCGGCACGCCGAGGGCCGCGTCGGTGCGGTTGTCCGAGCCGACGACTCGTACGGGATAAGTATTGGAATCCCAACGGCTCTTTCGGGAAAGCGGGAAAGCCCGCAAGAACGCGGGCTCTTCGGGAAAGCGAAAAAGCCCGCAAAGAACGCGGGCTTTTCGGGCTCGGGACTCGCGCCGATGGTGGATTCGGCGTGGTCGAGGATGGGGGATGTGGCCGGTTGGGGGCCGGCGTTGTGGTTCGGGAGAACTAGCTGGCGAAGAAGGCCCGGGGGTCGGCCACGAGAACGCCCTGCTCGGTCAGGCGCTCGATCAGGCCCGACGGCGAGATGTCGTACACAATGGCCAGCGCCCGCAGGTCGTCGGCGCGGATGGAGAGGACGCGGCCGTTGTAGTCGCCGCGCTGCTGCTGAATGGCGCGGGCGTAACGGGCGACGTAGGCGAGGTCCTCGCCGGTGGTGTCGTAGAGCTTCTCGAGGTCGAGCACGATCTTGTTGGTGGCCTCGAGCCGGACGCCGCTGCCGTCGGGCAGCAACTCCGAGACGGGCACCCGGTAGAAGTCGGCCAGCTCGGCGAGGCGCGAGACGGTGACGGCACGGTCGCCGCGCTCGTACGAGCCCACCACGACGGCCTTCCACCGGCCGTTCGACTTCTCTTCCACACCCTGCAGGGACAGGCCCTGCTGCTGCCGGATGGAGCGCAGGCGCGCACCCAGCGACTTGGCGTACTCAGACGGCATTCGGAACACTCCCACTGTGCTGGCCCGGAGGGTTCCCCTCCGCGATCGCTACGCAGCGTGACGGTACGGAGTTTGGGACCCCTGGTCAAGTGTCGGTTACCGATGAGTCGCGCCTTCGCGGGAGACTTGCCGGATTCGTCCGTCGTGTTCTCGGGTCGGGCACGTCACCATGGTCATCGTCGCTTCCGCTGGTAACGTAGCGTCAGCCATAGGGGAGGCACCCTCCGGGTGCGCTCCTGAAACTCCTTTAACGACCCGTCCCGTGAGGCGGGGAAGGGGGTCCGCGGTGGCTTTGCCACGCGCCGACGCGTCCAGCAAGATCATTTTGAGCGAGTCCGACCTGCAGCGGGTCGTCGACCGCATCGCTCATCAGATTCTCGAGAAGACCTCCGGGGCGACCGGCACCGTGCTTCTCGGAATTCCCACCCGCGGCGTGCCGCTGGCCCGCCGGCTGGCCGCCCGCATCCACGCCTTCGAGGGCATCGACGTTCCGGTCGGGTCGCTCGACATCACTCTCTACCGCGACGACCTGCGGTTGCAGGCCACCCGCGCGCTCGGCAAGACCGAGCTGCCCGGCGGGGGGATCGACGGACGGCGGGTCGTGCTGGTCGACGACGTGCTGTTCAGCGGTCGTACGGTGCGGGCCGCTCTGGACGCCCTGAAGGACGAGGGCCGGCCCAGTTCGGTGCAGCTGGCCGTGCTGGTCGACCGGGGTCACCGCGAGCTGCCGATCCGCGCCGACTACGTGGGCAAGAACATTCCGACCTCGCCGGCCGAGAGCGTGCGCGTCTCGCTGACCGAGATCGACGGCCTGGACGAGGTCAAGCTGACCGGGGAGGGCAAGTGATCAAGCATCTGCGCTCGGCCGCCGATCTGGACGCGGCCACCGCCACGCTGATCCTGGACACCGCCGGCGAGATGGCGGCGCTGGCCGGTCGTGAGGTCAAGAAGCTGCCGACGCTGCGCGGCCGTACGGTGGTCAACCTCTTCTACGAGGACTCGACGCGCACCCGGATCTCGTTCGAGGCGGCGGCCAAGCGGCTCTCGGCCGACGTCATCAACTTCTCGGCCAAGGGCTCCAGCGTGTCGAAGGGCGAGAGCCTCAAGGACACCGCGCTGACGCTGCAGGCCATGGGGGCCGACGCCGTGGTGATCCGGCACCCCGCCTCGGGCGCGCCGCACCGGCTGGCCGCGTGGGTCGACGGGTCGGTGGTCAACGCGGGCGACGGCACGCACGAGCACCCGACGCAGGCGCTGCTGGACGCGTACACGATGCGCTCCCGCCTGGGCCGGATCGAGGGGCTCAAGGTCGCGATCGTCGGCGACGTGCTGCACAGCCGGGTCGCCCGGTCGAACGTGCTGCTGCTGACCACGCTGGGGGCCGAGGTCACTTTGGTTGGCCCGCCGACGCTCATTCCGATCGACGTCGCGCCCGCGCTGTCCCCTCGGACGAAAGTGTCGTACGACCTCGATAGCGTCCTGCCCGACATGGACGTCGTGATGATGCTGAGAGTGCAGACCGAGCGCATGCAGGATTCGTACTTCCCGTCGGCCCGGGAGTACAGCCGCCGCTACGGTCTCGATCTCGCGCGCATGCGCAAGCTGCCGGAGCACGCGATCGTCATGCACCCCGGCCCGATGAACCGCGGCATGGAGATCACGCCCGAGGTGGCCGACTCGTCGCGTTCCACGATCGTCGAACAGGTCGCCAACGGCGTCAGCGCCCGGATGGCCGTCCTTTATCTGCTGCTTGGGGGCAAGGCATGACCTCGTATGTGCTTCGCGGTGTCTCGGTGCTCGGCGCCGCGCCGCGTGATCTCGCCATCGTGGACGGACGCATCTCCGGCGAGGCGCCGGCCGATGCCGAGGTCGTCGACGCGGCCGGGCTGGTGGCGCTGCCGGGCCTGGTCGACCTGCACACCCACCTGCGCGAGCCCGGCCGCGAGGACGCCGAGACGGTCGAGACCGGCTCCCGGTCCGCCGCGCTCGGTGGCTACACGGCGGTTTTCGCCATGGCCAACACGTCGCCGGTGGCCGACACCGCGGGCGTGGTCGAGCAGGTCTGGCGCCTGGGCCGCGAGGCCGGGCTGGTCGACGTGCAGCCGATCGGCGCGGTCACCGTGGGCCTGGCCGGCAAGCAACTGGCCGAGCTGGGCGCGATGGCCACCTCGGCGGCCAACGTGCGGATCTTCTCGGACGATGGGCATTGCGTCGCCGACCCGCGGCTGATGCGCCGCGCGCTCGAGTACGTGAAGGCGTTCGACGGCATCATCGCCCAGCACGCCGAGGAGCCGCGGCTCACCGAGGGCGCGCAGATGCACGAGGGCGAGGTCAGCACCCGGCTCGGGCTCACCGGCTGGCCGGCCGTCGCCGAGGAGGCGATCATCGCGCGCGACGTGCTGCTGGCCGAGCACGTGGGCAGCCGCCTGCACGTCTGCCACGTCTCCACGGCCGGCTCGGTCGAGGTGCTGCGCCAGGCCAAGGCCCGCGGCGTGCGGGTGACGGCCGAGGTCACGCCGCATCACCTGCTGCTGACCGACGAGCTGGCCGCCTCCTACGACCCGGTCTACAAGGTCAACCCACCGTTGCGTACGGCCTCCGATGTCCAGGCCCTGCGCGCCGCGCTGGTCGAGGGCGTGATCGACATCGTCGCCACCGACCACGCGCCGCACGCCGTGGAGGACAAGGAGTGCGAATGGGCGTACGCCCGGCCGGGCATGGTGGGTCTGGAGACCGCCCTGCCGGTGGTGCTCTCGGTGCTGGGCGAGCGCTGGGATCTGATCGCCGAGCGCATGTCACGGACGCCCGCGCGGATCGCGGGCCTGACCGGCCACGGCACCGACCTGAGCGTCGGCGACCCGGCCAACCTGACGCTGGTGGACCCGTCCGCCCGGCGGGTCGTCGACCCGTCCGAGCTGGCGAGCCGCAGCCGCAACACACCGTACGCGGGCACCACCCTGCCGGGTCGCATCGTCGCGACCTTCCTCCGGGGAGAGCCGACGGTCCTGGATGGGAAGGCTGTTAAGTAAATGAGTAAAGCGATCCTCGTACTCGAGGACGGGCGGACGTTCGTGGGCGAGGCCTACGGCGCGCTGGGCGAGACGTTCGGCGAGGCCGTCTTCACCACCGGCATGACCGGCTATCAGGAGACGCTGACCGACCCGTCGTTCCACCGGCAGGTCGTCGTGCAGACCGCGCCGCAGATCGGCAACACCGGCGTCAACGACGAGGACGACGAGTCCGCCAAGATCTGGGTCGCGGGCTACGTCGTACGGGACCCGGCCCGTCGCCCCTCGAACTGGCGCTCGACCGGCGACCTCGGGGAACGGCTGGCGGCCGAGGGTGTCGTCGGCATCAGCGGCATCGACACGCGGGCGCTGACCCGTCACCTCCGGTCGCGCGGCGCGATGCGGGTCGGCATCTCGTCGGTCGACCTCGACCCGCAGTCGCTGCTGGCGCGGGTGCAGTCCGCACCGCAGATGGTCGGCGCGGACCTTTCGGCCGAGGTCACCACCTCGTCCCGCTACACGGTCGAGGCCGTCGGCGAGCACCGCTACACGGTCGCCGCGCTCGATCTCGGCATCAAGCGGAACGTCTCGCGCCGGCTCGCCGCCCGGGGCGTGACGACCCACATCTTCCCGGCCACCGCCTCGGTCGAGGAACTGCTGTCGGTGTCGCCCGACGCTGTCTTCCTCTCACCCGGCCCGGGCGACCCGGCCACCGCCGACGGGCCGGTCACGCTGGCCCGCGAGGTCCTGCGCCGCCGGACGCCGCTGTTCGGCATCTGCTTCGGCAGCCAGATCCTGGGCCGCGCGCTCGGCTTCGGCACCTACAAGCTGGGGTACGGCCACCGGGGCATCAATCAGCCGGTGCTCGACAAGACCACCGGCAAGGTCGAGGTGACCAGCCACAACCACGGCTTCGCGGTCGACGCGCCGCTCAACTCCGTGATCGACACCGACTTCGGCGGCGTCGAGGTCTCGCACGTCTGCCTCAACGACAACGTGGTCGAGGGCCTGCGGGGGCTCGAGGTTCCCGCGTTCACCGTCCAGTACCACCCCGAGGCCGCCGCCGGCCCGCACGACGCCGACTACCTCTTTGACCGGTTCGTCGAGCTTGTGGAAAAGAAGGGCTGATCATGCCGAAGCGTGAAGATCTCAAGCACGTCATGGTGATCGGCTCGGGCCCGATCGTCATCGGCCAGGCCTGCGAGTTCGACTACTCGGGCACCCAGGCGTGCCGGGTGCTGCGGGCCGAGGGCATCCGTGTCTCGCTGGTCAACTCGAACCCGGCCACGATCATGACCGATCCCGAGTTCGCCGACGCCACGTACGTCGAGCCGATCACCCCGGAGTTCGTCGAGCTGGTCATCGCCAAGGAGCGCCCCGACGCGATCCTGCCCACGCTGGGCGGCCAGACCGCGCTCAACACCGCGGTCGCGCTGCACGAGAGCGGCGTCCTGGAGAAGTACGGCGTCGAGCTGATCGGCGCCAACATCGACGCGATCCGCCGCGGCGAGGACCGGCAGCTGTTCAAGGACATCGTGGCCAAGGCCGGCGGCGACACCCCGCGCTCGCGTGTCTGCCACTCGATGGACGAGGTGCGGGCGACGGTAGGCGAGCTGGGCCTGCCCGTCGTCATCCGGCCGTCGTTCACCATGGGCGGCCTCGGTTCCGGCATGGCCCACACCGATGAGGACCTCGACCGCATCGCGGGCGCCGGCCTGGCCGCCTCCCCGGTGCACGAGGTGCTCATCGAGGAGAGCGTGCTCGGCTGGAAGGAGTACGAGCTCGAGCTGATGCGCGACAAGAACGACAACGTCGTGGTCGTCTGCTCGATCGAGAACGTCGACCCGATGGGCGTGCACACCGGCGACTCGGTGACCGTGGCCCCGGCCATGACCCTGACCGACCGGGAGTATCAGAGCCTGCGCGACCTCGGCATCGCCGTGCTGCGCGAGGTCGGCGTGGACACCGGCGGCTGCAACATCCAGTTCGCCATCAACCCGGACAACGGCCGGCTCGTCGTGATCGAGATGAACCCGCGCGTGTCCCGTTCGTCGGCGCTGGCCTCCAAGGCGACCGGCTTCCCGATCGCGAAGATCGCAGCCAAGCTCGCCATCGGATACACGCTGGACGAGATCCCGAACGACATCACCCTCAAGACGCCGGCCGCCTTCGAGCCCGCGCTCGACTACGTGGTCGTGAAGATCCCGCGGTTCGCGTTCGAGAAGTTCCCGGGCGCCGACCCCGAGCTGACCACCACGATGAAGTCGGTCGGCGAGGCGATGTCGCTGGGCCGCAACTTCGCCGAGGCGCTGAACAAGGCGATGCGGTCGATGGAGACCTCGGCGGCGGGCTTCTGGACCACCGCCGACAAGTCGGACTCGGTCGACGATGCTCTGGCCGCGCTGCGCATCCCGCACGACGGCCGCCTCTACACGGTTGAGCGGGCGCTGCGGCTCGGCGCCACCGTCGAGCAGGTGCACGAGGCCAGCGGCCGGATCGACCCCTGGTTCCTCGACGAGATCAAGGCGCTGGTCGATCTGCGGACGGAGATCTCCGACGCGCCGGTGCTCGACGCGGAACTGCTGCGCCGGGCCAAGCGGTCGGGCCTGTCCGACAAGCAGCTGGCTGCCCTGCGGCCCGAGTTCGCCGGCGAGGACGGCGTGCGTTCGCTGCGGCACCGGCTGGGCATCCGCCCGGTCTACAAGACCGTCGACACCTGCGCGGCCGAGTTCGAGGCGGACACCCCGTACCACTACTCGACCTACGACGAGGAGACCGAGGTCGCGCCGTCGGCCCGGCCCAAGGTGCTCATCCTCGGCTCCGGCCCGAACCGGATCGGCCAGGGCATCGAGTTCGACTACTCCTGCGTGCACGCCGTGATGGCGCTCCGGGGGGTCGACTTCGAGACCGTGATGGTCAACTGCAACCCCGAGACGGTCTCGACCGACTACGACACCGCCGACCGGCTGTACTTCGAGCCGCTGACCTTCGAGGACGTCTTCGAGGTCTTCCACTCCGAGGACTCCAGCGGCAAGGCGGCCGGCGGCCCCGGTGTGGTCGGCGTGATCGTCCAGCTCGGTGGTCAGACCCCGCTCGGCCTGGCCAACCGGCTCAAGGCCGCGGGCGTCCCGATCGTCGGCACCTCGCCCGAGTCGATCGACCTGGCCGAGGACCGCGGGCTGTTCGGCGCGGTGCTGGCCAAGGCCGGCCTGCGCTCGCCCGACCACGGCACCGCCACCAGCTTCGACGAGGCCAAGGCGATCGCCGACACGATCGGCTACCCGGTGCTGGTCCGCCCGTCGTACGTGCTCGGCGGCCGCGGCATGGAGATCGTCTACGACGAGCCGACGCTGAAGGGCTACATCGAGCGGGCCACCGAGATCTCGCCCAACCACCCGGTGCTGGTCGACCGGTTCCTCGACGACGCGATCGAGATCGACGTGGACGCGCTCTGCGACGAGACCGGCGAGGTCTACCTGGGCGGCGTGATGGAGCACATCGAGGAGGCCGGCATCCACTCCGGCGACTCGTCCTGCTCGCTGCCCCCGATCACCCTGGCGGGCTCGCACCTGGCCGAGGTGCGCCGCTACACCGAGGCCATCGCCCGCGGCGTCGGGGTGCGTGGCCTGCTCAACGTGCAGTACGCCCTCAAGGACGACGCGCTCTACGTGCTCGAGGCCAACCCGCGCGCGTCCCGGACCGTCCCGTTCGTCTCCAAGGCGACGGCCGTCCCGCTGGCCAAGGCGGCCGCCCGGATCATGCTGGGCGCGACCATCGCCGAGCTGCGGGCCGAGGGTCTGCTGCTGCCCGAGGGCGATGGCGGCACGACGCCCGAGGGCGCGCCGATCGCGATCAAGGAGGCGGTGCTGCCCTTCAAGCGGTTCCGCACCCCGGCCGGCCAGGGCGTGGACAGCCTGCTCGGCCCCGAGATGAAGTCGACCGGCGAGGTGATGGGCATCGACGCCGGCTTCGGTCAGGCGTTCGCCAAGTCGCAGGCCGCGGCGTACGGGTCGCTCCCGACCGCCGGCAAGATCTTCGTCTCGGTGGCCAACCGCGACAAGCGGGCCATGGTGTTCCCGATCAAGCGGCTGGCCGACCTCGGCTTCACGATCGTCACCACGGCCGGCACCGGCGAGGTGCTGCGCCGCTACGGCGTGGTCTGCGAGATCGTCCCCAAGCACTTCGAGAGCCCGGGCAAGAACGCGGTCGAGCTCATCCTGGCCGGCGAGATCGCGATGATCATCAACACGCCGCAGGGTTCGGGGGCCCGGGCCCGTTCGGACGGCTACGAGATCCGCAGCGCTGCGGTCACCGCCGACATCCCGAGCATCACCACGGTGCCGGGCGCGGCCGCCGCGGTCATGGGCATCGAGGCGCTGATGCGCGGCGACATGACCGTGCGCCCGCTGCAGGAGCTGCACGCCGCCCTGCGGGGCAAGAAGTGACCTTGTTCGAGTCCGCCGTTCGCCCGGTCCTGTTCCGGGTGGGCGGCGGCGACGCCGAGAAGGCGCACGAGTTCACCCTCAAGCGCCTGGCCGCGTTGCCCGCTCCGGTCCGGGCGGCCATGCGGTCCCGATACGCCACGGCCAGGCCGGTCGAGGCGTTCGGCGTGAAGTTCCCCAACCCGGTCGGGCTGGCCGCCGGCATGGACAAGAACGGCGTCGCGCTGCCGGCCTGGCCCGCCCTCGGGTTCGGCTTCGTCGAGGTCGGCACGGTCACCGCGCACGCGCAGCCGGGCAACGACAAGCCGCGCCTGTTCCGGCTGCGCGACAGCCAGGCGATCATCAACCGGATGGGCTTCAACAACGCCGGGGCGGCCGCGCTGGCCGCACGCCTGCGAGCCCTGGGCCCGATCGGGGTGCCGCTGGGCGTCTCGCTCGGCAAGTCCAAGGTCACCCCGCTCGACGCGGCGGTCGAGGACTACCTGACCTCGTATCGGTTGCTGCACCCGTACGCGGACTACATCGCGGTCAATGTCTCCTCGCCCAACACGCCGGGGCTGCGAACGCTGCAGGACAAGAACGCCATCGCCGATCTTCTCGGGGCGTTGCGCGGCGAGACCCCCGTCCTGGTGAAAATCGCCCCCGATCTCACCGAGCCGGCCATCGCCGAACTGCTCGAGGTGTGCCTCAGCCACGGCGCGGCCGGGGTCATCGCGACCAACACGACCCTGGCCCGCGAGGGTCTGGCCGCCGCCGACCAGCCGCGGGCCACCGAGGCGGGCGGGCTCTCCGGGGCGCCGCTGACCGAGAAGGCCCGCAAGGTCGTCCACTTCGTCCACACCGAGACCGACGGGCGGCTGCCGATCATCGGGGTCGGCGGGGTGATGAGCGCCGACGACGCGTCACGCCTGTTCGACGCCGGGGCCACGCTGGTCCAGCTCTACAGCGGGTTCATCTATCGCGGGCCGGCGCTGGTGCGGGCGGTGGCACGGGCCGCCTCGATATGACGGACGACCTGCTCGCTCTCGATCGGGCGCACGTCTGGCACCCGTACGGGCCGATGCCGGGACGCAGCGAGCCGTACCTGGTCGAGAGCGCGCAGGGCGTACGGCTGCGGCTGTCCGGCGGCCGTGAGGTGGTCGACGGGATGTCGTCGTGGTGGGCGGCCATCCACGGCTATCGCCACCCGGTGCTCGACGCCGCGCTGGTCGAGCAGTCGCAGCGGATGAGCCACGTGATGTTCGGCGGGCTCACCCACGAGCCCGCCATCCGGCTCGCCACCACGCTCGTCGACCTCGCGCCGGACGGGCTCGAGCACGTCTTCCTGTGCGACTCGGGCTCGGTCGGGGTCGAGGTGGCGATCAAGATGGCATTGCAGGCGCAGCTCGCTCTCGGGCGGCCCGGCCGGCGCAAGCTCGCGACCTGGCGCGGCGGTTACCACGGTGACACGTTCCATCCGATGAGCGTCTGCGACCCGGTCGGCGGCATGCATTCGCTGTGGACCGGGGTGCTGCCACCACAGATTTTCGCGCCACCGCCGCCGGCTCTCTATGACTCCGGTTACGCGGCGGCCCTGATCGACATGGTCGAGCGGCACGCCGGCGAGATCGCCGCTGTGATCGTCGAGCCGGTCGTGCAGGGCGCCGGGGGCATGCGGTTCCACGACCCGGCATATCTGCGCGTCCTGCGCGACGTGACGGCCGCGCACGGCATCTTCCTGATCTTCGATGAGATCGCGACCGGCTTCGGGCGTACGGGCCGGATGTTCGCGGCTTCCTGGGCGGACGTGTCGCCCGACATCATGTGCGTCGGCAAGGCGCTCACGGGTGGCTATCTGACGCTGGCCGCGACGCTGTGCACGCCCGAGGTGGCGGCGGCGATCTCGGCCGGGGAGGCCGGCGGGCTCGCGCACGGGCCGACCTTCATGGGCAACCCGCTGGCCTGCGCGGTGGCCAACGCCTCGCTGAACCTCCTGCGGTCCGGTGACACGGCCTCCCGCGTACGGGTGATCGAAAGCGGTCTTCGCGCGGGGCTGGAGCCGCTGCGCGAGGCGCCCGGGGTCGCCGACGTGCGGGTCCTGGGCGCGATCGGGGTCGTCCAGCTGGACCATCCGGTCGACATGGCCCGGGCGACCGCCGCGGCCGTCGGGGCGGGTGTGTGGCTGCGCCCGTTCCGCGACCTGATCTACACGATGCCGCCGTACGTGACGGCTCCGGAGGACGTCGCCCTGATCGCCTCCGGGATCGCCGCCGCGGTGGCGGCAACCTGACTGACCACTTGACTGCGACACGAAAGAGGGAGCCGCTATGGAGACCTTCGGCAAGCGCCTCACGGAGGCCACGGAAAAGCGGGGCCGGCTCTGTGTCGGCATCGATCCGCACGCCGCCCTGCTGACCAGGTGGGGGCTCTCGGACGACATCGCCGGCCTGGAACGTTTCGCCCGTACGGTGGTCGAGGCCCTGGCCGATCGGGTGGCCGTGCTCAAGCCGCAGTCCGCGTTTTTCGAGAGATTTGGGTCACGTGGCATCGGAATTCTTGAGTCAACTATCCGACAGTGCCGCGAGGCCGGTGCGCTGGTTCTTCTCGACGTGAAGCGGGGTGACATCGGCTCGACGATGGCCGCGTACGCGAACGCCTACCTGGATCCAGCGAGTTCGCTGTGTGCCGACGCGATTACTGTGAGTCCCTACCTCGGAGTGGGCTCGTTGCAGCCGGCGTTCGACGTCGCGGCGGCCAACGGCGGCGGAGTGTTTGTCCTGGCCCTGACGTCCAATCCGGAGGGACCGACCGTCCAGCATGCTGTCGCTGCCGGCCAGAAGACCGTGGCGCAGACCGTGATTGACGAGATTTCCCAGCTCAACGCGGGTGCGGAGCCTCTCGGAAGCCACGGGCTGGTAATCGGAGCGACGATCGGCGATACCGGCCACGATCTGTCCCGAGTGAACGGTCCGCTGCTCGCTCCGGGGCTCGGCGCGCAGGGCGCGACCCCTTCCGACCTGCGATCCGTCTTCGGCGAAAGCCTGCGCAACGTGCTGCCGTCGTACTCACGGGAAGTCCTCGCGGCGGGACCCGGCGTGGTCGAACTGCGGGCCGCCGCGGAGCGCGCCGTGGCGGAGTGTGAGACCGCTCTCGGGTGAAACGCGCCTGCTTATCAGGCCGCCGGACAGCCGGGTCAGGGGTACCCCCACGTTGCCGAAAGCGCCGTTGACCGCTAGTTTTCCCGGCGCCAGGAACCACATGCCCCTTTGGTTCCCTGGCACACCACGTTTCACAGAAGCGCCGGTATTTGATTACGGCGCGATAGGGACCTGAGGAGAACTGGTGCCGCTCCCGTCACTGAGCCCCGAACAGCGCGCTGCCGCGCTGGAGAAGGCCGCGGAAGTTCGCAAGGCTCGGGCTGAGCTGAAGGAACAGCTCAAGTCCGGCAAGACCACCCTCGCCGCTGTGCTTGACCGCGCGGAGGAGGACGAGGTCGTCGGCAAGCTGAAGGTCTCGGCCGTGCTTCAGGCGCTGCCGGGCATCGGCAAGATCCGCGCAACCCAGATCATGGAGAAGCTCAAGATCGCTGACAGCCGCCGGCTGCGCGGTCTCGGCGATCAGCAGCGCAAGGCCCTCCTGGGGGAGTTCGCTGCGAACTGACTCATGGGCTCGTGTTGAATGAGCCTGTGAGCATGGATGACGACGCGCGCCCGGCAGCCCGCCTCACCGTCCTGTCCGGCCCCTCCGGGGTCGGCAAGGACAGCGTGATCGAGCTGATCCGGGCGCGCTCGCCTTGGATCAAGCTCTCCGTGTCGGTGACGACGCGGAAGATGCGCGACTACGAGACCGACGGCGAGCACTACCACTTCGTGACTCGCCCGGAGTTCCAGCGGCTGATCGACGGCGGTCAGCTTCTCGAGTGGGCCGAGTTCGCCGGCAATCTTTACGGCACACCCCGGGCCCAGGTCGAGGGGTGGATCTCGCAGGGCCGGCCGGTGCTGCTGAAGATCGACCTGCAGGGCGCGCGGCAGGTGCGGGCCACGATGCCCGACGCCCAGCTCGTGTTCCTGGCCCCGCCCAGCGTCGAAGAACTCAAGCGCCGCTTGATCGGGCGGGGCACCGACGACGAGGAAACCATCCGGCGCCGGCTGGCTCACGCGGACGAGGAACTGGCGGCCGAGAAGGAGTTCGACCGTACGGTCGTCAACGACTTCGTCGAGCGGGCCGCCGATGAGCTGGTAGGATTGCTCGGTTCATCGTTTCTGACGCCGGCGCAAGCCCCAGAACACTAAGGATTTTTGAACAGTGGGAACCATCGCGAACCCCGAAGGCATCACCAACCCGCCCATCGACGAGCTGCTCGACAAGACCTCGTCGAAGTACTCGCTGGTGATCTTCGCGGCTAAGCGCGCCCGCCAGGTCAACGCCTACTACAGCCAGCTCGGTGAGGGCCTCCTCGAGTACGTCGGCCCGCTGGTCGAGACCACGCCGCAGGAGAAGCCGCTTTCGATCGCCATGCGCGAGATCAACGCCGGCCTTCTGACCGCCGAGGCGACCGACAACCCGTGACCCGGGCTGCCTGACCGGCGTTCGCCCGCCGGTCCAACGCCGCGCCCGCGCGGTCCCATCGATCCCGTGCCCCGCAATCGGGCGCGGGATCTTTGCTGTCCGCCTCCGGCCTGTGGACAGCCTGGTCCGCCGTTGTTCACCTCCGGCCTGTGGACAACCCGGCCGCCGTTGTCCACAGCTCCCGGGTCCGGTCCGCGTGGATCTCCCCGGCGGGCTAGCGTTGGTCCCGACAGCGCTCGGAAGGGGTCCGCGGTGACAGAAGTGGTGCTCGGGGTGGGCGGGGGCATTGCCGCCTACAAGGCCTGTGAATTGCTTCGGTTGTTCACCGAGTCGGGTGACCGGGTGCGTGTCGTGCCGACCGCCTCGGCGCTCAAGTTCGTGGGCGCTCCGACCTGGGCCGCGCTGTCGGGGCAGCCGGTGGCGACCGACGTGTGGGACGACGCGCACGAGGTGCCGCACGTGCGCATCGGGCGGGCGGCCGAGCTGGTCGTGGTGGCCCCGGCGACCGCCGATCTGCTGGCCAAGGCCGCGCACGGCATCGCCGACGATCTGCTGACCAACACGCTGCTGACGGCGACCTGCCCGATCGTCTACGCGCCGGCCATGCACACGGAGATGTGGGACAACCCGGCCACCCAGGCCAACGTCGCCACCCTGCGGGCCCGCGGCGCGGTGGTGATCGAGCCGGCCGTGGGCCGGCTGACCGGGAAGGACACCGGCAAGGGGCGTCTGCCCGACCCCTCGGAGATTTGGGAGCTGGCACGACGCGTACGGAAGCGTGGTCTTGATCTTGATCTGGCCGGGCGTCATGTCGTGGTCACGGCGGGCGGGACGCGGGAGCCGCTGGATCCGGTGCGTTTTCTCGGCAACCGGTCGTCCGGCAAGCAGGGCTATGCGCTGGCCAAGATCGCTGCGGCTCGGGGCGCGCGGACGACTCTGATCGCGGCCAACGTGACTTTGCCCGAGCCGGCAGGTGTGGATCTCGTGCGGGTGGGAACCACCGAGGAGTTACGCGTGGCGGTGATCAAGGCGGCGGCGGACGCGGATGTGGTCGTGATGGCGGCCGCTCCCGCCGACTTCCGCCCGGCCACCGTGGCCGAAGAAAAGATCAAGAAAACCGATGACGGCCCGGCGCCGATCGCGCTGGTCACCAACCCGGACATCGCCGCCGAACTGGGCGCGAGCAAACGACCCGGGCAGGTCCTGGTGGCCTTCGCGGCCGAGACGCACGACGCGATCGAGCACGCCCGGGCGAAATTGATCAAGAAACGCGCCGACCTGATCGTCGTTAACGAGGTGGGAGTGGACCGTGTGTTCGGTGCCGATCACAACGAGGTCACTCTGCTCGGGGCCGACGGAAGCACGGCCGGTTACGCCGAACTCCCTAAAGACGATGTGGCCGATATGATTTACGACCATGTCGTCACGCTCCTGGAACGCCAGGTCGCGGACGATGGGACGGCGTAGCACCCAGACGACTCCGGTCAGGCGCGGTGACTACACTTCCGCGTTACGTTGTATTCGACAAATCTGAGGAGCACCGTGGCACGCCGCCTGTTCACCTCCGAGTCGGTCACGGAAGGCCACCCGGACAAGATCGCTGACCAGATCAGCGACGGCATTCTCGACGCCCTGCTGGCGCAGGACCCTCGCAGCCGGGTCGCGGTGGAAACCCTGATCACGACCGGCCAGGTGCACGTGGCGGGCGAGGTCACCACCCAGGCCTACGCCGACATTCCGAGCATCGTGCGCGACACGATTCTGAAGATCGGATACGACTCGTCGAAGAAGGGGTTCGACGGCGCGTCCTGCGGCGTCAGCGTCTCGATCGGCTCGCAGTCGCCCGACATCGCGCAGGGTGTCGACAGCGCGCTCGAGCTGCGTGAGGGTGACAGCGAGCACGTGCTCGACGCCCAGGGCGCCGGCGACCAGGGCATGATGTTCGGCTTCGCCTGCTCGGAGACGCCCGAGCTGATGCCGCTGCCGATCGCTCTCGCCCACCGCCTGGCCCGCCGGCTGTCGTCCGCCCGCAAGGACGGCACGATTCCCTACCTGCGGCCCGACGGCAAGACCCAGGTCACGATCGAGTACGACGGTCTCAAGCCGGTACGCCTCGACACGGTCGTCGTCTCGTCGCAGCACGCGGCCGACATCTCGCTCGAGTCGCTGCTCACGCCCGACATCCGCGAGCACGTGATCGCGCCCGAGATCGAGGGCCTGGGCATCGACACCGAGGGTTACCGCCTGCTGGTCAACCCGACCGGCCGCTTCGAGATCGGCGGCCCGATGGGCGACGCCGGCCTCACCGGCCGCAAGATCATCGTCGACACCTACGGCGGTTACGCGCGGCACGGCGGCGGCGCGTTCTCCGGCAAGGACCCGTCCAAGGTGGACCGGTCGGCGGCGTACGCGATGCGCTGGGTGGCCAAGAACGTCGTGGCGGCCGGCCTGGCCGAGCGCTGCGAGACCCAGGTGGCCTACGCCATCGGCAAGGCCCACCCGGTGTCGCTGTTCGTCGAGACGTTCGGCACCGAGAACGTGCCGGTCGAGCGGATCGAAAAGGCCATCAACGAGGTCTTCGACCTGCGCCCGGCCGCGATCATCCGCGACCTCGACCTGATGCGCCCGATCTACCAGCAGACGGCGGCCTACGGCCACTTCGGCCGCGAGATCCCCGAGCTCCTGTGGGAAAGCACGGAGCGCGCCCAGGACCTGAAGAACGCCGCCGCCTGACAGCCGCAGCCGTTCGGCGCCCCCGCGGATATCTCGCGGGGGCGCCGCTTGCTTTGCAGCGGTCGCGCGCCCCACGTACGCGCGGTTTCGCGTTTGCGCGTTCTGGCGTTCCCGCGGTGTTGCGTGCCCGTAGTGTCTCGGTCTCCGCGTTCCCGTGCCCGCGTGGTCTCTCGTGTCTGCGCGGGTTTTTTGCCCTGCGCTTCGCGCAGCTTGGTCCGGGAGCCTCAGAAGAGGGCGGACGGGTCGATCTCGATCCGGACGGTGAGCGGGGCCTTCTTGGCGCTCCGGACCGCGGCCGCCTCATGCAGCGCCCGGGACAGCGGAGCCAGCTGCGAGCGGGGAACCCGCAGCAGCATGCGTTCCTGATCGTCGTCGGCCGGGACCGGACCCAGCTCTTCCGTGTCGGGCGGAAGCCGGGCGATGGACAGGAACTCGGCGACCGCCTCGGCCTTGCCGGTGAGGCTGGCCATGCGCGAGGCGGGCGGGAACGAGAGCTCGCGGCGTTCGGTCAGCTCACGCAGGGCGAACCACGCCGGGTCCCACCGGATCAGCGCCTGCACCGGGGCCAGCGAACCGTCGGCCACCACGACCACCCGGCCGCCGGCTGGGGCGGGCTTGGCCAGGGCGGCGGCGTTCAGCCAGCGCCGCATGGTCTCCTCGGCCGCGCGCAGGTCGGAGCGGGTCAGCAGAGCCCAGGCGTCCAGCAGCAGGACGGCGCCGTATCCGCCTTTGGCGACCGGCTCGGCGCCGGGGGTGGCGACCACGACGGCCGGTTCGTCGGGCACTGTGTCGAGGATCTCGTCGCGGCCCGAGGTGCGCACGGGGGAGCCCGGGAAGGCGCGGCCCAGCTCCTCGGCCGTACGGCGGGCGCCGGTGATCGAGGCCCGCAGCCGACGACTGCCGCACGTCGGACACGCATAAGCGGCGGCCGCCCGGCCACACCAGTGACAGGTGGGAACCTCGCGAGCACCCTGCAGACCCAACGGTCCCGCGCATTGTGGACAGCGAGCCGGCGTCCGGCAGTCATTGCAGGCGATCGCCGGCAGATAGCCGCGCCGGGGCACCTGAACCAGCACGGGCGCGCCCGCCTTCAGCGCCTGCCGAGCGGTCTCCCACACCAGGCTGGGCAGCCGGGCAGTGGCGGCGGCCGGGTCGCGGGCCATCTGCGGGTCGTCCCCGGTGGGAGCGATCGCCGGCGCGTGAGCGCGGAGCACGTCCCGGGAGGCGCTGATCTCGCGTGCCCAGCCGGTCTCGAGAAGCAGTTGCCCCTCGCCCGTACGAGCGAACCCGGCCACCAGCGCCGCGCTGTCAGCCAACTGGGCCCGGGTCAGCAGCACCTCACGGGCGTGCGGATAGGGCGACCGCGGCTCGGCGTGCAGATCGTCGCCGTCGTCCCAGATCACGACCAGCCCCAGCTTCGCCACCGGAGCCCACATGGCCGCCCGGGTGCCGGCCACCACCGGAACCTGGTGACGGCTGGCGGCCAGGAAACGCCGATAACGCTCGGCGGGCCCTAACGCCGCGTTGAGAGCCACATGACGCCCCGGCCCGAGAGCCTGCCCAAGCGCCCGATCCACCCGATCGAGGTCCCGCGCATCGGCGACCACGATGACCACACCACGTCCACTGCGCACGGTCGCCTCAGCGGCCTCGGCGATGCGAGCGGCCCAGTCCTCCCCGGGCAGCGCCCCCCACACCGCGCGAGCGTTACGCCCCTCGGTCAGCGCCCGCAGAAATGCCGGCCCCGCGACGTACTTCCCCCACCCCCCGGCCTCGTCACCGGCCGCCGACCCGGCACCGCCTCCGGCGCCCGTGGTGGTCTGGGGTGGTTCGGTTGGCTGTGCGGCAGTCGGGTGGGCCGCCGCGCTCGGCGTGGCGGCCGCCGTGGCGTCGCCGGAGGCAGCCGCGTCGACCGCCGTGGCGTCGCTGGAGGGAGCCGCGTCGACCGCCGTGGCGTCGCCGGAGGCAGCCGCGCCGACCGCCGTGGCGTCGCCGGAGGGAGCCGCGTCAACCGCTGTAACGTCGCCGGAGGGAGCCGCGTCGAGCGCCGTGTCGGAACCGGGACCCGGCGTCGAGTCACTGAGCGCGGCCACCTCGGCCCTCGAGACCGGTCGCGCGGCCGACGGTGCGGTGTGACCCTTCTCGGTGCCTAGCGCGTCGACGCCGGCGCCCGGCCCGAAGGCAGTGTTCGCGGCGGGGCCGGTGCCCGGCGCTGCTTCGGTCGGCGGCGGCTGTCCGTCGGCGCCCTCACCCACGCGCTCATCCGGATCGCCGTCGGGTGGCGGGCTGGTGTCGTCTCTCTCACCCGGTGACTTGCCGGACTCGGCGGACTTCGCGGCCTGGGCCTCGACGCGGGCGTGGCGAGGCGGGACGGCCAGGCGCAGGATGTCGCACATGTTTCCCGCGTAGCGGTCGGCCACGGCCCGGGCCACCTGGGCGACCTCGGGGTCGAGGACCTGCTCGGGCGAGACCACCTTGTCGAGATAGGCCAGCTTGCCGCCGTGGGGCGAGGTCTCCGCCCGCTCCAGCAGGAACCCGCTGATCAGCTGGCCGGCGAAGCGGATCCGCACCCGCACGCCGGGCTGGGCCGCCTCGTCGTCGGCCGCGGCCACCAGATAGTCGAAGGGGCGGTCGAGGTGGGCCAGAGGCACGTCGACACACACGCGGGCCACCGGAAGCCGCTCCGCCGGCACCCGTTCGCTGCGTCCACCCTTTGTCGCCATCGCCCAACATTCTGCCCGCCCCCTCCGACATTCCTGGTCGCTCCCAGATCCTGGCCGAATCGCGTCGCTGTGGCGTCAACCCACGGGTCGATTCCGAATTCGAACCCTGGGTTGACGCCGGCCTGCGCCCCAGCCCCTACCGTGGGCGCATCGAACGAGCAGATCCACGATGGAACCGGGGAGGCGGAACGTAGTGGTGACGATCACCAACGAGGGCCCGGCGGATGCCGCCAAGGCGGTCGCGATGCTGCTTGACCCGCGCGCCAATCACGATCCCGTCCCGGCTTACGAGGCGTTGCACCGCCACGGTCCGGTGGTGCGGGCGGGCAAGGGTTACTACTTCGTCTCCGGCTATGCCGCGGTCGACGCCGTGCTGCGGGATCCGGGCATGGAGGCCTACGACGCGGGGCGCCTCGACAGCCAGTGGTCCGACTGGCGTGACAACCGGGCCGTGGCGCTGTTCGCCGATTCGATGCTGCGCACGAACCCGCCGCAACACACCCGGATGCGCCGCCTCGCCGCCGGTGTGTTCACGGCCCGCCGGGTGAGCGCGCTGCGCGAGGTGATCGCGGCCCAGGTCGACGAGGCGATCGAGGCGCTGCCCGGGCAGTCCGAGGGCGGGGTCGTCGACCTGGTCACCCACCTGACCTATCCGTTGCCGATCGCGGTGATCACGGCCCTGCTCGGGGTGCCGGCGGCCGATCGGGGGCAGTTCCGGCGGCTGGCCGAGGCGCTTACCGCTGTGCTCGAGGTGCGCTGGACGGAGGAGGACAGGCGACTCGCGCACGAGGCCGCGCTCGAGCTCGAGGACTACTTCGACGACCTCGTAGGGCTGCGCCGCCGGGAGCCGCGGGACGACCTGGTGACCGCCCTCGCCGCGGCGCACGACGCCGGTGGTGAGCAGCTGACCGGCGCGGAGCTGATGGGCAACCTGACGTTGCTGCTGGTGGCCGGGTTCGAGACGACGACCAACCTGCTGGGCAACGGCATCGTGCTCCTGCTCGACCACCCGGCGTACGGGGAAAGGCTGCGCGCCGACCCGGGGTTCGCGGCGGCTTGTGTGGAGGAGGTGCTGCGGATCGATTCGCCGGTGCAGCTGACCGAGCGTTACACGACACGGCCCGTGGTGATCGGCGGGGCCGAGCTGCCGGCGGACGCGGAGCTCGTGCTGCTGCTCGGTGCGGCCAACCGTGATCCGGAGCGCTTCGACAACCCCGGCGTTTTCGATCCGGATCGGCCGGGCAACGCGCCGCTGTCGTTCGGCGCTGGCGCCCACTATTGCCTCGGCGCGCCGCTGGCTCGGTTGGAGGCGCAGATCGCGCTGCCCGCGTTGCTGCGGCGCTTCCCGGAGCTGGCATCGGCCGGGCCGCCCGCACGGCGGCCGAGGATGAATCTGCGGGGGTGGTCCTCGCTGCCGGTGACGCTGGGCACGCCGGCGAACGTGACGGTGAGCACGCCGGGGACGGGTGGCGTGACGCAAACCGTGCCTGCTCCGAGGCACTCCGTAGACTAGTCAGGTGCCGAGCCGAGATGTCAGGAGTCTGACCGCGTGACCGTCCAGTCCATCCGTCTGTTCGGCGATCCGGTGCTCCGGACGCCGGCCGATCCCGTCGTCGACTTCGACAAGGAATTGCGCACCCTGGTCAAGGATCTGACCGACAGCATGCTCGAGGAGGGCGGCGCCGGCCTGGCCGCTCCCCAGATCGGGGTCGGCCTGAGGGTCTTCGCGTTCGACGTGGACGACGTCGTGGGGCACATCATCAACCCGGTGCTGTCGTTCCCCGACGACGAGGAGCAGGACGGGCCGGAGGGCTGTCTCTCGATCCCGGGGATCTACATCGACACCAAGCGCCGGCAGAACGTCGTGGCCGCCGGATTCAGCGAGCACGGCGACCCGATCCAGATCGTCGGCACCGGGCTGATGGCGCGCTGTGTGCAGCACGAGACCGATCATCTCGACGGCGTGCTGTTCCTCGACCGGCTCGACACCGCCTCCCGGAAGGACGCGATGAAGCAGATCCGGGCCGCGGAGTGGTACGACGCGGGCAAGCCGCCGACGATCAAGGAGAGCCCGCACGGTCGTGGCCTCTTCGGTCTGGGGCGGTGACGGGATGCGCCTGATCTTCGCCGGCACCCCGGCCGTCGCCGTACCGAGCCTCGACGCGATCGCGGCCTCGGGTCACGAACTGCTCGCCGTCGTCACCCGTCCCGACGCTCCCGCCGGTCGGGGCCGTCGCCTGGTGCGCTCGCCCGCCGCCGCGTGGGCCGATGAGCGCGGCATCGAGGTGCTCACGCCCCAGAAGCCGCGCGAGCCCGAGTTCCAGGAGCGCCTGCGGTCGCTGGCGCCCGACTGCGTGCCCGTGGTGGCCTATGGCGCGCTGGTGCCGCCGAGCGCACTCGAGATCCCGAAGCACGGCTGGGTCAACCTGCACTTCTCGCTGCTGCCCGCGTGGCGTGGCGCGGCCCCCGTGCAGCACGCCGTCCTGCACGGCGACGAGGTCACCGGCGCGAGCGTCTTCGAGCTCGAGGCCGGCCTCGACACCGGTCCGGTCTACGGCACGCTGACCGAGGACATCCGGCCCACCGACACCTCCGGTGACCTGCTCGGGCGACTCGCCACCGAGGGAGCGGGCCTGCTCGTCGCGGTGCTCGACGCGATCGAGGCGGGCACGGCCCGGGCGCACCCGCAGCCGGCCGACGGCATCAGCCTGGCGCCGAAGCTGACGGTGGAAGACGCGCACATTCGCTGGGGCGATCCGGCGTTCGCGGTCGACCGGCGCATCCGGGCCTGCACGCCCGCGCCGGGCGCGTGGACGACTCTGCGTGACGACCGGCTCAAGCTCGGTCCGGTCAAGCCGGTGGCCAACGGGCCGGAACTCGAGCCGGGTAGCCTGCTCGTCGAGCGGTCGCAGGTGCTCGTCGGCACGGCGACCACGCCGGTTGCGCTGGGCGAGGTCCGGGCCGCGGGCAAGAAGCCGATGGCTGCGACCGACTGGGCTCGCGGCCTGCGGATCCAGCCGGGGGAGAAGCTCCAGTGACCGACCACAAGGCAGGACGGCCGCACGGTTCGGGGCGGCCGAGGCGGCCCGGAGGACCGGGGTTCGACCGGGACGCACGCTCGGGGCGGGCGCCGCGGGGTGGACGTCCACCGTCGGATCCGGCGCGTCAGGCGGCGTACGAGGCCATTGCCGCTGTGCACCGCGACGATGCGTACGCCAACCTGGTGTTGCCCGAGATCTTACGTGGCATGGCGCTCGCCGGGCGGGATGCCGCGTTCGCGACCGAGCTGACGTACGGGACGCTGCGCATGCTGGGCACGCTCGACCTGATCGTCGCCGACGCGGCCGGGCGCGAGGTGTCCCGGATCGATCCGCCGGCCCGTGACGCGCTGCGGCTGGGCGCCTATCAGCTGCTGCACACCCGCGTGCCCGCGCACGCCGCCGTCAACCAGACCGTCGACCTGGTGCGCTCGGTCGCGCCGGGGGCGGCCGGGTTCGCGAACGCGGTAATGCGCACGATCGCCGAGACGCCGCTGGAAAAGTGGCTCGAGCGGCTCGCGCCCGACTACGAGACCAACCCGGTCGGCAATCTCGCGGTGCATTACAACCACCCTGAGTGGATCATCCGGGCGTTCTCCGAGGCGCTCGGTAACGACCTTGCCGACACCACTCGGCTGCTGATCGAGGACAACCAGCCGCCCGTCGTGCACTTGTGCGCTCGTCCGGGCCGGGTTGACGCGGTCGACCTGGCCGACGAGGTGGGCGGCGTGCCGGGGGCGTTCTCGCCGTACGCGGTCTATCTGAACGGCGGGTCCCCGCGTGAGCTCGCCGCGATCCGGGACGGCCGCGCGCACGTGCAGGACGAGGGCTCCCAGCTGGTGGCGGCGGCGCTGCTGGCCGCGCCGATCGAGGGACAGGACACCCGCTGGCTCGACCTGTGCGCCGGGCCGGGTGGCAAGACGGGCCTCATGGGCTCGATCGCCGCGAGCCGCGGGGCCGAGGTGACCGCCGTCGAGGTGGCCGAGCATCGTGCCCGCCTGGTCGAGCAGGCCACCGAGGGCATGCCGGTGACCGTGCTGCCGATGGACGGGCGGTCCGTGGGCCGCGATCCCGACCTGCCGGAGGAGTCGTTCGACCGGGTGCTGGTCGACGCGCCGTGCACCGGGCTCGGCTCGCTGCGGCGGCGGCCCGAATCGCGCTGGCGCCGTCAGCCGGCCGACCTGCCACCGCTGACCAAGCTGCAGCGGGAACTGCTGGTCGCGGCTCTGCGGGCGGTGCGGCCGGGCGGCGTGGTGGCTTATGTGACGTGTTCACCGCACATGGTGGAGACGCAGGTGACGGTGACCGAGGGGTCGCGCCGCAGCGGGGTCGAGGTCGACTTCGTGGACGCGCGGCCGCTGCTGCCGCCGGGCATGCCGGGTCTCGGCTCCGGTCCGACGGTGCAACTCTGGCCACACCGCCACGGCACCGACGCCATGTTCCTGGCCGTCCTGCGCAGAACGAGCTGATGCGGGGAGCGGCGAGCCGGCGCGGCGAGACACGGGCCCACGCGGCGGGCTAGCGGTAGATGTAGTGGATTTTCAGCTTGCGGGTGCCGGCATTTCGGTAGGTGCCGGTCATCTGCTCGCCGTTGAGCCACAGGAAGCAGCGGACCGCGCGGTCGCCCAGCTTCCAGGACGTCTCGTCCGGCGGGAAACCGAGCCAGCCGACCCGATTGCGCACGGTCCCGTCGTCCGGGATGCCGGCGAACTTGGCGATCGCCGTGTGGCAGCCCTTCTCCATCTCGTCCGAGGTCACCTCGGCCACGGCCGGGCGCTTGCTCTCGAACAGGCCGGCGAACTCCGAGGTGTGCCGGGCCGAACAAGCCACCGGGTGCATCTCGGAGACGCGCTCGCCCGCGACCTTGGGGTTTGCGCAGGTCATCCGCATCTTGCCGGCCCCGTCCAGGGCACCCTGGAGGCTGCCCGACCGGCGCACCAGGTCGCCGGCCACGGGTGACGTCTCGACCAGGTCGCAGCGATACCACCGGGCGCCGCCCTGCCACGCCGGCCGGCTCGGCAGCACGGGCTGCAGCACCAGCCAGCCGGTGCGCCAGTCGCCGCCGAGGAACCTGGTGACCCTCTTGGAGCACTCGCGGAACGCCCGGCCCCGATAGGCCGAGCCGCTGCTGCCCGGCGAGGCATCCGCCAGCTCGGCGATCGCCGCCGTCTCGGTCAGGTGCGGCCCGCCGCAGGCGACCGGCGACCAGTTCTCGAGCGTGCCTTCCTCGACGACGTCGGGATGGCAGCCGACGACCGGCTTGAACTGCCGGGCCGCGGGCATCGCCGGCCAGCCGCTGGTGAGGTCGCCGTCGACGCCCTCGGGCAGGTCGGCACACCCGGCCAGGACAAAAACCAGCAGGAGGGCCCCGGCCCACCGTCGCATGCTGTTCTCCCACCCGAGCGGTCAAGGGTCGTCACTCTATCGGTTATCGAGACTCCGGCCGGGGTTGTCCACAGCCGGGACGAGGCCCGCCCGGTTATCCACAGGCGGGAAGAACGAGGCTCGCGAAGGCCATAGACTTCGTCCCGTGGAGCCATCACTGATCATCGCCCCCAGCATCCTGGCCGCCGATTTCGCCCGTCTCGCCGACGAGGTGCGCGCCATCGAGGGCGCGGCCGATTGGGTGCATGTCGATGTCATGGACAACCACTTCGTGCCCAATCTGACAATCGGGCTCCCGGTTGTGCAGAGTCTGCGCAAGGCGACGAGCATCCCGTTCGACGTGCACCTGATGATCACCGATCCCGAGCGGTGGGCGCCGGGTTACGCCGAGGCCGGGGCCTACAACGTCACCTTCCACGCCGAGGCCACCGACGACCCGATCGCGCTGGCGAAAACCCTGCGTGCGGCGGGCGCCAAGGCCGGGCTGGCGATCGACCGTGACACCCCGGTCGAGCCCTATCTCGACCTGCTGCCCCATGTGGACACCGTGCTGATCATGACGATTAAGGCGGGTTTCGGCGGGCAGAAATTCCTGCCCGAGACGCTGGGCAAGGTGCGCGACGTGCGCCGCCGCATCAGTGCCGGCGATCTCGAGGTGCGGCTCGAGGTGGACGGCGGCATCGCAGCGGACACAATTGAGCAGGCGGCCGAGGCGGGCGCCGACGCCTTCGTGGCCGGCACGGCGGTTTACGGGGCGCAGGATCCGGCCGAGGCCATTCGCAAGCTACGCGCCCTCGCGGGAGGAGTCGGATGAGCACAGGGGTCGCTGATCCCAAGCCGGAGGAGCTCGGTCCCGAGCCCGAGGACCGCCCCGATCTGATCCTGGTGGTCGACGACGATCAGGACATCGCCAGCTTCGTCGAGTTCAACCTCAAGGTCCACGGGTATGAGGTCATTCGCGCTCGCGACGGGCAGGACGCGCTCGATCTCATGCAGAACAACCGGCCCGACCTGGCCGTGGTCGACTGGATGATGCCGCGCATGGACGGCGTCGAGCTGACCCGCCGGCTGCGCGCCGAGCCGCTGACCTCGGCCCTTCCCGTGATCATGCTGACGGCCAAGAGCATGACGGTCGACAAGGTGGTCGGGCTGACCGCCGGCGTCGACGACTATCTGGTCAAGCCGTTCGACACGGCGGAACTGATCGCGCGGGTGGCCTCGACGCTGCGGCGCAACAAGGAGTTCCGCGAGGTGTCGCCGCTGACCGGGCTGCCCGGCAACGCGCGGGTGCGCCGCGAGATCGCCGACCGGATGAAGATCGGCGGCGAATACTCGGTGGGCTACATCGACGTCGACCGGTTCAAGAGCGTCAACGACGTGTACGGGTTCGACCGGGGCGACGAGTTCATCACGGCTCTCGCCCGCAGCCTGCATCGCGCGGTCACCACCGTCGGCCCGCCCTCGATCTTCCTGGGGCACATCGGCGGCGACGACTTCGTGTTCATCTGCACGCCGGATCAGGTGCTGCCGCTGACCAAGCTGACCGTCACCGACTTCGAGCAGGCGGCCGACCAGCTGTATGACGCCCGTGATGCCGAGCGGGGCTACATCGAGGTGCCCGACCGCCGGGGCAACAAGAACCGCGCCGCCCTCGTGACGCTGTCGATCGGCGTGGCCCAGGCGACGGTGGACGGGCGCCGCTTCACCGACCCGCGGGTGGTGATCGCGGTGGCCTCCGAGATGAAGAAGGTCGCCAAGTCGCAGCCCGGTTCCTACGTGGCGATCGACCGCCGCCGCGCCGAGGGCGAAGAGGCCTGACGACCCGCGAGCGCAAGGAGGGGACGCCGGGCCCAGGCCATCCGCGCATCGGCCGTGACTCAGGCGCCCGCGGATCGGCGCGGCCCGAGCGCCATCCGCAGATCGGCGACGCCCACGCCCCCGCGGATCGGCCCGGCCCAGCTCCGTCCGCGGATCGGTGTCACCCAGCTCCGTCCGCGGATCGGTGTCACCCAGCTCCGTCCGCGGATCGGAGCCGCCCAGCTCCGTCCGCGGATCGGCGTGGCCGCAGCCGGTCGGCCCGGGCGCGGTTTGTGCTGGTCAGTGTCGTGGGATCCGATGTTGTGTGAGATGCCTCGCCAGTGGGGTGGCAAAAACTGGTTGTCGTGTCAAACTCGGGGGTGACCCACCACGCGCTGGCGGGACTCGGTGAAATTCCGAACCGGCGGTGATCCGATCTGACGATCGGTAAGCCCGCGACCCGGACGTCGTCAACCAACGACGGACGGTGGACCTGGTGAAAATCCAGGGCCGACGGTTGATCAGACAGGCAGTCTGGTCAGACAGTCCGGATGGGAGACAGCGCGCGGAATCGGACCATGGGCTGACCAGCTCGTGACCGGGGTGCGCGAAGCGTACCCTTGTGCCCGATTCCCGGCGTTTTCTCCCCATGCACAGCGCGTGATTCGACCGCGTTGTGTGAGAGGGAGACGGCGATGGTGACCGAGGACGAGGCGATGCGCCGCGCGATCGCGCTGGCCGCCCGGGGCCTCGGCACGACCAGTCCCAATCCGGTGGTCGGCTGCATCCTGCTCGATCCCGATGGCGAGGTCGTCGGCGAGGGCTTCCACGCGTACGCGGGCGGGCCGCACGCCGAGATCGTCGCGCTGGCCCAGGCCGGGGACCGCGCTCAGGGCGGCACGGCGATCGTCACGCTGGAGCCTTGTAACCACACCGGTCGCACCGGCCCCTGCAGTGAGGCTCTGATCAACGCGGGCATCCGGCGGGTGGTGATCGCCGTCGACGATCCCACGCCGGTGGCCGCCGGGGGTTCCGTCACCCTGCGCGCCGCGGGGGTTCAGGTCGAGACCGGCGTGCGGCGCCTGGAGGCGTCCGAGGGCAACGTGGCCTGGCTGACCGCCGTTCGGCGCGGCCGCCCGTACGTGACCTGGAAGTTCGCCGCCACGCTGGACGGCCGCTCGGCCGCGCGGGACGGCAGCAGCCAGTGGATCACCTCGGCGCCGGCCCGGTCGGATGTGCACGTGCTGCGCAGCACGGTCGACGCGATCGTGGCCGGAGTCGGGACCGTGATCGCCGACGACCCACAGCTCACCGTGCGCGACCTCAAGGACGGCACCCTCGCCATCAAGCAGCCGCTGCGGGTGGTCGTCGACTCGGAGGGGCGTACGCCGGGGAAAGCGCGAGTGCGGGACGCCGCCGCACCCACCTGGATCGCCACCAAACGCGAACTCGGCTCCGGCCCGGACGGCCGGGTCGACCTGAACGCGCTGCTGGCCGCGTTGTTCGGCCGGGGCATCCGGTCGGTGCTGCTCGAGGGCGGCCCCACGCTGGCCGGCGCGTTCCTCGAAGGCGGCCTGGTCGACCAGGTCATCGGTTACGTGGCGCCGAAGCTGCTCGGCGCGGGCCGGGCGGCCCTGGTCGACGCGGGCGTCGCCACCATCGCCGACGCCATCGAGCTCGACCTCAAAGACATCGCGCAGATCGGTCCCGACCTGCGCTTCACCGCATCGCTCCGACAAAAGGAGAGCTGATGTTGATCGAGATCCGCCACGGGCAGAGGGAGATCTGATGTTCACGGGCATCGTCGAGGAACTGGGTGAGGTCGTACGGCTGACCGACACCACCAACGACTCCGCGGTCGTGCAGATCAAGGGCCCGCTGGTCACCTCGGACGCGCGGCACGGCGACTCGATCTCGGTCAACGGTGTCTGTCTCACCGTGATCGACAACGTCGAGGGTGTTTTCACCGCCGACGTCATGGGCGAGACGTTGCGCCGCTCGTCGCTGGGCGCGCTCGAGGTGGGCAGCCAGGTCAACCTGGAGCGGGCGGCCGCGCTGGGCAGCCGCCTCGGCGGTCACCTGGTGCAGGGCCACGTCGACGGGGTGGCGCGGATCGTCTCGCGTGAACCCGCCGCCGACTGGGAGGTCGTGCGGTTCTCGCTGCCCGCCGCCCTCGCGAAGTACGTGGTCGAGAAGGGCTCGATCACCGTCGACGGGGTGTCGCTGACCGTCATGGCCGTCGACGACGAGACGTTCAGCGTCGGGATGATCCCGACCACTTCCAAGCTGACCGTGCTCGGCAGCAAGCAGCCCGGCGACCCGGTGAACCTCGAGGTCGACGTGATCGCCAAGTACGTGGAGAAGATGCTGGGAGGCCGCAATGTTTGAGCAGGTCGAGCGGGCGATCGCGGACATCGCGGCCGGTCGCGCGGTGATCGTGGTCGACAACGAGGACCGCGAGAACGAGGGTGATCTGATCTTCGCGGCCGAGAAGGCCACCCCGGAGCTGGTCGCCTTCATGGTGCGCTACACCTCCGGTTACATCTGCGTGCCGATCACCGAGGAGGAGGCCGACCGGCTCGACCTCCCGCCGATGTTCCACACGAACCAGGACGCCCGGGGCACCGCGTACGCCGTGACCGTCGACGCCCGCGAGGGCGTGGCCACCGGCATCTCGGCCGCCGACCGGGCCCGCACCATCCGCCTGCTGGCCTCGGCCGAGACCAGGCCGTCGGATCTGTCCCGTCCCGGCCACGTCGTTCCGTTGCGCGCCAAGCCCGGCGGGGTGCTGCGCCGCCCCGGCCACACCGAGGCCGCGATCGACCTGTCCGTGATGGCCGGGCTGCGACCGGCCGGCGTGCTGTGCGAGATGGTCAACGACGACGGCACCATGCAGCGCCGCCCCGATCTCGAGAAGTTCGCGATCGAGCACGACCTCACGCTCATCAGCATCACCGAGCTGATCGCCTACCGGCGGCACTGCGAGACCCAGATCGAGCGGGTGGTCGAGACCCGGATGCCGACCGAGAAGGGCGTCTTCACCGCGGTCGGCTACCGGTCCCGGACCGACGACGGCGAGCACGTGGCGCTGGTCTACGGGGAGCTGGGCGACGGCGAGGACGTGCTCGTCCGGGTCCATTCCGAGTGCCTGACCGGCGACGTCTTCGGCTCCCAGCGCTGCGACTGCGGCCCGCAGCTCGACGCCGCCCTCGAGCGGGTGGCCGAGGCGGGCCGGGGCGTCGTGCTCTACATGCGCGGGCACGAGGGCCGGGGGATCGGCCTGCTTCACAAGCTGCAGGCCTACCAGCTGCAGGATCGCGGTTTCGACACCGTCGACGCCAACCTCGAGCTGGGGCTGCCGGCCGACGCGCGCGACTACGGCACGGGCGCGCAGATCCTGTACGACCTGGGCGTGCGCTCGATGCGGCTGCTCACCAACAACCCGGCCAAGCGGGCCGGGCTGGAGGGGTACGGGCTGACGATCACCGGACGCGAGGCGCTGCCCGTGCGGCTGCATCCCGAGAACGTGCGCTACCTGCGGACCAAGCGTGATCGTATGGGGCACCTGTTCGAAGCATTGGGCTGATTTTTCCCGCCACGGAGGGCGAGGATGAACCAAACGAGGGGGACACATGGCCGGCTTCGGTGATCCGCATTTGGAGACGGTCGACGCGGCCGGGCTTCGGCTCGGCATCGTCGGCTCGCGCTGGCATTCCGACCTGGTCGATCACATGATCGAGCGGGCGCGGTCGGCGGCGCAGGAGTGCGGTGTCGAGGACGTCGTGGTGGTGCGGGTGGCGGGTTCGGTCGAGCTGCCGGTCGTGGCCCAGGCGCTGGCCCGCAAGTGTGACGCGGTGGTCGCGCTGGGCGTGGTGATCAAGGGCGAGACCGACCATTTCAAGTACGTCTGCGACGCGGTGACCGCGGGCCTGACCCGGGTGGCGCTCGACGAGCAGACCCCGGTCGCGCACGGCGTGCTGACGGTGATGAGCCTGGGCCAGGCCCGGGACCGCGCCGGCCTGGAGGAATCGGTGGAGGACAAGGGCTGGCAGAGCACGGTCGCCGTGCTCGACGCAGCCCTTGCCCTCCGCGAGATCTCCAAGCCCTGACTCAGAAGTTCTGGACGTCGATCTCCTGGTTGACCGGCACGGCGAAGCAGTCCTGGTCGTTGCAGCCGGTCGCCAGGAGGACCAGCGTCGCCTTACCGACCTGGAACGGCGCGCCGGTGATGGACGCGGTGACCCGGCCCATCTCCAGAACGCCGGTGCCGGCGCAGGTCAGTTCCTCGGTGACGAGGCCGCTCGCCCGCAGCCCGTCCCGGCGGACCTGGTTGAGCGAGACGGTCACGGTCGCGTTGTAGCCGGCCGGGCAGGTGATCCCGTACGACACGTCGACCGCGGCGCCGCGGGCCACGCGGGCGGCCCACATGACGTCGATCGTGGCTTCGGCGGCGGCCTGGGCGGGCGCCGCGGTGAAAGTGGCGAAGGAGAGGGCGGACAGGGCGGAAGCGACGGCGAGGCGTCGGCGCATGGTCATCTCCTGCTCAGCTGATGCGGATCGACTCGTCGTACGGGATGGTCTCGCAGCTCGTGTCGTCGCAGACCGTGCGGACCGTACGCGCGGTGGCCTGGCCCCTGATGAAGATCGCACCGGCCAGGTCGCGGTCGACCCGCACCTCGGTGGCCGTCCACGCGCCCGCGCAGTCGACCCGCTTCTGCCGGGTGCCCTGCGCGATGCGGGTGCCGTTGGCCGCGGTGACCGTCACGACCAGCTGCACGGTCGCCCCGGCCGGGCAGTTGTAGCTGAGGTTGACCAGGACCCGCTCGCCCTGCTGGCGACGTTCGACGGAATCGATGCGGGTGGACGACGGGCCGGTGGCGGCGTTGGCGGCCGGCGCGATCAGCAGAGACCCGGTGACAAGGGCTGCCATGAGCCCAGAAAATGCCAGAATTCGGCGCATTGCGGTCCTCTCCAGGGCAGAGGGCCGCCTCCCCGTTATTCGGCGGTTCACCCCCGTGCCCGCGGTAGCACCATGTCATGCACCGGCTTCGATGCGCTAGACCTTTCCGGTCAGAGGCGGCCGGCTTCGATGATCCGGGCCAGGAACTGACGCGTACGGGCCTCGACCGGATCGCCGAGGACCTGCTCGGGCGGGCCCTGCTCGAGGACGCGTCCCTTGTCCAGGAAGGCGACCCGATCGGCGACCTGACGGGCGAACCCCATCTCGTGCGTGGCCAGCACCATCGTCATGCCCTCGCCCTTGAGGTCGCGGATCATCGTGAGCACCTCGCCCACCAGTTCCGGGTCGAGCGCCGACGTGACCTCGTCGAGCAGCAGCAGGCGGGGATTGTTGACCAGCGCCCGCACGATCGCGACGCGCTGCTGCTGCCCGCCGGACAGGCGATCGGGATAGCTGTCCGCCTTGTCGGCCAGACCGACCCGGGACAGCCACTCCATGGCCTGCTCGCGAGCCTCGGCGGAAGAGCGCTTGTGGACCCGTACGGGAGCAAGGGTGATGTTGTCGAGAACGGTCATGTGCGGGAACAGGTTGTAGCTCTGGAAGACCAGACCGATCTTCTGCCGTACGGCGTCCGGGTCGACCCGCGGATCGGTGATGTCCTCGCCGTCCAGCCGCACCACCCCGTCGTCGATCTCGGTGAGCAGGTTGACGCAGCGCAGCAGGGTCGACTTGCCCGAACCCGAGGCGCCGATCAGCGCGACCACCTCGTGCTCGTCCACGTCGAGCGTGAGGCCGTCGAGCACGACGTTGGAACCGAACGTCTTACGGACGTCCGTGCAGCTCAGCACCATCAGTTACCCGCGTTCTGGCGGCGTGCGGCACGCAGCGTCACCCAGTCGGTGATCCCGATCAGCGGCAGGGCCAGCAGCACGAAGAGCACACCGGCCACCACGTACGGGGTGAAGTTGGCCGTGCCGGCCTGGTTGATCTGCGCGGCCCGGATGGCGTCGATCGGCCCGGCCAGGGAGATCAGGCCGACGTCCTTCTGCAGGGCCACGGTGTCGTTGAGCAGCGGCGGCGTGACCCGCCGGATGGCCTGCGGCAGCACCACGTGGCGCATCGTGCGGCGGTAGCTCAGCCCGAGCGACCGGGCCGCCGCCACCTGGCTGGGGTGCACGGACTCGATGCCGGCCCGGAACACCTCGGCCAGGTACGCCCCGTAGGTGACCACGATGGCCGCCGCGCCCAGCACGGTGACGCTCGGCGTGCCCTGCAGCCGCAGACCGGGGATGCCGAACGCGAACAGGTAGATCACGATGATCAGCGGCAGGCCGCGGAACGAGTATGTGTACGTCGTCGCCAGCGCCCGCACCGGGAAGCTGACCGGTCCGCGCAGGGTGCGCAGGATCGCGATGAGCAGCCCGAGCGCGAGGGCGCAGGCGGTGCAGATCACCATCAGCCGGACGTTGAGCCACAGCCCGGAGAGGATGGACGGGTAGTTGTCCCGTCCGGTCAGCGCCTTCACGGCGATGTCCCAGTCGAGGAACGACGTCTTGACCCGATCCCAGCCCGGCGAGCCGGTGACACCGAGATAGAGCAGCACGCCGACGACGGCGGTGGAGAGAGCGGCCAGCAGCGTGGAACGGATCGCCCGCTTGCGGCGGTACGCGATCCGTCCCAGCTGGGTGTCGCTCGGCCGGTAGGGGTCGAGGCTCACTGGAGTTCGGGGGCCCCGCCCGAGCCGGCCAGCCAGGTCTTCTCGAGCACCGCCAGGGTGCCGTCCTGCCGCAGCTGGTCGACCGCGGTGCTGACGCAGCCGGTCAGCGCCGAGCCCTTGTCGAGCACCAGGCCGAACTGCTCGGGCACGCCCACCTGCGGCAGCTGGCCGACGATGATGCCGTCCTTGAGCTCGGCCGCGGTCATGTAGAACGCGGTCGGCAGGTCCACCACGATGCCGTCGACGGTGCCGTTGACCAGGGCGGCCTTGGCGTCGTCGTTGTTGTTGAACACCGACGGCTGGGTGCTCGGCTTGATCAGTTCGGTGACCGCCTGATAGCTCGTCGTGCCGACCTGGGCGCCGAGCTTGGCCGTCTTGAGATCGGCCAGCGTCTTGGCATTGGCGATCTTCGAGCCCTTGGTGGTGATGACCGTCTGCCGTACGAGGTAGTAGGGCGACGAGAAGTCGACCGCGTTACGCCGTTCGGGGGTGATCGAGAACTGGTTGATGTCGAAGTCGAACGCCTTCGGACCGGGGGCGATGGCGTTGTTGAACGTCACAGAGGTCCAGATCACGTTGTCCGGCGAATATCCCAGACGCTGGGCGACCTGATACGCGACGGCCGATTCGAACCCCTTGCCGTTCTTGGGGTCGTTGTCGGAGTACCACGGCTCGTAGGCCGGGTTGTCGGTGCCGATCGTCAACTTGCCGGCGGTCTTCGTCGTGAGGCTGCCAGCAGGGCAAACGTCCGCGGAGGCGCTGGCCGACGCGGTGGGGGCGGTGTTGTCCTCGACGGGCGAGCAGCCCACGAGGGCGGCGAGCGCGAGGACGGCGCCGCCGGTGGAGAGAAGGGTGAATCGGCTGACCATGTCCGGGAGCCTAGAACACGTCTCACCTGCTGGGGCCGTTCGTCGCCATCCCGTGACGAGTTGGCAAAATGGCCGCCGTGAAGACGTTCGAAGAGCTGTTCGCCGAGCTTCAGGCGAAAGCGGCGGAGGGAACCCCCGGTTCCGGCACCGTCGCCGCACTGGAGCGCGGAGTCCACTTCATCGGGAAGAAGGTCGTCGAAGAGGCGGCCGAATCCTGGATGGCCGCCGAGCACGAGGGCCCCGAGCGGGCCGCCGAGGAGATCTCCCAGCTGCTCTACCAGGCCCAGGTCCTGATGATCGCGACCGGGCTCGACCTCGAGGACGTGTATCGACATCTGTGACGTGCCACCCCGCTCTCACCGCTAGTAAGAGAAGGAGCACGTCCGACATGCTGCGCATCGCCATTCCCAACAAGGGGACCCTGTCCCAGCCCGCGTCGCAGATGCTGCGCGACGCCGGTTACCGCCAGCGCACCGATCCCAAGGATCTGATCTGCCGGGACGAGGCCAACAACGTCGAGTTCTTCTATCTGCGCCCGCGCGACATCGCCACGTACGTGGGCTCGGGCGACCTCGATCTCGGCATCACCGGCCGTGATCTGCTCGTCGACTCCGGCGTCCCGGCGAGCGAGATGCTCGACCTCAACTTCGGCGGCGCCACGTTCCGCTGGGCCGTCCCGTCCGGCTCGCTCACCTCGGCCGACGAGATCGGCGGCAAGCGCATCGCCACCGCCTATCCCGGGGTCGTCGAGCGCTACCTGGCCGAGCACGACCTCAAGGCCGACGTCGTGCGGCTCGACGGCGCGGTGGAAAACGCGGTCCGCCTCGGCGTGGCCGACCTGATCGCCGACGTGGTCGAGACCGGCGCCACCCTGCGTCAGGCCGGCCTGGTGACGATCGGCGAGCCGCTGCTGCGCTCGTCGGCCATCCTGATCGGGCGCACCGACCGCGAGCACGCGGGCGCTTCGCAGCTCCTCCGGCGCCTGCAGGGTGTGCTCGTGGCCCGGGGTTACGTCATGCTCGCCTACGACGTCCGCGCCGACCTGCTCGAACAGGCCACCGCGCTGACGCCGGGCATCGAGTCGCCCACCGTCTCGCCGCTGCACCGCGAGGGCTGGGTGGCTGTGCAGGCGATGGTGCCGCGGGCCGGCATGCACCGCACCATGGACGAGCTCTACGAGCTGGGCGCCCGGGCCATCCTGGTCACCGACATCTCGAACTGCAGGCTGTGACGTGAAGGTGAGTACTCTCGACGCCGTGAGCGTGACTTATCGGCCCAAGAAGATCCGCCTGGTGGCCATCCCCGTCGCTGTGGCCGTGGTCGTGCTGTTCACCGTCCTCAGCTTCGGGCTCAAGGGCTCGGCCGGCTTCGACAACTCGGGCTCGTTCCAGCGGGGCGACCAGACCGCGATGATCGGCCTGGGCATCCTGATCGGCCTGGGCGTCCTGGCCTTCCTGCGGCCGCGCGTGATCGCCGACGACGAGAAGATCCAGATCCGCAACGTCGTCGGCGGGTACGAGCTGCCGTGGTCGGTGGTGCGGGCGGTGCGCTTCGACCGGAACTCGCCGTGGGCCCAGCTCGAGCTGCACGACGAGGAACAGGTGTCGATCCACGCGTTGCAGGCGGCCGACAAGGACTACGCCGTCGAGGGTGTGCGCACCCTGCGAAAGCTGCACTCGGCCGCGGTTGAGGCGTGACAACAACTACCTGATAAGCTAGACGCCGTCGACCACGCGTGTTCTTCGGGACATGCGCGAAAGAGGAGCCCGCTGGTTCCCACCCGCCGCCTTTTCGTTGAGGGCCGGGTCCGGTCACCTGGGCGCTGGGGAATTTCCAGCGCTCGGGGAGCGTCCTCATGGGCGCCGATGACCGGTCGAGCGGGCCCTGGCATGCGCTGAGTTTTCTCAGAGCAGGCGGGGCCTTCTGCTTTCCCGACCCGCACCACAGGGGCGCCGGGGCCGACCGACATTGGCATATGTAACCGTTCTGAGGAGGCCCCATCAGCGTCGAACCACGCGTTAACGAACAGATCCGGGCACGTGAGGTCCGACTGGTCGGCCCCGAGGGTGAGCAGGTGGGCATCGTCCCGCTCGAGCGCGCTCTCCAGCTGGCCGCGGACGTCGATCTGGACCTGGTCGAGGTTGCTCCCATGGCGCGGCCGCCGGTGTGCAAGCTCATGGACTTCGGCAAGTTCAAGTACGAGAGCGCACTGAAGGCACGCGAAGCACGGCGCAACCAGCAGCAGACCGTCATCAAGGAAATGAAGCTCCGTCCGAAGATCGACCCGCACGACTACGAGACCAAGAAGGGTCACGTAGTGCGGTTCCTCAAGGCGGGCGACAAGGTCAAGGTGACGATCATGTTCCGCGGTCGCGAGCAGAGCCGCCCCGAGCTGGGTTTCCGGCTCCTGCGCCGGCTCAGCGAAGAGATCTCGGAGCTCGGTTTCGTCGAAGCCAGTCCGAAGCAGGACGGCCGAAACATGATCATGGTGCTCGCACCGCACCGGGCGACCAAGGCCGCGGCCGTGGCAGCCGTGGCGACCAAGCCGGGCCGGGAGCCCCGCGAGGGCGAAGCACCGGTCGATGCACCGCCTGCTGCCGCCGAAACCACTGCCGAGTAGACAGCTTTTCCGCACGTAGGGGGCCGCAACGGGCCCCCTGACGTGCGGAAAGATCAGAAAGAGGCTCCACGTGCCTAAGTTCAAGCCCCACACCGGCACCGGCAAGCGGGTGAAGGTCACCGGGAAGGGCAAGATCGTCCGCGAGAAGGCCGGCAAGCGCCACCTCCTCGAGGGCAAGTCCTCGCACGTCACCCGTCGCATGACCGGCACGGTCGTGGTCGACAAGGTTGACACCCCGCGAGTTAAGAAGCTGCTGGGCCGCTGACGCGCGCGCCACACACGTTCCCCTGTTAGGAGTACCGAAATGGCACGCGTCAAGCGGGCAGTAAACGCCCAGAAGAAGCGTCGCACGTTGCTGGAGACCGCCAGCGGATACCGCGGTCAGCGCTCCCGCCTGTACCGCAAGGCCAAGGAGCAGGTGCTGCACTCGATGCAGTACGCGTACCGCGACCGCCGTGACCGCAAGGGCGACTTCCGCCAGCTGTGGATCACGCGCATCAACGCGGGCGCCCGGGCCAACGGCCTGACCTACAACCGCCTGATCCAGGGGCTGCGGCTGGCCGAGATCGAGGTCGACCGCAAGATCCTGGCCGACCTCGCGGTGAACGACGCGGCTGCTTTCGCCGCGATCGTCGAGGTGGCCAAGGCCGCCGTGGCGGCCGAGGGCACGGGTGGCGCAGCCGCCCAGGCGGCGTAAGCACGTTCCCGTTCAGCAGGCGTCTCCCGGTCTCGGGGGGCGCTTGTTGGCTTTCCGAGACAGAATCAAGATCAAGGCAAGTTCAGAGTCAAGATCAAGGACATGTCGTAGCGGGGTGGTGGGTACGGACCGCCGCTCCCGCCGAGGGCCCGGCCGGGCCGAGCAGGGCGCTGCGCGCCCAGAACGCTCACCCCGTCCGGGCGACGTGCGTGAGTGGTACGCCCGAAACCCAAACCAAGACCAAGACACTGGATCGGTTGATGACGTTCACCTCTCGTACGCCCCGGGTCGTCGCCGCGCGGAAGTTGCAGCGACGCCGCGATCGCGATCAGAGCGGCCGGTTTCTCGCGGAAGGGCCCCAGGCCGTGCGTGAGGCGCTGGCGAGCGGGGTCGTGGCTGAGCTGTTCGCCACCGTCGAGGCGATCGAGCGGCACGCTGATTTGGCTGCTCATGCGCCCGTCGTGTCGCCGATTGATGACGAGGCTCTGGAGGCGCTGGCCGAGACCGTGCAGCCGCAGGGGCTGGTTGCGGTTTGTGAGCAGGTGGATGTCTCGCTGCAGGACGCGCTGGCCAAACATCCCCGGCTGGTGGCCGTCGTGGCGGAGATCCGCGACCCCGGCAACGCGGGGACCGTGCTGCGCACCGCGGACGCCGCCGGAGCGGGAGCGGTGATCTTTGCCGGCGAGGCTGTCGACCCCTACAACGGCAAATGCGTCCGCGCGTCGGCAGGCTCGTTGTTTCATGTAGATGTGGTGCGTACCCCTCTTGATGTTGTGACGCCTCTGCGTGAGGCCGGCCTGCAGGTGCTCGCCACCAGCGGCTACGGCGCGGACGACCTGGACACCCTGGCCGACGACGGCGTGCTCGGGAAACCGACCGCCTGGCTGTTCGGCTCCGAGGCCCACGGTCTGCCCGACGATCTGCTCGACGCGGCCGACCGGCAGGTCCGCGTGCCGATCTACGGCGGGGCCGAGAGCCTCAACCTGGCCGCGGCCGCCGCCGTCTGCCTCTACGCCTCCGCCCGGGCCCAGCGCTGATGCGGGCCATCGTCTACGACGCCGTCGGGGCGCCGCCGCGGGTGGCCGTCGTCCCCGAACCGACCTGCCCGCCGGACGGCGCCGTGATCGACGTGCGGGCCACCGGCATCTGCCGCTCCGACTGGCACGCCTGGCGCGGCCACGACCCGGTGCCGCTGCCGCACATCCCCGGACACGAGTTCGCCGGCGTCGTCGTGGCCGTCGGCCCGACCGTCAAGGGCTTCGACATCGGCGACCGGGTGACCGCGCCGTTCGTCAACGGCTGCGGCGTCTGCGGGTTCTGCGCCGAGGGCCGGGCCCAGATCTGCCCCGACCAGACCCAGCCCGGCTTCACCCACGCCGGCTCGTTCGCCGAGCGGGTCGTCGTGCGGGCGGCCGACACCAACCTGGTGCGCCTGCCCGACAGCGTGGGCTTCGTGCAGGCGGCCTCCCTGGGCTGCCGGTTCGCGACCGCCTTCCGGGCTCTGACCGGCCACGGCCCGGTCCGCGACGACGCCGTGATCGCCGTCTACGGCTGCGGCGGCGTGGGCCTGTCCGCCGTCCTCATCGCGACCGCGCTCAACCTGCGCGTGCTCGCCGTCGACCCGTCCCCGGCGGCCAACTCGCTGGCCGCCTCGCTCGGCGCCGTGATCGTCCACGAGATCACCGAGGAGGCCGACATCGCCATCGACGCGTACGGGTCGGCGGCCACCGCCGAGGCCTCGGTGCGCGCCCTGCGCCGCGGCGGCCGGCACGTGCAGGTCGGCCTGATGCTGGGCGACGACGCCCGCGCGCCGCTGCCCTGGGACCTGGTGGTGGCCCGCGAGTTGCAGGTGGTCGGCTCGCACGGCATGGCCGCGGCCGACTATCCGCCGATGCTCGACCTGGTCGCGCGGGGCCGGCTCGACCCGGGCCGTCTGGTCGGCTCGGAGATCCCGATGGAGGCGGCCGGCGTCGCGCTGACCGCCATGGACTCGCCGATCCCGGCGCACGCCGGAATGGTCGTCGCCGTACGCCCGGGCTGACACGACCGCAATGGTCCTCGCCGGGCGTCCGGCCCGACGCGATATGCTGAGCCTCGTGGGGACCCTGATGACGCTGTTTAGCCGGCCCGCTGGTCGCGGGCCGCGGGTCTGACACACCCACGACTCCCTGACCGGCGGGCTGCGGCCCAGCCGTGCCTCCGTACACTGCCCGATGGTTCATCCGGTGTTAGGGAGTCAGCCCGACCATGTCCTATCGCAACGATCCTTATGATCCGAAGCAGGCCGCCCTGCTCGATCCGGCCGCGCTCGAGGCCGCCGTGGACGACGCGCGCAAGGCGTTCGACGCCGCGTCCGACCTGGATGAGCTGGCCACGCTGAAGTCGGTCCACCTCGGTGACCGCGCCCCGGTGTCGCTGGCCCGCCGCGAGATCGGCTCGCTGCCGCCGGCCGCCAAGTCCGACGCCGGCAAGCGGGTCAACCTGGCCCGGCAGTCCGTCCAGGGCGCATACGACTCGCGCCTGGCCGAGCTCGAGATCGAGCGGGCCGCCCGGGTGCTGGTCGAGGAACGCGTCGACGTCACGCTGCCGTGGGACCGCCGTCCCCGCGGCGCGCGCCACCCGCTGACCACGCTCATGGAGCACATGGGCGACCTGTTCGCGGGCATGGGCTACGACATCGTCGAGGGGCCCGAGCTCGAACTGGAGTGGGCCAACTTCGACGCCCTCAACATCGGGCCCGACAACGCCGTACGCGGGTCGATGGACACGTTCTACGTCGACGTGCCCGGCCTGGTCATGCGCACGCACACCTCGCCCGGCCAGGTGCGCTCGATGCTCACCCGGCAGCCGCCGATCTATGTGGTCAGTCCCGGCCGGGCCTACCGCTCGGACGAGCTCGACGCCACCCACTCGCCGGTGTTCCACCAGATCGAGGGCCTGGTCGTCGACGAGGGCATCACGATGGCCCATCTGCGTGGCACGCTCGACCACTTCGCCAAGGCCATGTTCGGCCCCGGCGCGCGCACCCGCTGGCGTCCGCACTACTTCCCGTTCACCGAGCCCTCGGCCGAGTTCGACGTCTGGTTCGCCCAGCACCGCGACGGCCCGCGCTGGGTCGAGTGGGGCGGCTGCGGCATGGTCAACCCGCGGGTGCTGACCGCCTGCGGCATCGACCCCGAGCGCTACTCGGGTTTCGCGTTCGGCATGGGCGTCGAGCGCACCCTGATGTTCCGCAACGGTGTCAGCGACATGCGCGACATGGTCGAGGGCGACGTGCGGTTCACCGCGAACTTCGGAATGGAGGTCTGAGCACATGAGGACGTCACTGTCCTGGCTGCGTGAATTCGTCGAGCTGCCCGCCGGCCTCACCGCCGAACAGCTCGACGAGGCCCTGACGAACCTCGGCATGGAGGTCGAGTCGATCGTCGACCAGGCCGCCACCGTCCGGGGCGACCTCGTGGTGGGCCGCGTGCTCACGATCGAAGAGCTGACCGGATTCAAGAAGCCGATCCGGTTCACCACGGTCGACGTGGGCCGCGCGGAGCCGCAGGAGATCGTCTGCGGCGCCCGCAACTTCGCCGAGGGCGACCTGGTCGCGGTCATCCTGCCCGGCGGCGAGCTCCCCGGCGGATTCAAGATCGGGGCCCGGAAGACGTACGGGCGGAACTCGCACGGCATGATCTGCTCGGCCGCCGAGCTGGGCCTGAGCGGCGATCACGACGGCATCATCGTGCTTCCCGAAGAGGCCGCCCGGCCCGGTGACGACGCGCGTCCCGTGGTCGGCCTGGCCGATGTGCTGGTCGAGGTCGAGATCACGCCCGACCGCGGCTACGAGATGAGCCTGCGCGGCCTGGCCCGCGAGCTCTCCTACGTGTTCGACGCCGCCTTCACCGACCCGGCGACGGCGGTGGACCCGGCGCCGCCCACCCCCGAGCCGCCGTACCCGGTGACCGTGGACGACCCGGTCGGCTGTGACCGGTTCTCGGCCCGGGTGGTGCGGGGCATCGACCCCCACGCGCCCTCGCCCCTGTGGATGCAGCAGCGCCTGGTCGCCGCGGGCATCCGCACGATCTCGCTGCCGGTCGACATCACGAACTATCTGATGCTCGAACTCGGCCAGCCGATGCACGTCTTCGACCTCAACCGGCTCAACGGCGGCCTGCTCGTGCGCCGGGCCAAGCCGGGCGAAAAGCTGACCACGCTCGACGGCGTGGCCCGCGTGCTCGACGCCGAGGACATGGTGATCTGCGACGACACTGGCCCCATCTCGCTGGCCGCGGTGATGGGCGGCGAGACCAGCGAGTGGCAGCCCGACACGGTCGACGTGCTGCTCGAGGCGGCGCACTGGGACGCCGTGATGGTCGGTCGCACGGCCCGCCGCCACAAGCTGTTCAGCGAGGCCGCCAAGCGCTGGGAGCGCGGCGTCGACCCGCAGCTCACCCTGGTCGCTCTCGAACGCGCGGTGCGGATCCTGACCGAGCACGCCGGCGGCACGGCCGACGACAAGGTGCTCGACATCGACCACGTGGCCGCGCCCGCGACGATCACCCTCGACCCGGCGCTGCCCTCGCGGCGGATCGGCCTGGCCTACGACACCGAGCAGGTGACCGCGCTGCTGTCGCGGGTCGGCTGCCGGGTCACCGGGGCCGGCCCGCTCGAGGTCACCCCGCCGTCCTGGCGGCCCGACCTGCTGGCCCCGATCGACCTGGTCGAAGAGGTCGCGCGTCTCGGCGGCTACAACGACATCCCGAGCCTGCTTCCGCCCGCGCGCGGCGGCAGCGGCTTCACCCCGGCTCAGCACCGCCGGCGCACGGTCGGCCGGGCCATGGCCGAGAACGGCTACGTCGAGGTGCTGTCCTACCCGTTCGTGGCGCCCGCGACGGCCGACCAGCTCGGCTACCCGCCCGACGACCCGCGGCGCAGCGCCGTGCGGCTCACCAACCCGCTCTCCGAGCAGGAGCCGCTGCTGCGCACGTCGCTGCTGCCCACGCTGCTCGGCACGCTCCGGCGCAACCTGGGCCGGGGCAAGCGCGATCTGGCGCTGTACGAGATGGGCACGGTGTTCCGGCCGCGCCTGGCCGAGACCGCCCCGCCGGCGATGGGCGTCGACCGCCGGCCGACCGACGACGAGTGGGCGGCGGCCAACACGATCGTTCCCGAGCAGCCGTGGCATCTCGCGGTCGCGCTGACCGGCGATTTCGAGCCCACCGGCTGGTGGGGCCCCGGTCGCGCGGCCTCCTGGGCCGACGCGGTCGAGGCGGCGCGGATCGCGCTGTCGGCCGCCGGGGTCGCCTCCTCCCGGGTGGCCGTCCGGGCCGCCGAGCTCGCGCCGTGGCACCCCGGCCGGTGCGCGGCCATCACGGTCGACGGCGAGGTCGTCGGTCACGCGGGCGAGCTGCACCCGGCCGTCGTGTCCGCGTTCGAGCTGCCCAAGCGCACCTGCGTGATGGAACTCGACCTGGACGCGCTGCCGCTGCCCCCGGTCACCCAGGCCCCGGCGATCTCGTCGTTCCCGCCGGCCCTGATCGACGTGGCCCTGGTGCTCGACGCCTCGGTGCCGGCCGCCGACGTGTCCACGGTGCTGGCCTCGGGCGCGGGCCCGCTGCTGGAGTCGGTGTCCCTGTTCGACCTGTACGAGTCGGAGCAGCTCGGCGAGAACAAGAAGTCGCTCGCCTACAAGCTGACGTTCCGCGCGCCCGACCGCACCCTCACCACCGAGGAGACGCTGGCCGCCCGGGACTCCGCCGTGTCCGCGGTGACGTCCCGCTTCGGGGCCGTGCTCCGCGGCGCCTGAAACACGCCTCAGGGGCGGGTTACCTCCACGGGGGTGCCCGCCCTGGGACGGCCCAGCGCGTCGGCCGCGTTGCCGCCGCGCAGCACCAGCTCGTAGAACGGCTCGCCCCAGCCGGAACTGCCCGGGGCGAACGACATGAGACCGGCCGGGACGGTGAAGATGCCGTCGCTCACGATCGCCTCGGCGGTGGCTTCACCGACCTTCACCCGTACGGGGGAACCGGTTTCGGCCGGAGGCTCGTGCCAGGACGTCTTGAGGTTGCCGTAGCCGTCGGTGTAGACCACCGCGTGGTGCGGCGGGCCCGGCAGGGTGACCCGCTCGCCGAGCATGTCGTCGCCGCGGGCCAGCGCGGCCACGGCGGCCGGGAAGACGTCCCGGGAGCGGAACTGCGATCCGGCGTCGGCCGCCTTCACGGCCCGCACGGGGATGCCCTCGGCGGCCAGGAACGACAGGCTCGCGCCGGACGCCACCCCGACCACCAGCACACCCGAGTCGAGCCGGGCCGCCGCCAGCGGTTCCCCGGCGTTGTCGGCGCGCGGACTGTCCTCGTCCTCGCGCGGCGCCACGTTGGCGAACACGATCCGGTCGGCCGGCCCGTCGGTGAGCGCCAGCTGGGCGACGCAGAACCCCGCGCTCACCGTGTCGAACGGCGGCACCGGCACGGTCTGCACTTCGGCCTGCGGCAGGAGCTCCGCGAACCGCTGGCGCACCTCGGCGAACGCGAGATCGCCCACGCCGTAGTCGGCCACGACAGTGAGAAGCATGCCCGCAGATTATCCCGCTGCGGGCGCTTTGCGAGTTTGATTCGGCGGCGCAAGGCACGATCCGTATCGGTAGTCACCGTGTCACCATCCGTGACATGGGGAGCGAAGTCATCTCGATAACGTTCTCGCTCGTGGCCCTCGTAGCCGCCGCGGCGTCCCTGGCCCTGCAGGCGCGCGACCTGTTCGCGAGCCGCCACCAGGCGATCCGCAGCGCGCAGCTCGAGCTGGTCCAGATGGCGATCGACAATCCGGCGCTCTATCTGGGCTACGAGCCGACCGAGGAGGAGCGGACGACCTTCCAGCATCGCGGGTACGTCAACCTGTTCCTCAAGCACTTCGAGCTGGGCTATCTGACCGGGGCGCTGGGCGAGGCCGAGGTGCGGACCCAGATGAGCGAGCTGTTCGCTAACCCCGGCCCGCGGGAGGCTTGGGCCGACATGCGCTCGGTGTGGCTGACCGAGGCGGCCGGCGGTCCGAGGCGAAGATTCGTGGAGATCGTGGAGCGGGAGTACCGGACGATCTCCAGTACGGCGTTCACGGATGGCGACGGGCCTCGTGATGGTTAGCCCGCCGCCCCGCCCTCACCCCTGCCTACAAGTCGAACTCGCCGTTCTTGGCTCCCTTCAGGAAGGCCGTCCATTCCTCGGTCGTGTACTTGAGCACCGGCCCGTCCGGATCTTTCGAGTCGCGCACCAGGATCGTGGTCTCGTGGGCGACTTCAACGCACCCCTTGATCCCGCTGGCGCTCGACTTCCGCCACTGCTGCAGCACCTGTGACTCCATCGCCTCTCCCGTTCCTCGCATCGTCAGGGCCAAAGAAATTCCAACTCTCTTCGGTTTTCGCCGTCCTCGATCACCAGCTTCGCGTCCTCCTTGGCCGACAATTTGACGAGTTTTGAATAAAGGACGAGTGCCTGATTGATGACATCGGTCTTGTTGCCGCGGGTCAGCGGCAGCAGGTCGGTCATGGCCTGCTCCGCCCGGGGGGTCAGATTGAAGGTTACTTTGGTGGTACCCGAGCTTTTTCCATCAGTCGCTTCTCCCTTGGTCTCCGACGCTTTCGGCAGGCGCATACTGCTGCTCGTTCCTCGTTTGTGAGATGGAATATGAGAACTGCTTGACGGTGCTTTCTTCTGGTCCAGTTCCAGGGTGCCGCCGTGGATGGGCGGCCCTGCTCTGGATTCTGACGACCGACAAGGCAGCGACGATCGTCGCCGGGATTGCCGTCGCCGGTAGGACGGTCTCGTGGACGTGCGCCACGAGTAAGTAGATCGTGACGCCATACACGGAGATCAGCAGAATCGTCCACAGGTCCCGCATGCGGCTCGGCCGGTTGGTCCGCGGAGGCACCGAGGCGAAGGTGCAGGATGGGACGATGTCGACGTAGGACTGAAGGGTCGGCATCTCGTCCGAGAGATCTAGATGCCTGGCCTCGCGCGGCCTACCGCCTCTTCGCGGCGTCACGACGGATGTGCCGCCGGCCGCGGTGTGCTGTTCCGGCGTTCGGAGCGTGCGGACCGCGAGCGGCAGTGCGGCGGCGGCGAAGAGGGCTACGCCGACCGGCCAGCTGCCGGGCCGGATGAACATCGCGGCTCCTCCGGCGGCGGCGATCACGCCGGTGAGGGAGATGATCAGAGTTGCTCGGCGGTCGAGATTACGACCGGCTGTCGATTCAGCCTTCATGGGTGCTCCATCCGAAGATCGATTCACGGTGGAAGTTTGGCACCGGATCAACGGCTTATCAACCGTTCCGATCGACGTCGGACAATGAGTTTCAATTTGCTGGTAAGGAATGCGTACGAGAATGCGGTGTATTACTGTAGAAAAGCTGGTCCGGGCGCGTTGACAGAGCCTTCTACCAGGGCTGTTTCACCCACATGGGGGACCTCGGCCGAGTTACTTGCAGGTGGTTGATAATTGGCGCTGTGGCAATGTCCGGATCGGCAGATGCAGAATGCAGAATCCAGCTGTCAGTCGATGGTGTGGCCGCCGTTGACCGTTATGCGTTCGCCGGTGATGAAGCGGGAAGCGTCGGAAGCCACGAAAGCCACCACGTCGGCGATGTCCTGCGGTGTGCCCATGCGGCCCAGCGGCATCTCGGCGACGTAGTCGCGGGTGTCGTCGTCGGTGACCACGCCGTGGCGTTCGACCGGGATCCAGCCCGGGGCGACCACGTTGACCGTCACGTTGTCGGCGCCCAACTCGCGCGCCCACGTGCGGGCCAGGATGAGCTGGGCGCCCTTGGCCGCGTTGTAGGCCGAGAAGCCGGGCAGCGCCCGCTCCACCATGTCCGAGCCGATGTGGATGAAGCGGCCGCCGCCCAGGCGCCGCATCTGGGGGAGGGTGGCCTGCAGCAGCAGGGTCGGGCTCTTGACAAAGAAGGTCAGCTGGTCGAGGTGCTGCTGCCAGGTCGTGTCCTCGGCTCGCGAGGCGGGCTGCGGGCCGGTGGCGTTCGCGACCACCACCCGTACGGGAGCAAGGGTCTTCTCGACCTCGGTGGCCAGGCGGGCGACGTCGTGCTCGTCGGTCACGTCGGCCTGGAAGGCGGCCGCCGTCCCGCCTGCGGCCTCGATGCCGGCCACGACCTTGGCTGCTCCCTCGGCGTCGGAGCGGTAGTTGACCGCGACCGGCCATCCGTCCGCGGCGAGCCGGCGGCAGAGGTGCGCGCCGAGGCCGCGCGAGGCCCCGCTGACCAGGACGCTTCCCGAGATCGTCACGGTTCGACCCTACGCGAACGCCCTAGGCATCGATGACTGTAGACATCTCCCACGTGGTGGGACACAGTGAGGGGCATGGCCAAGTCGACTCGGCGTGCGTTTCTGTCCGTGACCGCGGCTGCCGCGGCGGCACCGCTCGTGGCGGGGGAGGCCCGTGCCGGCGGCGCTCGTCCCGACCGGGAGCTGCGGGCGATCCTGCTCGAGATCGACCCCGGGCGGATCGAGGCGATCGTCCGCAAGCTCGTCTCGTTCGGCACCCGGCACACCCTCTCCAGCCAGACCGACCCCGTACGGGGAATCGGCGCCGCCCGTGACTGGATCTTCGCGGAGATGCAGCGCTACGCCGCGGCGTCGGGTGGGCGGATGACCGTGGAGTTGCAGTCGTTCGTGCAGCCGGTCTCGCCGCGCGTCCCCGCGCCGACCACGATCACCAACGTGATCGCCACGCTGACCGGCAGCGTCACCCCCGCCCGCACCTACGTGGTGACCGGGCACTACGACTCCCGGGTGACCGACGTGATGGACGCGGTCAAGGACGCCCCGGGCGCCGACGACGACGCGTCCGGCGTGGCCGTGGCGATGGAACTCGCGCGGGTGATGGCCACCCGGCGGCCCGAGGCCACGATCGTCTTCGCCGCCGTGGCCGCCGAGGAGCAGGGACTCTACGGCTCCGACCACATGGCGCAGGCCTACCGCGACCGGAACACCGACATCCAGGCCATGTTCAGCAACGACATCGTCGGCACGGGCGACGCCCACGACGGCACCCGGCCCGCCAACCGGACCGTGCGGCTGTTCGTCGAGGGGGTTCCGACCGCGGAGACGGCGGCCGAGGCGAACACTCGCAAGAGCGTGGGCGGCGAGAACGACGGGCCGTCACGGCAGCTGGGCCGGTTCGTCAAGGACGTCGAGCCCGACGGCACGGACGTGCGCGTCATCTGGCGGCGCGACCGCTACCTGCGCGGCAGCGACCACATCTCGTTCCTGCTGCGCGGCTATCCGGCGGCCCGCTTCACCGAGCCGCGCGAGAACTTCGCCCACGAGCACCAGGACGTACGGGTGGAGAACGGCGTCCAGTACGGCGATCTGATCGAGTTCTGCGACTTCGACTACATCGCCCGGGTGGCCCGGGTCAACGCGGCCACGCTGTGGTCGCTGTCGCAGGCGCCGGGCACGCCGCGGGGCGTGGTCATCGACACCACCCAGCTGACCAACGAGACGACCCTGCGCTGGGAGCTCGGCGCCGAACCCGATCTGGCCGGATACGAGGTCGTGTGGCGGGAGACGACCGCGCCGGACTGGGAGCATTCCCGGCCGGTCGGAAAGGTGACGACGGTGACGATCGACCTGTCCAAGGACAACGTGTTCTTCGGCGTACGGGCGGTGGACACCGACGGACATCGCAGCCCGGTCGCCGCTCCTCGCCCGTCCAGCTGATTTCGCTATCCCGACAGAGGAGACCCCGCGGTGGTTTCCCGGTGCAACGATGTGGACCATGACGCTCGATCACACAGTCCGGTTGCGCTTCGGGGACAAGTCGCGCGCCGCGGCGACGCACACCAACCTCTCCGCCGTACGCCTCGACGGGCCCGTGCTGTGGATCGCGGGTGACGAGACCGCGAGCGTGGAGCGCCTGGTGGCCGACGATCCCGCCGCGCCGACCGAGTTCGGGTCCGAGACGACGTACCGCCTCGGGGACTTCATCAGCCTGCCCGGCACCGACATCGAGGAGGAGGCCGACGTCGAGGGGCTGGCCCGGGCCGGCCACTTCCTGTGGGCGATCGGATCGCACAGCCTGCGGCGCAAGCAGATCAAGGAGAGGCACGAGGGCGAGAAGGCGCTGCGGCGGCTGGCCCGCATCGAGGGCCAGGAGAACCGCCAGATTCTCGTACGCCTCCCGATCGCCGAGGTCGACGGGCTGCCCACCCCCGTACGGGAAATCGAGGTCGACGGTGAGAGGCACCGCGCGGCGGCTCTGGGTGGTCACGACGACCTGCGTCGCCTGCTGCGCAAGGACGAACACCTGGCGCCGTTCCTGCCCATCCCCGGCAAGGACAACGGGCTCGACATCGAGGGCATCGCGGTCAGCGGCGACCGGGTCTATCTGGGTCTGCGCGGGCCGGTGCTGCGCGGCTGGGCGTTCGTGCTCGAGCTGCGCCCGTACATCGACCCGGACGAGCCCGACCGGCTGCGCCTGCACAAGTTCCCCGACGGCTTCACCTATCGCAAGCATGTGCTCCGGCTCGACGGCCTGGGCGTGCGCGACCTGTGCCCCGACGGCGACGACCTGCTGATCCTGGCCGGCCCGACGATGGACCTCGACGGCCCGGTCCGGGTCTACCGCTGGCACGGCGCCAGCCGCTCGGAACAGCCGACGATCGTCCGCGGCGACCTGATCTCGCGGGAGCTCGAGCTGACCTTCGGCGAGGGCGACGATCACGCCGAGGGCCTGAGCAACTACGGCGACGGCCGCCTCCTGGTCGTCTACGACAGCCCGGCCGCGGTCCGCCTGACCGAGGACGACGCCGTCGTCGCCGACGTCGTCCGACTGCCGTAATTCGCGGGCCGGCCTGCGTGTTCTCGGGCCGGCCGGTGCCGCTGATGACTACCGTGATCTCCGGCAGTTCCCGGGCGTGAGGGCGGAGTGGTGACCATGGAGCCGGCCGATCCCGTCTTCATCGAGGGCCGGCGCGTCGACGTCGTCGATCAGCCCGGCCGTCAGCTGGTCGGCATCTGCGACGAGGAGAACCGGCGCGGCGAGTACGAGACCGTCTTCGAACTGCGCTCCCGCCGGGTCGACCGGGCCGGCGTCGCCGATCGCGAGACGTTGACGGCTTTGACCCGCTGGCTGATGGCCCACGGCGCCGAGGATCTCGGGCCGTCGGACGACCACCTGCTCGGCCTCGCCCCGGTCACGCCGTTCCCGGACACTCCTCCACGAGTCAGCCGGCCCGGCGCCCGCCCTGAGGTGGCCGGGCCGCCGGCCGTTTCGCGCCCGCTCGTTTCGTCGCCGGCTGTTTCGTCGCCGCCCGCGGATTCTCTGCAGAGCGTCATCGAAGCCCTGTTTCTCCTCGACAAGCTGGAGAACGACATTCTCCGGCTCACGACCAGCATGCGGGAGATCCGCTCGGCCGCGCTGCAAACCCTCGTCCGGCTCAGCGCGACCGATGTCCCGGACCGCCCATGGCCCGGGATCCCGGAGGGACTGGGGTGCGTTCTCCCCGTTTTCGAGGAGAACGTCGAGGACAAGCCGGTGGCCTGACGAGCGTCATTCGCGGGCGGCCAGCAGGGTCACGGGCGGGCGGCGGGTGGCCGACCAGGAGGTGATCAGGCTGGTCAGGCCGGTGACGGTCAGGGCCACCACCGTGACGCCGGCGATCAGCGACCAGGACAGGTCCAGAGTCGCGGTGCCGGTGACGGCGGACGTGGTGGCCAGGACCGCGATGAAGGCCCCGCCCGCCGAGACCGCCCCCAGCACCAGGCCCGCGCCGGTGACGGCGTACGCCTCCAGCAGAGCGGCCCGGACGACCTGGCCGCGGGTCAGACCGGTGACCCGGGCCTCGGCGAACTCCCGGCGGCGGGTGGCCGCGCTGATCACCACCGAGTTGATGACGCCGATCAGCGCGTACAGGCTGCCCAGGCCCAGCACGATCAGCATGATCTTCTCGTTGGTCGAGTTGCGGGTCGCGGCGTCGGCGCGCAGCCAGTCGTCCAGGTCGGAGACCGGTCCGGTGCGGGCCAGCGCGGCCCGTACGGCGGCCCGGTCGGCCCCCGGCGCCAGCGACACGAACGACAGCGCGGTCGCCCCGGCCAGCTGAGCCTCGGAGAGCAGCCCGGACGGCAGCAGCAGGTTCGCCCCGCCGCTCATGGTGACCGGCACCGAACCCGCCATCGGCAGTTCGCCCAGGTCGCCGCCGGGCAGCCGCAGGCGTACGGTCCCGGTCTTCGGCACGTCACCGCCCGGCCCGGCCACCGCGGCCCGCCCGCTCAGCGTCACGGGTGTGCCGTGCACCGCCGCGTAGGCCGCCGGGTCGATCACCAGCACGGAGACGCCCTCGGTCTCCCGGTCCTCGCCGTGGCCGTAGGTCAGCTCGCCGGGCAGGGAAAGCTCGGCCGACGCCGTGGCCACCCCCGGCACCGCCCCGACCGGGCCGCGGCTCTCCACCACGAAGTCGGCGTGGGTCGAGCGGGCCAGTTCCCCGACGCCGCTGGCCGTGAACGACGCCCCGGCCGCGGTGTTGCCGACCACCAGGGCGACCAGCACGATCAGCGGGGCCGCGACCGAGGCCGAGCGGCGGCGCGCGTCCCGCACGTTGGCCCGGGCCAGCGAGCCCAGCACCCCGCCGCCGAATGGCATCAGCCGCGCGACCAGCGGCACCAGCAGCGGGGCGAACGCCACCACGGCCACGGCGGCCGGCATCGCCACGTTCATCGCCATCGCCGCGCCGCCCGCGGGGCCGCCGTGCGGGGCCACGATGATCAGCGCCAGCGCGCCGCCGAGGAACAGCAGGCCCGCGATCCAGCGCCCGGCGGTCATCACCCGGGCCGCCGCCCCGGTCTCGCGCAGCGCCTCCAGCGGCCGCACCTTCGCCGCCCGCCGTGCCGCCACGAGCACCCCGGCCGTCGCCAGCAGCAGACCGGTGCCGAACGAGACACCGAGGATCCACATGCGCCACTGCCCGGTGAAGCCCTCGGGCACGAACTCGAACCGGCGCATCAGCCACGCCTGCACCGCCATCACCCCGAGCCCGGCCGGGATGCCGAAGCCGGCGCCGGCCAGGCCGAGCAGCAGCGCCTCACCCAGCAGCAGCCGCCGGACCTGCCCGCGGCTCCCGCCGACCAGGCGCAGCAGGGCGAGGTCGCGGCGGCGCTGGTCGACGGTGAACGCGAACGTCGAGCTGATGATGAAGCCGGCCAGGAACACCGACCCGCCCAGCACCACGCCCAGCATCGCCACCGCGGCGGCCGTGCCGTCGGAGAACTGCATGCGCCCGGCCTCGCTCAGCCCCGGCGGCGGGTCGAGCGTGGCCGCGGTGATGAGCAGCAGCAACGAGGACTGCACGAGCGCCACCCCGAGGGCGACCGAGAGCAGCGCACCGACGAAAAGGGTCCAGCGGTCGGCCAGGCCGGCCCGGCTCATGCGCAGCATCTCAGTGCTCCCATTCCGCGAGCCGGTCGGCGACCTGGTGGGCGTCGGCCCCGGCGAGCATGTCGACCGCGCGTCCGTCGCGCAGGAAAACCACCGCGTCGGCGCGCGCGGCCGCCCCCGGGTCGTGCGTGACCATCACGATGCTCTGCCCGCTGTCGGCCATGGCCCGCATCAGGTCGAGCACCGTACGGGCGGAGGTGGAGTCGAGGGCGCCGGTCGGCTCGTCGGCGAACAACACCTCGGGCCGGGTCACCATGGCCCGCGCGATCGCCACCCGCTGCTGCTGGCCGCCGGAAAGCTCGCGCGGCCGGTGCCGGGCCCGGTCGGCCAGACCCACCGCGGCCAGCGTCGCCCGCACAGCCGAGCGGGACGGGCGCTGCCCGGCCAGCCGCAGGGGCAACGCGACGTTCTGCTCGGCGGTGAGCGAGCCGATCAGGTTGAAGCTCTGGAACACGAACCCTATGCGGGTTCGTCGCAGCGCGGTCAATTCGGCGTCGCCGGCCGCGGTCAGGTCGGTGCCGCCCAGCAGCACCCGCCCGCTGTCCACCCGTTCGAGCCCGGCCGCACAGTGCAGCAGGGTCGACTTGCCGGAGCCGGACGGACCCATCACCGCCGTCCAGCCGCCTCGGGGAAACTCGAGTGTCACGTTGTCGACCGCGTGGACGGCCGCGGGACCCCGGCCGAACACCCGGCTCACGCTGTGCAGAGCCACAGCTGCGTTTGTCGTCGTCAGCGTCGTCGTCATGCGGAAAACGCTATGGAGAACCGGGCTCGAAGTCGCTACGGCCAGCATCCCGGCCCGGGTAGTGCTAGGCCTACCACCCCGGTCGGTTTGAGCCCCGCTACTCAAGCCCGCGCGGGTCGCCGATCCATAGGTTCATACCCATGTCGAAGCGACGGAAGTGGGCCTGGACGGCCGGAATCCTGGCGGTAGCGGTGGCGGGCGTGGGGGTCAGCACGGCGGTGTGGGCCGACCCGCTCAAGCTGCCGGGCCGCCACACCCTCGAGGTGTACGCGCAGGACGATCAGCTCTCCGGGGAGACGCAGAAGGACCCGGGCTTCCTCGGGATGTGCGACGCCGACACCTACTACGCCGAAGAGGGCGACCGGAAGCTGTGCATCGTGCTCAGCGGCCCGCTCGGCGAGGTCGAGGCCGCGCGCAAGGACGGCCGGGTCACCGTGGCCGCCGACGACGTGGCCGCCCTCAAGCAGATCGCCGCCGGCAACCGGGACGCCACCACGCTGGTGCTGATGGGCAGCGGCCCGGCCGCGCTGATCCCGGTCGCGAGCCTGACCGACGGCCAGGAGGTGAGCGTGCCCGCCCTCACGTAGCGGGCCGCCACCCCAGCGCCGGGCCCAGGTGGCTGGCGATGTCGGTGAGGATCTGCACGTAGTCGGCGTGCTCCAGGCTGAACGGCAACGCGAACGCCACCTCGTCGATCTCGCGGTATGCCGCGTGCGCGTTCAGCCGGTCGGCGATCTCGGCCGAGGAGCCGAGAAAATCGGGGGAGAACAGCATCCGGGCCGGGCCCTGCGGTTCCTTCGTACGGGGGGTGCGCTTCTCGACGTACGCGGAATATCTGGCCTTCTGCTCCGAAGTCGCCGAGTCGGTGGGAATCACGACCAGCCCCTGGGACACCCGGGCCTGGTCGCCCGCCGGATGATGCTCGCGGAACGTCCGCACATGCGACAGCTGGATCTCGGCGAAGTCCTCCGACTCCTCGGCCTTGACCACGCTGCTGGTCAGGAAGTTCATGCCGTGCTCGCCGGCCCACTGCGCCGACCGCAGGCTGGCCCCGCCGTACCACATCCGGCCGCCCAGGCCCGGCGAGTGCGGCTCGACCCGGTTCGAGAACACCTCGACCACACCCTGGGCGCCGCTGAAGTCGGTGGCCTGCTCGCCGCGCACGAAACCGAGCAGCCGCTCGACCCGCCGATAGCTGAAGTCCTCGGCGTCGGCGGTGTCCGGATACAAGGCTTCCTTGACGGTCTCCCAGTTCATCGGCGGGCCGACGCTGATGCCCGGGTTGATCCGCCCGCCGGACAGCAGGTCGACGGTGGCCAGATCCTCGGCCAGGCGCAGCGGATTTTCCCACCCGAGCGGAATCACAGCCGTGCCCAGCTCGATCCGGGACGTCCGCTGCGAGGCCGCGGCCAGCATGGCGACCGGCGACGAGATGCCGTACTGCAGATGGCGGTGCCGCAGCCAGGCGCTGTCGAACCCCAGCTCCTCACCGAGCTTGATGATCTCGAGCGTGGACTCGTGCCCCGGCCGCGGGTCGTCCCCGTCGAACAGCCCGATGGTCAGAAATCCGAGTTTTCGCAAAGGTCGCGACGTCACGGTTCTCAGCATGCCACGGACCGGTGGAGCATGATCGTGGCCTGAAGTCGGTGCACCGCTTCGTCTTGATCTCTTAACCGCTTTCCCGTACGCGACGTGGCTGCTGATCAACCGCCGGTCCGGCCGTCCCCGACCTTCGGCGTCGCTGCCCACTCGCGCTGACAGATTTCGCCGCCGGCCACATCCCACCCGCCGCCGATCGTGCCGCGCCGTGGACTGAGTTTCGGGCCGCCGACGGTGTTGTGTTGCGCGGCGCCGACCGTGTCGCGCGACGTGGCCCGTCGTGTCGCGCGCGGCGTGATTGTGTCCGGCGGCGTAGCTGTGCCGTGCGGCATGGCCTGTGGTGTCGCCCGCCGGCGTGGTTGTGTCCCGCGGCGTGGTTGTGTCGCCCGTGTTGGCCTGTGCCGTGGGGCGTGGTTGTGCCGTGCGGCGTGGTCTATGTCGCCCGCGGCGGCGTTGTGTCGCGCGGCGTGCGCTGTCACGCGCGGCGCCGTCGGTTGTGTCGCGCGCCTTCGGTCGTGTTGCGCGCGGCGTTGGTCAGTTGGCCAGGGCCTCCTGCACCGTGGTCTCCTGGCGGCCCAGGAAGACCGGATCGCGCCCGGTGATGACGTCGGCCATGGCCTTGACCACCGCCCCGCGCTCGCGGATCACCGAGTTGCGCCACGGCTCCTTGTAGATGCGGACCGAGTCGTCGCCCACGCCGGTCGCCTCGATGCCCAGCGTGCGGCAGAGGGCCACGGCCCGTTCGAGGTGATAGGTCTGCGTGACAACGATGGCTTCGCCGACCCCGAAGATGCGCTTGGCCCGGGAGCACGAGTCGTACGTGTCGAAGCCCGCGTAATCCAGCGCGATCCGTGACGCCGGCACCCCGCGGGCCACCAGGTAGACCTCGGACGAGCCCGGTTCGTCGTACTCCCAGCGCGAGTGATCACCCGACACCAGGATGGCCCGCACCTTGCCCGCGTCGAGCAGTCGCTTGGCGATGTCGAGCCGCGCCGCGAGAAACGGCGAGGGCTGCCCGTCGTCGTAGACCTGCGCCCCCAGCACGATCGCCACCGGCGCCGCGGGAACGTCAGCCTCGCCGAACACATGCCCGTGAGCCGTGCCCCGGGTCCACAACTCGCCGCTCGCCGACGTCAGCACCCCGAGCGCCACAACGAGCGCCCCCGCGGCCAGCCCCCGCCGAACCCACCGCCGCCCCATGATCTTCACCCGCAGAACAATGCCAGCCCCTGTCAACGCTTTCCCCGCCCTCCCAAGATCGCCTTCCCAGTTCTTTCAAGATCGCTGTACGGCCACCGCCTCCCCCTCCCACCCGGGTGGTGGCACCGTACGCACATCGGCGGTGGGGGCCTGGAGTTATCCACAGTTCGGGGTTATCCACAGGGGTCGAGCGGACGAAGGCGGCCGGCGGGCAGGATGGGCCGGTGCCGAACCTTGCCGATCTTGCCGCCGCGACCGGGGCCGACCCGCTGATGATGTGGGCCGCGGACCGGCCGGGCGTGTGCATCTGGATCGCCCCGGGGGCTGCGGTGGTGGCCGCGGCCGAGTTGTCGCGCCGGGACCGGCTGGCGATCCACGGGGAGCCGGCTGCGGTGGCCGCTCTGCTCGGGCGCGTGCTGCCCGAGGTGGCGCCGTCGTTCCGGCCGCTCGGGCGGGAAGACCTGGTGGTGGCGGTGGCCGGCCTGGTGCCGGGGCTGTCGGTGGTGGGCCGTTTCGCCTGGATGGAAACGAATGCGTCGCCGGGCGGCCCAAGCAACACGGCCGGGGACAGCACGGCCGGGGACAGCACGGCCGGGGACAGCACGGCCGGGGACAGCACGGCCGGGGACAGCACGGCCGGGGACAGCACGGCCGGCGACAACACGGCCGGGGACAGCACGGGCGGTGACAACATGGCCGGGGACAGCACGGCCGGGGACAACACGACCGGAGAAAACACGGGCGGGGACAGCGCTGGAGCATCGAGTGACGCGGGCGGTGAGCACGGCGGGTGTGCGGACGGTCCAGGCGCAGACGTTGGCGGTCGGTCGGTGGCGGTGGGGGAGCCGCACTGGCTTGGGAATGACGAGCTGGCCGAGGTTGCGGGGCTGCTCGAGGTGGCGTTCCCGGCGTCCTACGCGCGGGTCGGCGATCCGGGCGTGACGCGGTGGGCCGGGATCCGGGACGCGGGTGGCGGGCTTGTGGCGGTGGCCGCTGATGCGTGGTCGAGCCGGGACACCGGGTTTCTGGCGGGCGTCACCACCCGGCCCGACCAGCGGGGGAAGGGCCGGGCGGCGACGCTCTGTTCCTTTGTCATTGGGGAACTGCTGCGGGGACGCGAGCGGGTTGCGTTGTTCGTCGACTACGACAATGTGGCGGCCCTGGCGGCGTACCGGAAGCTCGGTTTTGACCTTGCGCCTCTGGCCACCGCCAGGCAGGTCACTCGATCGTGAACGGGGCTCGCAGCAAGTCGCGTTCGCGGGAGTTCGGGCCGACCAGCAATTCGAAGTCGCCGGGCTCGACGATGCGGCGGCCGTCGGCGGTGACCAGGGAGCAGTCGGCTGCCGGCAGTTCCAGGTCGACCGTGACCTGGGCGCCGGCGGGCACTGTCACCTGGCGGTACGCCTTCAGTTCGCGGCCCGCCCAGGTGACCGACGTGACGAGGTCGCTGATGTAGACCTGCACTGTTTCCAGGGCCGGCCGGGTGCCGCTGTTGGTCAGCGTGACCGTCGCGCGCACGGTGTCCGACGGGGAGACCGACGGCGTGGTGACGGTCAGGTCCCCGTACGAGATGGTGGTGTAGGAAAGCCCCTCGCCGAACACGAACAGCGGGTCCTGGGTCAGGTCGGCGTAGCGGTTGCCGTGCTGGCCGCGGATCGTGTTGTAGTAGACCGGCTGCTGCCCGACGTGCCGGGCGACCGACAGCGGCAGGCGGCCGGTCGGCTCGATCAGGCCCAGCACCAGCTCGGCGATCGCCCGTCCGCCGCGCATGCCGGGGTTGAAGGCCTGGATGATCGCGGCCGCGCCCAGGGCCGAGGGCGGCAGGACCGTGGGCTTCGAGTTGACCAGCACGACGATCATCGGGGTCTTGGTTGCCGCGACCGCGTCGAGCAGGGCGATCTGGCCGCCCAGCAGCTCCAGCGTCGCGGTCGACTTGTGCTCGCCGGTCAGGTTGACCGTGTCGCCGACGACCACGACCGCGTAGTCGGCGCGGACCGCCTTGTCGCGGGCCACGTCGATCAGGTGGTGGTCGATCGGCGCGCTCTGCGAGATCGGCGGCCGCGGCTGGCCGTCCGGGTAGGTCGCGCCCTCGGGGTCGGGCACCAGGCGCTCGATCTCGGCGCCGCGCGCGTGCTCGATCACCCAGCCCTGCGGTGCGACCGCCTTGAAGCCGTCGAGCACGGTCTCGATCAGTTCGCGCGGGTGGCCGTCGGGCATCCAGTCGACCTGGCCCGAGTCGCCGGCCCAGTCGCCCAGCTGGGCGGACACGTTGTCGGCATTCGGCCCGACCACGGCGATCCGGCGGAACTTGTCGCGGGCGATCGGGAGCACGCCGTCGTTCTTGAGCAGCACCAGCGAGCGCCGGGCCACCTCGAGGTTGAGCTCGGCGTGTTCCGGGGCGCCGATCACCGTTTCGATGAGCGTCGGCGAGGGGCCGCGCGGGTTTTCGAACAGGCCCAGCTCGAACTTGAGGCGCAGGATCCGGCGTACGGCCTCGTCGATCTCCTCCTCGTTGAGCAGCCCGCGCTCGACCGCTTCCTGCGCGCCCTCGAAGAAGCCGGGCGTGACCATCACCAGGTCGTTTCCGGCCCGTACGGCCAGCGCGGCGGCCTCGGCGTAGTCGGCGCAGACCTTCTGTTCCCAGACCATGCGGCCGACGTTGTCCCAGTCGGTCACGAGCGTGCCGGTGAAGCCCCACTCGCCCCTGAGCACGTCGTTGAGCAGCCACCGGTTGGCCGTGATGGGCACGCCGTCCATCGACTGGTAGCCGAGCATGAAGACCCGGCAGCCTTCCTTGGCGACCCGCTCGAACGGCGGCAGGAACCACGACCGCAGCTTGCGCGGGCTGATGTCGGCCTCGCTGGCGTCGCGGCCGCCCTGGGTCTCGGAGTAGCCGGCGAAGTGCTTGGCCGTGGCCAGGATCGCCGTCGGGTCGTCGAGCCCGCCGCCCTGGTAGCCGCGGATCATCGCCGAGCCCAGCTCGCCGATCAGGAACGGGTCCTCGCCGAAGGTCTCGTCGACCCGGCCCCACCGCAGGTCGCGGGTAATGCAGAGCACGGGGGAGAAGGTCCAGTGGATGCCCGTGGCCGCCACCTCGACGGCGGTGACCCGGGCGACCCGCTCGATCAGTTCCGCGTCCCAGCTGGCGGCCATCCCGAGCTGGGTCGGGAAGATCGTCGCCCCCGGCCAGAACGAGTGGCCGTGAATGCAGTCCTCGGCCGTGAGCAGCGGGATCTGCAGGCGCGTCTTGGCGACCAGGTCGATCGCCTCGAGCATCTTGGCCGGGGAGGTGTGCAGGATCGAGCCCGCCAGCTTCTCGCTGACGATCTCCTTCACGTCGCCCCGGGCATCCAGCTGGAGCATCTGACCGACCTTCTCGGGCAAGGTCATCCGGCCCAGCAGGTCGTCGACGCGCTGGTCGACGGGCAAGGACGGATCCCGGTACGGGACGTCAGCAGGCACAAGCGCCTCCGGTCGTCATGACCGCGGTGGCACGGTCTGCGAAACACGAACAACCGGGAGTCTTCCAGTCCGGAACCGGTTACGGGAGACCGGTACGGTTCCGGAACTTTTCACTTAGTTATCAGAATCACTCTCATCGATGCTCGGCACTTCGATGCCGGCGGCCTCGAGGGCGTCCAGCCGGGCCCCGGCCGCCTCCTTCTCGCGCTCGACCAGCGTGGCGTATTCGACCAGCGCGGACGGGTCGCTGGTGTCTTCCAGCCGGTCGAAGAACCGCTGCGTGGTGCGGACCGCTTCGGCGTACGCGTCGGCGGCCTCGCGAAGGGCAATGATCGTCTTGTCAGCCATGGGTGAAGTCATATCACCGGGGGACGATGCCCGTCCGGCCGCGCGACGGTGGGCGCGGTCATAGCAACTCTCCGGGGGAATGGTGTTGCTGAGCGCGATCGTGAGTTGATACGGTCTTCTGCATAGTCATGCGGAGGTTGGTATGGGAATCCGGGTCGCGGTAGCGGGAGCCAGTGGGTATGCGGGCGGCGAATTGCTGCGCCTGCTCGCGGGGCATCCCGAGTTCGACCTCGTGGCCGCCACGGCCCACTCACAGGCCGGTGCGCACGTCACCGCCGTACATCCGCAACTGGCGGGCCTCGACCTCACGCTCGGCGCGACCGACGCGGCCGGCCTGAGCGACGCCGACCTGGTGTTTCTCGCCCTGCCGCACGGGCAGTCGGCGGCCGTCGCGGCGCAGCTTCCGGAGCACGTCAAGATCGTGGATCTGGGCGCCGACTTCCGGCTCAAGGACGCGACGCTGTGGGAGCGCTACTACGGGGGCGCGCACGCCGGCACGTGGACATACGGTCTGCCCGAGTTGCCCGGTCAGCGGGAGCTGATCGCGGCCTCCAACCGGGTGGCCAACACGGGCTGTTATGCGGCCACCATCACGCTCGCGCTGGCCCCGCTGATCTCGGCCGGCCTGGCCGACCCCGAGGACGTCGTCGTGGTGGCGAGCTCCGGCACGTCCGGCGCGGGCCGCAGCGCCAAGGTGAACCTGCTGGCCAGCGAGATCATGGGCGATCTCTCGCCGTACAAGGTGGGCGCGCACCAGCACGTGCCCGAGATCAAGCAGGCGACCGGGGCGGCGTCACTCTCGATGACCCCCGTGCTCGCGCCCATGCCCCGCGGCATTCTGGCCACCGTCACGGCCCGTCGCCGCAACGAGGGCGATCCGCGCGAGACGTTGAGGGCCGCGTACGGGAACGAGCCTTTTGTCCATGTCCTCCCGGAGGGCGCCTGGCCGCACACGGCCGCGACCGCCGGCTCCAACTCGTGCCACCTGCAGGCCACGGTCGACGTCGACTCGGGCCGTCTCGTGGTGGTGAGCGCGCTCGACAACCTCGGCAAGGGCGCGGCCGGCCAGGCCGTGCAGTGCGCCAACCTCATGTCCGGTCTGCCCGAGACGATGGGCCTGTCCGTGTTCGGAGTAGCACCGTGACCGTCACCTCCCCCAAGGGCTTCCGGGCGTCGGGCGTTGCCGCCGGCCTCAAGCCCACCGGCAACCTCGACGTGGCCCTCGTCGTCAACGACGGCCCCGACTTCACCGCGGCCGGGGTCTTCACCGGCAACCGGGTCAAGGCCGCGCCCGTGCTCTGGAGCCAGCAGGTGCTCAAGGGCGGCGTCGTGCGCGCGGTCGTGCTCAACTCGGGCGGCGCCAACGCGTGCACCGGCACCCAGGGTTTCCGCGACACGCACGCCACCGCCGAGCACACCGCGGCCGTCCTTCGCAGCGCCCCCAAGCCGCAGCTGATCGGCGCGGGCGACGTCGCCGTCTGCTCGACCGGGCTGATCGGCGAGCTGCTGCCGATGGACAAGCTGCTGCCCGGAGTCACCGCCGCGGCCAAGGAGCTCGCCGGCGACAAGGGCGGAAAGGCCGCCGAGGCGATCATGACGACCGACACCGTGGCCAAGAACGCGGTGGTCCGGCGCGACGGCTGGTCGGTCGGCGGCATCGCCAAGGGCGCCGGCATGCTCGCCCCGGCCCTGGCCACCATGCTCGTGGTGATCACCACCGACGCCAGCGCGGGCAACGAGGTGCTCGACGCGGCCCTGCGCGAGGCGACCCGGCTGACCTTCGACCGGATCGACGCCGACGGCTGCATGTCGACCAACGACACCGTGCTGCTGCTGGCCAGCGGCGCCTCCGACGTCCAGCCCTCGCCCGAGGAGCTGACCGCCGCGGTCCTCGAGGTCTGCCACGACCTCGCCCAGCAACTGATCGCCGACGCCGAGGGCGCCACCAAGCACGTCGCGATCGAGGTCAAGGGCGCGGCCAGCGAGGCCGACGCGGTCGAGGTGGGCCGGACGGTGGCCGGCAACAACCTGGTCAAGACCGCGCTGTTCGGCAACGACCCGAACTGGGGGCGCATCCTGGCCGCGGTCGGCACCACCCGGGCCCGCTTCGAGCCCGACCGGGTCGACGTGGCGATCAACGACGTGTGGATCTGCAAGGGCGGCGCGGCCGCGGAGGACCGGTCCAAGGTCGACCTGTCCGGCCGCGACGTGCGGATCACGATCAACCTGCGCGAGGGCGAGATGGACGCGACGATCTGGACCACCGACCTCTCGCACGCCTACGTGCACGAGAACTCGGCGTACTCCTCGTGAGCAGTCCGGTCGGCAAGGCCGAGGTCCTGATCGAGGCGCTGCCCTGGCTGGAGCGCTTCCACGGCTCGACCATCGTGGTCAAGTACGGCGGCAACGCCATGATCAACGCGGCTCTGCAGCAGGCGTTCGCGGCCGACATGGCGTTCTTGCGGTACGCCGGCATCCGCCCGGTCGTCGTGCACGGCGGCGGCCCGCAGATCAGCCGGATGCTCGACCGCTTCGGCATCCAGAGCGAGTTCCGCGGCGGCCTGCGGGTCACCACCCCCGAGGCGATGGACGTCGTCCGGATGGTGCTGACCGGGCAGGTCGGCCGCGAGCTGGTCGGGCTGATCAACCGGCACGGCCCGCTCGCCGTCGGGCTCTCCGGCGAGGACGCGCACCTGTTCACCGCCGTACGGCGTGGGGCTCTGATCGACGGTGAGATGGTCGACATCGGACTGGTCGGCGACGTGGACCGGGTCGACACCTCGGCCGTGAACGACCTCATCGAGGCCGGGCGCATCCCGGTGATCGCCAGTGTCGCCCCCGACGCCGACGGCGTGGTGCACAACGTGAACGCCGACACCGCCGCCGCCGCGCTGGCCGAGGCCCTGGGCGCGCACAAGCTGGTCGTGCTGACCGACGTGCCCGGTCTCTACACCGACTGGCCGGACACGTCGTCGCTGGTCACCGAGATCGACGCGGACGCCCTGGCCAAGCTGCTGCCCCGCCTCGAGTCGGGCATGGTCCCCAAGATGGAGGCCTGCCTGCGCGCCGTACGCGGTGGCGTGCCCGCGGCCCACGTCATCGACGGCCGGGTCGCCCATTCGACGCTGCTCGAAGTCTTCACCCCGGAAGGAATAGGAACAATGGTGGTCCCCTCATGAGCTCGTTGATCGAGCGGTGGCAACAGGCGGGCATGAACAACTACGGCACCCCGCAGGCCGCCTTCGTACGCGGTGAGGGCGCGGTGATCACCGATGAGAACGGCAAGCAGTACGTCGACTTCCTCGGCGGCATCGCGGTCAACGCGCTCGGCCACGCCCACCCGGCCGTGGTCGCCGCCGTCACCCAGCAGGTGCAGCAGCTCGGGCACGTCTCCAACTTCTACGTCGCCGAGCCGCCGGTCGCGCTGGCCGAACTACTGCTCGCGCTGGCGGGCCGCGCCGGCCGGGTCGTCTTCACCAACTCGGGCGCCGAGGCCAACGAGGCCGCCTTCAAGATCTCGCGGCTGACCGGCCGTACGCACGTGGTCGCCACCCACGGTGGGTTCCATGGCCGGACGATGGGGGCGCTCGCCCTTACCGGCCAGCCCGCCAAGGCTGATCCTTTCCGGCCGCTCCCGGGTGAGGTGACGCATGTGACCTTCGGCGACCTGTCCGAGATGGAAGCGGCCGTGTCGGGCGAGACGGCCATGGTCATTCTGGAGCCGATCCAGGGCGAGAACGGCGTAGTCGTGCCGCCCGCGGGCTATCTCGCCGGCGTTCGCGACATCTGCTCCCGGACGGGCGCGCTGCTCGTGCTGGACGAGGTGCAGACCGGCATCGGGCGGACCGGCCACTGGTTCCACCACCAGAGCGAAGGCGTCGAACCCGACATCATCACCCTGGCCAAGGGGCTCGGCGGCGGCCTCCCGATCGGCGCCTGCATCGCGTTCGGCCCGGCCGCGGAGCTGTTCACCCCCGGCTCGCACGGCACCACGTTCGGCGGCAACCCTATCTCGTGCGCGGCCGGCCTGGCCGTGATCCGCACGATCGCCGGCGAGGGCCTGCTCGACCACGTCAAGCGCGTCGGCGAGCAGCTGCGCCGCGGCATCGAAGGGCTCCACCCGCTGGTCAAGAACGTCCGCGGCGCCGGTCTGCTGCTCGGCATCGTGCTCACCGAGCCCGAGGCCGCCCGCGTCGCCGCCACCCTCAAGGAGGCCGGGTTTCTCGTGAACGCCCCCCAGCCCGACGTCATCCGGCTGGCCCCGCCGCTGATCGTCAGCTCCGAGCAGGCCGACGCGCTGATCGAGGCCCTGAGGAGCGCGCTGTGACCCGTCATTTCCTGCGCGACGACGACCTCACGCCCGACGAGCAGAGCACCGTGCTCGACCTGGCCGCCGCGATGAAGGCCGAACGGTTCGCGTACCGGCCGCTCGAGGGCCCCCGCTCGGTGGCCGTCTTCTTCGACAAGGTCAGCCTGCGGACCCGGCTCTCGTTCGAGGCCGGCATCGCCGAGCTGGGCGGTCAGCCGATGATCGTGGACACGCACGCGACCCACTTCGGCCGGGGTGAATCGCTCAGCGACGCCGGGCACGTCGTGTCCCGCTACGTCGCCGCGATGGTCTTCCGGACCACCGGGGACGAGCGGCTCGTCGAGCTGGCGTCCGACGTCAACGTGCCGGTGATCAACGCGCTGACCGACGGGTTCCACCCCTGTCAGCTGCTGGCCGACCTGCTCACCATCCGCGAGCGGCTCGGTTCTCCGCAGGGGCGCAAGCTCGCGTACGTGGGAGACGCGGCCAACAACATGGCGCACTCCTATCTGCTGGCCGGGGCGACCGCGGGCATGCACGTACGGGTGGCCGGTCCGTCCGGTTTCGACCCGGCGCCCGCCGTGGTGGGGCGGGCGGCCGAGATCGCGGCCTGGACCGGCGGCTCGGTCGAGGTGCTGCGCGACCCGTTCGAGGCGGCCGACGGCGTCGACGTGATCGCCACCGACACGTGGACCTCGATGGGTCAGGAGGGTGACGGGCGTGACCGGCTCACCCCGTTCTGGCCCTACCAGGTCAACGACAAGCTGCTGGGCGCCGCGGCCGAGGGCGCGATCGTGCTGCACTGCCTGCCCGCGCACCGCGGCGAGGAGATCACCGACGAGGTCATGGACGGGCCGCAGAGCGCGGTCTTCGACCAGGCCGAAAACCGCCTGCACGCGCAGAAGGCACTGCTGGCCTGGCTCCTGTCGGTGAACTCGCAATGACCGGGCCGGTGACCCGGGCCGGTCGGCACGCGCGGATCGTCGAACTGATCCGCGACAAGGCAGTCCGCTCGCAGACCGAACTGGCCGAGCTGCTGTCCGACGACGGCGTCCAGGTCACCCAGGCCACTCTTTCGCGCGACCTCGAGGAGCTGGGCGCCGTCAAGGTCAGCGGCGCCTACCTGATCCCCGAGGACGGAAAACGCCCGCTTCGCGAGACCAGCGGTCAGGGCCCGGCCCGGCTGCTGCGTCTGCTGCGGGAGCTGTTGACCGGGGTCGACTCGAGCGGCAACATCGCCGTTCTGCGGACCCCGCCGGGGGCCGCGCACTTCCTGGCCAGCGCGCTCGACCGGGCCGGCCTGACCGACGTCGTCGGCACCATCGCCGGCGACGACACGATCCTCGTGGTGGCCCGCGACGTCACCGGGGGCAAGGCGCTGGCGGCCAAGCTCGCCGACTGGGCCGGGCACAACACCGATTCGTTCCAAGGCAAACTGAGAGACGATGACTGAGAAGACTTCCCTGTGGGGTGGCCGGTTCGCCGGTGGTCCCGCCGATGCCCTCGCCCGCCTCTCGGTGAGCGTCCAGTTCGACTGGCGTCTCGCCCCGTACGACATCGCCGGCTCGCGGGCCCACGCCCGGGTGCTCGCCGCGGCCGGTCTGCTCGACCCGGACGAGCTGGGTCAGATGCTGGCCGCCCTCGACGATCTCGAGGCGGCCTGCGCGTCCGGTGAGTTCCGGCCGACCATAGACGACGAGGACGTGCACACCGCCCTCGAGCGTGGCCTGCTGGAACGGCTGGGCGCGCTCGGCGGCAAGCTGCGTGCCGGCCGCTCCCGCAACGACCAGGTCGCCACCGATCTGCGGCTCTACATGCGCGACCACGCCCGCGGGGTGGCCGTGGCGCTGGTCGAGCTGGCCGACGCGCTGACCGAGCAGGCGGCCCGCAACGTCGGCACGCCGGCGCCCGGTCTCACCCACGTGCAGCACGCCCAGCCGGTCTCGTTCGGCCACTGGCTGCTCGCCCACGTGCAGCCGCTGCTGCGCGACCTCGATCGGATGAAGGACTGGGACGCCCGTACGGCGGTCTCGCCGCTCGGCAGCGGTGCGCTGGCCGGCTCGTCGCTGCCCCTCGACCCGGCTGCCGTGGCCAAGGAACTGGGCTTCAACGCGCCCGCGGCGAACTCGATGGACGCGGTGGCCGACCGTGACTTCGTCGCCGAGTTCCTGTTCATCACGTCGCTGATCGGGGTGCACCTGTCCCGGCTCGGCGAGGAGGTGGTGCTCTGGACGTCGACCGAGTTCGGCTGGGTCGAGCTCGACGACGCGTTCGCCACCGGATCGTCGATCATGCCGCAGAAGAAGAACGCGGACATCGCCGAACTGGCCCGGGGCAAGAGCGGCCGGCTGATCGGCGGGCTGGTCGCGGTGCTGACCATGCTCAAGGGCCTGCCGCTGACCTACGACCGGGACATGCAGGAGGACAAGGAGCCGGTCTTCGACGCGATCGAGACGCTCGAGCTGCTGCTGCCCGCGCTGGCCGGCATGGTGTCCACCATGACCGTACGGGTGGACCGCCTCGCCGCGGCCGCACCGGTCGGCTTCTCGCTGGCCACCGAGGTCGCCGACTGGCTGGTCCGCAAGGGTGTGCCGTTCCGCGACGCCCACGAGATCACCGGCCGTCTGGTCGCCCTCTGCTCGGTGCGCGAGTGCGAACTCGAGGACCTGACCGACGACGACCTCGAGACGGTCAGCGAACACCTCGACCCGTCGGTCCGCCAGGTGCTCTCGGTCGAGTCGGCCCTGGCCGGCCGCACCACTCCCGGCTCCACCGGCCCCGGCCCGGTCGCCGACCAGCTGGCCCAGGTCCAGCACCACCTCGACACGTGGCGCCAGTGGGCGGTGGAAAAGGTCGTTCCTCGCTGAGCTGACAGAGCGGCCTGCGCGGCGGGCCGCTCTTTCGCTATCCTCCGGCGTCACTTGCTGATCGCGGGGGTGTCCTCAGTGTTGCGTCGAGTCCTTTACGCGGCCGTGGCGACGGCTGTTGCCGTCCTGCTGCCCGCCCCGGTGCAGGCCGCGCCGGCCGACATGAGGGTCAGCGTCGAAGACCTGGTTGTCGCCGGGGTGGACAAGCAGGCGCGCACCGAGTGGACGCTGCCGCCCGGCACCCGCAAGCTGGTAAACCTCGTCATCGAGCTCGGCGCGACCGCCGGCGTGGCCCGGGCGGCGATCGACGAGAGCGGCTGGGAATGCTCCGGCGCGGGAGCGGTGACGACCTGCCGCCTCGGCAGCTATCAGGCCGGCAACGACATCTCCTGGCATCTTCCGGTGATCAAGGTGCGGGCGGCGGAGGACGCGACCCCCGGCCAAGCCGGGGAACTGACGCTGAAAGTGGCCGCCGACGGCTTCGGGCCGGCCACCGCCACCGCCAAGGTGACCGTGGTCAACGGGGTCGATCTGGCCGCGCTGCCGGCCCGGGGGGCGATCACCGCCGAGCCGGGTGCCGTGATCACCTCGCCGATCGAGGTGTCGGTCTCGGGCCGGGCGCCGGTCGACGATCCGGTCGTCGAGCTGACCCTGGCGCAGGGGCTGAGCTTCATGGAGAAGTACGGCAACTGCACCTACTTCACCGATTCGCGGCTCGAGATCGCGCACTGCCGCTTCGACCAGCGCCTCGCGCCCGGCGCCACCTATCGGCTCGGCGGACCCGTCGCCCAGCTCGACGCGAGCGTGAAGGCCAAGTCGAAGAACACCTACCTCTACCAGTTCTTCACGGCCGAGGACTACGCCGAGGTCGGCTACGACACCTCGGACTGGGAGCAGGGCACGGGCACCCAGCTGCTGCTGCAGCCCAACCCCACACCCGCGCCGGGCGAGCAGCGGGTGGCGTCGACCGACACGAACTGGGAGAACAACCGCAGCTTCACGGTCGTGACGGCGCAGCCGGGCCCCACCGAGTCCCCGGCCACTCCGGCCACCCCCGCCCCCGTCACGCCGGCCCCGGGTGAGGGCGGCGGCCTTCCGGTGACGGGTTCCAGCGCTTCGACCATCGCCGCCCTCGGTGGGCTGCTGCTGGCCGGCGGCGTCATCGCGTACGCGCTGGGCCGTCGCCGCCGGAACGTCTGACCACGCTGGAGCGACCTCGGCCGCTCCAGCGTGATGCGGCCTGTTAGCCGACGACCCGGGTTTTCGGGGTGTCGCCGGGCAGGCCACCCGACTCGTACTCGAACGCCGGCACGGGCGTGGTGCCCATTTTCACCCCGTTCTTCCCGTACGCCGTCACGTGCGCTTCCTGGGCCGGCGGCACCGACGTCATGGCCGCACCCGTCGCGTCCGGCGTGAGCTGCACCGGCGCGGCCGTGCCGAGTTGCAACGTCAGGCCGGTCGCGCCCGCCGGGCCGACCACGACGACCCGGTCGGTGCGGTCGTCGCTGCCGTCGGCCCGCATGCGCCACGCCACGGGCCGCTCGGCCACGCCCTCGGCCGGCAGCAGGAGGCGCAGGTCCTCGCGGTAGGAGTCGGCGGAACCGTGGAACGCGTACGCGAGCACGCCGCCCCCGCGGGGACGGAGGGTGAGCAGGGCGGCCGGCTGCCCGTTGACCGTGCCGGTCCAGCGGACGGCGAGCGCCGTCCCGGCCGCAGGGAGCCGGGTGTCCTGCAGCGCGCCGTTCGCCCAGCGGGTCAGGGTGGCCCGGTCGAACTTCCGGTCACCCAGCGCCTCGGTCACGGCGGCCGGCGGGAACTCGTCGGGCCGGTAGCCGGAGGAACTCGACCAGCCGGCGCCGACGGTACCGGTGTAGAGGACGTCGGCGCCGTCGGTCACCGTGACCTTGGTGTCGGGGGGTGAGGGCGCGGGAGGAAGTACCAGCTCGGCGAGTCCGGTTCCGGCCGGCTGCACCTGGTCGGGGGCGTGCTCGACGCGTCCTTCGGCGCTGTAGCGGAAGCCCTCGCTGATCGCGACCGTGGAACCCTCCGGGGCGACCACCACGAGCACGCCCGGCGCTTCGGCGCTGCGCATCGAATAGGTCACCACCGTCTCGCCGCCGTCGACCCGGCCGCTCTCCACCAGCTTGGCCGCCGGGTCCCCGGCGTCGCCGTCGTACCAGATCAGCGCCCGGTCCTCGAGGAAGCCGAAGCGCAGCGGGACCAGCGCGAGCACGATCCGGCGGTCGCCGACGTCCGCCGCGTACACAAATTTGATCTTGCTGCGGTCGGCGATCCGCCAGGTCTCGCCCGGGTCCTCGACGTCCTTGAAGTGGCGGCGCATGTCCTCGAGGAACGCCTTGTCGCCCGCGAGCGATCCGCGGACCGGGCCCTGGTCGAGCACCGCGTTGAAGCCGGCGACCGCGATGCCGGGCGCCCAGCCGGGCAGCGGGATCACGCCGGTCTGCACGCCGGCCGCCCCGGCCAGCACGGCCGCCACTCCGGCGACGACCCCGCGCCGCCTCATCCGGTGACGGCGTTCGCGTCGCTCGAACCCGGGCCACGGGTTGTCGATCGCGCCGAGCGCGTCGGCCTCGGCCGCCAGCGCGTCCTTGAGAGTGGTCTCGGTGTTCATGCTTGTGTCCTCTGCTCGGCGGCGACAGCGGCGGCGGCCCGGGAAACGGCGGCGGGGGTGATCTGGTCGCGCAGGCGCTCCAGCCCGCGCGAGCACTGGCTCTTGACGGTGCCGACCGAACAGCCGAGCGCGTCGGCGATCTCGGTCTCGGTCAGGTCGCCGAAGTACCGCAGGACCAGCACCGCGCGCATCCGCGGGGGCAGGGTGCGCAGCGCGGCGACGACCTGCTGCCGGTGCTCGATCGAGCCGTACGGGTCATTGATCGGACCGTCCGTGGTCAGCAGCGGAACCTCGCTGACCCGCCGGCGCCGGCGCCAGGAGGTCGCGGTGTTCACCATCGCCCGGCGGACGTAGGCGACCGGCGCCTCCATCCGCGAGACGCGTCCCCATTTGCGATGGGTCTTTTCCAGGGCCGCCTGGACCAGGTCCTCGGCGTATCCGCGATCGCCGGTCAGCAGGTAGGCCAGCCGCACGAGCGGCCCCCACTGCTGTTCGACGAAGGCGCGGAAGCCGTCGTCGGCCGGTGTGTGTGATGACATGGTGAGCTAACGCCGTCCGACATCCAAAAGGTTGAGTCAGCCTAAGGTCTTTGGGCTCACCCGGAAGCGCGCGACCGCGATCACATTCCTCTCATATCACCATCAGACCGGCCGGTCATGACTAACGTCGGAGTTGGCCGTAACCGAGGGTGAAGAGAGAAAGACGGAACGTTGCAGGAGTTTCTCGTCGTTGCCGGCGGCCTCGCTCTGTGCGCGCTGGTCGCGACCCTGTTGCGCCGTAAAGTCCGCCCCGCCGTTCACTCCGGTTATCACGCGATGCACGCCCGGGTGCGGCCGCACCTGCCGGAGCGTGTGCGGCGCCGGCTCCGCTGGTGCTTCGACCAGGTCGACGGCGCCACCGCCCGGGCCGTGCTGGTGTCCGGCATCGCCGCCGGTCTCGCGTGGTCCGCGGCTATTTTCCTGGACCTGGCCGGGCCGGTGATCGCGGCCATCTCGGCGACGCTGTCGGTGCAGATCAGCTCGCACGCCTCGGTCCGCGAGGGGGCGCAGCGCCTGATCGCCACCGTCGCCGCGATCGGTGTGGCGGTCGGCGTGTGGCACTTCTTCGGTCTGCACTGGTGGTCGGTCGCGGTGATCGCCGGCTGCGGTCTGGCCGCCGGCCGGTTGCTGCGCCTGGGCGACGGCGCGGTCGCGGTGCCGGCGACGTCGCTGGGCATCCTGGTCGCCGGCAGCACGCTCACCGAGGCGTTCATGTGGCAGCGCGTGGCGGCGACCGCCCTCGGCATCGTCGTCGGCGCGATCCTCTCGCCGCTGGTCGGCGGGATGACGCCGATCGAGCGGGCCCGGCACCAGCTCGCCCACCTCTCCACCGAGATCGCCCTGCTGCTCGGCGATCTGGGCGCCGGCGCCCGCGGCGGTTACACCCGGGAGGAGGCCACCGCCTGGCTGGCCCGCTCGCGCGAGCTGAACGAGGACCTGACCGGCGCGGTCACCGCGGTCGAGGAGCTGACCAAGCAGGCCCGCTGGTCGCTGACCACGCCGACCGCCCGGGTCGTGCCGCTGCAGCAGACCCTGCGGGCCCTCGAGCACGGCGTGCACCAGGTGAACTCGGTGGCCCGCTCGATGTTCGACGCGATCGCGACCCCGATGACCGCAGGTGTGCCGGCCCAGATCGGGCACGTGCTGACCACCGCCGCCGAGGCGTTCGCCGCGCACGCCGACCTGGTCTCGGACCCCGAGGCCGACGTCACCGGGGACGCCGGTCACCTCGACGACCTGCTGGCGAACCTGCGGGAGGCGCCCCGGCGGACGCTGCGCACCGTGCGCAGCGAGTTCGCCGACACCGGCGTGCTGGTGCTGACCGGTTCGATCATGAACGACATCGACCGGATGGCCGGGTCGCTGGCCCGGTCGGCGCCGGCCCTGGCGGTCGGTGAGCCCGCACCCGAACCGGGCATCCCGGCGGTCTCCGAGGTGCTGCCGGCCGTCCGTCGCCTGTGGGACAAGCGCCGCGACGGAACCGCCGCCTGACTTCCACGGTGGACGGTCCCGATCGTTTCGCGCGGATTTCGGGCGGCCCGCTCAGGAGATCCGGTGCACTTGGGTCATTTGATCGGCTAGGCCGGTCGCCCGAATGTGACGGAGACGTTACGGTGAGGAGGCGCCGGGACCCGCGCGACCGGTGGCACATCTGCGTCGTGAGCTGCCTACCGAGAAAATCGTCAACGGTCCGGCCCATCCGCTCAGTCCAGTGAGACGAATAGACAAGCAGGAGTACCAAGGAACAAAGCTTTCCGGGGTGCCTGCCGGAGAGATCCGGGCACGGGTGCTGGCGTCCATCGGTGAGGTGATGTGGTGATCCGGGTTGCGGTGGCCAGAGATGAGGGATACTTCGGTGTCCCGGTCCGAGCCCTGCTCGAGCCGAACCCCGACATGCATTTCATCGGTACGCTCCCGTTCGGTAACGATCTGCCGCAGGTCGCGGCCGAGATGTGGCCGTCGGTGATCGTCATCGACACGCAATACATGGTCGGTCAGATCCTTCCGGTGGCCAACGCGGTGCGCTCGGCCAACCCGTCGTGCGCCATGCTGCTGCTCTGCGATCCCCTCAAGCGCGGCATGCTGCCGCCCCGGCACCGGTCGGGGCCGCTCAACTTCCTGCCCAAGGACGCTTCGGCGCCGCTTCTGGCCGATTCCGTACGCCGTCTGGCCGGCGGCGAGCGGGTGGTGTCACCCCGGCTGCACACCGCGTCGCTGCTCACCGACAAGGGCCTGACGACGCGCGAGCTCGAGGTGCTGGGGCTGGCCGCCGAGGGTGAGCCGGTCAAGGAGATCGCGCGCAAGCTGTTCCTGTCGGGCGGCACGGTCCGCAACTACCTGTCGGCGATCATCTCGAAGACCGGTGCGCGCAACCGCCTCGACGCCATCCGGATCGCCCGTAAGGACGGCTGGCTCCGCTGACATAGGTACCGTTGGTGCGGTGCCATCCGGTCAGCTCGAGATTCCCGCCCTGGAGATCCTGATTCCGCTCGGGACGGCGCTCATGGTGGCCGCGGTCGTCGTGTTGCTGCGCCGGCGCGCGCTGACTCCGGGCCGGCTCGTCGCGACCTGGGCCGCGGGGTGGTATTCGGTGGCGGTGGCCGGCGCGACCATGCTGCCGCTACGGATCGCGTGGGGGCCCGCGGCGGGTGACCCCGAGTTCTTCCGGTTCCTGCTGATCCCGGTCGTCACGATGCGGGTCGACGACTTCATCCTCAACATCATCATGATGCTGCCGCTGGCCGCGGCACTGCGGGTGGTGGCCGGGGTGCGCGCCCGGCGGCGGGTGGTGCTGATCGGCTTCCTGATCAGCCTGTCGATCGAGACGATCCAGGGGCTGCTCCTCGTTCTTCTGCACGGCGACCGCTGGGCCGACGTGAACGACCTGATGGCCAACACGCTCGGCGCCTGGCTGGGCTGGGTGATCATCCAGGCCCCGATCGTGGCCCGCACGCTCGACCACTGGTCGGCGGCCCGTCAGCCCGAGCCGCTGACCCGCTCGTAGAGGCCGCCGACCTCGGCCGCCATCCGCCCGGCGTCGTACCGGTCGCCGGCCGACCGGACCGGCAGCCGCCCGCCGGACCGTTCGGCCAGGCAGAGCACCTCGGCCCGCAGCTTGCGCGGCAGCGATTCCGGATCGTGCGGGGTGAGCCGCTCGGCGCCCTCGACCGACTTGTCCTCCAGGGCCTCGCAGGTCGCATAGAGGGCGGGCAGCCCGGCCGCGATCGCCTCCAGCACGACCAGCCCGACCGTCTCGCGTCCCGGTGACGCGAAGACGTCCATGGCGCTGTACATCTCGCGTGCGTGGCGCACCGGCCCGGCGAACCGCAGCCGGTCGGACACACCCTCGATCGCCGCCAGCCGTTCCAGCCCGCGGCGGGCCGGGCCGTCACCGGCCAGCAGCAGCACCGCGCCGGGCACCTCGGCCACGGCCCGGATCAGCACGTCGAACCGTTTACGCGGCTCGAGCCGGCCCAGCCCCCCGATCACTGGGGTGCCGTCGGCGATGCCCAGCCGGGCCCGGGCCTCGTCCCGCAGCCCGGCGTCGAAGCGGAACTCGCCCGCGTCGAGCGCCTTGGGAATGACGGCCAGCCGGTCGTCGGGCACGCCCCGCCGGCGCAGCCGCTCGGCGATCAATGTGGACACGGCGATGGTGAACCGGCCCCGGCTGCCGGGCCGGGCGGCGAGCGCGGTCCGCCGTCCCTCGTCGAGGTGATACTCGGTCGCCACGACGTGGGCGATCCCGGCCAGCCAGGCGGCGAATCGGCCCTGCACGCCCGCCCGGAACAGGTGGGTGTGCACCACGTCGAACCCGCCGCGCCGGGCCAGCCGGCCCAGCCGGACGATCGCGCTCGGGTCGAGGTCGCGGCTGCCGGCGATCTCGTGCACGGTCGTGCCCGACGCCCGCATGGCGGCGAGGACCGGTCCGGGCGGTGACAGCGTGACCACCTCGCTCTGCTGCGGCAGGTGGTGGATCAGCAGCCGCAGCTGATGTTCGGCGCCGTCGCCGGCCCGGGCGCTGATCACGTGCAGCACCCGAACGGCCATTTCTCGGTACCCCGCTATCGCATTGTCAGGAATATGATTGCGCGCCCCGTGGAATGGACGTTCGCAGAGGTCGGAGCCTAATGACAGTCGCAAATGTCATGCCTAAGTAGAGAGTCTTTCACTTTCATGTTCGGGCCGTGAACCGACAATCGAGCAGGCCAGGCCGGGTGTCATGTCAAACGTGAGTAAATCTCATATGGTGCGTGACAATTGCTACTGTATTCACCCGGCCCCTCCTGGCACGCTCGGAACGCAGGCGGCGAAAGCGCTTCGGATCATATTTCCCGGCCTCGGTGACCATATTACCGGGCGCATTTTCCTTGCCTTGTGAAGAAGCTTCTTCGACCGGTGATCCCGGGCGTCCGCGCAAGGAGGAATTCATGCAGGTACGCAGTGCGGCGCCCCGCGCGGACACCGACGATCCTCCGGGTCGATGGCCGGGCTCACCCCGGCTGGGCGCCATCCTTGGAGGCCGGGCCGCCCGGGCCGGGGTCGACGCACTCGCCCTGGCTCTCGCGCTGGCCATCGCCACGGTGCTGCGGCACGACGGCAACCTGCCCGAGTCGCATCTGCCCGAGGTGCTGGTTCTCGGGGCGTTCGCGGCTGTCGTGCACACCATCGTCGGGCTCCGCTTCGGCCTCTACACCGGCCGGTGGGCGTACGGGTGCTTCGAAGAGATCGCGGCGCTGGCCAAAACCGCGGCGGTCACCACCCCGGTGCTGTTCGTCCTCGACACGCTGCTCGGCCGGCTGGTGCCGCGGTCGGCCATCATCGCGTCCGGCCTGATCGCCCTCGTCCTCGCGGCCGGGGTGCGTTATGCCGTACGCCTCTCGCGCGACCAGCGCCTGCGGCCCTCACCGGAGCACGGCGGGCGCGTGGTCGTGATGGGTGCGGGCGAGGGCGCGGCCCAGATCGTCCGGGCCATGCTGCGCAACCCCGGCAGCCCGTACGTGCCGGTCGCCCTGCTCGACGACGACCCGGCCAAACGCACCCTGCGCGTGATGGGCGTGCCGGTGGCCGGCACCCGGCACGCGATGGCCTCGGTGGTCAGCCGCTACGAGGCCGACGTCCTGCTGATCGCCATCCCGAGCGCCGGCGCCGAGCTGGTGCGCGAGCTGACCGAGCTCGCCGGGCCCACCGGCGTCGAGGTCAAGGTCGTGCCGCCGGTGGTCGAGCTGTTCGGCCGCACGGTCAGCGTCGACGACATCCGCCCGGTCAGCCACGCCGACCTGCTGGGCCGCCGCGAGATCGGCATCGACCTGCAAGCCATCGCCGGCTATCTGACCGGCCGGCGCGTGCTCGTCACCGGCGCCGGCGGCTCGATCGGCTCCGAGCTGTGCCGTCAGCTCGTCCGCTTCGAGCCGGCCGCCCTGGTGATGCTCGACCGCGACGAGTCCGGCCTGCACGCCGTGCAGCTCTCGATGGACGGCCGCGGCCTGCTCGACGACCGCAACCTGGTGGTGGCCGACATCCGCGACCAGCAGCGGCTCGACGAGGTCTTCGCCGAGCACCGGCCGCAGGTGGTCTTTCACGCCGCCGCCCTCAAGCACCTGCCGCTGCTCGAGATGCACCCGTCCGAGGCGCTCAAGACCAACATCATCGGGACGTACCAGCTCCTGCAGACCGCGCTCCGGCACGGCGTCGAGCGGCTGGTCAACATCTCCACCGACAAGGCCGCCGACCCGGGCAGCGTGCTCGGCTACTCCAAGCGCATCACCGAACGGCTCACCGCGGCGGCCGACGAGTCCGGCCCCGGCACGTACTGCAGCGTCCGCTTCGGCAACGTGCTCGGCAGCCGCGGCTCGGTGCTCACCACGTTCGCCGCGCAGGTCGAGGCGGGCGGGCCGATCACGGTCACGCACCCCGAGGTGTCCCGGTTCTTCATGACCGTCCAGGAGGCCGTACGCCTGGTCGTGCAGGCGGGCGCGCTGGAGAGCGCGGGCGAGGTGCTGGTGCTCGACATGGGCGAGCCGGTCCGCATCGCCGACGTGGCCCGCCGCCTGGCCGACGCGGCCGAACGGCACATTTCCATCGTCTACACCGGACTCCGCCCGGCCGAGAAGATGCACGAGAGTCTGTTCGGCGCGCACGAGAGCGACCGCCGCCCCAACCACCCGCTCATCTCGCAGGTGCCGGTGCCCCCGCTCGACGGGGCCGTGCTCTCCCTGCTCGACCCGACGGCGCCCCGCGGCGACCTCATCGCGGTCCTGCGCTGGCTGGCCGAGAGCCCCGCGCTCTCCGTCGCCCGCGAAACCCCCACGCAGTCACTGAAAGCCAGCTGAGGAGCCTCCATGCGGGTTGTCATCGTCGGTCAGGGATATGTCGGGCTGCCGCTGGCCGTCCGCGCGGCCCGGGTCGGGCACACCGTCGTCGGCTTCGACGTCGACGACGAACGGATCAAGCGGCTGGCCGCCGGCGAGTCCTACGTGGACGACGTGTCGTCGGACGAGCTGCGGGAACTGCTCGGCACCGGCACCTTCCACCCGTCGGCCGACCCGCGCTCGTGCGCCGGCTTCGACATCGCGGTCATCGCCGTCCCCACGCCGCTGCGCGAGGGCACACCCGACCTCAAGTACATCGAGGAGTCGGCCCGCACGCTGGCCCGTTACCTGCGGCCCGGGGCGACCGTGGCGCTCGAGTCGACCACCTATCCGGGCACGACGACCGACCTGGTCGCCCCGCTGCTCGAGGAGGGCTCCGGGCTCATCGCGGGGGACGACTTCTTCCTCGGCTACAGCCCCGAGCGCATCGACCCCGGCAACCGCGAATGGACGCTGGAGACGACGCCCAAGGTGGTCTCCGGCATCAACCCGGCGTCGCTGGAACGCATCGACGCGTTCTACAGCTCGGTGGTGGCCAAGACCGTGCCCGTCTCCGACTGCAAGGTGGCCGAGCTGGCCAAGCTGCTGGAGAACACGTTTCGGCACGTGAACATCGCGCTCGTCAACGAGCTGGCCGTCTTCGCCCACGACCTCGGAATCGACGTGTGGGAGGCGATCGACGCCGCGTCGTCCAAGCCGTTCGGCTATCTGCGCTTCGTGCCCGGGCCCGGGGTGGGCGGCCACTGCCTGCCGATCGACCCGTCCTACCTGTCGTGGCGGGTGCAGCGGACCCTCGGGCAGAGCTTCCGCTTCGTCGAGCTGGCCAACGACATCAACAACCACATGCCCGACTACGTCGTACGTCGTCTCGTCGCGGCCCTCAATCAGCAGCGCAAGGCGGTCAACGGCTCGACCATCCTGCTGCTCGGCCTGGCCTACAAGAAGAACAGCGGGGACGCCCGGGAGTCGCCCGCGCGCCGGATCGCCTCGCTGCTGCTCGACATGGGGGCCGACGTACGGGCGGCCGATCCCCACGTGGTCGAGGACGCGCAGGTCGACCGGCGCGTCACCCGGGTCCCGGCGACGGCGTCGCAACTGGCCGAGGCCGACGCCGTCGTGCTGCTGGCCGACCACGACGTCTTCGACCTCGGCCTCGTCGTCGAGCACGCCGCGTACGTGCTGGACACCCGCCGCCGCCTCACCGGAGAAAACGTGGAGACGATGTGAAACTGCTCTGGGGTTTCCTCAACCGCCTGGTCGCCGCCGTCGCTCTGATCCTGCTGTCCCCGGTGGTGCTCGCGGTCGCGGTGTGGATCCGCGTCGCCGACGGCCCCGGCATCCTCTTCGTGCAGGACCGCGCCGGCCTGCGCGGCAAGCCGTTCCGGATGCTCAAGTTCCGCTCGATGGTGCACCACTCCGTCGCGATGAGCGCCGAGCTGGGCATCAGCGACCCGTTCGGCCTGGTCGAGAACGATCCCCGGATCACCGCGTGCGGCCGGTTCCTGCGCCGCACCAGCCTCGACGAGCTGCCCCAGCTGATCAACGTGCTGGCCGGGCACATGCTGCTGGTCGGCCCCCGCCCCGACGTGCTGCCGCAGGTGGCCAACTATTCGCCGGTGGACGCGCGGCGTCTCGAGGTGAAACCCGGGATCACCGGCTGGGCCCAGGTCAACGGCCGCGACGACATCGACTGGCCGCAGCGGTTCGTGCTCGACCGCTGGTACATCGACAACTGGTCGCCGCTGCTCGACCTGCGGATCATCGCGCGTACGATCACCGACCTGCGCCGCGGCGAGCCCCCCGTACACGTCGACACGCTCAACATTGCCCGGGCCCAGGATCGTGGTCCGGCCGAGGACGTTCGTCGTGCGGCCTGAGATCGGCTCGGAGTTCCACTGGGACCCGGCCGTCCTGCTCGACGTCGCGCGAAACAGCCCCCTGCCGCTAAGCCATTCCCTGTACGCCACCGGCTGCGGAGCCCTCCTGTCGTTGCTGGGCCGGCTCGCCCGGCCGGGCCGCCTGCACGTCCCCTCGTTCTTCTGCATGGGAGTGGCCGAGGCGTTGAGCGCGGTCATGCCGCTCGCGTGGTACCGGCACCGGCCCGGCGGCCCCTCGATGGAGACGCTGCGGGCCCGCCCGGGCGACGTGGTGCTGGTCCAGAACCTCTTCGGCCGCGAGGACGGCGCGGTCTGGCGCGACTGGATCGGCGCGCATCCCGGCGTGACCGTCATCGAGGACCATTCGCACGACCCGTTCGGCCCGTGGGCCACGACCAGCACGGCGCCGTACGCGGTGGCCTCGCTGCGCAAGACCCTGCCCCTCCCCGACGGTGGTCTGCTGTGGTCGCCCCGGGGCCTCGACCTGCCGTCCCCGTCCGGCGCCGGGTCACCCGGCAGCGACCTCAAGCTGACCGCCATGGTGCTCAAGGCGGCCTGGCTCGGCGGGAAGCCGGTGCCGAAGGACGTGTTCCGCACCCTGCAACAACGGGGCGAGCGGGCGTTGCTCGGCAGCGCGGCACCCCCGGGCGCCTTCACCGTGGCCGTGCTGCCGATCCTCGACATAGCCGGCATCCGCGCGGCGAGCACCCGCAACGCCCGCGCCCTGGAAGTGTTGCTGCCCGCCCCCTTGCTGGTTGCCTCGCCCGGCGCTCATCCGCGAGGTGCGGCGCCCTTCCGGGTCCAGCTGCTCTGCTCCGACGAGACGGCCCGCGACGACCTGCTCGGCCGCCTGGCCCGCCACGGCATCTACGCCCCCGTCCACTGGCGGCAGTCCCGCGACGGCTTCTGGAGCGGCGACGACGAGGCCGCCACGCTCGCCGACCGGATCCTGACCGTCCCGATGGACCACCGCTGCGGCCCCGCCGACGTGCACCGAGCCGCCACCCTGCTGTCCGCCACCCCGGTGCCCGCGGCCTGATCGCTCGTGGCCTCGAATTCGCGGACCCAAATCGGTGGAGTCGCCCGGCGGGCCGCTGCTAGCGTCGCCAGGTGGGTTCCATCGCCGAACAGGGGACAGGCCGTTGTATCACTGCTGACACGTCCACCGCGCGAAGCGGGCACGCCGGAAGTCTCCGGCGTCGCGGCCTCGCGCCCTGACGTCACGCACCGACCGAGCGAGCGCGGCGGGTCCGCCTCTCGCTTCGCCGCTGTGCGCGGGCACAACCCGCGGAGCGTCGTCTCCGCCCGGAACTGTCGCAGCAGATCGGTACCCCACCAGTGATCATCATCGAGTCGTCACGCAGCACCCTCCAGCTCGGCTGGGACGGCGCCTGGATCCTCCGGAAGTCGGCTTTCGACTTCCCCAAGCCCCGGACCGTCCCCGCTCCCCGCCGCCGGATCTGGCACCGGGACCCGCGAAGGACCGGCGAGACGGGCACGATCGTCCGCCGGCAATGGTCCCGGACCACCCGCCGGGACTACCGCCGCCGCTGGCGTTGAGAACAGGCCGCCGTTTCCGCCGGACCACCCAACCGGCCGGCGGAAACGGCGAGCCGCGAGCGGGCAGCGTCGGCGGGTAACGGGCGGTCGGTGTCGGCGGGCTACGAGCAGGCGGCGTCGGCGGGTTACGGGCGGTCGGTGTCGGCGGGGCTACGGGCCGGTCGTGCAGTTGCCTTCGATGCCTGTCGTCCGCAGGACGGCGCCCGACTCGGCGTCCACCACGACGACGAGCGTCCCCGAGGGGACCGTCGAGGGGAAATGGACGCAGAAGTCGTCGGAGACGCTCGGCGCCGGGCCGGCTTCTCCGGGCAGGCTCAGCAGCAGGGCGGCCGCCGCCGCGATGACCAGCAGACGAGGGTGCCGCGCCCGGCGGTCCGGGGCGACCCGGGGCCGGGAGTCGAGGTCGATGACGGGCACAAGCCCGATCCTAACTTGGACGTGGGCCGCCGGACGGCCCGGCGGGTGCCGGCCAAGGGGCTATCGATAGGGCGGGAACCGCCCGGTCAGCGACTCAGGCGTGAGCGGCCCGGCCAGCTTCTCGAAGTTGTTCCGGTCGGTGATCACCCGCCACGTGTGGAACTGGTGGCGGCCGGACGCGAACTGGCTCTTGTATTGGAACAGGGAGTCGGCCGAGCCGCCGACCCCGCCGCCCAGGTGATAGATCTTGTTGCCGCGGGCGCGGCCCCACAGGCGTACCTCGTGGTAGAGCAGTTTGTCGGCGTAATGGATCGGGCCGTCGGCGGTGGACTGCAGGTGGGTGTGCATCATGCCGCCGTATTCGAAGAACAGGTTGCCCCCGAGCACCCGGCCCTCGGAGAGCGCGACGGCCAGGTGGGCGTGATCGGCGAGGGCGGCCCGCAGGCGGTGGAAGTGCTCGGAACCGAAGAAGTAGAACTCGGCTGCCCCGACCCGGCGCATGGTGGCGTGGTAGGTGGCGATCCAGGCGTCGAACAGCTCCCAGTCGTCGAAGACGACCTCGACGCCGGCCCGCCGGGCCTTGTTGATCTGGTTGCGGTGGCTGCGGTGGGTCTGCGACCAGAGCTCGTCGGGGCCGAGGGTCAGGTCGATCGAGACCGTCTCGCCGTGGTGCACCAGCGTGCCCGACCGGGCCAGCGACTCCGGGCAGCCGGGGAGCAGCGGATGGAGCCGCGCGAACGCGGTGATCACCCCCTCGGTGCAGAGCAGTTCGCCCATCACGCCGGCCGCACGCGACCAGAAGGCCGCGTCCCGGCTGCCGACGGGGCCCGGATACCCGTACGGGGAAATCGCGTCTTGCAGGTCGCTGTCGGGCACCGGCCGCACCAGCAGGGGCAGCAGGAAGACGCGTCCGCCCTCGTCGTATCGGAAGGCGATCGGAGTTGCGCCGGTCAGACCGGCGTCGAGCCGCACGTACTCGGGGATGTGGTAGATGTCGTGCCGGACCCGGTCGAGTGCCTCCGTCCATGCCGGGTCCCGCGGTGACAACAGTGCGGCATCGGCCATAGTCAACCTCCGGTGAGCTGGGGAATTCGAGGCTCGGTGGCGGGACGGCGCCGGGCCCGGCTCCGTCGGCGGGCGTTCAGGGCCGATCGCAGCATCGCTCTCGGCACCGAGCGCTGGGTGCTCAGGTGCAACAGGTACCGCCACAATGGATACTCGCCGCGGCGGTCGGACAGCGCGTACGAGAAGCGGTTCGACGGCAGATCCGCGTAATCGGGCATCCGCTCGAACCATTCGCTGCTGGCCAGGGCGGCCCGCTGCAGCGGCGCGAGCGCGGCCCGGCGGCGATGCTCGTAGCGTTCGAGGGCGGGCGCGAGCGGGCCGCCCCGGGCCAGGCTGTCGGCCAGCGCCATCGCGTCCTGCATGGCCAGCTTGGTGCCCGAACCGATCGCGAAGTGCGTCGTGTGCGCGGCGTCGCCCATCAGCACCACGTTGCCGTTGTCCCAGCGCTGGTTGGTCACGCGGCGGAAGTTCATCCAGCCGGTGCCGCCCGAGCCGGCCCGGTGGTCGACCAGCCGCTGCCCGCCCAGATGGGCGGCGAAGATGGTCTCGAGGCGCGCGCAGCCGGACTCCGCGTCGAGCCGGTCCAGTTCCAGCGCCGACCACACCGCGGGGGTGCATTCGGCGATGAACGTGCTCGTCCCGTCGTCGAACGGGTAGGCGTGGTACCAGATCCAGCCCGCGTGCGTCTTCTCGAAGCCGAAGGTGAACGTCCGGAAGATGTGCGGCGTGCCCAGCCAGATGTACTTGTTCGCGCCCACCGAGACCTCGGTGCCGAAGTGCGCCGCGTCGGCCGACCGGAGTTGACTGCCGGCGCCGTCGCAGGCAACCACGAGGTCGGAGGGCGGGACCTCCGACATGTCCATCGAGTACCGCACGTCGACACCGAGCTCGATGGCCCGGGCGGCCAGGATGGCCAGCAGCTTGTGCCGCCCCAGGCTGAACCCGTAGCCGGCCAGATGCGTCACCTCCTTGCCGGTGGCCCGCACCTCGTACTCGTCCCACTGGCGGGCCGCGTCCCAGATCCGGCGCGCGCTCACCGGGTCGTACGCGAAAAGGTCGTCGAGGAGGTCGTCCCAGAAGACCACGCCCCATCCGTAGGTGACGCCCGGCGGGTTGCGTTCCAGCACGGTGACCTCGTGCGCGGGATCGGCCAGCTTGGCCAGCACCGCGAAGTAGAGTCCGGCGGGCCCGCCGCCGACACAGGTGATCCGCATGGCGTGCTCCTCAGCGATAGGGCGGGAAGGTTCCCGATTCGTCGGTCTCGCGACCCAGGGCAAAGACCATTTCCTCGTACGCCGGCCGGTCCGCGACGATCCGCCAGGTGTGGAACGGATGCTCCCGGGGGGAGAACCCGGCCTTGTACGTGAACAGCGAGTCCCGCGCCCCGCCCTTGCCCCCGCCCAGGTGGAAGACGGTGTCGCCGCGCGCCTTGCACCAGCGCCGCACCTCGTCGTAGAGCATCTCGTCGGCGTACCGGCGGGGCGCTCGCCGCGTCGACGAGACGTAGCCCGTGGCGATGCCGTGATGCTCGAAGAACGTGTTGCCCCCGACGACCTCGCCGTCCTCCAGCGCGACGGCCAGGTGCATGCGGTCGCCCATCGCGTCGTGCATCGCCGCCAGGTGCTCGCGGGTGAAGAAGTAGTACGACGTCGCCCCGACCCGGCGCATGTTGTCGTGATAGACCTCGACCCACTCGTCCAGCCGGTCCCAGTCGTCGAAGACCACCTCGGTGCCGGCCCGCCGCGCCCGGTTGATGTGGTTGCGGTGGTCGCTGCGGGTCTGCCGCCACATCTGTTCGAGGCTGACCGTGAGGTCCATCGAGACGGTCTCGCCGTGGTGCACCAGCGTGCCGAACCGGCCGAGCAGTTCCAGCGGGGCGGGCAGCAGCGGGTGCATGCGGACGAACGCGGTCACCACCCCCTCGCCGCGCAGCGTCTCGAGCATCGCCATGCAGGCCCGTTCCCAGAAGTCACGGTCGCCCGGCATCGCGTCGCTGACCGGCCCCGGATATCCGTACGGGGAAAGGGCGTCTCGCAACCCGGTGCCGGGGATCTCACGCAGGATCAGCGGGAGCAGCAGGTGACGGCGGCCGTCGGTGTACCAGAAGGCGGCCGGGGCGCCCGAGTTCAGCGCGGCGTCCAGGGTGACGTATCCGGGAAGGTGGTAGGTGTCGTGCCGGGTCCGGTGCAGGACCTCCTTCCATTCCCGGGCGGCCGGTCCCACGAGCGCTGCGGTCATGTCTGTTCTCCTTAAAGAGCGGCTCAGGGCCGCAGGATCCGGGCGTTGAGCGCCATGTTGGCGGCGAACTGGTCGTTGACGACCTGATGGCTTTCGAGTCGCTGCTGCACGGCCGCGTCGTAGCGGCCCAGCTTGACGAAACCGTCGGAGAACCAGCCGTTGTCGGCCCCGGAACCGTCGACAAAGGCCCGATAGGTGGTGCCGGAGGGCCAGACGACCCGGGTCAGCAGCCGGGCCAGGGCCGTCATGTCGGCCCCGGTCCAGGTCGTGCCGCGGTCACGCGCCTCGACCACGTACGCCATCACCCCGTTGCCGTGGCTGACGTCCTGCCCCGGACGCCGGCCCGAGCCCCACACGTCGCTCCAGAAATAGGCGGTGGGCTCGGCCGGGTTGCGGCGCATCTGCTGCTTGAGACCGCCACGCTGACCGGGCACGTGCTGGTCGGCGTCGGCGACCACGGTCCGGTAGCGACCCCGGCGGCCGGCGTCGGTGGTGCAGCGGGCCAGGTTGAGCGCGATGAGCGCCCAGTGCGCGGTCATGTGCGTACGCTCGCGGTAGATCGTCTCGTCGGGTCCGCGCGAATACCATTTCTCGAACACGTGCTTCTCGGCGAACGAGAGCAGCCGGTCGTAGCGCGCCCGGTAACCAGCCTCGGCGTACGCGGAAGGGTTCTCCCGCAGGGCCACGAGCAGCGCCGTGCCGTACCGCCAGAAGTAGCTCTCGTAGAGCGGCACCTCGTCGCCGCCCTCCTGCGCCGACACCCAGCCCCGATAGCCGCCCCGGCGGGGAACGGCCGTGGCCATCACGTTCTCGGTGTACTGCAGGGCCCGGTCGAGGTAGCGCCGCTCGCCGGTCGCCCGGAACATCGCCACCAGCGCGTCGACCGTGTAGGAGACGTTGTAGTGGTCCCAGCTGTCCGGCGAGCGGGTCATCGGCTGGGCGGTCCCGGCCTGATAGTCCCAGGAGCGCAGGAAGATGCCGGCCCAGTAGCTGACCGGCCTGAGCACCGCGGCCGCCACCGCCGGGCCGTCCGGCGCGGCCGGCAGCGGACTGAGCGCGCCGGTGACGTCGTCCTCGCCGGCCCCGCAGGCGGCGAGCGATCCCAGGGTGGCCAGCAACAGGGCCCGGCGGCCGATGTGGACGGTCATGCGGGCACCTCCTCGAGTGTCTTGGCCGGAGCCGGCACCACAGCGGCCGCGGCCGCCATCGCGGCGAACAGCCAGGCCAGCCGGGAGTCGTAGTAGTCGCCGGAGAACAGGCTGCTCAGCCCGACGAAGACGGCCGCGGCCACGGCCAGGCCGGTGAGCCGGGGACGGTGACCGCCGCGGCGCACGGTCGTGGACCACAGCAGCACGGCCGCGGTCAGCAGGCCGATGCCGATCAGGCCGCCCTCGGCCGCCACACCGAGCACGTAGTTGTGCGGGTACTCGACGAACTGGTTGATGCCGATCAGCCCGTAGAAGCCGTCCAACCCGGCGCCGGCGATCGGGTGGTCGACCGCGAGCTGCCAGGCCGCGGCCCAGATGTCGGTGCGGTCGGACAGGTAACGCTGCTGCACGGTCTGCTCGACGAACCGTTCCTGGAACAGGCTGGTGAAGGCGGGCGGCGCGAACGCCCCGATCGTGGCCACCGCGGCCACCACGAACAGCAGCGCGCCCGCGACCGCGCCCCGGTGCAGCCGCCGGCGGATCTTGAACAGCGCGACCGCCCCCACGGCCGCCCCCGCGAGCAGTCCGGCCCGCGAGCCGGAGAGCACGGCGGCCAGACCGAACAGCGGGGTGGCGAGCAGCGGCCACAGGCGGCCGCGGATCATCGCCAGGGCGACCGCGCTGATGATGCCGAGGATCTCGATGCGCACGAACACGTTGGGGCCGCCGCCGAACGCCGAGTAGCGGCCCTGCTCACCCGGGCCGTTGACGAACAGGGCGGCCAGCGCGAACACGATCGCGGCCAGATAGAAGAGCAGGAACGCCGTACCGACGACCGCTTCCGGGTCGCCCACGGCGTACAGATAGAAGGCGACGACCAGCGCGCCCATCAGCACGAGGTCGACCGTCTGCGGCCCGACCCGCGAGGCCTCCGGCGCCCACAGGCCCGACGCGATCTGGAACAGGAAGAACAGGACGGTGGCGACGAGCCAGCCCTCACGCCTTTCGGTCCGCGCCGCCGAGGAGGGCCGGCGGGCGACGTCGACGATCAGCACGGCCAGCGCGACCAGCAGGCCGATCACCCGCAGGTCGACCCAGGCCAGGTCGGTGTAGCCGGCGCGGTCGAGGGTGAACCGCCCGCCGATCGCCACCAGGATCAGCACCAGGCCGGGGGCCAGGAAGACGCGCGGTGTGCGCAGCCAGGTCATTCGCGGTCACCCGGGCGGTCGGCCGTCAGCCGGTTGGTGATCAGCGCGAACAGCAGGCACGAGCCGTATCCGATCAGCGATCCGTAGGCCGCGCCGAGGATGCCGAACGGCGGGATCAGCAGCAGGTACGCGGCGAAGCTGACCACGAAACCGGTGATCTCGGCCGCCGACACCAGGCGGCCGCGGCCCTTGGCGATCAGCAGGCCGAGGCTCACCCGCGACATCGCGTACAGGCCGGCCGCGGCCACCAGCGGCACGACGACCGCCTTGGCGTCGGAGTATTCGTGGCCGAAGACCGGGACGATGAACAGGTACAGGCCGCCGGCCGCGATCGGCGCGACGATCAGGCAGTAGACGGCCACCGCGAGCAGGATCGGCCGGGTCGGCAGGCCGCCGTCGTTGTGCTCCTTGCGCCACTTGCCCAGCTTGGCGTCGGCGTACGCGCGAACCGGCCAGGCCAGAAGCTCGGTCATCGTGGCCACGGCGGTGTAGATGCCGAGGGCCGACGTCGACGCCAGCGCGGGCAGGGCCAGCCGGTCCGACCGCAGCATGGCCATGTTGGAGATGGCCGCGGGAAACAGCGAAAGGCCTTCCCGCCGTACGGCCCGGTTGTGATCTGTCAAGGCGGTGCTGGGGCCGCGCAGCCACAAGACGACGTAGACGGCCGTCGGCACCAGACCCGCGATCAGGTACGCCACGATCCAGAGAGCCGGCGTCGTGGTATTCGCCCGGTAGAGCACGACGAGCAGCGCCAGCAACAGGAACGCCTCGACGATCCGGCAGACCAGGAAGTCGCCGACTCGCCCGGCCGCGATCGCGATCGAGCGCGTGGCCAGCCCGGCCACCTCGACCAGCGTGTACGCCGCGATCAACCCGATCACGAGCAGGCCCGGGTTGTAGCGATCGGGCGCGACGATCTCGAAGCCCGCCGCCAGCAACAGCCCGCCCGCACAGGGCAGGATCAGCAGTTTCCCGTACGCCCGGACGGCCGCCCCGGGGGAAGCCTCGTGATAGTTGGCCACGAAGCTGCGTTCCGTGCCCAGCAGCAGGAACTGCGTGGACAGATAGACCACCTGCAGCATCAGCGCGACCTCACCCCGATGGGCCGGGGCGAGAGCCCGCACCATCAGGATGTTCGCGACGAAGGCCACCCCGCCGGTGAGCAGCTGCGAGGCGAACAGCTGCACGTACGGCTCGCGCAGCTGGGCGCCGATCCAGCCGGCCGGTCCGGTGCGCCGGGGTGGTGCCGGCCCGACGGGCGGGCGTTCCGCCTGAAGCTCACTCATCCTTGTGCCCCGGGCCGTCCTCGGCCGTCCTGTCCGGCCGCCTCCGCACCACCGCGCCGTTGAGGGACGCCTTCAGCTGGTCCGGCGGGGGGATCACCTGGGTCCGGGAGCCGTCGTCCTCCCGCACCGGCCGCTTGGGCGGCACGATCTTCTGGGTGGTCGCGCCGTCGTCCGGGCGGCGCGGGCTGATCACGGGGTGCGGGATGTCCAGGTTGGCGATCACCGCCTCGCCGACGCGGGCCCGGCCGCTCACCGGGTTGGGCGGGTGCGGCGGGTCGTCCGGCTCGCCGGGCATGCCCAGCAGCGTGGTGATCAGCCCCGGGCTGTCCATCGAGGCCGGGATCGTCGGCCGCGCGGGCGCGGGCGCGGGCCCGGTCGCGTCGGGCAGGCGCCGCGGCAGCGCGTTGAGCACGGCCCCGACCAGCTTGGCGCCGACCCGCTCGAGCAGGTCGGCCGAACGCTGCACGTCGGTCGCGCGGGTGCGGCCGGCCCGCACCACGAGCAGCGCGCCGTCGGTCACCTGGCCCAGCACGGCCGCGTCGGCCACCCCGTGCAGCGGGGGAGCGTCCACGATGACGATGTCGAAGCGCGAGGTCAGATCGCGTACGGTCGCGGCCAGCCGGGGAGAGGCCAGAACCTCGCCCGGATCGGCCCGCTTCTCACCCGGCGGCAGCACGGTGAGCCGCCCGCCCAGCGGGTCACGCAGCACGTCGCTCACCTCGGCCCGGCCGTCGAGCACCTCGGCCAGGCCCGGGCCGCCCTCCATCGCCAGATAGCGGCCGACGCCCGGCGAGCGCAGGTTGGCGTCGACGAGCAGCACCCGCGCCCCGGTCTCGGCCATCGCGATGGCCAGCCCGCAGGACACCGCGGTCGTGCCCTCCTTGGCGTTGGCCGCGGTGATCATCAGCGAGGTGCCACTGCCGCGCACCAGGTCGGCCGGCAGCAGGCTGCGCAGCCGGCGGAACGCCTCGGCCAGCGCCGAATCGGCCTGCCCCGAACGGGGCCGGCGTCCGCCCAGCGCGATCACGCCCACCGTGCCGATGCCGAGCCGGCGCAGATCGTCCTCCTCGGCGACCGTCTTGCCGGTCGCCTCGCGGACCGCGACCGCGACCCCGCCCACCAGAAGTCCGAGGACGGCGGAGAAGCCGATGTCGCGGACCAGATTGCCCGGTTCCTGAACGGTGACCGCCTCCTGGGCCACGGTGATCTGCGGCGGCGGCCCGGCGTCGGCCGCGGTGCTCGGCGGGTCGAGCTTCCTGGCCAGCGCGACCAGCGCCGCCGTGGCGCTGGTGACCAGCGAGCGGCTGCGGTCGGCCGACTCGTTCGTGGCCGTGACCACGAGCAGGTCGGTGCCCGCCTGCACCTCGGCCGACAGGCTCCGGCGCACCTCGTCGGCGGTCAGCGGCGGACCCACCTTGGTCACCACCGTCTGCGCCACCCGAGGCCCGGTCAGCAGGGCGATGTACGAGTTGAGGCGGCTCGCCTTGGCGTCCGGGTCGCCCGAACCGGTGCTGACGAACAACACCATCGACGACCGGTACGCCGGTTCCTGGCTCAGCGACAGCCCGGCCGCTATGCCGGCCGCCAGCACCACCGGCACGACGAGCCAGACCCAGCGGCGCCGGGCGGCCCGTACGTATTCGCGCAGTTCCACGCTCTATGCCTTTCCACCCGCTGAGGCCGCTGCCCGATCGAGCACCGTGGCGAACCGGTCGAAGAGAAGGTCGCGGGAGAACTGCTCGACCGCGAGTTTGTGCGCCGCGATGCGGGCCTGCGCGAGCCACGACTCGTCCCGGCAGTAGCGGGCGAACAACTCGCCGGCCGCCTCGGCGTCGGTCGGATCCAGCACCAGCCCGGCGCCGGTCTCGTCGAGCAGATCGGCCTGCCAGCCGCCGTAATTGATGGCGATCGGGCGGCCCGCGGCCAGCGCGTCGAAGAACTTGTTGGCCGAGTTCTCCCACAGCGCCCGGATCGGCCGCACGAAGCTGGTCGACATGGTGGCGGCGCCCAGAATCACAGGCAGCTCCGACTTCGGCACCTTCTCCCACATCCGTACGGTGTCGTCGAGCAGCCCGAGCTCGGCCGCCAGCCGCCGGGTCGGCTCCCACTCCTTGCCGTGCCCGACGATCAGCACCCGGATCTCGGGATCCCGCAGGCGCATCCGCTGGGCCGCCCGGACCAGATAGTCGACGCCGTTGACCGCGCCCAGCGCTCCGGTGTAGACGATCAGCGGCCGGTCGCCGAGCCACTCGTGCCGGGCCCGGAACTGGCTGACCTCGTCGTCCGTGACCTCGAACATCTCCATGTCGGCGGCGTTCGGGATCACGGTCGTACGGGCGGACGGTCTTCTCTTGCGGACACCGGCGGCCATGCCGGGGGAGAGCGCGACGACCTCCCGCGCGTTGCGGTAGGCGAAGTCAGCCAGGGCGCCGGCCGCCTTGCGGGCCACGGGGTTGCGCAGCGCGCCCATCTCGATCGGCACCTCGGGCCACAGGTCGCGCACCTCGAAGACGAACGGAACGCGGCGCATTTTGGCGGCCAGGACGCCCGGCACGGCGACGGTGAGCGGGGTGCTGGTGGCGAAGACAAGGTCGGCCCGCAATGACGCCGCCTTCGTCGTGGCGACCGCCATGAACTGCAGAAACGCGCGGATCCGGCGGGCGTACGACATCGAGTTGTTGTAGGGGATCGAGAACCAATGCACCCGTACGCCGTCATCCACGGTCTGCCGCCAGCCGAGCTTGCCGCTCGTGCCGGTGATGTCGGTGGTGATGACGTCGACGGTGTGCCCCCGGGCGACGAGGCGCCGGGCCTGCTCGTAGGAGCGGATGCCGCCGGCCATGCCCGGATTGCAGTAGTACTGGTGGATGTAGACGATGTGCATGCTGTGCTTCCCCTACCGCTCGTACGCGACGGCTCGGACGGCGGCCACCACGCGTTCCCGGTCGTGCTCGGTGAGCGCCGACCCGCTCGGCAGGCACAGCCCGCGGCGGAACAAGTCCTCGCAGACCTCGCCGCCGCGCATCACGCAGTCGCGGAAGACCGGCTGCAGGTGCATCGGCTTCCAAGTGGGCCGCGCCTCGATGTCGTGGGCGGCCAGACGCTCGACGACCCGGTCCCGGCTCGCGCCGAATTGCTCGGGGTCGATCAGCAGACAGGTCAGCCACCCGTTGGCTTCGCCGTAGGCGGCGATCGGCATGAAGGTGACGCCGGGCAGGTCGCCGAGCATGGAACGGTAGTGCCGCCCGCTCTCGCGACGAGCGGCGATCATCGAGTCGAGCCGCTGCAACTGGCCCCGGCCGACCGCGGCGAGCAGATTGCTGAGCCGGTAGTTGTAGCCGACCGACCGGTGCTCGTAATGCGGGAACGGCTCCCGGGCCTGGGTCGCCAGATGACGGGCCTTGCGGGCGATCCCGTCGTCGTCGGTGACGAGCATGCCGCCCCCGCCCGTGGTGATGATCTTGTTGCCGTTGAACGACAGAACCCCGGCCAGCCCGAACGACCCGGCCGGACGGCCGCGATACGTCGCGCCGAGCGCCTCGGCCGCGTCCTCGATCAGCGCCACCCCGTAGCGGTCGCAGGCGTCGACCAGAGGCCCGTAGTCGGCGCACTGGCCGTACATGTCGACGGCGATGACCGCGCGCGGCGGCCGGCCCTTGGCGCAGCGCCGCTTCAGTTCCTCGGCGACCAGGGCCGGATCGACGTTCCAGCTCTCGGACGTGCTGTCCAGAAAGATCGGGCGGGCCCCCAGATACATCACCGCGTTGGCGGTCGCGGCGAACGTGAACGACGGCACCAGCACGGTGTCGCCGTGCCGCACACCGGCCGTGACGAGAGCCAGATGCAGCGCCGCCGTGCCACTGCTGAGAGCGACCGCGTGGCGTACGCCGACGATCTCGGCCGCCTGCGCCTCGAACGCGTCCAGGTCGGGACCGACGGGCGCGACCCAGTTGGAGTCGAACGCCTCAAGCAGGAGCTTGCGTTCGAGCTCGCCGACGTCGGGCGGGGACAGCCAGATCCGTGTCTCAGTCATGGACTCTCGTCCTCACAGCCCAGAGGGGCCAGGCCGGGTGCAGGCCCTGTCGGTGGATCATCAAGGGGGAGTCGCCGGGCTGCATCGCCGGCCGCAGCGTGCTCGCGAAACTGCCGTAACCGGCCTCCTCGGCCACGAGCACGTCGCGCTGTCCGAAATCGACGGCCGGATGCCCGTACGGGGCTGCGAAATGACGAACCTCGACGCCCAGCTCGTCCTCGATCTCGCGCTTCGAGTCGACGATCTCGCGCCGGGCCTCGGCGTCGCCCTGATCGGCCAGCCGCTGGTGGGTCACGGTGTGCGAGCCGAACGAGAACCCGGCCGCCGAAATCGCCCGGCAGTCGTCCCAGGTGAGGTTGCCCCGCTGCCCGACCAGTCCGGTGGTCAGGAAGAACATCGCCGGAACGCCGAGCTCCCGCAGCACCGGAACCACGACGTCGAGCCAGCTCGCGTGCCCGTCATCGAACGAGAGGCAGAAAATCGGCCCGTGCAGGGGCTCGCCCTCACCTGCCAAGATTGCGAGGGCTTCGTCCCAGGTCACCAGGCGTCCACGCTTGCGGAAGGCCAGCAGGTGGCGGCGCAGATCGCCCGCATACTCCGGGAGAACGTCGTGATAGAAGGGAAAATAGAGCCCCGCGGTCTGGGGCAGCCGCCGGAAAGCCCCGGCCGGCGCCAGGATGCGACCCTGCACACGGGGTCGCGCCCGGAGCTTGCTGCGCAGCCCGAGTTCGTTGAGGCGTCGTTTGATCAAGGTCGGGGACGGCATCGGCACCCTCCGGCTCACTTCGTCCGTATAGACCCTCGCAAAACGATGCCGAGTGGCGTCAGTAGCAATTGTCATTAGGTACGTGAGAACTTCTCACATGATTTATGACGTGCTTGCCCTGTCGTTCCGCCGCCTTTGCGGAATAGCCTCGGGAGGGCGCATCTCTGCGTCATTTCGGCGGAGGGTGACGCATGCTGCGACTGCACCGGGTGACGCCGGCCCCCGACATCTGGGCCGACCGCGCGACGTACGAGGATCGTCTGATCTTCCACACCGAGCCCTGGCTGAGGTTCGTGGCCGAAGCCCAGCGGGCCGAACCCGTACTGGCCCGCGTCACCGACGGTTCCACCACCGTCGGCCACTTCACCGGCCTGCTCACGAAGCGCTTCGGCCTGCGCATTCTCGGCAGCCCGATGGCCGGCTGGACAACGTCCTACGTGGGCTTCAACCTGCGGCCCGGCGTGTCCCGCCGAGCCGCGCTCGAGGCCCTGATGCCGTTCGCCTTCGGCGAGCTGGGCTGCGCCCACCTGGAGATCCGGGACCGCAACCTGACTCCCGCCGACCTAGGCGGCCTGGGCCTCCGCTGGTCCGACGCCCCCACCGCGGTGATCTCTTTAGAGCCCCCCGAGGAGGCCCTGTTCGCCGCGATGGCAAGCGCATGCCGGCGCAATATTCGTAAGGCCTCGCGCAACGGCATCATTGTCGAGGAAGTTGTCGATGATCCGACTTTCGCCACCGATTTCTACGACCAGTTACGCGACGTTTTCGCCAAACAAAATCTGGTCCCCACCTATACGATCGAGCGGGTCCGTTCCCTGATCCGCCACCTGGCCCCGGCCGGCCACCTCCTGCTGCTGCGAGCCCGCGACTCCACGGGCCGCTGCGTGGCCACGGCCGTCCTCCCCTGGCACCACAACACGATGTACTTCTGGGGCGGCGCCAGCTATCGCTCCTTCCAGCATCTGCGTCCCAACGAGACCCTGATCTGGCATGCGTTGCGCTGGGCCAAGGCTCGGGGGGTCACCGAGTTCGACTTCGTGGGGGGTAATGCCTACAAGTCGAAATACGGCACTACGGAGGTTGCTGTTCCTTGGGCTCGGCGGTCTCGGTCTCCCCTTGTGGCCAATCTTCGTGATGCTGCTGCTCAGGGGTTTGCTCTCAAGCAGCGGACGGTTGCTCGGCTTACCGGTGCTCGGGGGTGAGCTGGTTTTGGTTGTTGGCTTTCTTGCGCTGGGACGGTTCGGGGGAAGGGGTGACCACTGACGGCGGGTGGAGCGTTTTTATGCCGTCAGTGGTCACCCCTTCCCCCGAACCTTGCATGGGGGCACGTTTCGGCCGGGACCTTGGTCGGCCCTCCGCCGGGTGGGTGGCTGGGGCGGCGGTCCCCTGACGGGTGGGTGGTCTGGCTTCCGCGTTGGGGACGAAGCCAGGCGTGATTCTTGGGCTGGCCGGCCTGGGTGGTGGGTCGTGCGGACGTACCTCGCCGGTTGCGGCCGACGCTTCGCGTCTATTGCAACGAAGTGAGCCCGCTACGCGGACAGAACCAACCGCCCCGCCTACCGAGCGTCCCCAGCTGTTCCCGATCCGCAGGCGGCCCTAGCCGAGTAGGGCCAAGCCGCAGGATGGCACGGAATCACGCATGTCGTGCCGGAGCCATCAGTCACTGGCGGCGGACAGCGGCCGGCAAGCGCGTTGCCCGGACCGTCGAGTTGGTCTCGCGGGGCGGCACAGTCGGCCCGGTGCGGATACGATCCCGCCCGAGGCATCAGGTCGATGCCAGTCGATGTTACGAAGGGATGCGAATGGGACTCAAACGTCCATTTGCAGGGATCGCGTTGGGCGGGCTTCTCGCGGCGGTTGGCGTCGCCGTCACCGGGAGTCCGGCCGCCGCCGCGGTCGGCGACGGCTGGTGGCAGCTCCGGAACGCCGAAAGTAACCTGGTGCTGGCGGTTTCCGCGTCTAGCGACGCCGATGGCGCCAAGATTATCCAGTGGCCCTCCCTCGTGCAGTCGAACGGCCAGTCCGTTCCCGAGCAGGACTGGCGAATCCACGACGAGGGTGGCGGCGGATATTCCATCCGCAGCGCAGGAACCGTCGGCTGGAAGGCTCTGGCCATCACCAACTCATCCGACACCCCGGGCGCCAAAGCGATCCAGTGGAAATACACCGGCAACGAAGAGCAGCTGTGGCAGGTGTACTACCCGCCAGGACACGCCCCGGGCACCCTCTTTGACACCTTCAAGCTGGTCAACGTGCACAGCGCCCTGTGCCTGGCGATACCGAACGGCAGCCACACCAAGGGCACGCAAGCCCTCCAATGGCAATGCGACGATTCAGAGAACGACCAGTTCTGGTACATGGACGACAACTGACCCGACTGGTCCTTCGCGGATAGAGGTCGGCCGGACAGCCCGGAGGAACCCTCCTCGGGGCTGTCTGGAGCGGGGCATCTCCCCGGCCAATGCGCCAGGACCCTTGTGCAGCCGTCTGATCTCGGATCGGTCGATGATGCCGGATCCTCACCGGGCCATTCGGTCTGGCTGCCGCGCCCAGGAGGCCGCCGGACTGCTACCGGCAGCGCGACGCGCCGACTGCCGGGGAACGTCACAGCCGGGTGCCGTGGCATCAGGATGTTGTCGGAACCGGCATGCGGCTGGGCCCGCAATGGGCGGTCACGGTGTGGGCTGCCCTGACCGACGTGACCGCGGACAGTGCAGCCGCCCCTGAACCTGCACGCAGCCGTCCCCGATCTGCACGCAGCCAGCCGGGGTACCGCACGTCAGCCGGCCAGGGTGCCGCACGTCAGTGCTCTGGCTATCTCCACGGTTCTGTACGCCGTGTGAACGTTGCTTTGGACACCGCTTGATCGTCGGCGGATTCCATGTCTGCGAGTTGGTGCGACCGCCTTGAGGCAAGGGTCTGTGCGGCGCGCGAGAACCGGAAGGACGACCAGCGGGGGTACCCGAGGTTATCCGAGGCGTTGCAGCGCTGTCTCGATTGCGGCTTCGACGCGGGAGGTCATGCCGGGCACATCGACTTGACGGCGCCCAGCGACCTGACTGCTGATCCACTTCGGGGCGCTGTCGTCGTAGTGCAGCAGGGCATACAGGTCCCACCACGGATCTAGAGTCACGCCGGCGATGGACTCGTAGAGCGACCGCAGCTGCTCCGACCACTCGGGTGAGTAGAGCGCCGCCAGGTATCGCCGGCAGTGCCCGACATCGATTGCGCGTGCTCCCCGATGGATGGAGTTCCAGTCGGTGAGTCCCGTGATCCTCCTGCGTGACCACAGCATGTTGACCGGCAGTAGATCGCAGTGCAGGAAGACGGCAGTGTCCTTTGGCGGTGGCTCGGCCATGACACCAAACGCTGCGTTCCACACCGCCGGCTTCTGTGCGCCGACCGGCACCCGAAAGCCGTCCCGAGGAGCGATCCACGAGTCCGTCCAAGGTCTGAACGTCTTCGCGGGAAGGTCGAGGGAATGCACCAACACGGCAATCTCCGCGATCCTCGTCATCCACGACCGGGGTTCCGCCGGACTGAGGTCAACATGCCCCGGCAGCCGCGTCATCAGCAACGATGGCGCGCCACCGGTCGAAGCACCAGCGACATCGGCAGCCAGGATGCCCGGAACCGGGAGCCCGCTTCCCGCCACCACACGAAGGTTGGCGATCTCCTTCTCCATGCTCGCCTGTAGGTCGAGCCCGCCCGGGTATTGCCGCAGCACGACGAACGTTCGCATTCCACGTCGCTCGACAGTCAGCTGATGCACGGCAGAGGAGACGCCACCGGTCAATCGCCGACAACCAACGACGCGACTGCCCCGGCCCATCGACGCCGCAACCCAGGCGAGTGTCTCCACGGAGGGCCGACGTTGCCTGAAACCGCCATCCCTCCAGTCGCCGTCGGTCATGAAAGCGACCCTATTCGTCACGGGCCTGCGGCCAAATGGATTTCCGACCCGCCAGAGGCAGTGACCCGGCCGCTGGACGGCGTCACCATCTGGAACGGTTCGGGCGCCGGCGCGTTCGTGCTGCTGGCCGCAGTCCTGGCGATCCTGCTGGACGGACTGGCCGTGACGGCCTCTGCGGTACCGGACTCGACGCAGCAGCCGGCTGAGGTGGCTGAGGACAGGCTCTGGGCGACCTGAGCGCTCTGACGTGGGGCCTGTCCGTCAGTTCCGGCGCCACGAGAGGTGGACGCTCGACCGCCGTGCGGCCTTGGGCTGCCCCGGATACGGCCGCGTCATATTGTCCTGCGTCGCCTGGGCCATCCCGTCCTTCGCCGCCACGCCTCTCACCACGCCGTCCAACCTGGCCATGACTCGTCGGTGCTGTAGGCCGGTTGAATTCAGGGAAAGCGTCGGCGGCGCTGGGGATCGGTTGACGGGCTGGTTGGGTCGGGGGAAAGCGTCGGTGGTGACGGGGTGGAGCGACGCCCTGGTTGTGGTTTGGGGCTGCCCAGCCGGGTTCAGGTGATGAGGCTTGTGCCTAGGGCCAGGACGGCCAAGCCCTGCAGGATGGCTCGGGGGACGATGATGCGGTCCCAAGCCTGTTGCCATGCGCGGGCTTCGGGTGGGGTTTCGTGGGCTTCGGCGGCGGCGGTCAGTTTGCGGTTGATGGGGGCGCTGATGCGTAGGTAGAGCAGCAGCCAGACCACCAGCAGCACGAAGGCGGCACCGGCGGTGGCTGAGGCGGCGGGGCGGCCGGCCAGGGCGGCGAGTACGGAGGCGACGGCGGCGGCGAGGAGGCCGACGACACCGGGGAGCGGCATGCGGCGGTCGGCGACGCGGTGCAGGTTGCCCATCACCGCGGTGAGGGTGGCGTCGTCGACTCGGGACAGGGCGGAACGCTGGACGAGGGCGCAGAAGACGTCGGTGCCGTAGACGATTCCGGTGCCCAGGACGGCGAGGAGCGCGGCCAGTTGCGAGAGCAGCGTCATGCCTGGGCACCGGAAGCGCCGAGCGCGGGCAGCGCGCCGATCTGCTGGAACACCTGCATGAGGTTCAGCTGGTCCCAGTGCTCGACGAACATGCCGTCCCGCACGACCCAGATGTCGATGCTGCGCATCTCGACGGGCTTGCCGGTGGCGGGAAAGCCCAGAAGGTCGCCGGTGTGGGTGCCGCGGTAGACGAAACGGCCGACCACGCGGTCGCCGGAGACGATCAGATCTTCCCTCGTGACGGTCACGTCGGGCAGGCCGGCGAAGAACGCGGACCAGAACTGGCGGTTGGCCTCGCGCCCATCGGCGACGAAGTCGTTGTGGTTGAGGTAGTCCTCGGCGACGAAGCGGTCCACCAGGTCCGGGTCATGGCTGTTGATCATCTCGACGAAGAGGTCGGCCAGGGGATGGGTGACTGTGGTCATCGTGCACTCTCCAAGGGGTTAGCACTGCTAGCGCTAGCGACGCTAACCCCTGGAGGCGATAGCGTCAATAGCATTGCTAGATCTGCTAGCGGTGCTAAACTAAGCCATGGGCATCGAGGATCGCCGACAGCGAGAGCGCACGGCCCGCCGTCGGCTCATCACTGAGACGGCGCGCTCGCTGGCCGAGAGCGAGGGCTGGGATGTGGTCACCACGCGCAGGTTGTCGACCGAGATCGAGTACAGCCAGCCGGTGCTCTACAAGCACTTCGGCTCGATGGAGGACATCGTCGAGGCCGTCGCGCTGGAAGGCTTCGGAGAGCTGACCGAGATGCTACGAGCCGCCCGCCACGCCGACGCCGACGCCGACGCCGACGCCGACGCCGACGCCGACGCCGACGCCGACGAGCTTGGCCGGGTCGCCGCGGCTTTCATCAGCTTCGCCGCGCGAAACCCCGCTCTCTACGACGCGATGTTCGTCCGTTCGACGCGCTTGCCCTTCGCCGCGGACAGCACCCCGGCACCGCTCACCGCGGCTTTCAGCGAACTACGCGAAGCGGTCGCCACCATCGCGGCGAACCGCGACGTCGACACCCTCACCGAGGTTCTCTGGGCCGCCCTGCACGGTTTGGTCACGCTCAACCGCAACGGCCGCCTGCGCCCCGACCACGAGGCGAACCGCCTGGCCCTCCTGATAGCCCAGTTCCGCACCGCCCACGCCTGAAGCAACCACCTCCAGGCCCGACACCCGTCCGCGGCGGCACGGGCGGGAATCCGGGACGGCTGGCTTGCGGATCGGGGACGGTTGGGACGCTCGGTAGGCGCGGGCGGTTTGGTTCTGTCCGCGTAGCGGGCTCACTTCGTTGCAATAGACGCGAAGCGTCGGCCGCAGGCGGCGAGGTACGTCCGCACGACCCACCACCCAGGCCGGCCGGCGTAAGAAACAGTCCTGGCTTCGTCCCCAACGCGGAAGCCAGACCACCCACCCGTCAGGGGACCGCCCGCTCAGCCACCCACCCGGCGGAGGGCCGACCAAAGTCCTGGCCGAAACGTGCCCCCGAACCGTCCCAGCGCAAGAAAGCCACAGGCGGCAAAAGAGAGAAAACCTAGGCAGCCGGAGTAGAAGCAGGCACATCCCGTCGACGAGGCGCCTTGGCGGTCGAGTCACGAACCACGAGCTCAGGCCGGAAGAGATACTCCGAATGCGGCGCCCCATGCCCATTGATCTCGTCCATGAGGGAACGAACAGCAGCCACAGCCATAGCCGTGACAGGCTGGCGCAACGTGGTCAACGGCGGATCGGTGAAGGCGATCAGCGGCGAGTCGTCAAACCCGATCACGGACACGTCCCCCGGCACGGACAATCCACGGCGGCGGGCGGCCCGGATGGCGCCCAGGGCCATCAGGTCGGAGCCGCAGACCAGCCCCGTCGCGCCCATGGCGAGCAACCGGTCGGCCGCCACCTCGCCGCCCTCCACGCCGAACAGGGTCAGCGAGACGTAGTCGTCCAGGGCTGAGTCGGCGACGCCCAGCTCGCGTTTCATGGCCTGCCGGTAGCCAGCCAGTTTGCGCTGCACGGCGATGAAGCGGTTGGGGCCCGAGATCATGCCGATGCGTTTGTGGCCCAGCGCGACCAGGTGGGTCACGGCCAGGTCGCCGGCCAGGCGTTCGTCGCACGAGACGAACGGGGCCTCGATGCCCTCGGTGTAGCCGTTCATCAGGACTATCGGCAGCGGGCGGTCGAGCAGGCGCTGGTAGCGGGCGTGGTCGGCGGTGGTGTCGGCGGAGAGGCCGGAGACGAAGACGATTCCGGAGACCTGGCGGTCGAGCAGCATCTCGACGTATTCGTCCTCGGTCACGCCGCCGGGGGACTGGGTGCACAGGACCGGCGTGTAGCCCTGCTGGGCCAGCGTCGACTCGATCACCTGGGCGAAGGCCGGGAAGATCGGGTTGTCGAGTTCGGGGACGACCAGTCCGACCAGGCCGGCGCTGCGCTTGCGCAGTCTTTCCGGGCGCTCGTAGCCGAGGACGTCGAGGGCGGTGAGCACCGCCTGGCGGGTCTCCTGGGAGACGCCGGGACGGTCGTTGATGACACGCGAGACCGTCGCCTCACTGACCTGGGCCTGACGGGCGATGTCGGCCATCCGTGCACGCATGGCGACAACTCTAGTGCCGACGTGTTGCCGGTGAGTTCCTGCAAGCTCTTCCATTGTCTGCAAGAAGTTGCTAACGTCCCGGCAACAAGAAAGATACAGGCCGATGTCCCTGGCCGCGCTTTGAGCTGAGCTTATTCCTAGCTGCCTATCCGCAGCCCCCGCAACGTTCCCCGACGTGTGCTTGCAATTGCTGAAAGACAATCCATGAGGAGACCTACATGCGCATCCGTTCCGCGGGTGTAGCCGCCGCCCTGACCTGTGCCCTCGCCCTGGCCGGCTGCGGCAGCGACGACCAGAGCAGCCCGGCCGGCAAGGAGTCCGCCGCGAACAAGAGCGGCGAGCTCGTCATCTGGGCCGACGACAAGAGGTCGGCTGCCCTGAAGCCTTTTGCTGAGAAGTTCGGCGCTGAGAACGGGGTCACCGTCAAGGTTCAGGCGATCTCGAAGGACCAGCAGACCACCTTTGTCACCGCGTCCCAGCAGGGCAGCGGCCCGGACGTGATGGTCGGCGCGCACGACTGGATCGGCAACCTGGTGCAGAACGGCGCGATCGACCCGGTGCAGTTGGCCGCCGAGCAGACCAGTGGCCTCAACCCCAACGCGCTCAAGGCCGTCACCTTCAACGGGCAGACGTACGGGGTCCCGTACGCGATGGAGAATCTGGCCCTGATCCGCAACACCGACCTGGCCCCGGACGCCCCCAGAACCATCGAGGCGCTGGTCAAGAAGGCGGGCGAGCTCAAAACCGCGAAGAAGGTCTCGGAGACGCTCTGCCTCCAGGTTGGACAGAACGGCGACGCCTACCACCTGTACCCGCTGTATTCGAGCGCCGGCGGCTACCTGTTCGGCACCGGCGCCAACGGCGACTACGACCCGAAGGACCTGGGCGTGGGCAAGCGGGAGTCGGTCGAGGCGTTCAAGAAGATCGCCACGCTCGGTGAGAAGGGGTCGGGGGCGCTCAAGCGTTCGATCACCCCGGAGAACTCGATCGCCACGTTCACGAGCAAGAAGTGCGCGTTTCTGGTGAGTGGCCCGTGGGCGGTCACCGACGTCAAGAAGGCCAAGCTCCCGTACGACATCAGCGCCGTCCCGGGCTTCGACGGCGGGCAGCCGGCCCGGCCGTTCCTGGGGGTGCAGACGTTCTACGTCGCGTCGAAGGGCAAGAACAAGGCGCTCGCGCAGGAGTTCGTCACCAACTACGTCACCACGCCCGAATTGGCCGTCGCGCTCTATGAGGCCGAGCCTCGCCCGCCGGCCCTGACCGCCGCGTTCGACCAGGTCAAGGGCAAGGACGCCGACCTGGCGAAGTTCATCGAGGCGGGCCGCAACGGTCAGCCGCTGCCGGCCATTCCCGAGATGGCGGCGATCTGGGACCCGTTCGGCAAGGCCGAGGCCTCGGTGGTCGGCGGGGCCGACCCGGCCCGGACGATCACGGCCGCGGGCAAGACCATCTCGGCCGCGATCAAGTAGATGACGGCGACGAAGCTCGGCGGGCCTGTCGTTCAGGCCCGCCCGGCCCAGGAGGAACCGCCCGGCGGGAGGGGCCCGCTGGTCAAGATCCCGCTGCTGGGACTGACCACCGCGATCGCGATCTGGGCCGCCTTCCCGCTGATCGACAACGAGGCGTGGACCGGGCTGGCGATCCTGATCGCGACGACGGCCGGTCTGCTCTACCTCTATCTGACCCCGCGGCACATCCCGCTCAAATATCTGGCGCCGGGCACGGTCCTGCTGATCCTGTTCCAGGTGTTCCCGGTGCTTTACACGGCGAGCACGGCCTTCACCAATTTCGGCGACGGCCACCGCGGCAGCAAGCAGGAGGCCGTCGTGGCCATCCAGACCGCGTCGGTCACCCAGGTGCCGGGTTCCCGGCAGTACGCCCTCACGGTCGCGACGACCGGCGATCCGGCCACCGGCCCGCTGGTCTTCCTGATCACCGATCCGGTCACCCGGCAGGTCTCGGCGGGCGACGCGGACGGGCTCGACGCAATAGCGGACGCGACCGTCAACGGTTCGGGCCGGGTCACGGCGGCCGGCGGCTACACGGTGCTCAACGCCGGGCAGGCCAGCCTGCGCTCGACCGAGATCACTGCCTTGGCCGTGCCTACGGCGGGCGGCGCCATCCGGTCGTCGGGGCTGTCCCGGGCGTACGAGGGAAGGGCCGGTCGCGCCTATGACGAAGGCTGCGACTGCATCCGGGACACCACGACCGGGCAGACCTGGACCGCGGACGAGAGTGCGGGCGCGTTCGTGGACGGCAACGGCGAACGGCTCGCGCAGGGCTGGAAGGTCGGCGTCGGGCTGAGCAACTTCACCCGCGTGCTCACCGACTCGTCCATTTCCGGACCCTTCCTCCGTACGCTGACCTGGAACTTCGCCTTTGCCATCGGCTCGACCGGCGGCACCTTCGTGCTCGGGTTGCTGCTGGCGATCGCCTTGCATTCGCCCCGGGTCCGCGGCCGTACGGCGTATCGCATGCTCCTCGTGCTCCCGTACGCGATGCCCTCGTTCGCCATGCTGCTGGTCTGGCGCGACATGTTCAACACCGACTTCGGGCTGATCAACAACCTGCTCGGGCTCGACGTCGACTGGTTCGGGGGCAGCGCCTCGGCCCGGCTGGCGGTGATCCTCGTGCAGCTGTGGCTCGGCTACCCGTACATGTTCCTGGTCGCCACCGGGGCCCTGCAGGCGATCCCGCGCGAGCTGTCCGAGGCGTCCCGCATCGACGGCGCGAGCGCGTGGGGCGGCTTCCGGCGGATCACCCTGCCGCTTCTGATGGTCGCGCTGACCCCGCTGCTGATCTCGTCGTTCGCGTTCAACTTCAACAACTTCAACGCGGTCTACCTGACCACCGAGGGCGCGCCGTTCCCGGCCGACAACCCGGCCAACGGCGCCACCGACCTGCTGATCACCTACACCTACCGGATCGCGTTCGGCGGGGGTGGCGCCCAGTACGGCTACGCGGCCGCCATCTCGATCTTCATCTTCCTGATCGTCGCCGTCGTGTCCGCGATCAGCTTCCGGCGCACCCGCCGTCTCGAGGAGGTCTATTCATGAGCTGGGTCAGGCAGGTGGGCTGGCGGCACCTGGTCGGCGTGCTGATGCTCGTCTTCGCGATGGCGCCGATCGTCTTCGTGCTGTCGGCGGCGATCAACCCGCTCGGCACGCTGTCGTCGAGCGAGCTGGTGCCGACCGGCGCGTCCCTCGGCAACTTCAGCCGGCTGTTCTCCGAGACCGGGTTCGGCCACTGGTTTCTCAACTCGATCGTCATCGCCGCGGTCTCGTCGGCCGCCTCGGTGTTCATTTCGGCGCTGGCCGCGTACGCGTTCAGCCGCCGCCGGTTCCGCGGCCGCCGGGTGGGCCTGCTGTCGGTCCTGCTGATCCAGATGTTCCCGCAGTTCCTGGCGATCGTCGCGATCTTCCTGATCTTCTCGACGGTCACCGATTACTGGCCGGCGATCGGGTTCAACACGTGGTGGGGTCTGATCCTGCTCTATCTGGGCGGCGCGCTGGGCGTGAACACGTGGCTGATGAAGGGCTTCTTCGACACCGTCCCGCGCGAGCTGGACGAGTCGGCCACGATGGACGGGGCCAGCCATCCGCAGGTGTTCTTCCGCATCCTGTTGCCGCTGGTCGCCCCGATCCTGGCCGTCACCGCGCTGCTCGCGTTCATCGGCACGATCAACGAGTTCCTCATCGCTAACGTGTTCCTGACCGACGCCGGGGCCAAGACCCTGCCGGTCGGGCTGTTCGGCCTGGTGGCGGGGGAGCGTAACGCCAACTTCGGCATCTTCTGTGCGGGCACGCTGCTCACCGCGATCCCCACGGTCCTGGTGTTCCAGCTGCTCCAGCGGTACATCACCGACGGGCTCACGGCCGGGGCGGTCAAGGGATGAGCACCCGGCCGCACCACGACGGCAGCGAGCTGTATGTCACCGATCCCGCGCCGGCGCTCGGCGACACGGTCACCGTGTTCGTCCGGGTGCCGCGCGGGACCGGGGTGTCGCGAGTGCACATGCGCTGGGTCCGCGACGGCGAGCCGGTGTTCACCTCGGCTGTCGTCGACCGCCGCACCGCCAACGGGGACACCTGGTGGCGGGCCGCGCTCGAGGCGCACAACCCGGTCACCCGCTACCGCTTTCTGCTGGGCACGACGAGCGGCGTCCGATGGCTGACCGCGTACGGGCTGACCGCTCACGACGTGCCCGACAGCACCGACTTCCGCCTGGTCGCTCAGCCGCCCGCCCCGTCGTGGGTGCGCGACGCCGTCATCTATCAGATCTTTCCCGACCGGTACGCCCGTTCGCCCGCGGCCGATCTGCGCGAGACCCCGGACTGGGCGCTGCGGGCATCGTCCTGGGACGAGCCGGTCGTGCCCGGCCCCGACGCCGTCCGCGTGCTGTACGGCGGTGACCTGGACGGTGTCGCGCGGCGCCTCGATCACGTGACCGCGCTCGGCGCCGACACTGTTTATCTGACCCCGTTCTTTCCGGCCCGCTCCAACCACCGCTACGACGCCGCCGGTTTCGACCGGGTCGACCCGCTGCTCGGCGGCGACCGCGCCCTGGAACGACTGTCGTCGGCGGCCCGCGACCGCAGTGTCCGGCTGATCGGCGACCTCACCACCAACCACACCGGCGACGCGCACCCGTGGTTCGCGTCGCGGCCGGAGTTCTATCACCCCGGCGTCTCGTGGCTCGGTGTGCCCAGCCTGCCCAAGCTGAACTGGGCCGGCTCCGAGCTGCGCCGTGAGTTCCGCGGCATCGTGCGGCAGTGGCTTTCCGAGCCGTACGGGCTCTCGGGCTGGCGCATCGACGTCGCCAACATGACCGCGCGTCTCGGCGCCGACGACTGGAACCACGAGGTCGCCGCGCTGCTGCGGGAGGCGGTGCTCGAGGCCCGGCCCGACGGTCTGCTGATCGCCGAGCACGGGCACGACGCTACCGGTGACCTCGACCGCGACGGCTGGCACGGCACGATGAACTACGCCGGGTTCACCCGTCCGGTGTGGAGCTGGTTGCGCGCGGCGGCCGTGCCCTTCGACGGTTTTCTGGGCAACCCCGAGGAGCTGCCCGTACGGGATGCCGGTTCGCTGGTGGCCACCATGTCGGCGTTCGCGGCCGAGATGTCGTGGCGGTCGTGGGAGGCGTCGTGGCAGCTGCTCGGCTCGCACGACACGGCCCGCATCCGTACGGTCGTGGGCGACGCCGACCGGCAGCACGTCGCCGCGGGCCTGTTGTTCACGTTGCCCGGCACGCCGATGGTGTTCGCCGGCGACGAGATCGGGCTGACCGGCGGGGGCAACGAGTCAGCCCGGGCGCCGATGCCGTGGGACCGCCCGGACGAGTGGGACACGCAGACCCTGCGCCGCTATCGCGAGCTGATCGCGTTGCGGAGATCGTCGCCCGCCTTGACCCGCGGCGGTCTGCGCTGGACGCACGCCGACGGCGACGTCCTGATCTTCCTGCGGGAGAGCGTCGCCCAGAGTCTGCTCGTGCTGGCCCGCCGGGCCGGGTCGGGGTCGTGCCGGGTGACCGGTCTGCCTCCCGACACAAACCTGGAAAACCTTTACGGCGGTGCGCCGTCGCTGCACATTGAATCCGATGGTTCCACCGTCATCGATGTCTCGGGCCCGGCCGTGCAGGTCTGGGCTGTGGAATAGAAGGGGACATAGTGGTCTCTCGAAGCCGGCGGCTCCTGGCTGCCGCGGTAGCCCTGACGCTGCCGTTTCTCGTTTCCGTGCCGGCGCAGGCCGCTCCGGCCGTTCCGGCCGCCCCCACCGACGCCGTCATCGCCCAGTGGGGCGCCGACCGGCCGGCCGCCAACGAGCAGTACTACTTCGTGCTGCCCGACCGTTTCGCCAACGGCAACAAGGCCAACGACAAGGGCGGCCGGACCGGCGACCGGCTCGCCACCGGTCTCGACCCGGCCGACAAGGGCTTCTATCACGGCGGCGACCTGGCCGGCGTGATCGACAAGCTCGACTACATCCAGGGGCTCGGCACCACGGCGATCTGGCTCGCGCCGGTCTTCAAGAACCGGCCGGTGCAGGGCACCGGGGACGACGTGTCGGCCGGCTACCACGGCTACTGGATCACCGACTTCACCCAGGTCGACCCGCACTTCGGCACCAACGACGAGCTCAAGAAGCTGGTCCGGCTGGCCCACCAGCGCGGCCTGAAGGTGTTCCTGGACATCATCGCCAATCACACGGCCGACGTGATCCGCTATGCCGAGGACAAGTACGACTACATCGACAAGGCGACCAGCCCGTACGAGGATGCGCAGGGCCGCCCGTTCGACGACCGGAAGGGCGACTTTCCGAAGGTGTCGACGGCCTCCTTCCCGTACACGCCGGTCTTTCCCTCGGCCGCCGACAAGACGGTCAAGAAACCGGCCTGGCTCAACGACCCCACGATGTACCACAACCGCGGCAACTCGACCTTCGCCGGCGAGAACAGCGAGTACGGCGACTTCTACGGGCTCGACGACCTGTGGACCGAGCGGCCCGAGGTTGTCCGGGGGCTGACCGACATCTACGCGTACTGGATCGCCGCCACCGGCATCGACGGCTACCGGCTCGACACCGTCAAGCACGTGGATCTCGACTTCTGGCCGCAGTTCAGCGCGGGCATCGAGAAGGCCGCGGCCCGGGCCGGCAAGAAGGACTTCTTCATGTTCGGCGAGGTCTACAGCGCCGACCAGGAGATCGAATCCACCTACGTACGCCGGGGCGGGCTGCCCGCCACGCTGGACTTCTCGTTCCAGGAGGCGGCCAAGGGCTTCGTGGCCGGTGACGGTTCGGCCCGGGCGCTGGCCGACGTGTACGCCAAGGACGATCTCTACACCGCCCGGGACACGAATGCGGGCCGGCTGCCGACGTTCCTCGGCAACCACGACATGGGCCGGATCGGGTCGTCCCTCAAGGGTGACGACGCTCTGCGCCGTGATCAGCTCGCGCACGAGCTGATGTTCCTGACCCGCGGGCAACCGGTCGTCTACTCCGGCGACGAGCAGGGCTTCACCGGGCCGGGCGGCGACAAGGACGCGCGGCAGGACATGTTCGCCTCGAAGACGGCCGACTACCTCGACGACGACCTGATCGGCACCGACCGCACGCACGCGGTCGACAACTACAACACCGGGCACCCGCTCTATCGCACGATCGCGTCGCTGGGCGCGCTGCGCAAGGCCAACTCGGCGCTGCGCGGCGGGGTGCAGGTCACCCGGCACGCGGCCGCGGGGCCGGGCGTGTTCGCGGCGTCCCGGATCGACCCGGCCGAGCGGGTCGAGTACGTGGTGGCGGCCAACAGCGCGACCACCGCGCAGACCGTCACCCTCGACACGTGGTCGCCCTCGACGACGTTCCGCGGGATCTACGGCACCTCGGCGCTCTCGCCGGCCACCGCCGCGGGCCAGGTGACCATCACGGTGCCGCCGCTGTCGGCCGTCGCGCTGCGGGCCGGCAAGCCGATCGCCGGGCCGTCGGCCGCTCCGACGGTGAAGTTCACCTCGCCGGCCGGCGCGCTCGTGCCCACCCCCACGAAACTGGCCGTCGAGACCACCGGCGACCCGCTGTCCACGGTCACCTTCGCGGCGCAGGTCGGCGACGGCCCGTGGCAGCTCGTCGGCTCGGGCACGAGCTCGGCCTATCACGACCTGACCGGGCTGGCCGGCGGCACGACCGTGCGCTACAAGGCCGTCGTCCGCGACAGCGGGGGCCGGCTCGCGTCGACGGTCACGAGCATCAAGGTGGGCACTCCGGTCACCGCGACCAGTCCCGACTACGCCGTCGTGCACTACCAGCGGCCGGCCGGGGGCTACGACGACTACGGCCTCTACGTGTTCGGCGACGTCGACCCGTCGATGACGACCACGTATCCGGCCGGGCAGCCGTTCGTGGGGGAGGACGAGTACGGCCGGTTCGCGTACGTGAAACTCGCCCCGGACGCCCGGAACGTGGGCTTCATCGTGGTCGGCAAGGACGGCGTGAAGGACGTCGACACGGACCGGTTCTTCGACCCGTCGCGGAACGGCGAGATCTGGCTGAAGCAGGGCGAGGCCGGGATCACGACCACGCCGCCGCCGGTCGAGCAGGATCCGGGCACGGCGGTCATCCACTACCGCACGGCCGACGCCACCGGCTGGGGCCTGCACGTCTGGGACGGCGCGGCCGAGCCGACCGACTGGGCGGCGCCGCTGACACCGACCGGAACCGACTCGTTCGGCCCGTACTGGGAAGTGCCGCTGGCGGCCGGGGCGACCGCGCTCAAATACATCATCCACAAGGGCGACGAGAAGGATCTGCCCGACGACCAGCAACTCACGTTCGCCGAGGGCGGGCGCGAGATCTGGCTGCTGGGCGGGGTCTCGCCGAGGCTGGCGCCGGTCGTCGCGAAGACCGGCTCGGGCGGTGTCGCCGACGTGACCAAGTCGTCGGCCGTCTGGCTCGACCGCGGCACGATCGCGTGGCGGCCCGGCGGTTCGACCGACGGCAAGACCTACGACCTGGTGTACGCGCCGGGCGGGATCGACAACTCGGTTTCCGGCGACTTCGCCTCGGTGCGGCTCACGGCCCGGCCCGGTGGCCTGACCGAGGCGCAGCGCACCCGGTTCCCGCACCTGTGGCAGTACGACGCGTTCCAGCTGCCCAGAGGGGTGAACGTCAAGGACGTGCTGCGCGGGCAGGTGGTGCTGACCGAACGGGACGCGACCGGCACGCTGCTGGCCGCCACCGGGGTGCAGACCGCCGGCGTGCTCGATGACGTCTACGCGACCGCGGCGGCCGACACCAAGCTGGGGCCGGTCGGGACCACGCTGTCGGTGTGGGCGCCCACCGCTCAGAACGTCGACCTGCAGCTGTTCGACACGGCGGAGTCCGGCCCGTCCATCGTGAAGATGAACCGCGACGACCGTACGGGGATCTGGTCGGTCCGCGGCCCGGCGAGCTGGAAGGGCAAGTACTACTCGTACCGGGTGACCGCGTGGCAGCCCGCCGCGAACAAGGTCGTCACGGCCGCGGTCACCGACCCGTACGCGCTGGGCCTGTCGACCGACTCGAAGCTGAGCCGGATCGTCGACCTGGCCGACCCGGCGCTCGCGCCCCCGGGCTGGACGGGTCTGCGCAAGCCGGCCGCGGTGCCCTCGGCAAAGATCCAGATCTCCGAGCTGTCGGTACGGGACTTCTCGATGGCCGACAAGACCGTCCCGGCCGGGCGGCGCGGCACGTACGCGGCCTTCACCGACCCGGAGACCGACGGTATGAAGCACCTGACCGCGCTGGCCGGCGCCGGGGTCACCCACCTGCACCTGCTGCCGGTGTTCGACTTCGCGACCATTCCCGAGAAGCGCGCCGACCAGAAGACGCCGGCGTGCGATCTGCCCTCGCTGCCGCCGGACTCGGAGGAGCAGCAGAAGTGTGTGGCCGCGGTGGCCGCCACCGACGGCTACAACTGGGGCTACGACCCGCTGCACTACACGGTGCCCGAGGGCGGGTACGCCGTCGATCCCGACCAGCGGACCCGGGAGTTCCGGCAGATGGTGGCCGGGGTGAACAGGGCCGGGCTGCGCGTGGTGATGGACGTCGTCTACAACCACACGCCGGCCGCCGGCACCGATGGAAAGTCGGTGCTCGACCAGATCGTGCCCGGCTACTACCAGCGGCTGCTGGCCGACGGAACGGTCGCCAACTCCACCTGCTGCGCCAACACCGCGCCCGAGAACGCGATGATGGGCAAGCTCGTCGTCGACTCGATCGTCACGTGGGCCAGGGCGTACAAGGTGGACGGTTTCCGCTTCGACCTGATGGGCCACCACCCGAAGGCGAACATCCTGGCCGTACGGGCGGCTCTCGATCGGTTGTCGGTGCGCAAGGACGGCGTCGACGGCAAGAGCATCAACCTGTACGGCGAGGGCTGGGACTTCGGCGAGGTGGCCGGGAACGCGCGCTTCGAGCAGGCCACGCAGGCCAACATGGCCGGCACGGGCGTCGCGACCTTCAACGACCGGCTGCGCGACGCCGTACGCGGTGGCGGGCCGTTCGACGAGAACCCGAGGGTGCAGGGCTTCGCCACGGGGCTGCTCAGCGCGCCCAACGGCGACGCGGTCAACGGCACGGCGGCCGAGCAGAAGGCGCGGCTGCTGCACTACCAGGACCTGATCAAGGTGGGGCTGAGCGGCAACCTGAAGTCGTACCGGTTCGTGTCGTCCGCGGGTCAGGTCGTCACGGGTTCCCAGGTCGACTACAACGGCTCACCGGCCGGCTACACGGCGGCGCCGGGGGAGGCCATCACCTACGTCGACGCGCACGACAACGAGATCCTGTACGACGCGATGGCGTTCAAGCTGGCCCGGTCGACCTCGGCCGCCGAGCGGGCCCGGGCCCAGTCGGTGGCGCTGGCGACGACCGCGCTCGGGCAGGGGGCCGGGTTCGTGACCGCCGGTAGCGAACGGTTGCGGTCCAAATCGCTCGACCGCAACTCGTACAACTCGGGGGACTGGTTCAACCAGATCGTCTGGGACTGCGCGTCCGGCAACGGATTCGGCCGGGGGCTGCCTCCGGCGGCTGACAACTCCGACAAGTGGGTTTTCGCGAAGCCGCTGCTGGCCGATCCGGCTCTGGTCCCGTCGTGCGCCGACGTGGCGCTCACCGATGCCCGCTACCAGGAACTGCTGAAGATCCGCGGCTCGTCGCCGGTCTTCGGCCTGCCGACCGCCGCCGAGGTGCAGAAGAGGCTGTCGTTCCCGCTCTCCGGAACGGCCGAGACCCCGGGGGTTGTCACGATGACCCTGGACGGACGGGGAATCGACCGGACCTGGAAGTCGGTGACGGTGGTCTTCAACGGCACCTCGGCGGCCACCACCCAGACCGTCGCGCCGCTCGCCGGCCGGACGGTCGCTCTCCACCCGGTCCAGCGGAACTCCGCCGATCCGCTGGTCCGCACGGCCGCGTTCGCCAAGGCGACCGGCACTTTCACGGTCCCGGCCCGTACGGTCGCCGTGTTCGTTGAGAGTTAGGTGACGGGAACGGTCGCGAGCCTCGCCCGCAGGCTCGCGACCGGCTCCGGCCGGCCCAGGTGGTAGCCCTGCGCGAACCGGCCGCCCAGCGTGATCAGCAGGTCGAGTTCCTCCTCGGTCTCCACGCCCTCGACCACAACCTTGAGCCCGAGCGTGTGACCGAGCTGCAGCACCGCGCTGACCAGCTCCTGCTGCCGCCGGTGACCGGCCAGCCCGGTGATGAACGACCGGTCCACCTTGAGCACGTCGACCGGGATGTCACGCAGGTAGCCCAGCGACGAGTAGCCCGTGCCGAAGTCGTCGATGGCGATGCGCACGCCCAGCTCGCGCAGCTCCTCGAGCCGCCCGGCGGTGACCGCGAGGTCGCGCATCAGCACCGTCTCGGTCAGCTCCAGCACCAGGCAGCCCGGGGCGACGCCGGTGGAGGCCAGGGCGTACGCCACCCGGTCGGTCAGGTCCGGCACCTCGAGGTTCGCGGCCGACAGGTTGACGCTGATCCACTGCGGTGCGGTTCTGGGCGAGGTCTCCTGCCAGTCGCGCATCGTCCGGCACGCCTCGTTCAGCATCCACCGGTCGATCTCGGTGATCAGCCCGGTCTCCTCGGCCAGCGGGATGAACGCGCCCGGCTGCTGCAGCCCCTGTTCCGGGTCCTCCCAGCGCACCAGCGCCTCGGCCCCGCGGACCTCCCGGGTCGTCACGTCCACCACCGGCTGCAGGTGCAGGCGCAGCTCGCCGCGGTGCACCGCCTCGCGCAGCCGGGCCTCCTGGTCCAGCCGGTCGAGCAGTTGCTCGTGCATGCGCGTCTCGAAGACCTCGTAGCAGGCCTTGCCCTTGGCCTTGGCCGCGTACATGGCGACGTCCGCGTTACGCAGCACCTCGTCGGCGTCGGTGTAGCGCTCGGCCGCGGGCACCACCCCGACGCTGACGCTGATCGTCGCCTCGCGGTGCTGGATCAGGAACGGCTTGTCCAGGGCGTCGACGCAGGCCTGGGCCCATCGCTCGGGATCGGCCCCGGCGTCGCCCGGCTCGGTCTCCAGCAGCACGGCGAACTCGTCGCCGCCGAGCCGGGCCACCGTGTCCTGCGGTCGCAACGCGGCGGTCAGCCGCTCGGCCGCCGTGCGCAGCAGGGCGTCGCCGGCGTTGTGCCCCAGGCTGTCGTTGACCTTCTTGAAGCCGTCCAGGTCGAGGTAGAGCACGGCGACGCCGGCGCGACCGGCCCGGGCCCGGACCATCGCGTGGTCGACCCGGTCGAGGAACAGCTTGCGGTTGGGCAGGCCGGTCAGCCCGTCGTGCAGGGCCTGGTGGCGCAGGTCGAACTCGAGGGCGCGCTGCCGGGTGACGTCGCGCAGCACGACCACCCCGCCGATCCGCCGCCCGTCCTTCTCGATCGGGCTGATCGTGTAGGCCACCCGCACCGACGTGCCGTCCGGCCGGTCGACGGTGACCTCGGCCCGCTCGACGTCCGGCAGCAGCGTGGCCGCCTCCTTGTTGAGCAGCCCCTCGACGCCCAGGCCGGTGATGCGGCCCGCCGCCTCGTTGGCGAACGTGATCCGGCCCTGGGCGTCGACGCCGCAGATGCCCTCGCCCGCGTTGGCCAGGATGCGGTCGGTGTACTCCTTGGCCAGGATCTCGCGGGCCGACCGGTCCAGGCGTACGGCCATGTCGTTGAACGCGTCACCGAGCCGGGAGATCTCGTCGCGCCGGCCGAGCCGCACCCGCTGCGTGTAGTCGCCGTCCCGGATGCTCTCCACGGCGCGGGTCAGCCGCCCGATCCGCCGGACGATCGACTCGGCGGTGGCCAGGCCGAGCGCCAGCACGAGCAGGATGCAGATGATCCCGGCGTACAGGATGATCGTCTCGGCGTGCCCGGTGACCGCCTCCATCTGCTCGTAGAGCGGGGTGTACTCGAGAACGACCGCGCCGAGGGTGACGTCGTTCTTGCCCAGCAGGGGGACAACGACCTGCTGGATGCCGTCGGGGTAGTCGTCGCTGGTCTCGACGAAGACCCGCGACCGGCCGTCGGCGATGGTGCGGCCGATCTCGTTGCCGGTGTCGTGGTCGAAGGTGGTGCCGACGTTCTCGGGCACGGCGTCGGCCAGGATCCGCTTCCCGGTGTCGACCACCACGACGTCCCGGTTCTGCAGTTCGTGCAGGCGCTCGAGATAGGCGGTGAGCGCGACCGGGTGGTCGATCAGGGCGGGCGGCTCCTCGCCCAGGGTGTCCGCGGCCAGCCCGAACGCCACGTCCTTGGCGATGCCCCGGGCCACCTGCTCGGCCTCGGTGATCGCGGCCAGACGGGTGGTCTCGGCGTCGGCGTGCAACACGACAGCCCCGGTCGCGGCGACCATGGCGGCCACCGTGAGGAAGCCGCCGAGCAGCTTCTGCCGTACGTTCATGCCGACTTGTCCCGTTCCGCCCGGCGAAGGTCTCCCTTCTGCTGTTCGGCACGGGGGCCCGCGAGGTGAGCGTCAGGGGGCCGCGACGGGGTCCCGTTCCGGTTCGGCGGCCGGTGTCCGGGTCTTACGGGCGTACAGGCCGAGCGCGACGGCGATCAGCACGGCCGTGCCCGAGGCGACGCCGACGATCGCGGTGGACAGGTCGAACAGCTTGAGCGCGCTGGCCAGCAGGACGATCACCAGGGCGGCCCGCACCAGACCGGCCGGGGCCCGCGACGAGACGCGCGAGCCGATCAGCACGCCGGGGATCGAGCCGATCAGCACGGCGGCGGCCAGGTCGAGATGCAGGTCGCCGAAGAAGGCGTGCCCCAGCGCGGCCGCGGTGACCAGGGGGACGGCCTGCACGAGGTCGGTGCCGACCAGGTTGTTGGCCCGCAGCGCCGGATACATGGCCAGCAGCGCCACGATGATCAGCGAGCCCGACCCGACCGAGGTCAGCCCGACGATCAGCCCGCCCACCGCGCCGAGCGCGGCCGTCGCCAGCGGCCGGACCGTGATCCGGCCGTCGCCCTCGCCGTTCCGCCGGCTCGCCCACGCCTTGAGCAGCAGCCCACCGGCGGCCAGCAGCAACGCGACGCCCAGGGCCACCCGGATGGCGTGCTGCACCGACTCGTCGTCGCCCAGCAGGCGCAGCAACAGCACCCCGAGGAAGGCGCTGGGCACGCTGCCCGCACACAGCCACCCGACCAGCGACCAGTTCACCGTGCCGCGCCGGGCGTGCACCCAGCCGCCGAACGGCTTCATCACCGCGCTCGCGGCCAGGTCGCTCGAGACCGCGGCCACCGGCGGCACACCGAAGACGAGCACCAGGATGGGGGTCATCAGGGCGCCGCCGCCCATGCCGGTCAGCCCGACGACGATGCCGACGCCGAGCCCGGCCAGCGCGAGGGTCCAATCCACCGGACGAGTCTGGAAGACCATCCCCCACCTTGTCCACTAAATCAGTGGACTTTATCGAGATTCCCATCCGGTGGTAACGCTAGTGGGTGAGCCCGCCCGTCCCGGGGTATCAGCCCGGCATGGAACAGCTGCAGTGGCTCGCCGTGGTCCGGCATGGCCAGAGCACCGGAAACGTCACCGCGCAGGACGCCGAGACCGGCGGCGCCGAGGAGATAGACATCCCCGAGCGCGACGCCGACGTGCCGCTGTCCGACCTCGGCCGGGAGCAGGCCGAGGCGGTCGGCGCGTTCCTGGCCAAACAGCCGGACGACGAGCGGCCCGGGATCGCGATCGTCTCGCCCTATCTGCGCACCCGCCAGACCGCCGAGCTGGCGCTGGCCGGCACCGGCGTCCGGGTCGTCGTCGACGAACGCCTGCGCGACCGGGAGCTGGGCGTCCTCGACCTGCTGACCGCCCGCGGGGTGCAGCAGCGGCTACCCGGCGAGGCCCGCCGGCGGGCCCGGCTCGGCAAGTTCTACTACCGGCCACCGGGCGGCGAGTCCTGGGCCGACGTCCTGCTGCGCCTGCGCGCGCTGCTGCGCGAGTTGCGCGAGGACCACCCGGACGGCCGGGTCGTGCTGTTCGGCCACGAGGCGATCGTGCTGCTCGTCCGCTATCTCGCCGAGGGCTTGAGCGAGGCCGAACTGATGGAGATCGCGCACGAGACCGCCGTCGCGAACTGCTCGATCAGCAGCTGGCGCCGGCAGGACGGCAAGCTGCGCCCGGAACTGTTCAACTCGGTCGAGCACCTGCACCGCGAGGGCACGCCGCACACCAAGCAGGAGGACGTCGATGCCGAACCGAACTGACGAGATCGTCATCACCCCGGCCGTGCTGCGGGACTGGCCGCTGCCCGACCCGAGCGGCGGCAAGGAATCACGCGGCACGGTCCTGGTGGTCGGTGGGTCCAAGTTCAACCCGGGAGCGGTGTTGCTGGCCGGCGAGGCGGCGCTGCGGGCCGGCGCCGGGCGCTTGCAGCTGGCGGTGGCCGAGGAGACGGCGGTGGCCATGAGCATCGCGGTGCCCGAGGCCAAGGTGATCGGCCTGTCCGACGTCGACGAGCTGACCACGCTGGCCGGGGCGGCCGACGTGATCGCGCTCGGGCCGGGACTGGACGACATCGACAAGACCACCGAGCTGATGCGTACGGTGCTCGGCGCGGCCGGCTCCGGCACGGCGGTGGTGCTCGACGCGTACGCCCTGGGCGCGCTCAGCAAGGATGCAAGCCTGCTGCGCCAGCGCCGCGCCGTGCTGACGCCGAACTTCACCGAGGCCGGGCATCTGCTCGGGCGTGAACCCGGCGACGACCCGGCCAAGGCGGCGGCCGAGCTGGCCGAGCGCTATCAGGCAGTGGTCTCGCTGTACGGCCACATCGTCACCCCCGACGGCCGCCGCTGGGCCGAGCAGAGCGGCGACGCCGGGCTGGGCACCTCGGGCAGCGGCGACACCCGGGCGGGCATCGTGGCCGGCCTGCTCGGTCGGGGCGCCGAACCGGCGCAGGCCGCGTGCTGGGGCGCGTACGCGCACGCGGTCAGCGGCCAACGGCTGATGCTGCGGCACGGCCGCACCGGCTTCCTGGCCCGCGAACTCGTCGACGAGGTGGCCGGCACGATCGCCACGATCTGACCCGCTGCGTCCGCGGCGCCGTCCTCTGGCCGGGGGTGGCGCCGCGTTCTGCGTCACAATTGGTTGTGGAGATCGCCGGTGGGGAGCGGGAGGCGTAGTGTACGAAACAGTTTCGTTTCGCAAGGCATGCCGGATCGGGGGAAGTCATGGCTGAGCAGGCGCGAACCGCCTCGTCGGCCGGGCGGTCCCGGCGTCTCGACAGCGAGCGTGAGCAGGCGATCCTGCGCGCCGCATACGAGTTGCTCGGCGAGACGGGCTATCAGGGTCTTCGGGTGGACGCGGTGGCCGCCCGGGCCCAGGCGAGCAAGGCGACGCTGTACCGGCACTGGCCGACCAAGGCCGAGCTGGTCACCGACGCCGTCCGGGCGTGCAAGGCGGCCGACGCGCCGCTGCCCGACACCGGGTCGCTCCGCGGCGACCTGCTGGCGTGGTTCTGCGACATCGCCACGATGATCAGCAGCGAGGAGGGGCCTCTCCTGGCCGGGCTGTTCATGGCCTTGCACACCGACCCCGAGCTGGCGGCACAGCTGCGCCAGATGCGGGAATCGAAGATCCCGTTCGCGGAAGCCATCTGCGCCCGGGCCGAGGCCCGCGGCGAACTATGCCCGGGCTACGACGCCCGCCTGATCGACGAGATCGTGCCGGCGATGGTCTTCATGCGCGGCTTCGCCCTCGGCGAGCCCATCGACCCGCCGTTCCTCGACCACCTCGTCGACGACATCATCCTGCCCCTGCTCAAACGCTGACCCCGCACCACTCACCAACGCCCCGTCGCTGACGAGGGTGGATCTCCGCATGCCCTTTCAAGGGGGGACCTCCATGTCCATCTCGACTTCTGACGCCGCCAATCCGCCGGATATTTCGCCTAAACCACGAAACCGGTGGCTCGCTCTGGCCGTCATCGCGGTCTCCCAGCTGCTCATCGTGCTCGACGCCACGATCGTCAACATCGCCCTGCCGACCGCCCAGGCCGACCTGAACATCAGCGACGCCGACCGGCAGTGGATGATCACGGCGTACACCCTGGCCTTCGGTGGCCTGCTGCTGCTCGGCGGTCGCATCGCCGACTTCACCGGCCGCAAGCGGGCGTTCATCATCGGCCTGCTCGGCTTCGCCGGCGCGTCGGCGCTGGGCGGCCTGGCCACCAACGCCGAGACGCTGTTCGCGGCCCGCGCGCTGCAGGGCGCGTTCGGCGCGCTCATGGCCCCGGCGGCGTTGTCGCTGCTCACGGTCACCTTCACCGAGGCCCGCGAACGGGCCCGGGCCTTCGGCGTCTACGGCGCCATCGCCGGTGGCGGCGGCGCGGTCGGCCTGCTGCTGGGCGGTCTGCTCACCGAGTACGCCTCCTGGCGCTGGACCCTGCTGGTCAGCACCCCGATCGCGATCGTGGCCGCGCTGGCCGCCGTCCGGTTCGTCGGCGAAAGCAAGGCCGAGGGCAACACCCGCTACGACCTGCCCGGCGCGATCACCTCGACCGGTGGTCTCGTCGCCCTGGTCTACGGCTTCACGAAGGCCAGCGAGGACGGGTGGAGCTCGCCGGTCACCATCGCCTGGCTGGTCGCGGCGGTCCTGCTGCTGGTGTCGTTCGTCGTCATCGAGATGCGCAGCGCCCACCCGCTGCTGCCGATGCGCGTCATCCTCGACCGCAACCGCGGGGGCGCGTACGTCTCGGCGCTGTTGATCGGCTCGGGTCTGTTCGGCATGTTCCTGTTCCTGACGTTCTATCTGCAGCTCACGCTGGGCTACTCGGCCCTGATGACCGGTGTCGCGTTCCTGCCGTTCACGTTCGGCATCATCGCCGGCGCCGGGTTCTCGGCCCAGCTGCAGACCCGCTTCGGCCCGCGCGTGCTGATGACCGGCGGCCTGGCGCTGGCCGCGATCGGCATGGTCATGCTGACCCAGATCGGCGTGGACACCGGCTTCTGGACCCACGTCTTCCCGGCCGAGCTGGTGCTCAGCTTCGGCATGGGCGTCACCTTCGGGCCCATGTCCAACACCGCCCTGGTCGGCGTGGCCGGCCACGACGCCGGGGTGGCCAGCGCCCTGATCAACACCACCCAGCAGATCGGCGGCTCGCTGGGCACCGCGCTGCTCAACACCATCTTCACCTCGTCGCTGGCCGGGTACCTCGCCGACCACCGCGGCGAAATCACCAGCCCGGACCAGGTCCCCGCCCTCCAGGCGGTGGCGACGGTCCACAGCTACACGGTCGCCTTCTGGGTCAGCGCCGCCCTGATCGGCGTGGCCGCCCTGGTGGCCTTCATCCTGGTGCGCGCCCGCCGCGACGAGGTCGCCGCGACCGAAGGCGTCCCGGTCGGGGTCTAGCGCTCGGGTTGGCCGCTCGGGTTCAACGCTCGGGTTGACCGCTCGGTTGACTGCTCGGGTTGGCCGCTCGGGTTGACCGCTCGGTTGACTGCTCGGGTTGACTGCTCGGGTTGACCGCTTGGGTTGACCGCTCGGGTTGACCGCTCGGGTTGACCGCTTGGGTTGACCGCTCAGTCTCGCCGCTCGGCCAGGGTTGCCGCCCTGGCCGAGCGGTGAAGCCGTACCTACAGATCGATGCTGGGCAGGCGGACCGTGACGGTTGTGCCGGTGGACTCGTGGGACGCCAGGGTGATCGAACCGTGGTGGCGTTCCACGACCACCCGGCACAGCGCCAGGCCGAGGCCCGCCCCCGGAATGCCGGTGTGGCGGGCGTTGCCGGCCCGATAGAGGCGGCGGAACAGTCGTGGCTGCTCGGCGGGGGCCACGCCCGGCCCGTTGTCGGTCACGGTCAGCACGGCCGCCTCGCCCTGGTCGTCGGCCAGCGTCACGGTGACCTTGGAGTCGGGGCGGCTGAACTTGACCGCGTTCTCGACCAGCGCGTCGGCCATCTGGCGCAGCCGGACGGCGTCGCCGGGGACGGTCAGCTCGTCGGGCATGCGGGCGTCGACGGTGACACCGCGCTCGGCCGCGGCGCGCGAGACGGCGTCGACCGCGCCGGCCACCACGTCGGTCAGGTCGACCGGCCGGATCGTGAGCTGGACGTGCCCCGACTCCAGCGCGGCCAGGTCGAGCAGCTTCTCGACCAGATCACGCAGCCGGGCATTGTTGCGCTGCACCACGTCGAGCAGGTCGCGCACCTCGCCCAGGGCCAGGTCGTCGGGGCTTTCGGCGATCAGGTCCACGTACGCCCCGATGGACGTCAACGGTGTGCGCAGCTCATGCCCGACGAGCGCGATGTACTCGTCGGTGGCCGCGGCCAGATGCAGGGCCAGCACCTCCGAGCGACGCTGCTCGAGGAACGCGCCGATCAGCCCGGCCAGCCCGGTCAGCAGCACGCCGAGTGCGGAGTCGGGCTCCTGCCTCTCGTACGAGAAAAAGGTCAGCACCCCGACGATGCGCTCGCCGCTGCGAACCGGGACCGCGCCGGCCGCCCGGAAATCGGTGCCCGCGGAGATGCTGGAGAGCACGGGCGAGTCGGCGGCGTGCAGGTCCGGCACCCAGATGACATCGGCGCGCTGCCAGCACGAACCGGCCAGACCGGTGCCCCGGGCCATGCTCACCGCCACCGGCAGCGGGCGCTCGTGCGGGGCCGTGTAGACACCGGCCGGGCGCAGCAGATCGGTCACCTCGTCGACCAGCCACAACCGTAGATAAGGCCAGCTCAGCGTCGTCCCGATCGCTTCCAGGATCCGGTCCGTGGCGTCCGAGGCGTGCGGATGGTCGGCGATGACCTTGAGCACCTCGTTCTCGCAGTGCTGATACTGCCGGTTGCGGTGCTGGCCGGTCACGTCGTGCATCGCGGCCACGGCCCCGGTCACCGCGCCCGACTCGTCGCGCACCGGTCGGGCGTTCACGGCGAACCAGCGTGGGCGGCCCAGTTCGTCGTGGGCCAGCAACTCGGCCTGCTGCACGTTCTCGCCGGCCAGGGCCCGGGAAAGAGCCAGTTCGTGCGTACGCAGGGCAGTGCCGTCCGGGCGCTGCAGGGCGAACTTGCGAGTGGCGTCGCCGATGGGGACGCTCCCGACGGCTGGGCCGACGAACTCGAGCATCGGCCGGTTCGCCAGCACCACCTGGCCCGCCGCGTCACACGCGATCACCCCGACATCCAGGGACTCCATCAACGCGTCGAAGAACGCCGGATTCTCCGGGGACGGAGTGCGGATCGGCGCCGCCGGGGCGGGCGGCGGCTCGGCCGGCAGGTGCGCGCGCAGGGCCTTAGTGAGTTCGGGAACGCCGAACGGCTTGCCGAGCACCGCCAGCGCGCCCGTCTCGGTCAGCCGGGGGTCACCCGGAAGGAGGTACGCCGTGACCAGCAGGACCGGCGTCCCGGCGATCTCCGGGTCGTGCCGGATCGCCCGGCACAGGTCGAGCCCGTTCAGGTGCGGCATGTCGACGTCGGCGACCACGAGCGAGGGCCGGTGCTCGGCGATGGCCTTGAGCGCCGCCTGCCCGTCACCGGTCACGATCACCTCGTGTCCCAGCCGCCGCACCACCTCCGCGATCACCCGCTGATGATCAAGGTTGTCCTCGGCCACCACCACACACGCCACGTTGGCCAGGCTAAAACCGCTCGCTCCCGGTCCGAGTGAAATTGGCCGATCATTCGCCGCATCGAGGTGACATCAGACTCTTTGCCGGTCCTGGTCGTGCGGGGCCCGGGTAGGAGGGGTAGGTGAACAGGGTGCCGGAGAACAATGTCGGACTGAGGTCCGAGCGCGGACCCGTCCTCGCCGCGGTCATGCTGTCCACCGCCCTGATCGCGATCGACTCGACCATCATCGCGACCGCGGTGCCCTCGATCGTCAAGGACATCGGCGGCTTCACCGAGTTCCCGTGGCTGTTCTCGATCTACCTGCTGGCCCAGGCCGTGTCGGTCCCGATCTACGGCAAGCTCAACGACCTGTTCGGGCGCAAGCCGGTGATCCTCTGGGGCATCGGGCTGTTCCTGCTCGGTTCGATCCTGTGCGGCGCGGCCTGGAGCATGCTCACCCTGATCATCTTCCGCGTGGTACAGGGCCTCGGCGCCGGCGCGATCATGCCGACCACCATCACGATCGTCGGCGACCTTTACTCCGTACGGGAAAGGTCCAAGGTCCAGGGGTACGTGGCCAGCGTGTGGGGCATCTCCTCGGTGATCGGCCCGACGCTGGGCGGCGTGTTCAGCGAGTGGGTCGACTGGCGCTGGATCTTCTTCGTCAACATCCCGCTCTGCCTGCTGGCCGGCACCATGATCTGGCGGCGCTTCCACGAACGGATGGAACGCGGCCGCCCGGTCATCGACTACAAGGGCGCCGCGCTGCTCACCGCCGGCCTGACGCTGGTCATCCTGGGCGTGCTCGAGGGCGGCCAGGCCTGGTCCTGGATCTCGTTGACCAGCCTGCTCGTGCTCGGCGGCGGCCTGGCGTTGCTGGTGGTGTTCGGCTTCGTCGAGCGCTCCGCGCCCGCCCCCGTCCTCCCGCTGTGGGTGTTCCGCCGCCGTCTGCTCGTCACTTCCGGCCAGCTGGCCATCGGCGTCGGCGCCATCCTGCTCGCGCTCAGCGCCTACGTGCCGGTCTTCGTGCAGGACGTGCTCGGCCACGGCCCGCTGGTGGCCGGTTTCGCCCTGGCCGCACTCACCCTGGGCTGGCCCATCTCGGCCAGCCAGGCCGGCAAGGTCTACCTGCGTGTCGGTTTCCGCGTGTGCGCCCTGATCGGCACCACCTTGGTACTGATCGGCACAGCCCTCCTGCTCTTGCTGGACGCGCAGTCGTCCGTCCTCACCGTGGGCGCGTTCTGCCTGTTCATCGGCTTCGGCATGGGCTTGACCGCCGCCCCCACCCTGATCGCGGCCCAGTCCAGCGTCGGCTGGTCCGAACGAGGCGTGGTCACCGCCAACAACATCTTCCTGCGCTCCCTTGGCAGCGCCTTGGGCGCAGCCGTCTTCGGAGCCATCGCCAACGCCATCATCGGCAGCAACGAGGTAGACCCGGCCAAGCTGACGATCGCAGTCCACCGCATCTTCATAGGCATGGTCCTGGTAGCCATCGCCATGCTGGTCCTGGCCGCCCTGATCCCCAAGTCAGCCGACGCCGTAACCACCGAGGCAAATGCCGACGCCACCCCCGACGGCGCCCCGGACAACTCGGCCCCCGCAGTCCGCGATGCTTCGCCGTCGCCCGACGATCCCGCGTCGTCTTCCACCCGCTGACACCAGACCCAGCCGTTCCCCGAGCCCGGCCGCCTCCGCCGCTCGCGGCCGCTCGCTCTTTCCGCACGCTCGGCTCTCGTGCCGCCCCGGCCCTTCCTGCCGAGTCCTGTTCCGGGGCCCCACTGTCGTGCCGTGGTGGCTTCTTCCGGCCGAGTCCTGTTCCATGTGCTCGGATCTCGTGCGTCGTCGGCCTCTCCCCGCGCGAGCCGCTTTCGCGTGCTCGGCCCTGCCGCGTCGGCGTCTTCCGCGCGAGCCCCGTGCCGCGTCGGCGCTTCTTGCGACCCGCTCCCGGGCCGCGCCGGTGTCTCCTTGCGCTTGCGCACTTCTGCTGGCTGATCGGGCGGGACGTGGTCGGTAAATGGGAGGCGTGAATGGTCGGGGCGCGCTAGCGTCCGGAAAGTCAGATCCGCTCATCGGAGGAGCAGAAATGCGAAACGGTTTCCCGCCCCGTCTGTTGGAAGCCGTCTCCTCGAAGGATCTGACTCCGCGTGCCCTTTCTCAATCTCGGGATCGTCGCCCATGTCGACGCCGGTAAGACCAGCCTGACCGAGCGTCTGCTGTACGCCGGAGGCGTGATCGACGCCGTTGGCAGCGTGGACGCCGGCACCACCCGCACCGACTCGCTCTCCCTAGAACGCCGCCGCGGCATCACGATCAAGACCGCCGTCGCGTCGTTCCCGCTGGGCGACCGCATCGTCAACCTGATCGACACGCCCGGCCACCCCGACTTCATCGCCGAAGTGGAGCGGGCCCTCCGCGTGCTCGACGGCGCCGTTCTCGTCATCTCGGCCGTTGAGGGCGTCCAGGCCCAGACCCGCGTACTCCTGCGCACCCTCCGCCGCCTGCGCGTGCCCACGCTCATCTTCGTCAACAAGATCGACCGAGCCGGCGCACGCTACGACAGCGTTCTCGCCGAGATCACCACCCGCCTGACGCCCGACATCGTGCCCGTCAGCAGCGTGCACAACCTCGGCATGCCCGACGCCTCGGCCCACCAGCTCGGTTCCGCCGACCCCGCATTCGCCGCGCGCCTGGTCGACCTGTCCGGCGACCCGGCCCTGCTCGCCCACTGGGTGCATGACGAGCGGTCGATCCCGTACGCGGCCCTCCGCCAAGTCTTACGTGCACACACCCGATCCGCGGCCATCCACCCGGTCTTCTTCGGTTCGGCCGTAACCGGCGCGGGCATCGACGCGTTGTTGCACGGTCTGACCGACCTGCTGCCGCCCGCGACCGGAGACCCCAACGGCCCACTAGCCGGCACAGTCTTCAAGATCGAGCGAGACCGGGCAGGATCGCGAGTCGCCTACGTCCGAATGTTCAACGGCACGCTGCACATCCGAGACCACCTCCCGGCCGGCGTAGTAACAGCGATCGAAAGAATCTCCGTAGCAAGCTCAGCCGTTCCCGCAGTTCCCCCCGGCGTCACGATTCCATCCAGTGCCCCGGGCGCGGCCACTTCCGACGTTTCAACCACGGCCGCGCGTTCAGACAGCCCTGAGCGTCCGGCTGGTCTTGAGCGTTCGGCCGTGTCCGCGCATTCAGTCGGTGACGAGCGTTCGGTCAGGCTCGCGCATTCAACCCGCGACGACCGTTCGAGTGACGATGAGCGTTTGGCCGCGCCCGTGCAGTTGGCCGGTCATGAGCGGTTGAGCGGTGATGAGCGTTCGGTGGCAATCGCGCATCCAGTGAGCGATGAGCGTTCAGGTGATGGTGAGCGCTCGGATGATGCGGCCGCGCAATTGGCTGAGGTCGCGCGGATCGGTCGTGGGCGGGTGGCTACGGCTGCGCGTTTGGACAAGAGCGGACGGCCTAGGGTGTCCGTGTCCGCGGGGGAGATCGCCAAGGTGCACGGTCTGCGGAGTGTGCGGATCGGGGACTCGGTCGGCGCGGGCGATGGCGCGGGTTCGGGGGAGTTGTTTGCGCCGCCCAGTTTGGAGACCGTTGTTGTTGCTGTGCATGACTTTCAGCGACGGCAACTGCATTCGGCTCTGACCGAGCTTGCTGAGCAGGATCCGCTGATTGATCTGCGCCGGGACGAGCGGCGGGGTGAGCTGGCCGTTTCGCTGTACGGCGAAGTTCAGAAGGAAGTGCTCGAAACCACGTTGGGTGAGGACTACGGGGTCGAGGTCGCGTTTCGCGAGAGCAGCGTGATCCACGTTGAGCGGCCCACCGGCACGGGACGGGCGCTCGAAATTCTCGGGCAGGACGGCAACCCGTACCTGGCCACTCTCGGGCTATTCGTGGAGCCGGGCGACGGGGTGAGCTTGGAACTCGACGTCCCGATCGAGCAGGTGCCGATCCACCTTTTCAAGACCGAGGAGTTCTTTCGCGAGGCCCTCGAGGACACCCTCCGCCGTACGGTCTCGCAGGGGCTCTATGGCTGGCAGGTGACCGGCCTTCGAGTGGTCGTGACCCGGACGGGGTTTGTCTCGCCGATGACCGGCGCCGGGGACTTTCGCAAGCTGTTGCCTCTGGTGCTGATGGCGGCGCTGTCGGAGGCGGGCACTGTCGTGTGCGAGCCCGTGCACCGCTTTCGGCTGGACGGGCCGGCCGAGACGCTCAGCGGTGTGCTCGGGTTGTTCGGTCGTTACATGGAGTCCTCGTTGATCGACGGGCCGCTCTTCGTGATCGAGGGCCGCGTCCCGGCCGCCCGGCTGCGTCAGCTGGAACAGGCGGTTCCGGGGCTGACCCGCGGCGAGGGTGTGCTGGAAAGCGCGTTCGACAGCTACCAACCGGTGCCGCCGCCCTACCCGGTGCGGGACCGCTGGGACGACAACCCGCTGGACCGCAGGGAGTACCTGCTGCGTGTGGAACGTCGCCTGCGGTTCTGACGCGTCGGGGCCGGCCGTCCACCACGGCCGGACGGGCGCGCGGCGGCCCGGACCATTTTCGCAGGTCGCGGGCGGCAGCCGCCGAAGGCGGAGGGCTGCCCCGGCTGCGTTTGGGGGAGCTGACGAGGCGTACGTCCTCGTGGTTTTGACAATGTTCTTGCGGGCACGTTGGTGTATCCCATTGCAATAGTGTGTGAGACACAGTATTGTTCTGGGCATGACAATGGACGCGACGCTAGCCAGCCACCTGCAGGAGCTGCGACGCGGCACGGTGGTCGTCGCCAGCCTCGCCGTGCTGCGGACTCCGGGGTACGGCTACTCACTGCTGGAGACGTTGAGCCAGGCCGGGTTCGAGGTCGAGGCCAACACGCTCTACCCCCTGCTACGCCGGCTCGAGAGCCAGGGACTGCTCACCAGTTCGTGGAACACCGACGAGGCCCGGCCGCGGAAGTTCTACACGACCACCCCGCAGGGCGACGCGGTTGCCGACGCCCTGCGCACCGAGTGGGCCCGGCTCGACGAGGCCATCGGCGACCTCTCCACCACCGACATCAAGGAGTGACCACCATGACCACGAATCTTGTCGACCGTTACGTTTTCACCGCCCTCCGCCGCGTGCCCGAGCAACAACGCGCCGACATCGACCGCGAGTTGCGCGCTTCCATCGAGGACGCGGTGGACGCGCGCATCGAAGCGGGCGAGGCGCGCGAAGCGGCGATCGAGCGCGCACTGCTCGAGTTGGGTGATCCGGACAGATTGGCCGACAGCTATGCCGACCGGCCCAACTATCTGATCGGTCCCGAGCTCTACCCGGTGTGGCGCCGTTCGCTGATGATGCTGCTCACGATGGTCCTGCCGATCGTCGTGATCGTGGCGGCGGTCGTGCGGATCCTGGCCGACGACGCGGGCTTCGGCGAGGTGATCGGCTCGTCGATCGGCACGATCATCAACGTCGGCGCGCAGATGGCCTTCTGGGTCACGCTGGCCTTCTGGATCGTCGAGCGCACCGGTGCGGGCAAGGACGACCTCAATCGGCCGTGGACCCCCAAGGACCTTCCCCGGTACGAACCCGGAGCGCTCACCCGCGTGCAGTTCGCGGCCAACATGGTCTGGCCGGCCGTGCTCATCCTGGCTCTGGTGCTGCAGCAGTTCACGTTCACCGACGAGCCGCTGCTCGACCCGGCGAACTGGTCGTTCTGGTGGCCCGTGCTGATCGCGCTGACCGTTCTCAAGGGGCTGTGGGCGTTCTGGGTCTACCGGATCGGCGCCTGGACGCGGGCGGTCGCGGCGGTCAACGCTGTGCACGGCGTCGTGGTCGGCGGCCTGATCATCTATCTGCTGGCCACTGACAACTTCTTCAACCCGGCGTTCACCGGTTTCGCCAACGCGGATGTCGACCTGGAGGGCTGGATCTCGGTTGTCGTCATGATCTCGACCGGGGTGAGTATCGCGTACGAGATCTTCGATGTGGCTCGCAAGGCGGAGCAGGCCCGCAAGGGCCTCGGCGTCAAGATTCCCGGCACCGGCAACACGTACACGGCCAGCTGATCCGTATCGGAGCGCCCCTCGGTTCGCCGGGGGGCGCTTCGGCGTGTGTGGTCAACGCGACAGGGTGGCGGATACCGCGCGACACCGCGCATCGCGTTGCCGAGCTGTGAGCCGCTTGCGGACATGAGTTGAGTGAACGCTCATAGTCCCCTGAGCAGATGGGCCCCGGTCGAGTGCACACGGGCGCTGGGCCGGTCGGCATGGAAGGCCCGCGAGGGGTGCGGGCCTACGGTGGCCGCATGCCTGAGCTGATCGAACCGACAACCCGGCTGCACGAGGCTTTTCTCGACTGCCACAACGAATGGGGACCGGGCCTGCACGAGGACGGCTTCGGACTCGGCGCCGACGACGACGTGCGGACGCCCGAGGGCTTCGCCGCCTGGGTGACGCGAATTCTGCGCGGATCCCACCCGACGGGCACCCCTTGTCCCGAGGGCAAACACGCAACAATGCGCTGGATCGTCGAGGACGGGCGAGTTCTCGGCGGAATCGCGCTGCGGCACAAGTTCGACAACCGGCTCGGCCACATCGGGTACGGGGTCCGGGCGTCGGCCCGGCGCCGCGGCATCGCCGGCTGGGCCCTGGGTGAGATGCTGGTCGAGGCCCGCGCCGCCCTGGGGGTCGACCGGGTGCTCGTTCCCTGCCTGGCCGGCAACATCGCGTCGGCCCGCACGATCGAGAGCCGCGGCGGTGTGCTCGAGGAGATCTGGCAGACCGCGAACGGCCCGGTCCGTCGCTACTGGATCGAGCTGAGTGCGCCCGGAACGGGTCGCCGGGTTGCGGGGCCGGCCACACCACCCGCTTAACCGTCGAGCCGCGCGGCCGCGACCGCCAGCCACAACTGCACCCGATCGGCCGTACGCGCAAGTGAGCGCCCGGTCAGCCGCTCGATCTGCTCGAGGCGGTAACGAACGGTGTTGCGATGCACGATCAGCCGGTCGGCCACGGTGGCAACCGACCCGTCCGCGTCCAGATACGCGCGCAACGTCGCCAGAAGCGAGCCGGCGTGCGCGGCGTCGAATTCGCGCAACGGCCGGAGCACATCGCGCGCAAGGTCGCGCAACGGCACGTCGTCGCCGGCGAGCAGGAGACCGGACAGGCTCATCTGTTCGCGCTCGTTGATGCCCGGCCCGCGGGTCATCGCCTCGTGCGCCTCGTAGTAACTCCACCGCAGCCCGCTCATGCCGGTGTGCCAGCCACCGATGCCGATCCGCACCGCGCCGCCCGGCCGATCCAGATGCGCGTGCAACTGCCGGGCGGTCTCGCGCGCGGGCCGCCCCGGTTCGAGCACCGCGACCAGGCAGTCGTCGAACACGGCGGTGGTGGCACCCGGCAGCGGCGGCCCGGTCAGCAGCCGTACGGGCGTGTCCACCGTGGCCACGACGAGCGCATGTTCATCCTCGTCCCGAATCCCGAACGGGGCCAGCCGCCGCGAGGCCTCGGGCGCACCGATCGTGCCGCGCACCAGATCTTCGAGCACCTGCCCGGCCAGCCGTCGCGTCCCGGCCAGCTCCGCGCGGCGACGCGCCAGTTCCAGACCCACGAGCGAGACCGCGTACGGGAGGACGTCCGCCGATCGCCGTGGCCGGCGGCAGCACAGAAACGCCACCACGGTGTCCTCCACGCTCACCGGAATCGCCATCGGCAGTCCGCCGGATGCGCGATTCGGGATGGCCGTCGGCAGTCCGCCTGATCCGCGATTCGGGTTCGCCGCCGGCCGTTCGCCCGACGTGCGACCCGAGGTGGCCGCCGGTCGATCGCTTGGTGCGTGGTTGCTCGGCGCGCGTTCGCTCGATGTGCGTCCGCTCAATGTGCGTTCGCGCGATGCCTGGTCGTTCGATGCGCGTTCGCTCAACGTGCGTTCGCTCAACGTGCGTTCGCTCAAGGTGCGTTCGCTCAAGGTGCGTTCGCTCAAGGTGCGTTCGCTCAACGTGCGTTCGCTCAACGTGCGTTCGTGCGCGGCGAACAGGATTTGCTCGACTGGCCACGCTGCGCTGGGCGGGGCTGTGGCCAGCACTTGTCCGAAGAGGTCGAGCACCATGGCGGGCGCGCCGAGGATCTGGTGCAGCGACGTGATCAGCGCGCCCAGCCCGCGTCCCGACAGCAGCGCCCGGGCCAGGGTGTCGTGTTCGCCGAGCAGGTCGGCGAAACGTCCGTACTGCTCCTCGAGCACCCGGTCGGCGACGAAGCGGTCGACCGCGATGAACGGGGTCGCGTACGGGATCTCGATCACCGGCAGGCGTGCCGCGCGGGCCGAGTCGAGGGTTGCGTCGGGAATGCGGGAGTGGGTCAGTCCGATGCCGAAACCCAGTCCGGCCGCCCGGCCCTCGGCGACCCGGTGCACGAAACGCCGCTGCGCGGTCTCGTCGGTCTGGCCGAGACCGGTCGTCAGCACGAGTTCGCCGCCGCTCAGGAACGGGCGTGGATCGTCCAGTTCGGTGACCGCGCACCAGCGCACCGGCTGGCGGAGCGCGGCCGGTTCACCGCCGGCCAGGCGCAGGCTCAAGTCGGGATCGGCGAGCACATCCGCCAATCGCAGCGTCATGGCCGGACTGTACTGCCGCACAACGGCTGCGCGTAAGCACTGGACTGCTGTCCATTTACCGCGATCATTGTCCGCCTCTACGGTGACGGGCACCACGTCGCGAGGGGGTGCCCGATGCTTCAGCTCACGCCCCGCATCGGTGGTCACCCGGTCAGCGCCGACGACTGGATCGAAGTGCTCAGCCCGTACGACGGTTCGCCCGTGGCCCGGGTCCCCGCGCTCGGCGCCGCGCACGTCGAGGCGGCGGTCGAGGCGGCCGGGCGGGCGCTCGAACGTGACGACTTCCCGCAGTACCGCCGCGCGGAAGTGCTCGAACGCGCAGCCGAACTGCTGGCCGAACGGGTCGAGGAGTTCGCGGTCACCATCGCCCGCGAGGCCGGCAAACCGATCCGCGATGCCCGGGCCGAGGCCCGGCGCTGCGTCGACACGCTGCGCTTCTCGGCAGTGGAGGCCCGGCGGCTGGCGGGCGAGGTCGTTCCGATGGACGCGTCGGCGAGCGGATTCGGCCTGCTTGGTTTCACCGTGCGGCAGCCGGCCGGGGTGGTCGCCGCGATCAGCCCGTTCAACTTTCCGCTCAACCTGGTCGCCCACAAGCTCGGCCCGGCGGTGGCGGCCGGCTGCCCGGTCGTGCTCAAACCGGCCGAGCTGACCCCGGTCTCCGCGATCCGGCTGGTCGATCTGCTGGTCGAGGCCGGGCTGCCCGCCGACTGGATCTCGGTGGTCACCGGCACCGGCCCCGGCGCGGGGATGCCGCTGGTGCTGCACCCGGTGCCCGCGGTCGTCTCGTTCACCGGCAGTGTCCCGGTCGGCCGCCGCATCCAGCAGGCCGCGCCCGGCAAACGCGTGCTGCTCGAGCTGGGCTCCAACGCCCCGGTGATCGTCGAGCCCGACGCCGACGTGCCCCGGGCGATCGCCGCGATAAGACAGGGCGGCTTCGCGTACGCCGGTCAATCGTGCATCTCCACGCAACGGGTGCTCGTGCATCGATCGCTCTATCCGTCGTTCGCCGACCAGCTCCGCGCGGCGGCCGGCAGCCTCGAGGTCGGCGACCCGCTCCGGGAGGAGACCGAGGTCGGCCCGTTGATCTCGTCGTCGGCGGCGGACCGGGTCGCGCGGTGGCTCGCCGAGGCCCGGGCCGCGGGCGCGGCAGTGACCGGCGGTTCCCTCACCGGGTCGCTGATGACCCCCGCGATCGTCGCCGACCCGCCCCGCCACCTCGACGTCTACCGGCAGGAGGTGTTCGGGCCGGTGGTGACCGTGACCCCGTACGCGGATCTGACCGAGGCGATCGCGCTGGCCAACGACAGCGACTTCGGGCTGCAGGCGGGCATCTTCACCGCCGGCCTGAGCTCGGCCCTGCGCGCGGCCCGCGAGTTGCGGTTCGGGGGCGTGCTGATCAACCAGGGACCGACGTTCCGCGCCGACCAGCAGCCCTACGGCGGGGTGCGCGACGCCGGCAACACCAGGGAAGGACCGGCCTACGCCGTACGGGAAATGACCGATCTGAAGTTCGTGATGGTGAGCCCATGACCACGCCCATGACCACGCCCGTGAGTGAGGCCGCGATCGTTCTGTCCGGGCTGCGCAAATCGTTCGGCGCTGTCGATATGACTGAGCCCGGGATCGACTGCTGGTGGTGGGCGGTGTGAGTGAGGCCGCGATCGTTCTGTCCGGACTGCGCAAATCGTTCGGCGCCGTCGAGGCGGTGGCCGGGATCGACCTGGAGATCTCCGACGGCGAGTTCTTCTCGATGCTCGGGCCCTCCGGATCGGGCAAGACCACGGTGCTGCGCCTGATCGCCGGGTTCGAGCGACCGACCGCCGGGACCGTGTCGTTGAGCGGCCGCGACGTGACGAAGCTGGCGCCCTACGAGCGTGACGTGAACACGGTCTTCCAGGACTACGCGCTGTTCCCGCACCTGAGCGTGATCGAGAACGTCGAGTACGGGCTGAAGGTGCGCAAGGTCGGACGGCGCGAACGCCGCGCCCGGGCCGTCGCGGCGCTGGAGACCGTACGGCTGGAAGGGTTGGAAAGCCGCCGGCCGAGCGAGATGTCGGGTGGCCAGCGGCAACGGGTCGCTCTGGCCCGCGCGCTGGTCAACCGGCCCCGGGTGCTGCTGCTCGACGAGCCGCTGGGTGCTCTCGACCTCAAGTTGCGCGAGCAGATGCAGGTCGAGCTCAAGCAGATCCAGCGCGACGTCGGCATCACGTTCGTCTTCGTCACCCACGATCAGGACGAGGCGCTGACCATGAGCGACCGGGTGGCCGTGTTCGACGCCGGCCGGATCGCCCAGGTGGGCACGCCCGAGCAGGTGTACGAGCATCCGGCCACCCCGTTCGTGGCCGGTTTCGTCGGCACGTCCAACCTGCTCAGCGGGGACGCCGCCCGGCGGGTGATGAGCCGCGACGGCACGTTCTCGGTGCGCCCCGAGAAGATCACGCTGAGCGAGACCGGCGACGGCGTTCCCGGCACGGTCGCCGAGGTCGTCTACGCCGGACCGGTGACCCGCTTCGTCGTCGACCTGGACGCGGGCGCGCGCATGGTCGTCGTCGAACAGAACCGCCGGACCGGCACGGCCGCGCTCACCGGCATGCGGGGGAAGAAGGTACGGCTCACCTGGCATCAGGAGCACGTCATCGAGATTGGAGCGACCCATGCGGCATAACACCAAGGCGCTCGTCGCGACGCTGGCCGTCGGCGTGCTCGCGCTCGCCGGTTGCGGGGGAGGCGGCGACGACGGCGGGGGCGGCCAAGGCCCCGGCGGCCTGACCGTTCCCAAGATCGACAAGCTGGCGTCGCTGGGAGCGGGCGAGGGCTCGGTCAACGTCATCGCCTGGGCCGGGTACGTCGAGGACGGCTCCTCCGATCCCAAGGTCGACTGGGTGTCCGGCTTCGAGAAGGAGACCGGCTGCCAGGTCAGCACCAAGGTCGCCGGCACCTCGGACGAGATGGTCGCGCTGATGAAGACCGGCGAGTACGACGTGGTCTCGGCCTCCGGCGACGCCTCGCTGCGGCTGATCTACGGCGGTGACGTCGCCCCGGTCAACACCGACCTGATCGCGAACTACAAGGACGTGTTCGACGGTCTCAAGGACAAGCAGTGGAACTCGGTCGGCGGCCAGCCCTACGGGGTGCCGCACGGCCGCGGAGCCAACCTGCTCATGTACCGCACCGACACCGTCAAACCGGCGCCGACGTCCTGGGGCGCCGTCTTCGACCCCGCCTCTCCGTACAAGGGCAAGATCACCGCGTACGACTCGCCGATCTACATCGCCGACGCGGCGCTCTATCTCATGAAGACCAAGCCCGACCTCGGCATCAAGAACCCGTACGCGCTGGACGACACCCAGTTCAAGGCCGCGACCGACCTGCTGACCGAGCAGAACAAGCTGATCGGCGAGTACTGGTCGGACTACACCAAGGAGGTGCAGGCCTTCAAGAGTGGCGACTCCGTGCTCGGCACCACCTGGCAGGTCATCGCCAACCTGGCCACGGCGGACAAGGCGCCGGTCGAGGCGATCCTGCCCACCGAGGGCGCGACCGGATGGTCCGACACCTGGATGGTCTCGGCGAAGGCCAAGCACCCGAACTGCGGCTACCTGTGGATGAACCACATCATCTCGCCCAAGGCCAACGCCGGGGTCGCGGAGTGGTTCGGCGAGGCGCCGGCCAACAAGCTGTCCTGCGCCGAGACGGCCGACAAGAACCACTGCACGACATTCCACGCCGACGACGAGGCCTATTTCGGCCAGGTCTGGTACTGGACCACCCCGCTGGCCCAGTGCGTCGACGGACGTACGGACGTGACCTGCAAGGACTACGCGGCCTGGACCCAGGCCTGGACGACGATCAAGGGTTAGCGTGTCCTTCTTCCACCGGCACCCGCGGTTGCGGCTGGCCGCGCTGCTCTCGGCGCCCATGCTGTGGCTCGTCGTCGCCTATCTCGGTGCGCTGGCCGTGCTGCTGGTGTCCGCGTTCTGGACCGTCAACGGCTTCACCGGCGAGGTGGTCCGGGAGTTCTCGCTGCAGAACTTCCGGACCATCGTCACCGAGGAGGTCTATCGCAACGTCACCGTGCGCAGCCTGGGGATCGCCGTCGCGGTCACCGTGATCTGTGTGGTGCTGGCCCTGCCGATGGCGTTCTTCATGGCCAAGGTGGCCACACCCCGCGCGCGAGGCTGGCTGGTGATCGCCATCCTCACCCCGCTGTGGGCCTCGTACCTGGTCAAGGCGTACGCGTGGCGGGTGTTGCTGGCCAACGACGGCCCGCTCGACTCGGTGATCGGCACTCCCGGCTACGGACTCGTCGCCGTCGTCATCGTGCTGTCCTACCTGTGGCTGCCGTACATGATCCTGCCGATCTACGCCGGGCTGGAACGGCTGCCCGACTCGCTGCTCGAGGCGTCGGCCGACCTGGGCGCGCGGGCCGGGCGTACGTTTCGCGGGGTGGTCCTTCCGATCCTGGTGCCCTCGATCTTCGCCGGTTCGATCTTCACGTTCTCGCTGTCGCTGGGCGACTACATCACCGTGCAGATCGTCGGCGGCAAGAGCCAGCTGATCGGCAACCTCGTGTACGCCAACGTCGGCGCGGCCAACAACCTGCCGTTCGCGGCGGCGATCGCCTGCGTGCCCGTCCTGATCATGGTCGTCTACCTGACCGCGGTCCGCCGCTCGGGCGCCCTGGAGGAGCTGTGACGCTTTCGGTCTGGTCCCGCTGGGCGTTGCGGGTGGTGATGGCGCTCGGCCTGTTCTTCATCTATGTGCCGTTGCTGCTCGTTCTGGTCAATTCCTTCAACGGCGACCGTACGTTCGGATGGCCGCCGCACGACTTCACCACCCAGTGGTGGAGGGCCGCCTGGAACAACGGCGGCGCCCGGGAGGCCCTGTGGACCTCGGTCAAGGCCGGCCTGGGCGCGACGGCGATCGCGCTCGTGCTGGGCACGATGGTCGCCTTCGCCGTGCAGCGCTTCAAGTTCTTCGGCCGCGACACGGTGTCGTTGCTGATCGTGCTGCCGATCGCCCTGCCCGGCATCGTCACCGGCATCGCCCTGGACAGCGCCTGGCGTTCGGTGATCGCGCCGCTCGGCCTGGGCAAGGGCCTGTTCTCGGTGATCGTCGGCCACGCCACGTTCTGCGTCGTGACGGTCTACAACAACGTGCTGGCCCGTCTGCGCCGCGGCGGCGTCTCGCTCGAGGAAGCCTCGGCCGACCTGGGCGCCTCACCCGGCCAGACGTTCCGCTACGTCACCTTCCCGGCGATCCGCTCCGCTTTGCTGGCCGGCGGCCTGCTGGCGTTCGCCCTGTCCTTCGACGAGATCATCGTGACCACCTTCACCGCCGGCCCCGGCATCCAGACCCTGCCCATCTGGATCTTCAACAACCTGTTCCGCCCCAACCAGGCCCCGGTGGTCAACGTGGTCGCCGCCGTCCTGATCGTCCTCTCGGTCCTGCCGGTCTGGCTGGCCCAGCGGGTGGCCGGCCCCGAGGCCGCCGCCAGCCGCACTTAGTTCGCCGTGGTGCAGAGCACGAACTGCTTGAGAAAGTCCGAGGCCTCGACAACTCGCGGAGACTCCTCGGCCGCACACACCGAGGGGTCGCGGGCAAAGGGGATCCGCTTGGTTATCTCGTACGTGCCGGGGCCGCAGTCGACCACAGAGCCGCTGTCGTCCAGGCACACGCCCGGCATGAGGTCCGGATAGTCCTCGTCGTCGTGGACCACGGCAGGGTCGTGACCGTCCAGGGCGTCGGCCAACCCGATGAACTCGGCCGACGGCGTGATCCCGGGAAGCCCGGCGATCCGGCTGATGTGCGCGCGTTCCTCGTCGATGCAGATCTTCTGATTGAACGTGGCCTCTTCCGACAGTTCCCAGTTGCCGTCCTTCAGCCCGACCCGGCCGCCCATCGGCGGCTTGACCAGAGCAAAGGTGCCGGCGTCGAGCGGCTCGGCCGCGCCGTCGAGGACGACCGACACCTTGACGACCGCGAGCCACGCGCCGCTCCCCTCAGCGACCGTGTGGGGTCCCACGGTCACGGCGATGCGCTCGATCGCGTTGGGCGGCACCTGGTGGCGAACGCTCGACTTCTGCGGCCTGGGATCGCTGTCTTCGACAGTGAAGCCGTAGGTCGCCTCGACCACGACCGGGCCGCCGAGCACGTAGCCACACGTGGACATGGTGCGAACCTCTTCGAACTCCACCCGGACCTCTTCCGGCAACGCCGGCGAGGTCCCGGTGTTCTGCAGCGTGAGATCGATCGTGGGTGGCTCGACGGTCGTCGAATCCGTGTTCGTGTCCGACTTCTGCTGGGCATCGATCGGATTTCCCAGAAAGGCCTCCGCCGTCACCACCTTGAGATCGCTCCGCATGACTTGCGCCTGCCGATCCACCTCCAGGTTGTCCGAAGCGATCTCGTTGGTGGCCAGCGAGATGCCGGCGGTGACCGTCGCGGTGGCCAGGGTGGCCCCCACCGCCAGCAAGGCGATGACGTCAGCCTTGGTCCACGACGCCCCCACACTCCGAAGCACCCGGATCAGTGGCAGCCGTCCCAGCCGGCCTTCTTTCGCGTTGGCGGTGTCCGTGCTGCCGGCGGCGGCGTCCGGCTTCGCAGCGTTGCGGCCCGGGGCGGCGTTCGCAGCGGCAGTCCCGGCAGTCCCGCCGCTGTTTCCACCGGATCCCGAGGCCGACCGCACCAGAGGCAGCCGGACCACCGTGTCGCGGGCCGACCGGGCCGGATCGCCCGTCCCGGATCCGGTCTGTCCGCTGCGTGGTGGTTGGTCGGTCATGCGGCCATGATGCGCATGGTCGCTGCCCCGAAGCCGCCCGGTTCACTCCGTGGGGTCACCGTCGGCGAAGCTTCTGTCGCTTCGGCACACCCCGGCCCTCGATCGGTCTCGCGGCCCGCCGGAACGGCCCCACCGATCCGCGTCGGACGACGACATCGTCGCCCGCCCGGCGGTCCATCGGCCGGTCCGGTTCAGGCCAGGGCCGGCCCGAGCTGGTCCGGTTCAGGCCGGGGCCGGCGCAAGCTGGTTCGGCTCAGGCGGGCGGGCGGGAACTGGTCCGGCTCGGGCCGCGGCGGGCGCGAGCTGGTCCGGCTCAGGCGGGCTGGCCCGAGCTGTTCGCCTCAGGCCGCGGCGGGCGCGAGCAGGTTCGGGTCAGGCGAGGGCCTGGCCCGCCGACTGGGTCTCGGTAGGCTGGGGTGCGGCGTGGTGGGTGAGGACGGCGCCGGTCATGAAGACCCCGCCGACGGCCGCGGCGCCCAGGATGCCCAGGGAGATCTGCTGCTCCTGGTCCTGGCGGCGGTCGAAGTCGGCCGGGGTCAGGACCGTGGTGCGGCCGTTGTCGGTCAGCACGTACTGGCCGTTGCGCAGCTCGGCGTCGCCGTCCAGGCCGGCGAAGGCCACGACCACGGCGAGCCAGAAGGCGAAGAACAGGACGCCGGCCAGCATGCTCGCCCAGTGCGGCACGTGCGGCGGCACCCACGAGGTCAGGGCCCAGCGGGCCCGCGGACGGGTGGTCCGATAGAACCAGCGGTTGCCGATCACGCCCGCGATCACGCCGGGCACGGCCAGGACCGCGGCCACCGCCACGGCGACGGCGGTCGGCACCAGGCGTGCGCCCGCGAACAGACCGGCGATGAGCACGGCCGACCAGAGCAGGCCGGCGGAGCTCATCGCGCTGGACACGATCAACCACCGCTGCGGAATCATCAGGTCGGACGCTAGCGGCCCGCGGACCCGTTCGAGGCGGAAATTCCTGAGAGCGAATACCGCAGGACCACGGTGCCACCGGATTCGGGACGGGCGGAGATCAGGCTCAGGCGGGTGGGCAGCTCGCCGTCGGCCAGCGCAGGACCGTCGAACACCCCCGGTGCGGGCGCGCTGCCGATCGCGGCGGGCAGCACGGTCAGCTCGATCTCGTCGACCAGCCCGGCCCGCAGCAGCGCGCCGTTGAGGCCTCCGCCGCCGGTCGACACCACGCTGGTCACGCCGAGCGCCGACCCCATGCGCCGCAGGGCCTCGCCCAGGTCGACCCGCTGCACGCCGGCGACCAGATAGCTGATCTCTTCCTGCCGCAGATAGGCCAGATAGGCCGCGGGCGTCGAGCGGGACACCAGCACCAGCAGGTCTTGGCCGCCCTCCTGCTTCATCGTCCAGCGGACCTGCCCGCGCCCGTCGACCACCGCGAACCACGACGTGTGACCGGGCCGCCCGGCCACCTCGGGGACGACGAAATCGTCGTACAGCTCGGGCGACGAGGCCACCGGCGGCAGCGGCGGGGAGTGGGGCGGCACGAACGATCCGCTGCCCTCCAACGTCGCCCCGGCGGCCACCACGCGCGCCGGCCCGGGCGGACGCAGAGACTCCCAGACCTCGCCGTCCCCGGTGGTCAGCAACGGCCGATCAGGCCGCAGCGCGACCTTGCCGTCGACGGACGTGGTCACCGACACGACAACACGCGGCTTCGACATGCCCCACTTGATAGCAGCGACCTACGACAAGATCCGGGGCTTGTGCCGCCGGTACGCGCTCACCGTCGGGTCGCCCTTGATCCAGAAACGCCACGCCACGTCGTGCGCCGAGGTCACCCCGACGCGCGGGCCGGCCTCGATCACCGAGGGGGCCACGGGGGCGGCCGGCGGCGACAGGGTCAGCGGTCCGGTCCCGTCGATCACCGACGACCCGTTCGCGCTGCGGTCGAGCGCCAGCACCTGCATCAGCTTCGCCGGGCCGGCGGCCAGATCGGCGTCGTTGCGGGCGGCCGGACGGCGCTCCCGGGCGTACGGGAAACCCTCGACGACCTCGCCCGCGCGCAGCAGCACCGCCGCGGCCCGCCCCACCTCGCCGCACACGATGTTGGCGCAGAAGTGCATGCCGTAGATCTGATAGACGTACAGGTGCCCGGCCGCCCCGAACATGACCGCGTTGCGTTTGGTCATCCCGCGATGCGCGTGCGAGGCCGGATCCTCGCCGAGCCCGCTGTACGCCTCGACCTCGGTGAGCCGCACGGTGACGCCGTTCGCCGTGAGCCGCCATCCCAGCAGCAGCCGGGCCGCCAGGTCGACCTCGGCGGCGGGCAGCTCGAGCCAGTTCTCCTCCACGGAGACAAGCCAAGCACACCCCCGGCCGAACAGAAGTCAGGGCTTGCGGGCCACCGCGCCGAAGATGGAGGCCTCGACCGGGGCGGGCCGCTCGGTCGTCTCCGGGTCGGGCCGCCAGTCGCCGACCGGCGCGATGCCGGGCGACACCAGTTCGAGCCCGTCGAGGAACGACGCGAACTCCTCGCGCGTCCGGGGATGAACATCGGACCGGCCCGTACGCAGGGACTCGTCCCATGCCGCCTTGAGCTCGGGGGTCAGCAGGTCGGTGGTGGCCAGCGACATCACCAGGTGACTGCCCGGGGGCAGGGCGTCGGTGAGCGTGCGCACGATCTGCTGCGACTGCTTGTGATCGGGCAGGAAGTGCACGACCGCGACCAGGATGAGCCCGATCGGCTTCGAGAAGTCGAGGATGCCGGCCGACGCGAGGATCTGCTCGGGGTTGCGCAGGTCCTGCTCGAGATAGGTCGTCTCACCCTCGGGCGTGCTGGTCAGCAGGGCCCGCGCGTGCGCCATCACCATCGGGTCGTTGTCGACGTAGACGATGCGCGATTCCGGCGCGACGCGCTGCGCGACCTCGTGCGTGTTGTCGACGGTGGGCAGCCCGGTGCCGATGTCGAGGAACTGGCGTACGCCGGCCTCGGCCGCGACGTAACGCACCGCCCGCCGCAGGAAGGCCCGGTTGGCCCGGGCCGCGATCCGCGCCGCGGGGTAGGCCTTGGCCAGCATGTCGCCCGACTCCCGGTCGGCGGCGAAGTTGTCCTTGCCGCCCAGCCAGTAGTTGTAGCGGCGAGCCGGGTGAGCGATGCCGCTGTCGAACCCCTCAGTCATGTCCATCATCCTAATTGGATCTTGTTGGCAGTAAAGACTTACTGTTAGCAACCATGTACTTACCCAGAGGTATGGACGTGGCTTAATCTGGCGCGGCGAGATTTTCGTCCAGCAAATCCCGTGGACTCGTACGCGGCAACCGTTGTGCACCGAAAGAGGCACTCGTGAAGGAGATCGATGAGCGAAACCGGGTCCACCGTTCCGCGCCGCCAGGTCGGCCGCCTGCTCCGTCAGCTTCGTGAGCAGGCCGGGATCTCCCTGCTGAGCGCGGCCGAGGAACTCGAGTTCTCCCGCGCCCGCATGTACCGCATCGAGAAGGGCGAGGTGCCGGTCCGCAAGCACGACGTCATCGCGATGTGCAACGTGTACCGGGCATCGCCGCGGATCACCGAGGTGCTGATCGGCCTGGCCCACGAGTCCAAGGCCAAGGGCTGGTGGCACGCGTACGGGAATGTCGTCCCGGCCTGGTTCGAGCTCTACGTCGGCATGGAGCAGGCCGCGAGCCGTCTGCGGACCTTCGCCCCGACTGTGGTCCCCGGCCTGCTCCAGTGCCGCGAGTACGCCGAGTGGATCTTTGGCAAGTGGATCGGGACCGACCCCGCCGCCGTCGACAACGCCGTCGCCATGCGCCTGGAAAGGCAAACCCTGCTTTCCCGTACGCGTCCCGTCGCACCCCGGCTGGAGGTGCTGATCGACGAGGGGGTGTTGCGGCGCTCCATCCCGGACGCGGCCGGCATGCGCAGGCAGCTGGCCCACCTGGTCAACGCATCGACCGGGCCGAACATCAGCGTGCGGGTCATCCCGTTCGCGGCCGGGCCGCACAAGGCCGCCAGCTCCGGGCAGTTCACCATCCTCGAGTTCCCGGCGGTCGGCACGGCCTCGCCCGAACCGACAACGATCTATTCCGAGAACCTCACCGGAGCGCTCTACCTCGATAAGCTCAGCGAGGTCACGACATATGAATCGATCTGGGGCGAACTCGTGTCCGTCGCGCTGAGCCCGGCCGACTCCGACGAGCTCATCGGGGCGATCATCAAGGAGAGCCATGGCTGACCTGACCGGTGCCGTCTGGCACAAGAGCACGCGCAGCGGCGGCAACGGCGGCGACTGCGTCGAGGTCGCCGTCAACCTGCCCGGCATCGTCGCTGTCCGTGACAGCAAGGACCGTGACCGTGCGGCGCTGGTGTTCACCCACGCCGAGTGGGCCGCCTTCCTCGGCGGCGTCCGCGACGGAGAGTTCGACCTCGATCTTTAGATCTCGGTGTTCCGAACCTTAAGGACGGCTTAGGGCGGCCGATCAAGCCGCCGGGACGACGCATAGTGAGGGCGCGTTGTCCCCCTATCCCCGAGGTGACCTGTCCCGTGTCGCTGTCCGCAGCCTCTCGTTTCCGTTACACGCTGGTGGCCGGAGCCACCGCCGTGGTGATCGGAGGCGGCTTCACCTTCGCCGGGCTCACCAAGGACGCCGGGGCCGACACCTCGGTCAGCAAGGCCTCCGAGCAGCAGACCCTCCAGGCGAACCCCGGTCTGCCCGCGGATCAGAACACCTCGGCCCCGCCGACGCCGGCGCCTTCCCCGTCGGCCTCCGCGACCCCGTCGCCGAGCCCTTCGGCCAAGCCGACGAGCAAGGCCCCGACGGCCACGCCGACGACGAAGAAGAAGACCTCGTCGCCCAAGGCCACCCGGACCAGGACCAAGGCGCCGGCGACCGCCCCCGAGACCAGCGGTTCGGTCATCGACCAGGTGCTGGCCCACATCAACGCCGCCCGCCGGGACGAGGGCCTGACCCCGTTCAAGCTCGACACCAACCTGTCCCGGGCGGCCGCGCTGCACAACCAGCGGATGATCGACGGCTGCGGCCTGTCGCACGAGTGCCCCGGCGAGGGCGGCATCGGCGACCGGTTCAGCGCCCAGGGCGTGAAGTGGTCGGGCGCGGCCGAGAACATCGGCTACGGCTCCAGCGGGTCGAGCGACTCGGCCAAGGTGAAGGCGGCCAACGGCCTCACCGACAGCATGCTGGCCGAGGTGCCGCCGAACGACGGCCACCGCAAGAACCTGCTCAACCCCGGCCTCAAGCGGATCGGCCTCAGCGTCGTCCGCGACAGCAAGGGCGTCACCTGGATGACCCAGGACTTCGTCAACTGATCCAGGCGTGACCCGGGTGCACCAGGGCGAGGGCGGCGTTCAGCCACTCCCGCTGGGCTGAGGTGAGCCGGGGCGCCACCGCGGCGTAGTCCTGCTCGTCCTTGGGCCGGCGGTGCTTGGCCTTGAACAGCAACACCACGTCGGGGCTCAGGTAGGGGATCCCGTCCGGGCTCTCGAGGACGATTTCCGCGTACGGGCGTCGCAGGCTCGCATCCCGGCGGGAGATCCACGTGTCGCCGTCGTGCGGCTCGCGGAACACGTCGAAGCGCCACACCTCGGCCTCGGTGTCGTACGCCCAGGTCTGATACTGCTCGGCCAGGGCCTCCGGCGTGGCCGGGCGCACCTGGCCGTCGCCCACGGCATAGAACGCGAGCTCGGGGAAACGACCGGCGATCGGGGCGAACCGCTCGCGTGGCACGGCGATCTCCAGGTCCTCGTGGTCGCGCAGCCCGCCGCCGAGATGCAGATCGACCGCCCAGCCACCGGCCACGTACCAGGGCACGCCGACCCCGGCCAGCCGTTGGGCGACCTGCTCGGGACCCCACGGTTGCCAGGCGTCGATGTCGGGTGTCATGGGCGCAGCCTAGAGTGCAGCCGTGCCCAAGATTCTGAAGTCTCTTCTCAACCGCATCGTGGGGCGCTCGGCGCCCGCTCCGGCCCCGGCGCCGGCTCCGGCACGACCCGGACGACCGCGGCACATCCCCACCCAGGACCGTGGCCGCCGCATCGAATACTCGCCGAGCCTCGACGGCGACGCCGACCCCGGCGAGATCGTGTGGACCTGGGTGCCCTACGAGGACGATCCGGCCCAGGGCAAGGACCGCCCGGTGCTGGTCGTCGGCCGCGAGGGCCACGACGTTCTGGCCCTGATGCTCTCGTCGCAGAGCGACAACGACGGCCGGCCCAACTGGCTGCCGCTCGGCCCGGGGGAGTGGGACCGCGAGTCCCGCCCGAGCTGGGTCCGCCTCGATCGGGTGATCGAAGTGAATCACGACGGCATCCGGCGCGAGGGTGCGATCCTCGGTCGTCCCCGCTTCGACGAGGTTGCCGCCCGGCTACGCCAGGAGTACGGCTGGCGCTGAGCCCGGCCGTTGACCGGCGACCCGCCGCTCCGGCCGGATAGCGTTGACGCCATGGATAAGGACGTAATGGTCGGTTTCGGCGGCAAGCAGGCCTGGCTTGCCGTCCGGGCCGACGGCCGGGACACCGCCGCCGCAAGCGTGCTCGCCGCGCTCGGGCTGCGCGACCTCGGCGAGGTGCCCTGGCGCGACGGCATCGACCTGGCCCACCTCACCGACGACCGGGTCGCCGTCACCCCGCCCCTGTCCGGGGCCCGCGACCAGCTGTGGGTGCTCGCCACCGGCCGCTACCTGATGCGCCCCGAGACCCCGGTCGACGTCGTCGGCCTGTCCGGCACGCTCGGCACCGAGGTCCAGTTCTTCGCCACCCACCGGGTCACCGAACTGCACCGCTGGCAGCGCGCCGCCGAAGGTGAGCTGATCCGCGCTTTCGGGTATGTGGGTCAGACCGGTGACGTCACGTCGTGGCACGGCGAGCCCGATCCGGCCGAACGCGACGCCGGCCTGCCCGGCGTCCTGGACGACGACACCACCGTCCTGGTGGGGGAGAAGGACGTGCTCGCCGTGGCCCACGCCTGGAGCATCGATCCCACCACTCTGACCGGGCGCCCGGCGCCGGGACCGCTGCGGATCGGCGCGGCCGACTGAGAGGGAAACCATGCGCAAGTTCGTGATCATGGGAGTGCAGGGCAGTGGCAAGGGCACCCAGAGCGAACTGCTCTGCACCGACCTCGAGCTGGTGCACATCTCGGTCGGCGACATCTTCCGCTGGAACGTGCAGAACCACACCAAACTCGGTGCGCAGGTGCGGCGCACGATGGCCGCCGGTGACCTGGTCAGCGACGACCTGGTCGAGTCGGTCGTGCGGGAAAGGCTCGACCGCCACGACTGGAACTACGGGTTCGTCGTCGACGGGTTCCCGCGCAACGGCCGGCAGGCCGAGTTCTTCATGGAGAGCTACGACATCGACGGCGTGATCCATCTCGAGCTCCCCGAGGACGAGGTCCGCCGCCGCGTGCTAAGCCGCAGGCTGTGCCCGAACTGCGGCATGGACTACAACCTGATCGCCGACCGCCCCGAGATCGAGGGCCGCTGCGACATCTGCGGCCACCAGCTGGTCACCCGGGCCGACGACACCCCCGAGGCGCTCGAGGCCCGGCTGCGCGACTATCACGAGAAGACCCGCCCGGTGCTCGAGCTGTTCGGCCGCAAGGAGGTCGTGCACAACATCGACGCCCGCCCCACCGCCGACGAGGTCCAGCAGGCCATCCGTGAGACGCTCAACCTCCCGGACTACAAGCCGGCCGATCAGAAGTCGTGACCACGTTTGCGTAGCTCGGCCTCCACCGCGTCGCACACGGCCTCGACCACGGCAAAGCGGGCGTAGTGCTTGTCGTTGCCCGGGATCACGTGCCACCGCGCCCACGTCGGGTCGCAACGCTCCAGCATCTCGTTGACGGCGGCCTCGTACAGGGGCCGCTTCTCGCGATTGCGCCAGTCCTCGTCGGTCAGCTTCCACTGCCGCAGGGGATCCTCGGCCCGGTCGGAGAACCGGCGTAGCTGCTCGTCCTCGTCGACGTGCATCCAGAACTTGACGATGATCATGCCCTCGGCGACCAGCGTCCGCTCGAACTCGACGATCTCGGTGTACGCGCGCGACCACTGCTCCTTGGCCGCGAACCCCTCGACCCGCTCGACCAGCACCCGGCCGTACCAGGACCGGTCGAACACCGCCATGCCGCCCCAGCCGGGCAGCTTGGGCCAGAAGCGCCACAGGAAGTGGTGCCGCTTCTCGTCGTAGGTCGGAGCGGCGAACTGGGAAACCCGGACGAACCGGGGGTCGAGCGGCGCGACCAGCCGCTTGATGGCGCCGCCCTTGCCGGACGCGTCCCAGCCCTCGAACACGCAGGTCAGCGGGGGCCCGATCTTCTTCTCGCCGATCTGACCGCCGAGGATCAGGCGCAGACGCAGCAACCGCTCCTGCGCCGCCTCGAGACGGGCGACGGCCTTCTTCTTCGAGATCTCGATCGGCGGTGCCCCACTACCCAGGCGACTCATCCGTACAGCATGGTCCCCCGACTGCGGTTTCGCAGCTCTCCCCGGGCCGCTTTCCCGGTGCCGCGCCCAAACCCGGTGTCCTCGCCGCCGGGGCGTGCGGGACAATCGCGGGGTGACTCTCGTAGACGATTTGACATGGCGTGGACTGATCCAGGATTCGACCGATCCGGCCGCGCTGGCCGAGGCGCTTTCCGGCGATCCGATCACGTTCTATGTGGGCTTCGACCCCACCGCCGCGTCGCTGCACGTCGGTCACCTCATGCAGGTCGTGACGGCGAGCCGGCTCCAGCGGGCCGGGCATCGCCCGCTCCTGCTCGTCGGGGGCGCGACCGGCCAGATCGGCGACCCGCGCGAGTCCGCCGAGCGCACCCTCAACCCGCCCGAGGTCATCGAGGGCTGGGTGCAGCGCATCCGCGAACAGCTCGCGCCCTTCGTGACGTACGAGGGAAGCAACGCGGCCACTCTGGTCAACAACCTGGACTGGACCGGTCCGACCTCGGTGATCGAATTCCTGCGCGACGTCGGCAAGCATTTCCCGGTCAACAAGATGCTTGCCCGTGACGTGGTGCGCAACCGGCTCGAGAGCGGCATCAGCTTCACCGAGTTCAGTTACCAACTGCTCCAGGCCAACGACTTCTTCCAGCTGCACGAGCGGCACGGCTGCGCGCTGCAGTTCGGCGGTTCCGACCAGTGGGGCAACATCACCGCCGGCGTCGATTTCGTGCGGCGCCGCGGGGCCGGGCCGGTGCACGCCTTCACCACGCCGCTCGTGCTCAAGGCCGACGGCACCAAGTTCGGCAAGAGCGAGGGCGGGGCCATCTGGCTCGACCCGGAAATGACCTCGCCGTACGCGTTCTACCAGTTCTGGATCAATTCGGACGACCGCGACGTCAACAACTACCTGCGGTTCTTCAGCTTCAAGAGCCGTGAGGAGCTGGAGGAACTGGAGAAGGCGACGGCCGACCGGCCGCAGGCCCGGCTGGCCCAGCGGGCGCTGGCCGAAGAGGTCACCGCTCTGGTGCACGGTCCCGAGGAGGCGGCGCAGGCCATCTCCGCGAGTCAGGCGCTGTTCGGGCGAGGATCCCTCGACGAGCTCTCGGCCGACACTCTGCGCGCCGCCCTGGGTGAGGCAGGCCTTCTTCCCGTACGCGGGGAGATGCCGAACTACGCGACGCTGCTCAAGGAGTCGGGGCTGGTCGCCAGCGCCAACGAGGCCCGGCGCACGATCACCGAGGGTGGCGCCTACGTGAACAACGAGCGCATCACCGACGGTGAGGCCGTGCCCGCGACCGCCTCCCTGCTGCACGGCCGGTTCCTCGTGCTGCGCCGGGGCAAGCGCACCTTCGCCGGCGTGGAGTACGCCGCCTGATCGTCCAAAGGGCCTCTGACCTGAGGTTTTAGCGCTGTCGGCTCCCTGTGACGTGGTTCGCAGGGGGCCGATTTGGCGGTCGGGGCCGGGTGCCTGTAATGTTTTCCGAGCCGCCAGGGAGACGGGCGAGCGAGCGGGACTCTTCAGAGGCCCGGCGCGGCCGTCCTGGAGGAACCCGGAGAAATGCCTCAGCAATAGCTGGTGTAGATTTCTGCGGGCTCGGGCAGTTCCGGAAGGTCATTTCCCGCCGATTACGCGGATTTGACGAGAAGGAAAAGCCCGAGTAAAGTAAAACGAGTGCCCCGGAGCGGTTAGCCGGGTGTGGTTGTTCTTTGAGAACTCAACAGGGTGCTTGATAAGCCAGTGCCAATTAGTTATACCCCGGCCGGCTTCTTTCGGGAAGTTTGGTTTGGGATTCCTTTGGCAGCATTTATGTTGCCGGGACAGTTTTTCAACAAGTTTTTGTTGGAGAGTTTGATCCTGGCTCAGGACGAACGCTGGCGGCGTGCTTAACACATGCAAGTCGAGCGGAAAGGCCCTTTCGGGGGTACT
>NZ_JBVHFW010000005.1:0-329067 GCF_055562135.1 Actinoplanes sp. NPDC021490
GTATTGAACGCCTTCGCCATCACTTTCGGTGACCGCTGGCCGGCCGCCGAGAACTACTGACCGAACGCCAGAAACACCGTTCGCGTTACGGACCCCCGAGGTCGAGTGACGGCCGGTCGTGTCGTCGGAGCGGAAGTTGGCACAGAGGGCCGCGCGAGACGAGGCTCGGGAGCGGCTGCGCATGGGCCGCCGGAGTGCGCGGGCGCAGGGTGGACGGACGCGGGGTGGACAGGCACGGGTGGACAGGCGCGCGATGGACGGGCGCGCGATGGACGGGCGCGGGAGCGGAGTGCGCGGAACGGGCTCGGAGTGCGCAGAGAGCGAGAGCGCGGTGCGGGCTAGGGGTCAAGGGCCAATGGGGCTGTGCAACGACGTGCGGCGCTTTGAGGGGGGCGCAGGGCGGCTGCACGGGAACGGCCCCGAAGTGGGCGAGAGAACGAGAACGCCGGGCAGGCCAGGGGCTCGGGGCGGTGCGAGCACACGCGGCGCTTCGGGGTGCACGGAGGAGTTCAAGACGGGAGCAAACGGCACGAGGACGCGCAGCGGGAGGCGGCCCTGGAGCGGCTGCGGGCGAGCGAGGTGGGCCGCCAGCGGCGTGAAAGCGCAGAACGGGCCGAGCGAGGACACCGGCGCTGAGGGATCGGGAGCCGCGGCGTACAGGGAACGGACCGGGTCAGGACACGGCGGCGGGTATGGGTCAGAAAAGGGTGGCGGGGGTTGGCTCCGGGGCCGGTGGAGGGTCCAGCAGCTGGGGGCCGTTGTTGCGGACGTTGCCGACGTCGGGGCGGACCGGGCGGATCTCCAGGGCTTCCAGCTGCGCCGGGGAGAGGGGCTCGAGCAGAGCTTCCGGGTCTCCGCCGCCGGCCAGCCAGGACGGCCAGCGGTCGGCCGGCAGGATCAGCGGCATGCGGTCGTGGACGCGGGCCAGGGCGCCCGTCGCGGCCGTGGTCAGGACGCTGCAGGTGAGGACCGCGTCGGGGCCCCACGTGGTCCAGATGCCGGCGAACGCCAGCACCGAGCCGTCGGCGGGGGTCATGTAATGCGGGCGGCGCTCGACCCACTCGAACCAGCCGTCCGCGGGGACCAGGCAGCGGCGGCGGGCGAAGGACGGGGCGAACGCCCGGGAGGTGGCCACGGTTTCGGAGCGGGCGTTGATCATGCGGGCGCCGGCTTTCAGGTCCTTCGCCCATGGGGGCACCAGGCCCCAGCGCGCCCGGTCGACGACCCTCGACTCGTGCGTCGTGGACACGCGGATCACCGGTACGGGATCTGTGGGGGCCACGTTCCAGCTCGGGGCCGCCTGTTCGGCCACGCTCACGGCCTCGAACAGATCTTCGAGGTCGGCCTCGCTCCTGGTCGTCGCATACCGCCCGCACATGTCCGGCAACGCTACCGTCTCGCGGGACGGGAATGGTCCGCGAAAATGTCGTAGCCCTTCGGCAGAATGACCCCCGTGACAACGAACCCCCGCCCCTGGCCCGCCCCGTCCGCGTCCGGCCCGGTCAGCGCGACCGTGCGGCTCCCGGGCTCCAAGTCGATGACGGCCCGCGCGCTCGTGCTGGCCGCCCTGGCCGAGGGGCCGTCGGTGGTCGAGCGGCCCCTGCGCGCCCGCGACACCGAGCTGATGGCGGCGGGGCTGCGCGCGCTCGGCGTCACGCTCGACTCCAGCGACGACGAGCGGTGGCGGGTCGAGCCGGGTCCGTTGCGCGGTCCGGCCCGGGTCGATGTGGGTCTGGCGGGCACGATCATGCGGTTCCTGCCGCCGGCGGCCGCGCTGGCCGAGGGCACGGTCGAGTTCGACGGTGATCCGCATGCGCGCAACCGGCCGCTGCGCCCGATCATCGAGGCGCTGCGCTCGCTCGGCGTGTCGATCGACGCGTCGGCCACCGGGGGGCTGCCGCTGACCGTGCGCGGAGCGGGGCTGGTCGAGGGCGGCGAGGCGGTGATCGACGCGTCGGGGTCCAGCCAGTTCGTGTCGGGCCTGCTGTTGTCGGCGCCGCGCTTCACCAAGGGGCTGGTGCTGCGGCACGAGGGGCCGCCGGTGCCGTCCGCGCCGCACCTGCGCATGACCACCCACATGCTGCGGGCCGCGGGGGCCGTGGTCGACGAGTCGGTGCCCGATGTGTGGGCCGTCGAGCCGGGTCCGCTCGGGGGGCGCACGTGGGTGATCGAGCCCGACCTCTCCGGCGCCGCGCCGTTCTTCGCCGCGGCCATGGTCACCGGCGGGTCGGTGACGCTGGCGGGCTGGCCGGCCGAGAGCTGGCAACCGGTGGGCCGCCTGGTCGAGTTGCTGACCGCGATGGGCGCCGAGGTCACCCAGACGTCCGACGGCTTGGCCGTGAGCGGCAGCGCCGAGCCGAGCGGCAGCGGCGCGGGCCGGCGGAGGATCAAGGGCATCACCGCCGATCTGTCCGAGGTGAGTGAGCTGACTCCGGTGATCTCGGCGCTTGCCGCGCTGGCCGACGGGCCTTCGGAGCTGCGCGGGGTCGAGCACATCCGCGGGCACGAGACCGACCGCATCGCCGCTCTCGCGACCGAGCTGGGCAAGGCGGGGGCGGGCGTCACCGAGTTCCGTGACGGTCTGCGCATCGAGCCGGGGCCGCTGCGCGAGTCGAGCTTCGAGACGTACGCGGATCATCGGATGGCCCACGCCGCCGCGGTTATCGGACTCGCCGTCCCGGGCATCACGCTGACCGACGTAAGTTGTACGTCGAAGACGTTGCCCGAGTTCCCTGAACTCTGGGCGGGACTCGTGGCGAGGAGTTAGACCTGCCAGCTCGCAAGCGGGAGTACGACGAGGACGATGTCCGGGTCCGGCCGGGCCGTTCGTCGCGTCCGCGTACCCGGACAAGGCCGAAGCACGACGACGCCGTCGACGCCCTGGTGATCACGGTGGACCGGGGCCGGTACGGCTGTGTCCGCGAGGACGCGCCGCCCGACAGCCCGCTCATCATCGCGATGCGGGCCCGGGAACTCGGCCGCAAGTCGGTCGTGGTCGGCGACCGGGTGGCCCTGGTCGGCGACGTGTCGGGGGCGGACGGCGCGCTGGCCCGCATCGTGCGGATCGCCGAGCGCACGTCGGTGCTGCGCCGAACGGCGGACGACGACGACACCACGCCCGAGGGCCGCCTCGAGCGGGTGGTCGTGGCCAACGCCGACCAGCTGGTGATCGTCAGTGCGTTGTTCGACCCGCCACCGCGTACGGGGTTCATCGACCGCTGCCTCGTCGCGGCGTACGACGCGGACATCGAGCCGCTGCTCTGCCTGACCAAGGCCGACCTGGCCGGGCCCGAGGAGATCCTCGACTACTACGCCGAGCTCGACCTGCCGTACGTGACGGTCAGCCCCGACAGCGACCTGACCGAGCTCCGCAAGCGCCTGGCCGGCAAGATCTCGGTCATGGTCGGCCACTCCGGGGTGGGCAAATCCACGCTGGTCAACCGGCTGGTTCCGGATGCTCTGCGGGCGGTCGGCGTGGTGAGCGCGGTCGGTAAGGGCCGGCACACGTCGACGAGCGCGGTCGCTCTGCGGCTGCCGGTGGTCGGCAAGAGCCGCAAGGACCCGGGCTGGATCATCGACACGCCCGGCATCCGCAGCTTCGGGCTGGCCCACGTGAGCGCCGAGAGCCTGCTGCACGGCTTCCCCGACCTGGTCGAGGGCACGCTGGACGACCAGCCGAACTGCGGGCACACCGCCAACGACGTCGGCTGCCGCCTCGACACCTGGGTCGCCGAGGGCAAGGCCGACCCGCGACGGCTGGAGTCGTACCGCCGCCTGCTGGCCTCGAGAGCAGGCGAGGCCGACCCCCGGGAAACCGAGAGGACAGCCCAGGCCGACCAGCAGGAAAGCGAACGCGCGGCCGAAGCCGACCGGCAGGAAAGCGAATGCGCAGCTCAAGGCGACCTGGCGGAAAGCCAACGCGCGAGCGAGAACGCAAAGGCCGGAGAGAACGCGGAAGCCGGCGGGGACGAAGAGGGCGGCGGGATCGGCTAGCGTTCGGGCATGGCCGGTTACGCCGACGATCTGTCGCTCGCTCACCTTCTCGCCGACACCGCCGACTCGATCTCGATGGGCCGGTTCCGGGCGCTCGACCTCAAGGTCGAGAGCAAGCCCGACCTGACCCCGGTGTCCGACGCCGACACGGCCGTCGAGCAGGCGATCCGGTCGACGCTGGCCCGCGCCCGCCCGCGCGACGGCGTGCTCGGTGAGGAGTTCGGGATGACCCACGCGGCCGCCGGCCCGGGTACCCGCCGCTGGGTGATCGACCCGATCGACGGCACCAAGAACTTCGTGCGCGGCGTGCCGATCTGGGGCACGCTGATCGCGCTGCTCGAGGGCGACACCCCGGTCGCGGGCCTGGTCAGCGCGCCGGCCCTGGGGCGCCGGTGGTGGGCCGCGCGCGGCCACGGGGCGTACGCGGGAAAGCACCAGCACGCGGCGACCCGGATCCAGGTGTCGGGTGTCGGCCGGGTCTCCGACGCCAGTGTCTGCTACGCCAGCCTCGACGGATGGCAGCAGGTCGGCCGCCTGCAAAACCTGGTCGATCTGAGCCTGGCCGCGTGGCGCAGCCGGGCGTACGGGGACTTCTACGGCTACATGCTGCTGGCCGAGGGTGCGCTCGACACGATGGTCGAGCCCGAGCTGTCGCTGTGGGACGTGGCCGCGCTGATTCCGATCGTGCAGGAGGCCGGCGGCACGATCACCGACCTCGCCGGGCGCCCGCCCGCCGACAAGTCGTCGGTGATCGCCACCAACGGTCTGCTGCACGAAACCGTACTAACGGCCCTTGCCCGCTAACTAGACAAAAGCCCCAGATGTCATAGCGCTGCGTAAGCGGACAAACACCCCACGATGACGGTGTCCCCCGAAGCGCTGATGCCGGCGCGAGGCTGGTCTATCGTGCGTCAGGTGGTGTCCTCGGGCTGGTGCTTCCTCGCCGCCATGATCCTGGCGTACGGGGTGGCGAACCTCTTGCAGTCGGCGGCGGCGGCCCGCACAACGGTGCACCACACCTTCGACCCGAGCCTTCTCGTACGGCTGGCCGGCCAGCGTACGTACCTGCTGGGTCTCGGCTGTCAGGTGCTCGGTTTCGTGCTCGCCTTCCTGGCGCGCGAGGACCTGCCGCTGTTCCTGGTGCAGGCCAGCGTGGCCGCCGGGCTCGGTGTGACCGCCCTGCTCGGGGTGCTGCTGCTCAAGTGGTCCCTGCCCGCGGCCGAGGTCGTGCTGCTCGTCCTGCTGATGATCGGCATTGCCGCGCTGGTCAAATCGGCGCAGCCGGCCCACGCGCGCCCGCTCGGCACGGCCGGTGTCGTCGGCCTGGCCCTGGCGTTGCTGGTCATCGGCGGCCTGGGCTTTTCCGCCGTACGCCTGCAGGGCGCACTCGGCTCGGTGGTGCTCGGCTCGCTGGCCGGAGTGGGGTTCTCGGCCGCCGCCATCGCCGCCCGCCCGCTGGCCAACGAGCATTCGGCCGCCGGCTTCTTCGCCAACCCCCTGCTCTACCTGCTCGTCGTGCACTCGCTGGTCGGCCAGCTGCTGCTCGGGCTGGCCATGCAGCGCGGCTCGACCACGGCCGCGGTCGCGGCGATGGACGCGGCGGGCGCCGTTCCGGCCGCGATCGTCGGCCTGCTGCTGCTCGGCGACCGCATCGAGCCGGGCAAGGAGTGGCTGGCCGGGCTCGGCTTCGTGGTGACGCTGGCGTCGGTGATCGCGCTGACCCGCTACGCCGAGCCCCAGCACCACCAGGCCCCGGCCCAGCCCCCGACCCGCCGCCACGAGCCCGCTCCCCTGCGCACCGCGCCGACAAGCCGCTGAGCACGCCCCAGCGCGCCGCCCCGACAAGCCGCTGAGCACATCCCGGCGAGCCGCTGACCGGCCCTGACCACGCCTTCCGGAACGCGAGCGTTCCCTCGAGGTCGGGGCGGGAAGAACGGGAAGCCGGCGCCGCAAAGACGGGAAGCCGAGGGCCGGAAAAACGGGATGCCGGGCATTTCCCGGGGCTTCCGTGGCATGAGTCATGCCGCCTCGGGTACTTGCTGACCATGGCCCCCAGGATGTTATGTCCCGGATAGTTCCGTAAGGCTCTCTACGGAAGGCGGTCCCAAACTTCCCCTCAACAGCGGGAAATGCGAAAAGGGGACGCGTTATGCACAATGGAGCGATCATGGCGAGCGAGGCGCGGCACCTGGTCGACAGCGGGTCGGAATACCCCGTGGTCCGGCTTTCCGGAGCGCTGGACGCCTCCGCCGCGCAGGCGGTGCATGCCGCGCTGCTCGATGTGCTGGGCGCGCAACCCGAAGCCCTGCTGGTCGACGCGGCCGATCTGGAGCTTCCGTCGCCCGACGTGGCGACCGCGCTGCGCGAGCTGCGCGACGAGACGGCCGACTGGCCCGCCGCCCATCTTGCCCTCTGCGACCCCCGCGGCGGTGCGGCGTGGCCGGGCCTCGGCTGGTCGATCTGGCCGAGCACCCAGGAGGCGGTCGCCGAGCTGGGCAAGCCCGATCCCGATCAGCGGTTCGGCCTCGACCTGGAGCCCGCGCTGGGCGCCGCCCGCCGCGCCCGTGAGCTGATCACCGAGGCGTGCGCGCGGTGGGACCGGCCCGATCTGGCCGGCCCGGCCTGCATCGTGGTCACCGAGCTCGTCAACAACGTCGTCGTGCACGCCCGTACGCCCATGGTCGTGCTCGTCGCGACACACGGCAGCGGCCTCAGCGTGGCCGTGCGCGACCAGTCGACGCATGTGCCCACGTTCTCCGGGGGTCCGGTGCCGCCCACCGCGTACGGGGGCCGGGGGATGCTCCTCATCGACTCGGTCGCCGAGCGTTGGGGCACCTTGCGGCTCGAGGACGGCAAAGTGGTGTGGGCGTTGTTGCCGGAACAGGAAAACGGCGCCTGACGGGAAGCATGCACCACCCCCGGCGCGGGTAAATTGCGGTCATGCGAGACAACGACTACCCGGCCGAGGTGTCCGACCCGGAGGCTTCCGGCCTGCCCGACACCGCGGATGACGATTCGACCGCGTATGACCAGGTGGAGACCGGACGCTGGGCCGACGGCCCGGATCCGGCCGCGCTGGCGGGTGTGGGCCCGGGCGGCTCCAACCGTTTCGGCGACACCGCCGAGGAGCAGCGCGAGGGCGAGTCGCTCGACCGCCGGCTGCGCCAGGAGGAGCCCGACTTCGGCGCCGAGGACGCGATCCCGCCGCGCCGCGACCCCAACGACGAGACCGTCGACAGCTCCGAGCAGCGCAACTTCGACGCCGACGTGTGGGGGGCGAGCCCGACCTCCGACCCGGACTCGCAGATCTCGCTCTACGACGACGGCCAGCTCGACGACGACGACCCGCAGACGGTGGGCCGCCTGGTCGCTCCCGACGAGGGTTACGGCTTCGACAACGAGACCGACAGCGTGGCCTACGACGCGGGCGCTTCCGGCGGCGGCGCGAGCGCCGAGGAGCTCGCGATGCACGAGACCAACCCGCCCAAGTACGAGTAGGTCAGTCCAAGCCTTGTTCAATGGCGTATCTCGTTAGTTCCACGCGGTTGTGCAGCTGGAGCTTGCCGAGCGTGTTCTGAACGTGGTTCTGCACCGTGCGATGGCTCAGCACGAGCCGTTCGGCGATCTGCTTGTACGACAAGCCCTTCGCCACCAGGCGCAGCACCTCGGTCTCCCGCTCGGTGAGCTTCGGCGCCGCCTCGTCGGGCCCGGCCGGATCGGTCACCGCGAGCCGCCGGAACTCGCCCAGCACCAGCCCGGCCAGCCCGGGCGTGAAGACGGTGTCCCCGGCGGCCGTGCGGCTCACCGCGTCCAGAAACTCGGCCTGGGCGGCCGATTTGAGCAGGTAGCCGGTCGCGCCGGCCTTCATGGCGTCCAGCACGTCCTGCTGCTCGCCGCTGGCCGAGAGCATCAGGACCCGTACGCCGGGAATCTCGGTCAGAAGGCCGTTGATGACCTCGACCCCGGACACGTCGGGGAGCTGCAGGTCGAGAACCACCACGTCGGGCCGGGCGGCGGCCGCGATGCGCACGGCCTGGCGGCCCTCGCCGCTGGTCGCCACCACGTCGTAGCCGGCCGCGGTGAGGTCACGGCTGACGCCCTCACGCCACATCGGGTGGTCGTCGACCACCATCACCCGGATCGCTGCGGTCATGCCCGTCACGATATCGGGGCGCGCGGCACGGTCATCTCGACCTCGGTGCCCTGGCCCGGCGCGGAGACGATCTGCACCCGGCCGCCCAGGTCCTCGAGGCGTCCGCGGATCGACTGGGCGACGCCGAGCCGGCCCTGCGCCTCGGCCTGGGCCAGCCGGTCCGGTTCGATGCCGCAGCCGTCGTCGCGCACGGTCACCACCACCTCGGCCGGGTCGTCCTCGACGAACAGATAGATCTTGGTGCCGGGGTCGCAGTGCTTCGCCACGTTGTCGAGGGCGGCCGAGACGGCGGCGCGCAGTTCGCGGGCGGTGTGCGCGGGCAACCGGACGGCGCCGGCCGGGCCCGAGACGGTGACGTCCGGCGAGGCGTACGGGTGCAGCAACGCCATGAGGTCGAGCTCGTCGCCGACCGGGTCGACCGCGGCCTGCCGTCCGGCCACCAGGTTGCGCAGCGCCGCCTCCTGTTCGCCGGCCAGCCGGGCGAGTTCCCCGGCCTCGCCGTCGAGACCGGCCCCGCGCCGCTTGACCAGCGCCAGCACCTGCAGCACCGAGTCGTGGATGTCGCGGGCCAGCCGTTCCCGCTCGCGGGTGGCCGCCTCGAGCTCGACCGCGCGCTCCAGCCTCTCCTGAGCGACCTCGGCGATGCGTACGAGATAACCGACCGCGATCGCGGCCAGCAGCATCAGCACCGTGCCGGTGAGCGCGGACTGGTCCCGGTGGGCGCGCACGAGCAGGTCGGTGGCCCCCATGACGAGGGCGGCCGCGATGCCGCCGCGGCGGCCGAACCGGACCGCGCAGCAGAGCACGGGCGCGACGTGCCAGGCCACCGCCAGCGTCGGGCGGCCTGTTTCGAGCGAGTGCCGGCCGACGATCTCGACGCTCGCGGTGAGCGCGGCCATGACGACGAGCATGTCGGCGATCAGCAGCGGGGTGCGGCGACGGGACGGATCGGCGTACGCGTACGTGGTGAAGACCGTCCAGGCCGCCATCGCCGCGAGCACGGGCCAGGCCAGCATCGGCCGCTTGTAGTAGCCGATGTTGCCGATGACCAGGATCGTGGCGTAGGTCAGCGCGGCGATCCGGTAGACCGCGATCGCCCGCCACAGCGGCGCCTCGAGCCCGCTGTTCCGCGCGTCCGGCATGCGCCGACCATCCCACATGCCGCGTACCACCCGTGGCCCGCCCTGCGGGATGATCAGGCGTGGCCTACCGTCGAGGCATCAGCACCGAGGTTCTGCTCTCCGAGACGTTCGACCGCGACGCCATCACGGCGTTGCGGCATTCGGTCGCGGCCTGCGCCGGCGCGGCCGGCCTGGGTGGTGACCGCCTCGACGACTTCGTGGTGGCGGTCAACGAGCTGCTCACCAACGCGGTGCGCCACGGCGGCGGCATCGGGCAGGTCAGGCTGTGGTCGGCCGGCGGCGAAGTCTTCTGCGAGGTGAGCGATTCCGGGGGCGGGCTGGCGGCGGACCGGCAGAAGCCCCCGACGCGTCCGGCCGCCGATCAGCCCGGCGGCTGGGGTCTGTGGCTGGCCGAGGAGCTGACCGACACGTTCGAACTCAGGACGGGCGCCGATGGGACGACGGTCCAGGTTTCCAGCCGCTCTTCCTTAAGGGAACCTTAAGACTTGCCGGTCGATCTTGCGAGAAGCTCTCACTTTTATGAGGGTGTGCCTGCTGTTACGTACAGGGGGCAAAGGTGACCGAGGCGCGGCATCGTTCCGGCACGTCGAAATTCCTGATCCGGCCACGTGCTCTGGTCGCTCTCGCGGTGGCGGGCGCGGGTCTCGCCGGGGCCATCCTCCTGACCGGCCAGGGCGGCGTGGCCGTCGCATCCGAGCACCGTCCGGTCTTCGCCGACGACTTCGGCGGACGGCGTGGTGAATCCCTCGATCCGGGCCGCTGGCTGCTCGACGGCGACGAGCGGCACGGCCGCCAGGACGGCGACGGCACCCTCGTGGTGGACCGGCTGATCAGCACGCGCAAGGCGTTCGCCGAGCCGTACGGGCACGCGGAGGCGCGGATCAAGGTGCGCCGCGAGGGAGGGCCGTGGCGGGCGTTCGGCGCCGTCGACAAGTACGGCCGGGTGCTGCGGGGCAAGGTCGAGGTTCTCGACAAGGACGCCGACCCGACCTCGGGCCGCCGCTTCCACACGTACGTGATCGACTGGTCGCCGGAGTCCGTGATCTGGTCGGTCGACGGCACGCCGAGCCTGAAGCTGACGCCGGACGAGCCGGGTCTGCCGATCGCGCTGATTCTCAACCTGGCCACCGACGGGCGGCGGCCGGGCCGCATGGAGGTCGACTTCGTCAAGGTGACCGCGGGCTCGAAGCCGATGCCGGCTCCGACGACGCCCTCGGCCGCACCGACCACGGCCCCGACGAGCGCGCCGCCCACCAAGCCGACCGCCGAGCCGACCACGCCCCCGCCGGCCAAGCCGACCACGACGCCGCCCGCCAAGCCGACCACGACGCCGCCGACCAAGGCGCCTCCGGCCAAGCCCGCCGCCTGGAAGGCCTTCACCGACTACAAGGCCGGCGATCTCGTCACCTACGAGGGCGCGACCTACCGGGTCAAGGAGGCGCACACCGCGCTGCCCGGGTGGGAGCCGTCCGCGCTGCCCAATCTCTTCGTGAAGCTCTGAGAAAGGGCCGGGTCACTCCGCGATGCGGTAGGCGTCCCCGTAGACCCGCCAGGTGAGCGGCGCGGTCAGGTCGAGATTGCTGCGGCGCAGGAACATCCGCTGGGCGGTCTCGACCCGGCTCACGTCGGAGTGCGCCTCCTCGGTGCGCATCTCGGCCACCCGGGCGTTGAGGAACGCGTTGAGATAGGTCAGCTCGTCGCCGCCCTGGGCCGGCGTCTTCGCGGTGCGCATGGCCGCGGCCCGGACAGCCCGCATGCCCGAGACCCCGTGCATCACGGCCGCGTCGAAATAGGCGAACTGGCCGAGCGCGCGCAAGCCGTCGGCGCGGGCGAAGCGGACGGCCGGGTTGAAGTAGTACGTGTCGCGGGCGTTCTCCTGCACCCGCTGGAACACCGGGTCGGCGGCGGCGGCGCGCCACGCGGCCGGGTAGCCCGGATCGAGACCGGCATGCGAGTCCGAGCCGTTCACCGTACGCAACGCGGGCAGGTATTTCGCCAGCACGTTGCCGGGCTTGCGCCGGGTGTACTCGGTGACGACGGCCAGCATGTCCGACGTGCCCGAGGTGAAACCGACGATCCCACCGGTGTACCCGCGCCCGTCGCCGATGTCCTCGATGTAGGAGAACTGACGTCGCCAGGCCAGCGTCGAGTTCTCCGCGCTGGAGATCAGCTGGAGCGCGGACTCCTTCTTGCGGCGGTCCTCCAGGCCGGACACGAGCGAGCCGGTGGCCGGCGCCGCCGCGGGCAGAACCTTGGCCGCGGGCCCGTACGCCCGCACGTCGGCCAGGGCGTAGCCACCGCTCGGGCGGGCCCGCTGGGTGGCGAGCACGCGCAGATAGCGACCGTTGCCGCCGAGCCGCTTGAGGTCGTCGGCGCCGCCGTTGCCCGCCCGCGTGGAATACAGGTCGGTCCAGTTCGAGCCGTCGGCCGACGCCTGCACCCGGTACGTCTTCGCGTAGGTGCTCGTCCAGTTCAGGCGTACGCGCTCGATCCGCTGCACCGAGCCCAGGTCGATGCGCAGCCATTGGGTGCCCGGCCCGGCCGCGCTGGCCCAGCGCGTGACCGTGCTGGCGTCGTTGGCCCGCGCCGCGACGTCGGCGCCCGTGTTGGACGTGGCGATCGCCGGGCGGCCCCGGGAGATCAGCACGTTGTCGTCGGCGCCGGCTGCCACCGAGATGGCGAGCGGGACACACAGGGTCGTGGCGACCCCGGCGCCGAGCGCGACCGTCCTGACGTTGTCCGCGCGGATCCGCATATTTCCACGCTAGGTCGCGCCCGGCCATGATCACCGAGCTTCGGGAAATCCTCTACTTCCGCTTGCGGTTGCGGGCCACCAGCACGACGGTCAGGACGATCGCCGCCACCACGAACAGGCAGCACAGGGCGCCGAAGATCCCGAAGACCCCGAACCCGCGCCGGCCCCGGCGAACCTTGGCCGCCTCGATCGCCACATCGGCCACACCGTTGCTCGCGGCCCACGCGTGCACGGGCACGACGAGCGCCAGAGTCGCTCCGGTCACGGCCGCGGCGAGGCGCGACCACCACTTCAAAACTGCAGACATGTGACCCATCCTGACCGATTCCCGCAACGTCCGCTCCCGCGACTACCCCGGATCGGGCAGGGTATGAGCAGCGACAGCGCTCAACTGGCACAAGGCGAAAGGGGGCCGGATGGACGCCGAACTGGCGGACCTGGCAGCGGCACACGGGGTGGCCACCTGGTACGAGGACTGGCATCGCGAGCGCAAGGACGTCGCCGACGAGTCGGTGGTGGGGGTTCTGGGTCTTCTGGGCGTCGATGCGACCAGCCCCTCGGCGATTCGGGAGGAGCTTTCCGCCGTACGGGAAAGGAAGGCTCTCGGTCTGATGCCGGGGACCGTGGTCGTGCGCGAGGGCGACACGCGCGAGTTGCCCGGACCCGCCACGATCACCCTCGAGGACGGCACGACCCGCGAGGTCAGCGAGATCCCGGCCGACCTGCCGCTGGGCTGGCACCGGCTGCGCAGCGGCGAGCAGGACATCACGCTGGTCGTGGTGCCGGTCCAGCTGCCCGAGCCCCCGCAGACCTGGGGGTGGATGCTGCAGCTCTACGCCCTGCACTCGGAGCGTTCGTGGGGCATGGGCGATCTCGGCGACCTGCGCGAGTTCCTGACCGTCTCGGGCAACCCGGGACTGGTGCTGCTCAACCCGCTGCACGCGATCACCCCGACGCTGCCGGTGGCGGCCTCACCGTACTCACCGTCCAGCCGGCGCTTCTCCAACCCGCTCTACCTGCGGATCGCCGACACCGACGAGTACCGCCGGGCCGATCCCGATCTGCGGGCCGCCGTCGACCGGCTCAAGCCCGCGCCGACGGCCGACGGCCTGATCGACTACAGCGCGGTCTGGCAGGCCAAACGGGCGGCGCTGGATCTGCTGTGGCCGCTCGCGGGCGAGGTCGACCTCGAGTCCGACCCGGGCCTGACCGACTTCGCGCGGTTCTGCGCGCTGGCCGAGCGGCACGGCCCGAACTGGACGGAGTGGCCGGAGGAGCTGCGCCGGCCCGACTCGCCGGCGGTGCGCGGGTTCACCAGCGATCGGGTGGCCTATCACGCCTGGCTCCAGCGGCTGCTCGGCGCCCAGCTGGAGGCGGCCAACGAGGCCGCCCGCGCGGGCGGGATGCCGGTCGGCGTGGTGCACGACCTGGCCGTCGGCATCGACCCGAACGGCGCGGACGGCTGGCTGCTGCAGGACGTGCTGGCCGCCGGCGTGCACACGGGCGCCCCGCCGGACGCGTTCAACCAGCTGGGCCAGGACTGGGGGCTCGCGGCGTGGCGGCCCGACCAGCTGATCGCGACCGGGTACGCGGCCTACCGCGACATGCTGCGGCGGATCTTCCGGCACGCGGGTGGCCTGCGCGTCGACCACGTGGCCGGGCTGTGGCGGCTGTGGTGGGTGCCGCCGGGCATGGGACCGGCCGAGGGCACGTACGTGCACTACGACCCCGAGGCGATGCTCGGCATCCTGGCCCTGGAGGCGAGCCGGGCCGGAGCAGTGGTGATCGGCGAGGACCTCGGCACGGTCCAGCCCGAGGTGACCGAGACGCTGGAGCGGATGAACATGCTCGGCTCGGCCGTGCTGTATTTCACCCGTGAATGGACGGTCGACGACCAGCCGTTCGTGCCGGCCGAGGACTACCCGCGCAACGCGCTGGCCTCGGTGTCGACGCACGACCTGCCGACCGCGGCCGGCTTCCTCACCGGCGAGCAGGTCAAGGTGCGCGCCGAGCTGGGCCAGCTGGCCGGGCCGGTCGAGGAGGAGCGCCGCAACGCCCAGCGCGACCGGGACGCCCTGGTGGCCGTGCTGCGCGCCGACAAGCTGATCACCGGCACCAGCTCGGACGAGGAAATCATCCGGGCCATGCACGAGTTCCTCGCCCGTACGCCGTGCCGATTCGTCACCGCATCGCTGTACGACGTGCTCGGTGAGCTCTCGCAGCCCAACCTTCCGGGCACTATGAACGAATACCCGAACTGGCGGATGCCGTTGACCGCCGGTCTGGAGCAGATAGCCGAGGATCCGCGCGTTCACTCGATCGCGGCGATCCTCGCCGAACGGAAGGCACACCGATGAGCTTCCTGGACAAGGCCAAGGATCTGTTGGCCAAGAACGACGACAAGGTCGATTTGGCCCTCGAGAAGATCGGCGACGAGGTCGACAAGCGCACCGGCCACAAGCACAGCGCGCACGTCGACCGCGCCGTCGACGAGGCTCAGAAGCGCACCGGTCAGGGCGACACCCGCCCTTGAGGCGGTCCGTCGGCCCCGCCGCTCCCGCCGCTCAGATGGCGAGCGGCGGGGGCGGCGGGTCGTCGTCGACCGCGAACAGCATCGGGTGCGGCGGCATGTAGGTGTCCCGCTGCCGGCACAGCAGCGGCGGCAGCAACGAGGACCGGTGCTCCGGGTGCTCGGTGCAGTGCCGGGTGGCCCGGTTGATCGCGTCCGAGTGGTGCCGGCCACCGCCGTACTCACCGCAGTTGGCGCAGTCCCAGCGCCAGAAGGCCGGGCCCTCTTCCGAGTGGTAGCGCCGGATCTTCAACGGCGGGCCGGCCTCGACCTGGGCCGCCGCGATGATCGCGGGCATGTCCCCGGCCGCCGGGGGCGTCGGCTGGCGTCGCTGCTGCTCGCCGATGATCTGGGCCAAGACATTGCTCGTGGACACGGCTGTACCTCCTCTGTCGCGCAGCCCCGAGTGTTGCGTATCTTTTCGGCCGGATGAGTCGTTTTCCCCCAAATAGCCCCTATAGGGCTGTTCGGCGGCCGTGGATACTTGCTGCGTGGCGCAGCGAAAGAGATCGGAACGACTGGTCGAGACGGTCGGCTCGGGCGTTGCCGAGCTGCTGCCCGACCCCGACCGCGACACCGCGTTCACGCTGCTCCTCGACGGCGCCCCGCAGTCGCACGTCGACCTGGCCGACCCCACGCACCTGCAGTTCGAATACGTACGCCGGATGGCCGCCGCGATCGACCTGCTCGCCCCGCCCGGCCGGCCGTTGCGCGCGCTGCACCTGGGCGGAGGCGCCCTGACGATCCCGCGCTACATCGCGGCCACCCGGCCCGGTTCGGCCCAGCGTGTGGTCGAGATCGACGGCCCGCTGGTCGAGTTCGTCCGCAAGTCGCTGCCCCTGCCGCCCAAGGCCAACATTCGCGTACGGGTCGGGGACGCGCGCGCCGCCGTCGAAGGCATGCGCGAGGGCGGATACGACCTGATCGTGCTCGACGTGTTCGCCGGCGCCCGCACCCCGGCCCACCTGACCTCGGTCGAGTTCGCCCACGAGGTGGCCCGGGTGCTCGACCCGGCCGGCCACCTGATCGCCAACGTCACCGACGGGCCGCCGCTGCGCTACGCCCGGACCCAGGTCGCCACCATCCGCGCCGCGCTGCCCGAGGCCTGCCTCGTGGCCGACGCCTCGGTGCTGCGCGGCCGCCGCTTCGGCAACCTCGTCGTGATCGCCGGGCGCACCCCGCCGCCGGTCGCCGGGCTCGCCCGCCGGGCCGCCGGGGACTGGTTTCCCGGACGCCTCGAGACCGACCTCGACCGCTTCGCCGGTGGCGCGAAGCCCGTCACGGACAGTGCTGCCGTGGCGTCACCTTCTCCACCCGTCGGCCTATTTGGTGACCGTGCGTAACATCTTCTCGCCCGAATGTGCAAGTATTTTCGGCCTGTCGTGTTCTCGTCAGGAAATCCGGTGTGATTCGCGGCCACCGACTTGTTTGAGCGAGGTCACAAGGTTGTAATCGGTAACGGTCGCGTTATCGGGGCGCGGCGTCAGTGGGGGGAACACGCATGCCCGAGCACTACAACGCGACCGACGCGCACGCGCCCGCGCCGGCCACTGCCCTGCGCGATTCGATCTCGACCGGCGCCGAGCGCATCCTCTGGAGCGGCCACACCGCCGTGGCGGAATACGCGTTCGACGAGCCCGCCTCGCTGCCTCGGTGGACGCTGCCCGAGGAGACCGAGGTCATCGTCACCGACCAGCGCGTTCTCTATCGCGGCCCCGGCGCCGCCGACACCGGCGAGCTGCGCTGGCCGTGGCCGCAGCATCTGCGGGTGCAGCCCGGAAGCCGCGACTCGGGCCGGCAGGCGACCGTCACGCAGATCCAGCTCGTCTGCGCCGGCCCCGGCGGCACCTTCCCGGCCCTGGTCTTCGCCGGTGGCGATCTGACCACGGTGGGTGACGCCGACCGTGTCGCGAACACGCTGCGCCAGGCCATCGCCCGTTACCGCGTGGAGAACGCCAACGATCTGGGCATCGCCGCGCCGCAGGTCCGCATGCTGTCCCGCCTCGTGATCGGCCCGGAGTTCAACAACTTCCCGGGCGGCGAGGGCCAGACGGTGTCGCTGATCGGGGCGGTGTCGGTCGAGACCTACGAGGCACGGCCGGCCTCCCCGGCGCCGGTTTCGGCTGCTCCGGTCTCGGCCACCCCGGTTTCGGCCGCGCCGGTCGCGGAGCCCCGTCCCGGCTACGCCACCGTGGCGTCCTCGATCGCCGAGCACTCCTACGACACCCGGCCGCCCGTCGTCATTCCCGCGCCGTCCGACATCCGTCCGGCGATCGACGACTCCCGGCCCGCCATCGACGTGCGTCCCGAGGTGCCTCAGCGCCGCGCCTGGTCGGCGCGGCCGGCCGACGACGCCACCCTCAACGGGCACCCCGACCTCGACGCCCGCGCGGCCGATCTGGCGGCCCGGGTGGCCAACCTGGTCGCCGGGGGCGGCGATCTGGGCCCGACCCCGCCGGCCGAGTTCGACAACCAGACCAACCTCTCGGCCTACCTCGACGTTCCGCCCGCCTCGGCGCCTCGCCCGCGCGACGCCGCCGACGGATGGACGGGTCACAGCGAGGCCGGCGACCGGGCCGAGTCGGTTCGTCGTACGGCCGCCCGCTTCGCCGGTAACGCGGCCCGCGTGCGCGGCAGCGCCGCCCGGCAGGACGGCGAGGTCGGCAGCAGCGGACGGGGCAGCCACCGCCAGGGCTGATGAAGACCGGGCCGTCTCGGGGCGGCCCGGTCTTCCCGCACCGTCAGGATTCGGCGCTTTTCAGGGGCGTCCGGCCGGCCAACGGGGCGCCGGCCGGCACGAAACAGGTGCCGTTGGCGACGCGCTCGTCGTGCTTCTGGTGGGCCCGGCGCAGCAGCGCCATGAGCTCGTCCTCGGCCCGGATTCGAGCCCGGTAGCGCTCCGGCAGGCTCTTGAGGTGCGCCTCCTCCACCAGCAGGCGGTGGAAGATCTCGTCGCAGTACGCCGGGTCCTTCTCGATGTCGAGGAACTCGTTGGCGTGCCGGCGGGCGGCCGCCACATAGGTCTGGGCCCGGCCCTTGGGGCTGAGCAGCGACGCCACCACGGTGATGACCAGGATGCCGATGATCAGCGACAGCGACAGCGCCGTGGAGATCTCGACGACGTGGATCGGCCCGCCGTCGTTGATGAACGGCACGTTGTTCTCGTGCATGGCGTGCAGGATGAGCTTCACGCCGATCAGGGCGAGGATCGCGGCCAGCCCGTAGGACAGATAGACCAGCCGGTCGAGCAGCCCGTCGATCAGGAAGTACAACTGGCGCAGGCCCAGCAGTGAGAACGCGGTCGCCGTGAAGACCAGGTAGACGTTCTGGGTCAGGCCGAAGATGGCCGGGATCGAGTCGAGCGCGAACAGGATGTCGGTGCCGCCGATCGCCACCATGACCAGCAGCATCGGCGTGAGCACCCGCTTGCCGTCCTGATAGGTGAACAGCTTGTCGCCGTCGTACTCGTCCGAGGTGCGCAGCAGCCGGCGCGCCACCTTGATCACGAAGTTGTCCGGCGCCTCGTCGTCGTTGTGCTGCTCGCGCAGCAGGTTGCCCGCGGTGATCAGCAGGATCAGCCCGAACAGGTAGAACACCCAGGCGAACGAATTGATCAGCGCCGAGCCCAGGAAGATGAACCCGGTGCGCGCGAGCAGCGACACGACGATGCCGACGAGCAGCACCTTCTGCTGATCGGCCCGGGGCACCTTGAAGCTCGAGAACAGCAGCAGGAAGACGAACAGGTTGTCGACCGAGAGCGCCTTCTCGGTGACGTAGCCCGCGAAGTACTCGGCGCCCATGTCGCTGCCACCGAAGATCCACACCCCGACGCCGAAGAGCACGGCGATGGAGACATAGGCGATCGTCCAGCGGGTCGCCTCGCCGAGCGACGGGATGTGCGCCTTGCGCACGTGGAAGAAGAAGTCGTACAGCAAAAGACCGATGATGCCGAGAACAGTCAGCAGCCAAACCACACCCGACACATCCTGCATCAGGTCATCCTAGGGCGGAGTTGTTTCTATCCGCTTGACGGCACAGCCGCCCGCCGCTGGGAATCGGTGAGGAAGAGCACTCCGGTCAGATCGGCGCCCCGCAGATCGGCGCCCCGCACGTCGGCTCCGGTGAAGTCGGCCCGGCGCAGGTCGGCGTCGCGCAGGTCGGCTCCGATCAGCAGCGCACCGCGGAAGCTGGCGCCGCGCAGGTCGGCGCCGCGCATCCGGCGGCCGATCAGGTTGGCGCCGCGGTGGTCCGGACGGCCCTTGATGCCGGCCCGGGCGAGTTCGCTGGCCCGCAGCAGCAGCGGATTGACCCGGCGGCGGTGGGCGTCGAGGTCGAGAGCCTTCAGTTCCACCGGCGAGCCGGCGGCCAGGTGGTCGGTCCGGGCGAGAGCGTCACGCAGTTTCGGGTGTACGCGGCGGGCCTCGTCCAGCTTCAGCGCCTCGGTGACGTACCACATCAGCTCGTGCAGCTGCCGCATGATCGGTAGCACGGCCAGCATGCCGGGCTGCGCTTTCCAGTCGGCGCCGCCGAACGTCTCCTGGGTGATCCGCTGCCCCGCGCCGAAGCAGTCGAACACCACGCAGCCGTGGAAGCCGCTCGGGTCGAGCCGCTCGTGGATGGTGCAGCGGAAGTCGTCGCCCAGGTTGCGGCAGGGCGTGCCGGCCGGCTTGTCGATGGCGAAGTCGGACGATTTCGCGAACGCGGGCCCGACGCAGCACAGGGCGGCGCAGCGCGAGCAGTCGGCGTGGAGTTCCCGTTCAGGCATTTCCCCCACTGTCTCAAACCCCGTGTCGCGACCTGAGCGGGGTGCCCGATTCGGAGCGCAGGAGGCAGCGGAAGACGCATGGGTACCGCTGAGCCGGCGCACTCAGCAAACGCCCGGATAGCAACCTTCAAACGTTCATGGGGCCCACTCGCGGTGTCGATCCATCAAGTGTCCGAGTACAGACCACGGGGGGAACAACCAGATGCGTAACATGATCCAGCTTTTCGGTGGCGTCGCTGCGGCCGGCCTTGTCGCTGCTGGTGCGACGGCCTTCACCGGCAGCGGCCTGACCAGCACGGTCACCGCGCCGAACAGCTTCATCGGCGGTTCCACCACGGTGTCCGTGGCTGGAGCAACGGTCGACTCGGTCACCTACGGCTACTCGGACGGCGCCGTGAAGCAGCAGCTCCACTCGATCGGGTTGCACTTGACCGACGTCAACTCCGCCGGCGCGGCGGTCACTCTGGTCACGACCGGCACAGGGGCCGCAACCCCCACGTGGTCGTGCACCGCGGTCTCAGCCCAGGCGTCCACCTGCACCACGACCGGCGCCGACTATGACCTCAGCACTGGTTCCATCACCAACTACACCATCCGGGTCGTCTGACCTGGCGATCGGCCGGACACGGAGCGAATCTACGGCTTCCATGAGGGGATGAGCCTCGGGACGTCGTCATAGCCCGCCCGCTTTCGGCGAAGCGTTTTGCGATGGCCGTCATCCTCGTGGTGGCGGCCATCGGTGCGTGGGCGATCGGCACCGGCCGGGTTGGCTACGTCGTGACCCACGGCATCAGCATGAAGCCGCTCTACTCGGCCGGTGATCTCGCGATCATCGTCACGGCCGATTCCTATGAAAAGGGGCAGATCGCCGCATACCATAGTGCCGGTCGAGGTTCCGAAGTGCTGCATCGCATCGTCGGCGGCAGCGGGGCGACCGGTTACGTCTTCAAGGGGGACAACAACCCGGAAATCGACCTGCAGACACCGACCGCCGACGAGCTGATCGGCCGGGCCGTCCTGCACGTCCCGAAGGGCGGGGTGTGGCTGCGCCCGCTGCTCAGTCCGTCGGGACTGGGAATGCTCAGCTTCCTCCTGATCGGTGGGGGCGTCGCAGCCGAGCGGAACCGCCGCGAGATCCCTCGAGGGCGCCGGAAGAAGAGGGTGAAGGCGATGTCGCGCCAAGGGGGATCGCTCGCAAGCGCCGCGGCGGTGGCCCAGGCGATCAACCGCCTGCCGCCCCTGCTGCGCACCTTGGCCGCGGCGGTCGCGGCCCTGACCGGCCTCGCCATCGCTTTCGGCATTCTGGGCTGGATGGCGCCCCTCACGGAGACCCATCGGCCCGCCTCCGCACCTGGGCAGTCGATCGCCTTCTCCTATTCGGCCAAGGTGCCGAAGTCTCCCGCATACGACGGCACCACCGTCCGGTCTCCCGATCCGGTGTTCCGCAAGCTCACCAACGATGTCGACCTCCACGCGCTCTATGAGGGCCCGTCCGGGACTCTCGGCCTGACCGCCGAGCTGACCAACGGCACCGGATGGCGTACGACGCTGCCCCTGCTCGACGCCAAGCCCTTCACCGGCGATCGGCACGACGCGGCGGTCAAGCTCGACCTCGACGCGCTGACGGCGCGGGCCGACGCCGCGGCCGAGGCCATCGGGGTGGGCGCCGGCAACCCGGTCGGCATCGCGATCACCGCACGGGTCACCGCGGCCGGCCTGCCGCCATTCGAGGCCCGGGCGCAACTGCAGATGAACTCTCTGCAAATGACAGTGACGAACGGCACTCCGTTAAAATCGGACTCCACGGACAATGCGGCCGTAGCCATGACGACGCCGCGGCAGATCGCCATTTTCGGTCATCCAGTAATGAATGCCTCCGCCGCCCGGTCCTGGGCAATCCTTATTTTGATCATCGCAATCGGAGGCGCGGTCGCAATCGCCTTCCTGGCCCGCCGGGGCACCGCCGTGCGGGACCGAATGCAGATCGAGCGGCGCTATCCCCAGCTTCTTGTGCACGTCGAGCCGATGAACAGTCCGCCCGGCAAGCCGGTGGTCAACGTCGACAACTTCCCCGCCCTGGTCAAACTGGCCGAAAGATATGGCCAGATGATTCTCACCTGGCACCGTCCGGAGGCCGACGATTTCGTCGTACGTGACGAGGGAATCACTTACCGCTACCGGGTGCCACTCGACGAACCGGAACTGGAAAACGTCGAACGCATAAATCGCCCGAACAGCGCAGGAAGTCATCGAAGGAAGACATCTTCACCAGTGACCTGATGGTTGCCGGTAATTGTCCTACCGGGCCATACAAGAGGGCCCACTCTGCACTACGCTGCTGCAAATGATCTCCAGGCTCGTGACCAAGGCCGCCGTGATCGGGATTGCGGCGACGTTCGCCCTTGCCGCCCCTGCCTCGGCCGCCGCAACACCCACGCTCTCCGGCCCCGCAGAGGTGAAGGGCTACAGCCAGTTCGAAATGACTGGCACCGCCGACCCGGGTTCGACCGTCCAGCTCTACGAGACGGCGATCGGCTGGAACGACATGCAGCCCGCCGTCAACTATGACGCGGGCGGTGGCCCCGTCACCGCCGTGGCCAACGATGCCGGTCGCTTCACGATCAACCGCTGGCTCGACTCGGGCTTCTACTTCGAGGTGCGTCAGGGCGCCGTGGCGTCCAACCGCATCACGGTCAAGAGCCGGGTCGCCGTGACCTTCTGGGTCAGCTCGAACGCCGTCGGCAAACTGGTCGCCCAGGGCAACGCCCTCCCGGCGCAGCCCGGCCTGCCGGTGCGCATCGAGAAGCAGAACGCGGCCGGCGCGTGGACCGCGGTGGCCAACACGACGACGGCCGGCGACACGGCCACGTTCAGCCACACCTTCACCGGTCTGGCCCGCGGCGAGCACACCTACCGCGCGTACGTCGGTCCCGACACCGAGCAGGGCGTCCTCGCCGACTACTCGGAGCCGCACTCGACCTGGGTCGACGGCACCACGCCGACGACGCCGCCGACCACCACGCCGCCCACGTCGGGCCCGGCCGTCGGCGCGATCCAGTTCACCCGGATCCAGTACGACTCCCCCGGCACCGACTCGGGCAGCAACGGCAGCCTGAACACCGAGTGGGTCAAGCTGACCAACAAGACCAGCGCCGCGATCAACCTGAACGGCTGGACCGTCCGGGACGCGCAGAACATCATCTACAAGTTCCCGAGCGTCAGCCTGGGCGCCGGCTCGTCGGTCTTCGTGCAGAGCGGCAAGGGCACCAACACGGCGACCAACCGCTTCTGGGGCCGCGCCGGCAAGAGCGGCTACATCTGGAACAACACCGGCGACACCGCGTACCTGCGCACCGCCGCCAACAAGACGATCGACTCCTGCAAGTGGACGACCCTCGCCCCGGGTTACTCCAACTGCTGATCTCGAGCTGAACGAAAGGCCCGGTTCCCGCGCGGAACCGGGCCTTTCTCAGTTCACCCCGGCCGCGTCGAGCAGAGTCTGGGCCATCCGTACGCCCTCGCCGCCGAGCTCACCGTCGTGCATCACGGCCCACGCGCTGGCGCCGTCGAAGGTCATGGTGAGTTGCCGGGCCAGCCGCTCGGGCTCGGCCGCCCCGCCGACCGTAGCCTCGTGGCGAAAGAACTCGGTGAGGCCGTCCTTGTAGCGCCGGGCCACCGCCCGGGCCGGATGATCGGGCGCCTTGATCTCGATCGACGTGGCCACGAACGGGCAGCCGTGGAAGCCGGACCGGGTCGCCACCTCGTCGAGCACCCGGAAGACGTGCAGGATCCGCTCGCGCGGGCCGCCTTCGGCGTCGTCGCCGGGCAGCAGGCTCGCGTTGAAGCCGGGGCCGATGCGGTCGAGGCTGGCCGCCACCACCTCGTCCTTGCTCCCGAACAGCTGATACATCGAGCGCTTGGAGACCCCGGCCGCCTTGGTCAGCGCCTCGACGCCCACGCTGAGGCCCTCGCGGTAGAACAGGTCGGCCGCCGCGTCGAGCAGGCGGTCACGAGTATCGGTCACGCCGACCAGACTACCCGGTCTGGAAACTGATCGGTTTCGTGCGTCACAACGCCTTGCCCGCCGGAAACCGATCGGTTTACGGTCGTAGAAACCGATCAGTTTCCCGTACGAGGAAAGGCAGCACCATGACTGCGATCAAGGACTCGGTCGTCCTCGTCACCGGCGGCAGCCGCGGCATCGGCAAGGCGCTGGTCGACGACCTGTTCCAACGCGGAGCGGCCAAGGTGTACGCCACCGCCCGTGACCCCCGCACGGTCACCCACCCGGGCGCCGTCCCGCTCCGGCTCGAGGTCACCGACGAGGCCTCGATCGCCGCGGCGGCCGAGCAGGCCTCCGACGTGACGATCCTGATCAACAACGCGGGTGCGGCGGCCGGCGCGTCGTACCTCGACTCGCCGATCCACGACGTACGGCGGGATCTGGAGACCAACTTCTACGGCCCGCTGCTCGTGACCCGGGCCTTCGTGCCGGTGATCGAGCGCAACGGCGGCGGCCACATCCTCAACGTGCACTCCGCGCTCTCGTGGCTGGCCGACGGCAGCCCGTACAGCGCCTCCAAGGCGGCCCTGTGGTCGCAGACCAACTCGCTGCGGCTGCAGCTGCGTCCGCGCGGCATCCAGGTGACCGGCCTGCACGTCGCGTACGTCGACACCGACATGACCGCGGCGATCGACGCCCCGAAGTCGAACGCCGCCGACGTGGCTGCGGCCGCCCTGGACGGGATCGAGACCGGCGCGTACGAGGTCCTGGCCGACGACGTCACCCGCAACGTCAAGTCGGCCCTCGCCGGCGACCTCACGCTGCTGTATCCCCAGCTTGTGAGCTGACCGCGATTTTGTCGGGGGGCGTTGCTAGGGTCTCGCCCGTGACGATCAGTTCGAAGATCAGCACGTTCGCGGGCCTGCCGATCGTGGCCTGGGACGCGGACGAGACCCCCGACGATCCCGCCGCCGTGGCCTGGCGCCTCGAGCTGGAGGAATTCGACGCCTCCGAGGAGGAGTTCGAGAGCGCCCTCGACGCCCTGCTGAAACGCACCGGCGACGGCGGTCCCGTCGCGCTGGTGGTCGGCGAGTGGGGCGAGGCCTACGAGCGCAGCTTCCCGGCCGATCTGCTGCTGCGCAACGCGCCGCGGCTGAGCCGGCTGCGTTCGCTGTTCGCCGCCGAGCTGACCTTCGAGCAGTGCGAGATCTCCTGGATCAAGCAGGCCGACCTCAACCCGCTGCTCGAGGCGTTCCCGCGGCTCGAGCGGCTCTGGGTGCGCGGCACCGACGGTCTCGAGTTCAAGCCGGTCCGCCACGAGGGCCTGCGCGAGCTGGCCTTCGAGTCGGGCGGGCTGCCGGCCGCGATCGTCCGGGCGGTCGGCGCGTCCGACTTTCCCGGCCTGACCCATCTCGAGCTCTGGCTCGGCGTCGACAACTACGGTGGCGACGCCCGCGCCGACGACCTGGCCCCGATCCTCTCCGGCCGGGCGCTGCCCGCGCTCACCTCGCTCGCCCTGCGAAACGCCGAGATCGCCGACGAGGTGGCCGCCGCCCTGGCCGCCGCGCCGGTGGTGGCCCGGCTCAGCGCGCTCGACCTGTCGTTGGGCGCGCTGTCCGACACGGGCGGCGAGGCGTTGCTGGCCGGTCAGCCGCTCACCCATCTGACGTCGCTCGACCTCCACCACCACTTCCTCAGCGAAGAGCTGGCGCAGCGCCTGGTCGAGGAGCTGCCGGGCGTCCGGGTCGACGTCTCCGACCGGCAGCGGGAAGAGGAGTGGGGCCGATACACCGCGGTGTCCGAATAATGCGGCTCGCGGTCGTGGGCAACCCGGCCAACCGCCGGGTCACCCTCTTCACCGAGGCCGTGACCCGGGCCGGGCTGCCCGCGCCCGCGGTCTATCCATGGCACGACGTGCTCACCGGCGGCCCGGTGCCGGGCTCCGGCGAGACCGTGCGCATCGACTCGCCCGGCGAAGACTCCGAAGTGGACCGGCTGCTGCGGGGGGCCACTCTGGCCTCCACGACGGGTGAGATCACCGGGGGCGCCGCCGCCTACTCCGGTCTTGCTCTCGCTCTCGAACGCGTGGCCTCCGGCGGCGGCCGGCTGCTCAATCCGGTCGGCGACATCCTGACGATGAACGACAAGCGGCGCTGTCACGCGCGGCTGGTCGAGGCGGGCCTGCCGGTGCCACCGGCGCTGCCGCCGGTCGAGAGCTTTGCCGAGCTGCGAGCGGCCATGACGGCGTACGGGTGGGGAAGGGTCTTCGTGAAGCCCGCCCACGGATCGTCGGCCTCGGGGGTGCTCGCGCTCGCCGCCTCCGGCCCCCGCGTCATGGCCACGACCTCGGTCGAGATCGGCCCGGACGGGCGGCTCTACAACAACCTGCGCGTCCGGCGTTACGACGACGTGGCCACCATCGCCGGCATCGTCGACCGGCTCGCGCCCGACGGGCTGCACGTCGAACGCTGGTTCCCCAAGGCTGGGCTGGGCGATCGGGTGCTCGACCTGCGCGTCGTCGTGATCGCGGGCGAAGTCTCACACATCGTGGCCCGCACGAGCCGCACCCCGCTGACCAACCTGCATCTCGGCAACGCCCGGGGCGAGGTGGCCGCCGTCCGGGCCGCGGCCGGCCTCCAGGCCTGGGACGGAGCCATGCGCACCTGCGTCGAGGTCGCGCGCTGCTTCCCGCGCAGCCTGCACGTCGGCGTCGACCTGATGTTCCGGTCGGGCTGGCGCTCGCACGCGGTGGCCGAGGTCAACGCGTTCGGCGACCTGCTCAACGGCCACGACACGTACGGGTCCGAGATCGCCGCCCTGGTCGACGGGCGCTACGAGAAGTGGGCCGGCGCATGCGTGAGCTGATCGGCCACCACGACCTGTTGTTCGTCACGCTCGACACGCTGCGCTACGACGTGGCGGTCCGGGAACTCGAGGCCGGCCGCACGCCGACGCTGGCCCGGCACCTGCCCGGCGGCCGCTGGGAAAAACGGCACACCCCGGCCACCTTCACGTACGCGGCGCACCACGCGTTCTTCGCCGGGTTCCTGCCCACGCCGGTCACGCCCGGCCGGCACGAGCGGCTGTTCGCGGCCCGGTTCGGCGGCAGCGAGACCAGCGGCTCCTCGACCTATGTCTTCGACGCGCCCGACCTGCCGACCGGGCTCGCGGCAGCGGGCTATCACACCGTCTGCCTGGGCGGAGTCGGCTTCTTCAACCCGGCGGCGCCGCTGGGCCGGGTGCTGCCCGGCCTGTTCGCCGAGGCCCACTGGGAACGCGGCTTCGGTGTCACCGCGCCCGACGGTCTCGGCGCGCAGATCGCCCGCCTGGCCACGATCGTCGACGCGCTGCCGCCCGGGAAGCCGCTGTTCACCTTCGTCAACGTGGCCGCGCTGCACCAGCCCAACAAGCATTACCTGCCCGGCGCGACCGACGACAGTCTGGCCAGTCACGCCGCCGCGCTGGCCTATGTGGACGGCCGGATCGGCGCGCTCTTCGATCTGGTGTCCAGCCGCGGCCGCCCCTGCCAGGTGATCATCTGCTCGGATCACGGAACGCTCTACGGCGAGGACGGCCACATCGGGCATCGCGTCGCCCACGAGGCGGTCTGGACAGTGCCGTACGGAAACTTCGTGCTGGATCCGCGCCGATGAAGCTCGACGAATCCCCCTATCAGGGCTATCTCTACGCCTACCCCCACAAGACCGCCTATCGCCGGCTGGAACCGCGCCGACCGCTGACCGAGGTCTGGGCGCCGGAACGGCAAGACGCGCTTTTCGGGTACGTGCACCTGCCGTTCTGCGAGATGCGGTGCGGCTTCTGCAACCTGTTCACCCGCGCCAACCCGCCCGCCGAACAGGTGACGGCCTATCTGGCCCAGCTGCGCCGCCAAGCGGTGGCGGTCCGCGAATCGCTGGCCGCCGACGCGTCGTTCGCCCAGCTCGCGATCGGCGGCGGCACCCCGACCTATCTGACCGCGCCCGAACTGGAAGAGCTGTTCGAGATCGTCGGGCTGACGTTCGGCTCCGGCCGCCTGCCCCTGTCGGTCGAGACCTCCCCGGCCACCGCGACCGCCGACCGGCTCGCGGTGCTGTCCGCGCACGGCACCACCCGGGTCAGCATGGGCATCCAGAGCTTCCTCGACACCGAGGCGCACGCCGCGGGCCGCCCGCAACGGCTGCCCGAGGTGCTGGCCGCGCTCGAGATCATCCGTGCGGCCGAGATCCCGGTGCTCAATCTCGACCTGATCTACGGCATCGACGGGCAGACCGCCGCGACCTGGCAGCATTCGCTGGACGAGGCGTTGAAGTGGCAGCCCGAGGAGCTTTATCTCTACCCGCTCTATGTGCGGCCGCTGACCGGGCTGGGCCGACGGGCGAACGGCCGGGCGGGCTGGGATCAGCAACGGCAGGAGCTGTATCGGCAGGCGGTCGAGGTGCTTACCGCGGCCGGTTACGAGCAGCGGTCGATGCGGCAGTTCCGCCGAGCGAGCGCACCGGTGATCGACGGCCCCGACTACTGCTGCCAGGACGACGGGATGGTCGGGCTGGGCTGCGGCGCCCGGTCGTACACGACATCGCTGCACTACTCGTTCGACTATGCGGTCGGCGTCTCCGAGGTGCGGGCCGTGATCGACGACTATCTCGCAAGACCTCCGGGCGATTTCTCGTACGCGGAAATCGGCTTCGACCTCGATCAGAAGGAGCAGCGCCGGCGGTGGCTGCTCAAGTCGCTCCTGCGCAGCGACGGCGTCGACGCGGCGGCCTATCACTCCCGGTTCGGCCGCTCCCATGTGGACGACTTCCCGCAGCTCGGCGAGCTGGTCGAGCGGGGATGGCTCGATGCCGGCCGGTGCGCGCTGACCCCGGACGGGCTCGCTCAGTCGGACGCGCTCGGGCCGTGGCTGGTGTCCGGCCCGGTCCGCGAGGCGATGGGGGCGTACGTGCCGCGATGAACGATCTCTACGTCCTCTATCGGGGTCCGCTGGCCAGCTGCAACTACGACTGCCCGTACTGCCCGTTCGCCAAGCGCGTCGACCCGCCTGCTCTGCTGCGCGCCGACAAGGCCGACCTGCTGCGGTTCGCCTCCTGGGTCGAGCGGACCGACGACCGGCGGCTGTCGGTCCTGTTCACGCCGTGGGGCGAGGGTCTGACCCGCAGCTGGTACCGCGAGACGATCGTGCGCCTGTCCCACCTGCCGCACGTCGCCCGGGTGGCGATCCAGACCAACCTGGCCGCCCGGGTCGACTGGCTGGCCTCGGCCGACCGTCGGGTGGCGGCGTTGTGGGCCACCTACCACCCGGGCCAGGTCACCCTCGACCGCTTCCTGGACCGCTGCCGACGTCTCGACTCGCTAGGCGTGCGCTATTCGGTCGGGGTCGTCGGACTGCCCGATCACTACTCCGCGGCTGCCACTCTGCGCTTCTCGTTGCCGCCATCGGTCTACATGTGGATCAACGCAGCCGAGGGCCACGTCTACACGACCGACGAGGAGCGGCGGTGGACAGCGCTGGACCCGCTGTTCGGCGACAGCGTGCGGCCGCACCCCTCACTGGGCCGGCCGTGCCACGCGGGCGAGACGGCGATCTCGGTGCTGGGCGACGGCACCGTACGCCGTTGCCACTTCATCCCCACACCGCTCGGCAACCTGTACGACGGCTCCTGGGAGTCCGCCCTGCGTCCGCGCCCGTGCACCAATTCCATATGCGACTGCCACATCGGGTATGTCCATTTGAAGCCCCTGGGGTTGCGCGACGTCTACGCCGACGGCTTGCTGGAGCGGATACCGGTCGCCTTCCCCGCACCCACCTCTTAGCGCCGCTCGCCAGCCCTCCTCGTTGCGTCCTCTCGGCCGCCCTTTGCTTGCCCGCCTTCCTTCCCGCTGTCTCGCCTTGGCCGCCCGCCTTCCCCGCCACCCCGCCTCGGCCGCCCGCCTCGCCTTGGCCGCCTGTCTTCCCGCCGCCTCGCCTTGGCCGCCCGCCTTGCCTTGGCCGCCCACCTTCCCCGCCGCCCTGCCTCGGCCGCCCGCCTCGCCTTGGCCGCTCGCCTTCCCGCCGCCTCGCCTTGGGCGCTCGCCTTCCGCCGGTCTTGGCCGCCCGCTTTGGCCTGTCCTGGCGGCCTTCTCGGCCGCCTTTGGCCCGCGGAATTGTCGTACCCCGGCGGTACGGTTTCGCCGAGTCGCTGACCTCCGGGAGGGCTGATGTATCGGCAAGGAGACGTGTTGATCGTGCCGGTGGCGAGGGAGGATGTGCCCTCCTGTTCGGCGGTGCCGCGCGACCGCCAGGGCCGCATGGTGCTGGCCCGTGGCGAGGCGACCGGCCACGCCCACGTGATCGGCGGCCCCGGCCTGCAGTTGCTGGCCGACATCGACGACCCCTCCAGCATGTTCGTCGACATCCCGTCCTACGGCCGGGTCACCCACGAGGAGCACGGCCCGATCTCCCTGCCCGCCGGCCACTATCGCGTCGTCCGCCAGCGCGAATACGTGCCCGGTTCGTTCCGCCCGGTGGCCGACTGACATGACCCTGACCCCCGCCCAGCAGGCCATGGCCGCCGCCATCGAAGACCAGTGGCTGGCCGCCGCCCTCGAAACGTCCCCCGCCGACCGCCCAGCCGCCGAGTCCGGCGTCCGCGAGGCCTACCGCTCGGCCGGCCTCCCCGAGCCGCAACAAATCTTCTGGCTGGGTTCCCCACGGGCCGGAGCCATCGCCGCCGCCCTCCTCGCACCCCATCCCGCCGACACGTCCGCCCCTGTCTCAGCAGACGTGCGCGCTGCGCTCTTGACCCAGGGCTGGACCCCAGGCGAAAGCATGGGCCCCTCAGTCCGCCGCCGGCTCCGCACCGAGCCCTGGGCCACCACCCGCAAACGCGCCGCCACCCTGCTGGGCCCCGAGGCCTGGGCACAGCTGACCGCCGCCGCAGGCCGCCGCTCCTGGCCCCTGATCATGGACAGCGTGGCCGGCCGCCTACGCCTGCGCCTGACCGAAGACCTGACCGCCGAGGCCCCCACAGCCCGCCCCCACCTGCTGGACGCCATCTACGGCCAGCACGACGGCGTATGGCTGTCCACTTTCGAGGCCGCCGACCGCCTGCATCCCCACGCCACCCTCATGAGCGACCTGACCGGCCTGGCCACCGTCGCCCACCATTGCGGTTGGTGGTGGGCCGGCACCCGCTACGCCATCCTGACCGAACGCCCCACGTCCCTGACCCGAGACAACGTGGGCCGCCTGCACCGAGGCGAGGCCCCAGCCCTCCAATACCCTGACGGCTACGCCTTGTGGGCCTGGCGCGGAATGCCCATCCACACCGACCTGGCCGCAACCCTCCCCCACTTGACCGCAGCCCAAATAAGCGCCCAACCCAACGCCGAACTACGCCGAGTAATGCTCGAACACTTCGGCTACGACCGCTACCTACGCGAGGCCGGCGCACAATCCCTGCACCAGGACGAGACCGGCACCCTATGGCACCTCCCCCTACCAGGCGACGAGCCCTTGGTAATGGTCGAGGTCCAAAACGCAACCCCCGAGCCAGACGGCACCACCCGCACCTATTGGCTGCGCGTCCCCCCAACAACACGCACAGCCCGAGAGGGCGTCGCCTGGACCTTCAACCTGACCCCAGACAACTACCACCCCCTAGTCCAGACCTAACCCAACCCCCACCACCCGAACTCACCGTCAACCACCCACAAGCCGGCAAGGAGACCCGCCCCCGCCTCTACTGCTGACTGGAGCCCACCAGAGCAGACGGCGCCGAGCACAACACGCCCGCCTCCAGGCAAACCCACACACAAGAGCCAACCCCCGACAGCCTCACCACCACAGCATGGGCGGCACGGATCCGGGCGGTCGTCGGGTCGACGACGCCGGGCGGGCTGGCGGGCTGGCGGGCTGGCGGGCTGGCGGGCTGGCGGGCTGGCGGGCTGGCGGGCTGGCGGGCTGGCGGGCTGGCGGGCTGGCGGGCTGGCGGCACAGTGGTCCATTCGTCCGCGGCACGATCGTCCGGCGATTCGGCGATTCGGCGATTCGGCGGCTTGGCGCTCCAGCGGTCCGGCGGCATGGCGTTCCAGCAGCCCGGTGGCTTGGCAGCCCGGCGGCACGGCAGCACGGCAGCACGGCAGCACGGCAGCTTGGTGGTCCAGGAGCCCGGCAGCCCAACGGCTTGGTGTTCCAGCAGCCGGCGGCACGGTGGTCCGGCGGTCCAGCGGCTTGGTGTTCCAGCAGCCAGCGGCATGGCAGCCCGGCGGCCCAGCAGCCCAGCCCGGCGGCTTGGTGGCTCGGGTGGCTTGGCGGCCCGGCTGCCCGGCGGCTTGGCGGTTCAGCAGCGCGGCGGCTCGGCTGCCCGGTAGCTCGGCGGTCCAGCAGCCCCGCAGCTTGGCGGCCCGGCGATCCGGCAGCCCGTTGATCCGGCGGCCCCGCCAGCCCGGTGCTCCGGCGGCTTGGTGGTTTGGCGGTCCAGCGGCCCGGCTGCCCGGGAGCTCGACGGCCAGCAGCCCGGGAGCTTGCGGCCCGCCAGCTTGGCGGCGATCCGGCAGCCCGTTGGTCCGGCGGCATGGCGGTCCGGCGGCGGCTTGGCGGCCCGTTGGTCCGCTCAAGTCGCTCCGACGCAACCGCGAGCCGTTCCCTTCACCAATGGATCCGGCGGCGGCCAACAAGCCAATCTCCGCTGTCCTGCCGTGGCGGCCTGGCCAGAACTGAAAAGCTCCTCACCACCCGACCTGCGGCCCGGCCGAACACCACCCGGCTTACGACGGCCCTATCCACGCACACCGTGGACTGCGCTTCGACGGCAACCACACGCCCGCTCGTCATCAGCGAGTTCGCGATTGGAGCGCGCGTCGATACGGGCAAACAGAAAGGCCCTCCGCCCCCTTGGGGGCGAAGAGCCTCAAACTGCACCACGTAGTAGCGGGGACAGGATTTGAACCTGCGACCTCTGGGTTATGAGCCCAGCGAGCTACCGAGCTGCTCCACCCCGCGTCGTAAGAACAACCCTACCCTGCCCAGTCCCAGCCCGTCGAACCACCCCCCACACCACCCCCCACCAGCCAAAACGCAGAAGCTCGGCAACAGCAGAGCCGCCGCCGAGGGAGGCCGGCGACTGAATCAACCGCTCTGGCGACACCCTGTCGCCAACAAGAGAAGCCGCCAACGGTAGAAGCGACCGAGGCGACCGGGCCAGAAGCAAGGAGTATCAACAACGACAGAACACCAAACGGCGACGCCGCCGGAAAGCGCCTTCCACAGCAGAGGCGCAATGCGCCAGCGGAGGCAACTCAAAGCAGGAGCACTGAACCGAACGAAGGCTCGACGCCATCCCTAAGCGAGACCAGAGATTGCTCAATGCGACGAAGTCGCCAACCCCCACCGCGACGAAGTCGCAGGACCCTGCGCAACGGACGCACCCCCGCCACCGCCGGAACGTGGGGTCTGGGGGCTCGGCCCCCAGGAAAAAGCGAAGAGGCCCCGGTCCGCGCTTTCCGCGGACAAGGGCCCCTCGACTCGTAGCGGGGACAGGATTTGAACCTGCGACCTCTGGGTTATGAGCCCAGCGAGCTACCGAGCTGCTCCACCCCGCGTCGGCTCGTTAACACTAGCGCAACCCTGACGTTGGCTGCAAAACGGGCCCCGGTGACCCGCGACACGGCAGGTCACCGGGGGTTCCTAAGTCAGCCGCTCGGGGTTGGTGTGGGTGCTGCGGCCGAGCCCGAAGGGGTCGGCGTGGCGCTGCCGGCGGCGTTGCGGGCGTTTTCGAAGTTGGTCATCGCGGTGTCCAAGGCCTTGAGCGCTTCGCCGTAGCGGACGAAGTCGCCGGACTGCTGGGCGGTTCGGACGTTGGCGATGGCCTGGTCGAGTGCGGTGGCCGCGGCGGCCAGTTCGCCGGTGAGCGTTTCCGGCGGGGGTGGGTTGTTGTTGCCCGTACCGCCGTTGTTGTTGTTGCCGCTGTTGTTGTTACCGGTGTTGTTGTTGCCGGTCTGCGCCTGTTTACCCTGCTGCACGAGCTGGTCGAGGCCCTGTTTGAGGCTGTCGGCCAGCACGACGTACGTTCCGCCGTCGCCGTAGGACATCAGGATCTTCTGCAGTTGCGGGGCCGCGTTCTCCTGGTTGCCGGGCTTCACGTAGACCGGCTCCACATAGAGCACGCCGCCTTCGACCGGCAGGGTGAGCAGGTTGCCGTAAAGCACTTGCGACTGCGAGTTGTTGGACAGCAGGGTGATCTGTTGTCGAACGTTCGCGTTGGCCGTCATCTTCTGATGCACCTGGACCGGGCCCGATGTGACCGTCTGGTCGGGTAGCTCGAGCACCTGGATCACGGGTTTGTTGTCGACGTACGAGCCCGAGATCAGGGCGGCCAGGTTTTCGCGGTTGGCCGGCGTGACGCTGGAGGTCAGCTGGAACCTGGTCTGGTTCTGTTCGGGCAACTGCACGTTGAGGTAGTACGGCGGCTGCTTCTGGTTGTTCGACGGCGAGTCGGGCGCGTTGGGCACCTGCCAGAAGTCCTGCTGCGAGAAGAACGCCTGCGGGTCGGTCACGTGGAACCGGGTGAGCAGATTGCGCTGCACCTTGAACAGGTCCTGCGGATAGCGGAAGTGCGCCGCCAACGAGGCCGGGGTCTCCGCCTTCGGGATGATCAGGTCACCGCCGAACGCCTTGTTCCAGGCCTTGAGCACCGGGTCACCCTCGTCGAACTCGTAGAGCTTGACCGTGCCGTCATACGCGTCGACGGTCGCCTTCACCGAGTTGCGCATGTAGTTGACGTCGTCGCGGGCCAGCGCGAACTGGCCCTGGCCGGTGAGCTCGTCCTGCGTCTCGGTGGCCAGGTTGATCTTCTGCGAGTAGGGGTAGCTCGCCGACGTGGTGTAGCCATCGAGGATCCACACGATCCGGCCGTCGACGGCGGCCGGGTACGGGTCACCGTCGATCGTCAGGAACGGCGCGACCTTGGCCACCCGCTCCCGCGGCTCACGGATGTACATCAGCTTGGAGTCGGCGTTGACCGTGTCGGAGAGCAGGAAGTTGCTTTCGGTGTTCTTGATCGCGAAGACCAGCCGCCGGAAGAACGAGCCGATCGAGACGCCGCCCTCACCGGTGTAGGTGTAGAGCTCCTCGGCGTTGTTGTTGTCCTCCTGCGGACGGTCGAACTCGACCCGGCGGTTCTCGTCCTCCTGGCCGACGATCGCGTATTCGGTGGACTGCTCGCCGTAGTAGACACGGGGCTGGTCGACCTTGATCTCCTCGGTCTCCGAGGAGCAGTTGCCCGAGCGGTCGTCGCCGAGGAAGCCTGAAACGAAGTAGGGAAGGCCGCCACAGAACTGGTTGGCCGGAGCCGCCACCAGGCCGTAACCATGGGTGTAGACGGTGTGCCGGTTGAGCCAGTTGCGCTGCTGGGTGGTCAGTTTGTCGTCGTTGATCTCACGCACGCCGACCACGTAGTCGGCGGTCTTGTTGTCGATCGCGTACCGGTCGACGTCGAGCTTCGCCCCGAAATCGTAGAAACCGCGGGACTGCTGCGACTGGGTGAACGCCTGCGATACCAGCTGCGGGTCGATCAGGCGGGCGTTCTGGGCGCTGGTGTCGGCGGCCAGGCCGCTGGGCGGGATCACGGTGTTCGCTCGATAGGGCGAGACCTCGGAGTTCTCCAACCCGAAGGCGTGTCTCGTCGCGTCGATCGAGCGCTTGATGTAGGGCGCTTCCTTCTCACTCAGGCTGGGCTTGACCGAGAAGTTCTGCACGGCGAGCGGGTAGATGCCGCCGATGGCCACCGCCGAGATCGCCAGCAGGGCCAGCGAGACGCCGGGCCATACCAGATTTCGCATGCCCGCGTTGGAGAACACGATGATTGCGATTGCCACGACGATCGAGATGTACGCGAGTATCTCCTTGGCCGGCATCAACGCGTTGACGTCGGTGTAGCCCGCACCGTACAGACCCGGGGAAACGTGCTGCTCGAGCAGCAGTGCCCGGCGGTCGAGCACGTACGCCACGGCCTTGAGAAGCACGAACAGCGCGACCAGCGAGGTCAGGTGGGCCCGCGCGCCGGTGGTCATGCGGTCGCCGACGCCCTGCAGGCGTACGCCGCCGAAAATGTAGTGCATGGCGAGCGAACCGAGGACCGAGAGCACGACGGCGGTGAAGGCGACGCCGAGCACGTAGCGCAGCATCGGGTAGTCGAAGACGTACCACCCGACGTCTACTTTGTGCTCCGGGTCCTGGATGCCGAAGCTTCCGCCGTTGCGGAACAGCATCCAGTCCTTCCACCGGCCCTGCGCCGAGAGTCCGGCGAAGAAGCCGATGATCACCGTGAGGACGGCGATCCAGGTGCCCAGGCGCGGCGCGATGATCATGCGATAGCGCTCGAGCGTCGCCTGCTCGGCCGAGTGCGGTCGCAGCAGCGGTCGCAGCCGATAGGCCAGATAGAGGTTGCCGGCGATGATCAGCGCGACCGCGAGACCAATGACCAGAAACAGTAGGAGGCGGGTGAGGAGAACACCGGAGAAGACGTTGACGAAGTCGACCTCGTTGAACCAGAGGTAATCGGTGTACGCGTCGATGCCCCACCCGAGCAGCGTGAAAAGAAGAAAGACCCCCACCAGGACGCCGACGGTGACGCGACCGCGCCGGCTCATCCTCGGCAGAGGGCTGTTACGCATAACCAACGGAGGCTCCACATTTCAGTTGGGCCGGTGTCTCACAGTACGACATCTGTCACGCGGCCGAGCAGGGCTTGGGGGTGCCGCCACCGGTGAAGGTCTTGAGCGCGGTGAGGGCGTCGTCCACGGTGGCCACCTCGGCCATCGGCAGCCCGTCGACGGAGTTCCGCAGTGCTTCGGCGCAATTTCCCTTGGGCACGAGGAAAAGCTGGGCGCCCGCTTTCTTGGCGCCGACGAGTTTCTGCGGGATGCCGCCGATCGGGCCTACATTGCCGTCGTTGTCGATAGTTCCCGTACCAGCAATGATCTTTCCGCCGGTGAGGTCCTCCGGCTCCAGTTTGTCCATGATCCCGAGCGTGAACATCAGGCCCGCGCTCGGACCGCCGATCTTGTCGAGGTCGATCTCGACCTTGAACGGGGCGTTCTGTTTGGGGGCGATCTCGATGCCCAGCCGAGGCGTGTTGTCGTCGGCCGAGGCCTTGGTGGTGATCTTCGCCGTCGAGGCCTGGCCGGCCCGGGTGTACGAGACGGTGAGCGCGCTTCCGGCCGGCTTGGCCCGGACCAGCTCGGTCAGTTTGGCCGGGCCGTCGACCTTGGTGCCGTCGACCGCGGTGATCACGTCGTCGACCCGCAGGATCCCCTCCGCGGCGCCGCCGCCGGTCACCTTCTTGACGGCCGCCTGCACCGGATAGCCGAGCTTGGTCAGCGCCACCGTGACCGCGCTGTTCTGCGACTCGGTCCACTCCTCGGCGTTCTGCTGTTCGACCTGCTTCTCCGTACGATCGGGCGGGTAGATCAGCTCACGCGGGACGACCGCGTCGGACGAGCTGAACCAGCTGCTGATCGCCCACACCAGCTCCACCTGCGACTGCACGTTCACCGTGGTCAGCCGCAACTGGCCGGCCGATGTCGTGGTCTTGGCCTCCGTCACCTGGATCACCTCGGTGCCGTTGTCCGAACCGAGCGTGTTCACCGTCGGGCCGGGCTTCAGCACGACATAGGGCAGGGGTGCGGCCATCACACCGACTGCCAGCAGGGCGGTGATCAGGGCGCCGAGGATTACAGTGACACCACGACGTCTCATGCGCGTGAGACTATCGCCCCTCCCTGAGTTCTCTCTGAGCTGACACCGCCATCGGTCCGGAGCGGCCATTTCGCGCGTACGGTTGAGCACGTGCCTGATATCCCGTTCGGCTTCTCCCTGCCGGGCGCCCAGCCGCCCGACCCCTCCGACCCGCAGCAGATGCAGCAGTTCATGGCGCAGTTGCAGCAGATGTTCGCCGGCCCGGGCAGTGGTCCGGTCAACTGGGACCTCGCCCGCCAGGTCGCGCAGAGTCAGCTGTCCGCCGCCGGTGATCCCGCCGTGAACATGTTCGAGCGCCACCAGGTCGAGGAGTCGCTGCGGCTCGCCGATCTGTGGCTCGACCCGGCCTCCGCGCTGCCCAGTGGCATCCGCCTGGCCGCCGCGTGGAACCGCAACGAGTGGATCTACAACACGCTCGAGGTTTGGAAGAAACTGTGCGACCCCATCGCGGGCCGCATGGTCGGCGCCATGGGCGACCTCGTGCCCGACGAGGCGAAGGCCCAGCTCGGCCCGATGCAGTCGATGGTGGCGACCCTGGGCGGGGCGCTCTTCGGCGGGCAGCTCGGCCAGGCTCTGGGTCAGCTCGCGGCCGAGGTGCTCTCGGCCGGCGACATCGGCCTGCCACTCGGTCCCAACGGCACCGCCGCGCTCGTCCCGGCCAACATCAAGGCGTACGGGGACGGCTTGGAGATTCCGGAAGACCAGGTCCGGCTGTACGTTGCCCTGCGCGAGGCGGCCCACCAGCGGCTCTTCGGGCACGTGCCGTGGTTGCGCGCGCACGTGCTGAGCGCCGTGGAGACGTACGCGAACGGCATCACCGTGAATCGTGAGGCCATCGAGGAAGCGATGAGCCGCGTCGACCCGGCCGACCCGGAATCGATGCAGGCCATGGCGCTCGAGGGCATCTTCACGCCGGAGGACACGCCGCAGCAGAAGCAGAGCCTGGCCCGCCTCGAGACGGCGCTGGCACTGATCGAGGGCTGGGTCGGTCACGTGGTCGACAGCGCGGCCGGCGACCGGCTGCCGTCGGTGGTGCAGCTGGGCGAGGCGTTCCGGCGCCGGCGCGCGGCGGGCGGCCCGGCCGAGCAGACGTTCGCCGCGCTGGTCGGTCTTGAGCTGCGTCCCCGTCGCCTGCGTGAGGCGGGCGCGCTGTGGGCCGCGGTCCTCGAGCAGCGCGGCGTCCAGGGCCGGGATGCGCTGTGGGGTCACCCCGACCTGCTGCCGACCGACGAAGACTTCGCCAACCCGCAGGCGTTCGCCCAGAGCAGCCTCGACTGGGACATCAGCGAGCTGGACGACCTCGAGAAGAACGAGGGCGACCAGGGCCGGGGCGACGAGGGCGACGACAAGAAAGAGTGACTCGCCGACTTGTAGCGGCACTGCTGGTGCCGGTGACATGGAGCCCGCCCGGCGTCGATCTGGACGCCTGGCGGGCCGCCCTGGCCGAGGACGTCGTCGACCTGCTGGCCCGGCTGGCCCAGGCCGAGGCGGCCATCGCGGCCACGAGTGACGATCTCGAGCTGGCGCGGGAGATCGCCTGGCCCGGCATGCGTCTGTACGAGGTGCCGACGGCAACCTTTCTGCCGGTGCTGACGGCCGCGGCGGCCGACGGGTTCGACCAGGCCGCCGTGATCGCCGCCGACGCCCCCGACATGCCCGGAATGATCCTGGGGAAGCTGCTGCGCCCGCTCGAGAACAAGGCGGTCGCGGTGGCCGCGGGTGGTCCCGGTAACGGGCTCATGGGCCTGGCCACGAGCCTGCCCGCGCCGCCCTGGCTGGTCGATCACGACTTCGACACGGCGACCGCTCAGTCGCTGCGGCGGCACGCGCCCAGCCCGGGCGACGTCTCCTCCACGCCCGAGTGGCGCCGGCTGCGTGGCCCGGCCGAGCTGGCCAGCCTCGACCCCGCGCTGGAAGGCTGGGACAACACGAGGGCGCTGCTGGGCGGCTGAGCCTCAGTCGTCCGCGAGGACGAGTCCGGTGGCCGCTGAGATGCCTTCGAGGTATCCGCGGGCCCGCTCGGCCTTGCCGAAGCGGTTGACCAGTTCCCAGAACGTCGCGTTGTGGCTGGGCACGACCAGGTGGGACAGCTCGTGCAGCAGCACGTAGTCGATCACCCAGTCGGGCATCTCCTGGATGCGGTGGGAGATGCGGATCGTGCCGTCGTCCGGGGTGCAGGAGCCCCAGCGGCCGTTCTGGTTGGTCACCCAGCGCACGCTGGCCGGCCGGACGCGGTCGGCGTGGTCGGACAGGTAGCGGCTCGTCAGGCGCCGGGCCCGGGTCAGCAGCTCATCATCGGTGCGCTGGATGCGTTCCTCGCGCGCGGCCAGACGGGCCAGCATCCGCTCGACCCACTCGGTCTCCTCGGCGCGGGAGAACCGGTCGGGGATGAGCACGACCACGCGCTCCCCGTCGCGGTACGCGGACACTGTGCGCCGACGGCGCTGGCTGCGCCGCACTTCCACGACAGGCTTGCGCGTCCGGGCCATTACCGGCTCGCGCGGCCCAGATTCGGGTTCACGTTGAGACGCTAATCCGTGAGACCCATGTCACCGCAAGAGTACGCCCGATGACACCCGCCGGATATGTGTACTTCGTCCAGGTAATACCGAAAAAATTTTCCTTCGCCGCAACATCGAGGGCGGTTCGCCAACATAGCTCATGCCGAGATGTCGGCTCCATCGGCGCCCAACGTCCATTTCTGCCCGTTTGATGGCACAACACGGCGTGTTGCGGCACAACATCCCAAAAAGGGCGATTCGGACCGGCACACTCAGCGTCGTCGGCGAGACCGCCGACGCCGCGCTGACATGGAACAGGCCTGACCTGGGTAGTGACCGCCCCGACGGGTGGCCACATCCGCGTGGTCGGAGCGGTCCAGCGCCGAACACAGGTCGCGGCCTGCCGAAGCGAGCAGGCATCGGGACCGACCCGGCCGACAACATGAACGAGGAGGAACCGTGGCCGACAACACGTACAACGGCTACTGCGTGAAGTGCAAGGAAAAGCGTGACTTCCAGGGCACCGTCGAAGTCTCGAAGACGGGCATGAACATGGCCAAGGGCAAGTGCCCGGTGTGCGGGACGACTGTGAACCGCATCCTGGGCAAGGCCAAGGTCTGACCCGGACGGCCTCGCAGGCTTCGCCCCACTAGGCCATCGTCAAGTCTGCGACAAGGCCGTTCACCCACCCGGGGAGGGCAGTTCGCCCTCCCCGGTGCTCTACCTACCCCGGGCGCAACCAGTTCCGTCCACCCACGTTGAGTGAGGTTATGGACGAGTCCCACAGCCTGTGGATAACTCCCCCAAGCCTGTGGACAACGCGCGTCGGGGGTCTCCCGCGCCTGTGGATAACTTATTCGCTCCGCATCCGGGCAGTGACATCCTGTGACGCGTGAACCGTCCTACGCTCATCCCCGGACTCCCCCGCGTCTGGCGTAACCGCTTCGAGCTTCAGCTGGGCTCCGATCCGGCCCGCGCCGTGGTGCTGCGCCTGCCTGACCCGCGCGCGGCCCGGGTCCTCGACCTGCTCGACGGCAGCCGCCCCGAGCGGGTGGTGCTGCTCGAAGCCGTTGCCGACGGTGTTCCACCCGACGAGGCCAGGGCCGTGCTCGACGCGCTGGACGCCGCGGGCCTGACCGTTCCGGCGGCGGCGCTTCTCCCTCCCGTACGTTTTGCCGAGCGCCTGACCGGCGAGGCCGCGGTGCTCGCCCTGCGCGGTGACGGTTCACCCACCCCCGCCACACGGCTGCGTCGCCGGGGTGCGGCCCGGGTGGTGGTCAGCGGCCAGGGCCGGCTGGGCGCCCCGATCGCCGTGGCGCTGGCCGAGGCCGGCGTCGGTCACCTCCACTGCGACCTGCCCGGCCTGGTGCATCGGGGTGAGCTGGCGGCGGGCCCGCTGCGGGCGTCCGACATCGGCAGGCCGCGCAACGAGGCGGTCGAGCGGGCCATCGCCCGCACCGTCGAGGGCGTCGAGACCGGTGGCGTACGCGGTCAGCCCGCCACGCTGGTCGTCCAGCTCGACTCGGACAGTCCGATCACTGTGGTCGCGGCCGCCCACGCGAGCCGCCACCAGCCCCACCTGGCCGTGACGATCCGCGACGGTGCCCCCGTGATCGGTCCCCTGGTTCCCGCCGCCGGCGCACCCTGCCTGGGCTGCCTCGACCTGCACCGCCGTGACCGCGACTCCGCCTGGCCGGGCCCACCACCGCACACGATGCCCGAACCCTGCACGGTGGCCACCCTGCTGGCCGCGACCGCGGTGGCCGTGGAGGAGGCGCTGACCTTCATCGACGGCGGCAACCCGGAGACCCTGGGCGCCTCGATCGAGCTGACCACCCCGTCGCGCCAGCGCCGTCGCACGTGGCCACCCCATCCCGACTGCGACTGCGCCCGCCGTCCGCCCCGCCGCCTCTGAGGCAGGCCCGAAGTGTGGGGTTTCTGAGGAGGTTGTTGATGGACTTTCCGGGCGTAGCGGTGGCAACCGGGTGGAGGCGGGCGCTTCTCCGCCCGAGAGTCGGTCACAATGATCTGGTGAGCGACATACCGCGGCGTGCGGCGGCCCGCACGGCCAAGCTGGCGGCGCTGCCCCTGGGGTTCGCCGGCCGCACCGCCCTCGGTTTCGGCAAGCGGGCCGTCGGCATCGCCTCCGACGTGATCTCGGAGGACATCCAGCGGCGCACCGCCGAGCAGCTGTTCAGCGTCCTGGGGCAGCTCAAGGGCGGCGCCATGAAGTTCGGGCAGGCGCTGAGCGTCTTCGAGGCCGCCATGCCCGAAGAGATGGCCGGCCCCTATCGCCAGGCGCTGACCAAGCTGCAGGAGGCCGCGCCGCCGATGCCGGTGGCCAGCCTGCACAAGGCGCTGGCCGAGCAGCTCGGCGAGAACTGGCGCGACTTGTTCGCCGAGTTCGACGACAGCCCGGCCGCCGCGGCCAGCATCGGACAGGTGCACCGGGCCGTCTGGAAGCTGCCCCCGGCCCGCAAGAACGCCAAGCCCAAGACCATCGCCGTCGCGGTCAAGGTGCAATACCCAGGGGCCGGTGACGCGCTGCTGGCCGACCTCAAGCAGCTGTCCCGCCTGGCCCACATGTTCAAGATCATTCAGCCCGGCATGGACATCAAGCCGCTGCTGGCCGAGCTCAAGGACCGCATCACCGAGGAACTCGACTACGCGATGGAGGCGGAGACTCAGAAGACCTTCGCCGACGCGTACGCCAACGATCCGGAGATCTTCGTGCCGCGGGTCATCGCGTCGGCGCCGCGGGTGCTGGTCACCGAGTGGGTCGACGGCACGCCGCTGGCCAAGGTGATCAGCGACGGCACCGTCGAGGAACGCGACCTGGCCGGCCGCCTGATGGCGACGCTGCACTTCTCCGCGCCCGCCCGGGCCGGCCTGCTGCACGCCGACCCGCACCCGGGCAACTTCCGGATGCTGCCCGACGGCCGCCTCGGCGTGATCGACTTCGGCGCGGTGGCCCGGCTGCCCGGCGGCCACCCCGAGCCGATCGGCCGCCTGGTGCGCCTGGCCCTCGACGGCAACTCGCAGGCCGTGGCCGACGGGCTGCGCGAGGAGGGCTTCATCAAGCCCGACGACGAGATCGACGCGCAGGCCGTGCTCGACTTCCTGCGCCCGATGATCGAGCCGGTCGCGGTCGACGAGTTCCGCTTCACCCGGGCCTGGCTGCGCGGCGAGGCCACCCGGCTGAGCAGCCCGCGCTCCCCGGCGTTCCAACTGAGCCGCAAGCTCAACCTGCCACCGTCGTACCTGTTGATCCACCGGGTGACCCTGGGCTCGATCGGCGTGCTCTGCCAGCTCGAGGCCGAGGCGCCGTACCGGGCGATTCTGCAGAAATGGCTGCCGGGGTTCGCGCCGGTCCTCTAGGCGGTCATGATTCGATGGGCGGCATGGACGCCACTGCCCACATCGATGATCTGGCTGCTTTCGTCTCGGCCTCGCCGAGCTCCTATCACGCGGCCGCCGAGGTGGCCCGCAGGCTGGGCGAGGCCGGCTACGAGACGCTCGACGAAACGGCCGATTGGACCGATGCCGTACGCCCGGGAGCCCGCCTGCTGATCGTGCGCGACGGCTCGGTCATCGCGCTCGCGCTGCCTCAGGCGGCCGGCCGCGGCACCCCGTTCCGGATCCTGGGCGCGCACACCGACTCGCCCGGGTTCAAGCTCAAGCCGAAGCCGTCGACGGTCAGTTTCGGCTGGTGGCAGGCGGGTGTCGAGGTGTACGGCGGCCCGGTTGTCCCGTCCTGGTTCGACCGCGAGCTCGAGTTCGCGGGCCGGGTCGTGCACCGCGACGGCACCGCCCACCTGGTCCGCACCGGCCCGTTCGCGCGCATCCCGCACCTGGCGATCCACCTCGACCGCGCCGTCAACGATTCGTTCGCCCCCGACAAGCAGCGCGAGCTGCAACCGATCTGGGGAACCGGCGGTTCCGAGGGCGCCGACATCATCGGCCACCTGGCCGGTCTGGCCGGGATCCCCGACGCCGACCTGGCCGGCTACGACATCATCACCGTCGACTCGGCGGCCCCGGCCCGCTTCGGCGCCGGCGGGAAACTGTTCGCCTCGGCCCGCCTCGACAACCTGTCCTCGGTGCACGCCGGCGTGACCGCGCTGCTCGCGGCCGAGCCAACCGGCGCGATCGCCGTGCTGGCCGCCTTCGACCACGAGGAGATCGGATCGGAGAGCCGGTCCGGGGCGGCCGGGCCGTTCCTGGCCGACGTGCTCGAACGGGTCACGGCCGGGCTCGGCGGCGACCGCTCCGACCTGGCCCGGGCCATCGCCGGCTCGTGGTGCCTGTCGTCCGACGCCGGGCACGCCGTGCACCCGAACCGGCCCGAGCGCCACGACCCGGTCAACCGCCCGGTCGCCGGGGCCGGCCCGCTGCTGAAGATCAACGCGAATCAGCGCTACATGACCGACGGACTGGGCGCGGCGCTGTGGAGCCGCACGTGCGCGGCGGCCGGGGTGCCGTACCAGGAATTCGTCTCCAACAACTCGGTGCCGTGCGGCTCGACGATCGGCCCGATCACCGCGGCCCGAATCGGCATCCCCACGCTCGACGTGGGCGTCCCGTTGCTGTCGATGCACTCGGCCCGCGAGATGTGCCACGTCGACGACCCGGCCTACCTCAGCAGCGCGATCCGGGTCTTCCTGTCCGCGCAACCCTGAGGCCCCGCCAACTCCGCGCAGCCCTGTCGACTCCGCGCAGCCCTGTCGACTCCGCGCAGCCCGAGCCAACTTCCGCGCAGCCCGCGCCGACCAGCGAGAGGCCCGTCCGCGTTTGACGCGGGCGGGCCTCTCGGTTTGTCTATCCGTCTTCAATTAGTCGCGTTCGCGGGATCAGAATCGCCGACCGCCGAGTTCGCGGGTGGCGGCGTGACGCGCTTCCAGGGCGACCTGGCGAGCGGGACGGTGTGCCTCAGGTGTGTAGTCACTCTGAGGCCGACGCATTCGAGCCCGTGATAACGCTTCTTGGAGGAGTCTCATCTTCATTGCTCCGTTCGAGGACATAGCGGTGGTCTGCTTCCGGTAGTCGCTGAGGTTGTCGGTCACTGTGGTCATGTCAGGCCGCCAGTCGGACGGCGTTGCGGGAGTCGAGTCCGTTCGCGGCAAGCCGCTCCTCGACCTCGTGGGCCAACTCGGCGTCACGCGCCACGTCGACCTTCCGAGGACGGCCACGCGGCCGCTTGCGCGGAACCACGGCACCGCGCTCGAAGATCTCGCCACCCCAGACTCCCCAGGGCTCGTTCCGCTCGACCGCGCCGGCCAGGCACTCGACGCGCAGCGGGCAGTCCCCGCAGAGCGACTTGGCCAGTTCCAGCTGGGCCGGGGAGTCCGAGAACCACAGGTCCGGGTCGAACTTCCGACAGGGCAGGTTTGCCTCGATCTCGACGCTCACGTCGAGTGGGGCCAGCGCCAGACTCATAAAGCCCGGTCACCTCTCTCTTCTCATCGATCTTCTGGATCGCCGTTCAGGTCGTGCACCCGGCCGGTGAGCCGGCAAAAAAATTAGGCCGCGGATCCCGGTTACGGGTTCCGCGGCCTCGAGGTGAGCCAGGGGTCTGATGTTGATCAGACCGGCCTTCCTCGAGGCGGGACACCGCTGCCACCATCCGTGTAGCGCTTGCTGATGGAGACATTGCTGCCCTTGAACCCAGTGCTGCCTTCGACCAGCTGAAGCTTCAGTGCGCCACCCAGCTCGGCCCGGGCGGACACCTGGTGCACCTGCGAAGCCGGAGCCCGCTCAGCGGCCAGCACCGGTCCGGAGATCGGAGCGGTGGCCACGAACGGAGCCCGCTCGGTTGCCGCCGGAGCCCACACGGGGGCCAAGGCGAGCAGCGAGGCGGACGGAGCGCAGGCACGGGTCAGCGGCATCGACGGTCGCGTCATGCTCATCGTGTAGATCTCCATCGTTGCCACCTCCTCCATTGCCTTGCTCTTGTCGTGCTATCGGTGTGTTCCAGCCCGCCGAACATCCCTGCTCGGCGAGGTGTGAACTGAGGCTATGCCTGCCCTACAGGGGAGGGCAAACGAATTAAGCAAAGTTTTTTTGGACGACTTCTTCGGCACTCGTTCCGGCCACCAGAGCGAAGACCGCGTCGCCGTATTGACCCAGCTTCCGCGGCCCGATTCCGGCGATCGCCAGGAGCTCGGCGGGGTTGCCCGGCTTGCGCTCGGCCATGGCCACCAGGGTGGCGTCGGTGAACACCACATAAGCAGGAACTTTGAGCTCGGCCGCGGTTGCCGCGCGCCACTGCTGGAGTCGCTCGAACAGCTCCTCGTCGAGGTCCGAAGGGCAGGTCGGGCAGCGGCCCAGCTTGCGGTCGGCCCCGGCCAGCAGGGTGGCCCCGCAGATGCGGCACGAGGACACCTGCGGGCGCCTACGGTCGGGTTTCCGACTGCGCTCACCGGCGCGTTCGGTCGGCGAGTTCCGTTCGAGCTGCGGGAGGAACCGGCACGGGCGACGCGTACGGCCGCCGGTGGAACGCGATTGCCCGTACGAGAGCCAGAGCCACTGCCGGGCCCGGGTGACCCCGACGTAGAGCAGGCGCCGCTCCTCCTCGAGCTGCTCGGGCGTCTTGGCGTACGTGGTGGGCAGGGTGCCGTCGGCCAGCCCGACCAGGAACACGGCGTCCCACTCGAGCCCCTTGGCCGAATGAAGTGAGGCGAGCGTCACACCAGCCATGGTCGGGGCGTGCTGCTGCTCGGCCCGGCGGGCGAGCTCCTCGTTGAAGGCGGTGAGCGTCATTTCGCGCTGCACGGCGCCGGCCTGCCCGATCGGTTCGACCGACGGCATCCGGGCATAGTCCTCGGCCAGGGCGACGAGCGCGGCCAGCGCCTCCCACTGTTCGCGGGCGGCGCCGCCCGGCGGGGGCTGCTCACGCTGCCAGCCGGTCGCCGAGAGCGCCTCCACGACCGCCTGCACCAGCGGGGTCTCGCCGGGCGTGGAACGGACCGCGGACCGCATCGCGATCATGGCCTGACGGATCTCGGGCCGCTCGAAGAAGCGCTCGGCGCCCCGGACGACGTAGGGCACCTCGACCTCGGCCAGCGCCTTCTCGTACGTCTCGGACTGCGCGTTGGTCCGGAAGAGGACCGCGATCTCACTGGCCGGGGTGCCCGACGCGATCAGGTCACGGCACCGGCGGGCCACCGCGACGGCCTCGCCCGCCTCATCGGGAAAGATCTTGAGCTCGGGTTCGGCGCCGGGCGGTCGCTGGCCGACCAGTTCGAGCCGCAGCCGGGCCTCGTTGCCCCGGGCCTGACGGATCACGGCGTTGGCCAGCCCGACCACCTGCGGGGTGGAGCGGTAGTCGCGGACCAGGCGGACCACCACGGCCTCGCGCCGCTGCCGCGGGAAGTCGATCAGGTAGGCCGAGGTGGCGCCGGTGAACGAGTAGATCGTCTGGCTGGCGTCGCCGACCACGGTCAGGTCGTCCCGCCCGCCCAGCCAGGCCTCGAGCAGGCGCTGCTGCAGCGGGTTGACGTCCTGATACTCGTCGACCACGAAGTGGCGGTACTGCGAGCGGATCTGCTCGGCCACGTCGGGGTGCTCCTCGATGCCCCAGACCGCGGCGCGCAGCATGTCCTCGAAGTCGATCACCCCTTGGCGGCGCTTGAGCGACTCGTACGCCGCGAACACCTCGGCCACCTTGGCCGGCTCGAACGGCGGCTCGCGCAGCGCCTTCTTGGCCGCCACGGCGTACTCGCTCGGCTCGACCAGCGACGACTTGGCCCACTCGATCTCACCGGCGAGGTCCCGGGCCCCCGTACGGTCGGCGCGCACCCCGGCCCGGGCGGCGGCCAGGCCGACCATGCGCGCCTTGCTCTCGAGCAGCTCGGGCATGGCCCGGCCCTCGAGCAGCCGCGGCGCGAAATAGCGCACCTGGCGCAGCGCCGCCGCGTGGAACGTGCGCGCCTGCACCCCGGAGGCGCCCAGCTCGGTGAGCCGCGACCGCATCTCGGCGGCGGCGCGGGCGGTGAAGGTGACCGCGAGGATGTGCCGGGGGCTGACTTCGCCGGTCAGCGTTCGATACGCGATCCGGTGGGTAATCGCCCGTGTCTTGCCGGTGCCGGCGCCGGCCAGGATGCAGACCGGGCCGGCGGGGGCGGTCACCGCCGTCCGCTGCTCGGGGTCGAGCCCGGCCAGCACCGCATCAGTCCGCACGGTAGGGAATCATGGCACCCGGGTCGGACGTTGTGCCGGAAGGCGCCATGCCATGTGACCCATCCGAAGGGATTCCGACCGATGCTGACCATGTACTCGACGTCCTGGTGTGGCTACTGCCACCGTCTCAAGTCGCAGCTCGACCGTGAGGGAATCGCCTACGAGGTGGTGGACATCGAGCAGCAGCCGGCTGCGGCCGACTTCGTGATGAGCGTGAACGGCGGCAACCAGACCGTGCCTACGCTGAAATTTGACGACGGCTCGGCGCTGACCAACCCGTCCATCGTTCAGGTGAAGGACCGGCTGGCCTCCTTGGCCGCCGGCTGATCCCGTACGGTCTCCGCGATCGCCTCGACGGCGAGCTCCTCGGCCTCCATGACCAGGCCTTCGAGCTCGCCGTCGGTCATTGCCAGCTCGTCCACGAGCCCGGCGAACAGCAGCAGGTGCGCCCCGCTGCGGACGACGTCGTCGATTTCGCCGACCGGCACGGTCTCGCCCAGCACGTCGCGGATCAGCATTTCGGCCGCGAGCGGCGGCAGGCCCGCGGCCGCGTGGTGCTGCAGGATCGTCGCCACGGTGCGGCGGATCTCGGCCAGGGGGCTGTCCGGCTCGAAGCGGCGGCGGACGGCGAGTCCGAAAGCGATCTCCCACACGTGGCGCGCGGCGGAAGTCGGCCGTTCGCTGTGCGGTGGCGCGTCCTCGTAGGCCACACGCTGCAGATATCGCCCGGCCGCGGTGTGGATGCCGTGCACCGGCGAAAAGATCGGGCTCACGACGCGGGCCGCCGGAACCTCGCGAGCCGCCACTCGGCCTGACGCACCAGCGCGACCAGTTCGGCCGTCGGCACACCGGGCGGCCGGGCCAGGTCACCGACGATGTGGCAGACCAGCTCGAAGCGCCGCAGATCCGAGATCCCGTACGCCAGTTCGGGCTCGCCGAGCACCGAGCGGATCACCGCCTCGGCCTCGCGGGCCAGCTCGCCGCCGACCGGCAGCTCCTGATATTCCAGCAGATCCCGCACGTACGCCGTGATGTCGCGCGGATCCCGCCCGACGAAGCTGCGCCGCACGGCCACCGTGAACAGCTCGCGCAGCAGCCGGACCGCGCGCGGCGAATCGTTCAGACGTGACAGCGACCGCGCCGGGCTCTCCTCCCCCAGAGCGTCGAGGAGAAGCCGGCCCGCCGCGGTCGCCGTCTTGTCTAATGTCCCGGTTTGCCCCACATAAATAGGCTATCCGGCAAAGCAGTGTTACGGGATGAGAGCCGGGATGCTGGAGTCGAGCAGACCCCGCTCCTTGAGCGCGCCGTAGAGCGGCGTGGTCTCCGGGTAGTGGCCCCAGGCGTGGTCACCGGTGCCGTCGCCCTGCGGGCAGTGGCCCAGCAGCTGCTTCTGCACGTTGTTGAAGCCGGCCCACTCCGGGGTGTTCGGCAGGTCGGCGACCTCGTCGCGGCCGGCGATCCACCGGTACGTGTATCCGAAGAAGGCGCCGACGCGGGTGACCTCCGAGTAGTTGTCGGAGCGCGCGTGCCACAGGCGGCGGTCGAAGACGACCAGGTCGCCGGGGTTCGCGGTGATCTGCAGCGCGCCCTCGGGCTCCGGCCACGGAACGCCACGGCTCGGCGGGCCGGGCAGCCAGTTGGTCTTGTGGCTGCCGGGGAGCACGGTGAAGTTGCCGCGGCCGGTCTCGCTCACGTCGGACAGCCAGTAGGCCAGCTTCACCGACAGCGTCGGGCGGGGGTCGGTCTCGATCTCACGATTCTGCCGGCCGCCGTCCTGGTGCCAGTGCCACCATTCCTTCTGCTTCTCGTGGATCTGCGGGTGCACGTCGATGTGCGAGTGGTAGACGTGCACGTTCCAGCCCAGCAGCGACCAGATGTAGCGGAACGCCACCGGGTGGTCGAGCAGGAAGGCCAGCTCGGGGAGCGAGGTCACCGCGGAGAGCTGGTGCAGCGCGCCGGTCGAGCCGAGCCCGTGACCGCCGGGCTGCCCGGCCCGCTCGAAGGCGCCGAGGACGGCGTTACGCGCAACCTCGATCTCGCTCTCGGACAGAACCCCGCGCACGACCAGGAACCCGTCCCGGTCGAACTGGGCCCGCTCGTCCGCGGTCATGGGGGCCCAAGCGGGTGCTTGCACCTGCGTCATCGATCTTCCACCTCTCGGTCTTTGTAAACCGAGACGCGGCTGGGGCGCTTTCTGGTTACTCGCTCAAGCGAAAACTTTTCTGATTAGATCGAGTTGAATCCCTTAGCGGGCCAAACCGCCCAACCAGCGCTCAATCAGATAGAAAGCAATGGAAGAGGGCATCGGCAGGCTCATCGGGACACCGCTCGCCGGATCGTGATATTCCCCCGCGATCATCTTGGCCACGGCGTCCCGCGTGAACCAGTGCGCCTCGTCGATCTCGGCCGGGTCGAGCGTCATCGTCCTGTCCGGGTCGGCCGTGGCGTGATAGCCCAGCATCAGCGAGCCCGGGAACGGCCAGGACTGGCTGCCCGCGTACGTCAGCGAGGTGAGCTCGAGCCCCACTTCCTCGCCGACCTCGCGGGCGACGCTGGCCTCGGCCGACTCGCCCGGCTCGACGTAACCGGCCAGGCACGAGAAGCGCACCCCGCCGTCGGCCGCGCGGCCCCAGGCGGCGTTGTGCCCGAGCAGGCAGCGTCCCTCGGGACCGGCCACACCGTCGTGCACCAGGACGATCATCGCCGGGTCGGTGCGCGGCCACATCATGTTGCCGTCGGTGTCCTTGCGCGCCCAGCCCGCCTCGACGGCCGTGGTGGGCAGGCCCGTACGGGGTGAGAACTTGTGGCTGGCGTGCCAGTTGCCCAGGGCCACGGCCGCGGTGAACACGCCCGCGTCCCGGTCGTCGAGCAGGTGGCCGATGTCCCGCAGGGTGACCGCCCGGGCGCCGTCGATCTCGGGCAGCGGCGCGTCGACGGTCCACAGCGGCGTGCCGTCCGGGTCGACGCCGAGGAACCAGCGCTCGGCCGCCGGCGCCTCGGCCGCGGGCAGCAGGACCAGCCCGTCGTCGGCCAGCAGGGCCCGTCCGCCCTTGCTCAGGTCGATGACCAGCACCAGGCCCCGCTGCCAGGCCGCGGCCAGCCACTCGTCGTCGGTGCGATGCTCCGCGGCCCGGTCGAGGGTGCTGCGGGCCAGCGGCGGGGAGTCGACCTGGCCGCCCGGCTGTTCCCGGACGTCGGGTTCCTCGGGTGCGCTCACTCGGCGCTTCGTTCCACCGCGGTGAGCGCGGACAGCGGCCCCTCGACCTTCTCGGCGTCACCCAGCACCACCGTGACCGCCCGGGTCGGCGCCAGGAAGCGGGCGGCGGCGTCGGCCACCTGCTCGCGCGTCGCCGTGGCCAGCGCGGCCGAGTACTCCCGCAGGTGGTCCAGGCGCAGGCCGAAGGTCGCATACATGCTCGCGAGCCCGGCCAGGCCGGCCTGGGTCGACATGCCCAGCCGCAGGGTGCCCAGGGCGTAGCGCCGGGCCTGCTCGAGCTCGTCCTCCGCGGGCGGGAGGCTGGCGATGCGGCCCAGCTCGTAGAGGGTCTCGAGCAGGGACGGGCCGGTCACCTCGGTGGCGACCTCGGCCGAGACCTGCAGCGCCGAGCCGGCCAGGTAGTGCTCGATCGAGGTGTGCGGGCCGTACGTGTAGCCCTTGTCCTCCCGCATGTTCTCGACCCAGCGGGACGAGAAGTAGCCCCCGAAGATCAGGTTGGCCAGCTGCAGGGCGGCGTAGTCGGGGTCGGTGCGCTCGACCGCGGGCAGCGCCATGCGCAGCGACGACTGCACGGCGCCGGGCCGGTTGACCAGCAGCAGCGGGCCCGGTTCGAGCGGCGGCGTGGGCGGCACCTCGGCGGTCTTGGCCGGGCCGGTCCAGCTGCCGAGCGCCTTCTCGGCGGCGTCGATCGCCTTCTCCGGGTTGATGTCGCCCACCAGCACCAGCACGGCGCCCTCGGGGCGGACCCGCTCGGCGTGCAGCTTGCGCAGCGCGGCCGGACGCACCGCGCGCACCTGGTCGGGCTCGGGCGTCTGCACCGCGTACGGGTGGTCGCCGAACATCCGCTTGAGCAGAGCCGTACGCGCGAGGTGCGCCGGCTGGGTCAGCGCGACCTGGATGTGGTCGACCAGGCGGTCGCGCTCGGTCGCCACTTCCTCGTTCGGATAGGCCGGGTCGGTGAGCACGGCGGCCAGGATCTCGAGCATCCGGTCGAGGCCGGAGGCCAGCGAGTTGCCGCTGACCAGCAGCCGGTCGGGGTCGTGGCCCGCGGACAGGCCGCCGCCGACCGACTGCAGCTCGGCCGCGATGTCGATGCTGGACATCGTGCCCGTGCCGGTGAACAGCGCCTGCGAGAGCAGGGTGGCCTGGGGCAGCCGGGCCTTGCCGAACGGCACCCGCAGCCGCAGCTCGACCAGCGGCACCGCGGCCCGCCGGATGGCGATCACGGTGAGGCCGCCGGCCAGCGTGCGCTCGGCCTGCTTGGGCAGCTTGAGCTTCGCGTCCGGAATCAGGTCGGGCAGGGTCTTGACGCTCATGCGGTGGCTCCGGCTCCGGGAAGGACCTCGACGGTGGCGCGCCGCTCGGGGCGCAGGGTGGCGGCCGCGGCGACGATCTGCGCCTCGGTGACCTCGCCGACCAGCTTCGGCAGCTCGTTGAGCATCTCGGGGCGGCCGCGCTGCAGCTCGAGCACGGCCATCGGCAGCGCCCGCCCGAGCACCGAGTCGGTGTCGCGCAGCAGGTGCGTCGCGATGCGGGCCTGCACCCGCTCGAGCTCGCCGGGCTGCAGACCGTCGGCGGCCAGGCGCTCCAATTCCTCGTCGACCGTGCGCAGCACCTTGTCGCCGTCGCCGCCGGGCGGCATGGTCGCCTGCAGCAGCATCGCGGTCGGGTTGCGCACCTGGAACTCGTCGCCCATGAAGCCGATGTAACCGCCGATGCTGGTCACCGTGCGGTCGCGCTGCACCAGACGCTCGACCAGCCGGGACGCGTCGCCGTCGGTGAGCACCTCGGCCAGCACGACGAACGGCAGGTAGTTCTCGAAGTCGCCGATCGGATCGGGCACTCGCCACGCGCTGGCCACGCCGGGCAGCGGGGCGAGCTTGTCGGTGTAGGTGTCGCGCTGCTCACTGGTCAGATCGGGCTCGTCGAAGTCGGGCAGCGGCGGGGCCGGGCGGGCCGGCACGTCGCCGAAGTGGCGGTGGATCATCTCGGTCGCCTTGGCCACGTCGAAGTCGCCCGCCACGGCCAGGGTCGCGTTGCCGCAGGCGTAGTAGCGGTCGAAGAACGCCTGCGCGTCCTGCACGGTGGCGCTGTCGAGGTCGCCGAACGAGCCGTAACCGTCGTGGGCGTTGGCGAAGGTCGAGAACATCACCGGAGGCAGCCGCAACCAGGGGAAACCGCCGTACGGCCGGTTGAGGACGTTGACCCGGATCTCTTCCTTGACCACGTCGATCTGGTTGAGCAGGTTTTCCTCGGTCAGCCGCGGCCCGCGCATGCGGTCGGCCTCGAGGAACAGCGCCCGCTCGAGGGCGCCGGAGGGCAGCACCTCGAAGTAGTCGGTGTAGTCGAGGTGGGTCGAGCCGTTGAAGGTGCCGCCGGCGCCCTGCACATGCCGGAAGTGGGCCAGCTTCTCCAGGTTCTCCGAGCCCTGGAACATCAGGTGCTCGAAGAGGTGGGCGAAGCCGGTGCGGCCCTCGGGCTCGGAACGAATGCCCACGTCGTAGACGACCGCGACCCCGACGACCGGGGCGCTGCGGTCCGGAGTGAGCACCACCCGCAATCCGTTGGCCAGGGTGAATCGCTCCACCGGGTACTTCGTCGCCGGGATCTTGATTCTGCGCGCCACGAAATGACATTAGCGCTTTCCGTGGTCAACGTCGCGACTGCAGGTCACCACACCGCCACCCACTGAGGTGGACGCCCGCGGAATCGCCCTTGACTCCAATCTCCACCTAGACCATCATTCCCATCAACTAGATAGGCAAACGCGGGTTTGGCGAGGCAGGGGGCAATGTGTACGTCTCGGCGCGCACCGACTACGCCGTGAGGGCCATGCTCTCGGTCACGGTGGAACATCCTCGCCTGGTCAAGGCGGCGACCCTGGCTGCCGCCCAGGACATCCCGCTCAGCTTCCTGCAAGGCATCCTGCTCGACCTGCGCCGTGCCGGCCTGCTGCACAGCCATCGCGGCGTCGACGGCGGATACGCGCTCGCCCGCCCCGCCGCGGAGATCACCGTCGGCGACGTCGTGCGGGCCGTCGGGGGCGCCCTCGCCACCGTCCGCGGGCTGCCCACCACCCACGCGATCTATCACGGTGCGGCCACCGGGCTGCACGACGTGTGGGTCGCGGTCGAGGAGGCCATCGAAGGCGTCGTCGACCACAAAACCCTGGCTGAACTCTCCACCATCAAGGAGTCCGCATGAGCTCCCGCACCATACGTGCGCTTGCTGTTGCCGCCACCGCCCTGCTGTCCGCATCGTTGCTGGCCGCCTGCGGTGGCGACGACGAGGGTTCCTCGTCGGGCGGCGGCGGAAACGCCGAGGCCGGGTCCCTCCGGCTCGGCTACTTCCCCAACATCACCCACTCGCCCGCGCTGATCGGCGTCAACAAGGGCTTCTTCCAGACCGCGCTGGGCAGCACGAAGCTCGACACCAAGACCTTCAACGCCGGCCCGGCGGCGATCGAGGCGCTGTTCTCGGGCGCGATCGACGCCACCTACATCGGCCCCAACCCGGCCATCAACGGCTGGGCGCAGTCCAAGGGCAGCGGCCTGAAGATCATCGCGGGCAGCACCTCGGGCGGCGCCGGCCTCGTGGTCAGGGAGGGCATCAACACCCCGGCCGACCTCAAGGGCAAGAAGATCGCCACCCCGCAGCTCGGCAACACGCAGGACGTCGCGCTGCGCGCCTGGCTCAAGGAGAACGGCCTCAACGCCGACCAGCAGGGCGGCGGCGATGTCTCGGTGCTGCCGCAGGACAACGCGACCGCGCTGCAGGCCTTCGCCCAGGGCGCGATCGACGGCGCCTGGGTGCCCGAGCCCAACTTCAGCCGCCTGATCCTGGAGTCCAAGGGCAAGGTGCTGGTGAACGAGAAGGAACTGTGGCCGAGCGGCCTGTTCGTCACCACCCACCTGATCGTCACCCAGGAGTTCCTGAAGAAGTACCCGGCCACGGTCAAAAAGCTGCTGCAAGGCCACCTCGAGTCGCTCGACTACATCGAGAAGAACAACGCCGACGCCCAGAAGGCCGCCAACGCCCAGCTGGAGGCGCTCAGCGGCAAGCCCCTCAAGGACGACGTGCTCGCCGCCTCGTTCAAGAACCTGACCTTCACCGCCGACCCGGTCGCCTCGTCGCTGTTCACCAGCGCCAAGCACGCCGAGGACGTCGGTCTGCTCAAGCCCGTCGACCTCAAGGGCATCTACGACCTCGGGCCGCTCAACGAGCTGCTCAAGGCCGCGGGCAAGCCCGAGGTCAGCGACGCGGCCGCCTGAAAGGCCTGAGCCCATGAGCCTCCTGCAACAACAGACCGAGGCGGTCGTACGCCTGGAGAACGTCTCCAAGAACTACGGCGATCTGCTGGCCCTCGACCGGGTCTCGCTGACCGTCCGGCAGGGCGAGTTCGTCTGCCTGCTCGGCGCGTCCGGCTGCGGCAAGAGCACCCTGCTCTCGCTCGTGGCCGGGCTCGACGGGATCACCGGCGGCGCGCTCGACATCGGCGATCGCAAGGTGTCGCTGATGTTCCAGGAGGCCGCGCTCTTCCCGTGGCTCTCGGTCCGGGGCAACGTCGAACTGCCGCTGCGGCTGCAGGGCGTGTCCCGGCCCGAGCGCCGCAAGCGCGCCGACGAGCTGCTCGACATCGTGCGGCTGCGCGGCTTCGGCGACAAGCGGCCGCACGAGCTCTCCGGCGGCATGCGCCAGCGCGTCGCCCTGGCCCGGGCCCTCGCCCAGGACGCCGACATCCTGCTCATGGACGAGCCGTTCGGCGCGCTGGACGCGATGACCCGCGACATCCTGCACGACGAGCTGGAGCGGATCTGGCGCGAGCAGAGGCTGACCGTCCTGTTCGTGACGCACAACGTGCGCGAGGCCGTGCGGCTGGGCGACCGCGTCATCCTGCTCAGCAGCCGGCCGGGCCGGGTGATCGAGGACTACGCGATCACCCACGAGAGGCCGCGCCGCATCGACTCCTCCGAGGTGTCCGGACAGGCCGCCGAGATCACCGACCGGCTCCGCGCGGAGGTCGCCCGCCATGCCCATTAAGTACCCGTCCGCACGAGCCGGGCTCGAAGGCGTGAGCGGCCAGGCCGACGTGCCGCAGATCCCCGAGAAGATCGAGGCCGACGAGGTCGCCGGGCTCGACGCGCTCGAGCTGGGACCCAAGCTCCGCAAGACCAACCCGGGCCGGCGGATCTGGAAGAACACCTGGCCCAAGCTGGCCGCGATCGCGATCGTGCTGCTGGCCTGGCAGATCGCGGTCTGGTCGGAGTGGAAGCCGGTCTACGTGCTGCCCTCGCCCGAGACGGTCTTCACCGACCTGGGCAACGTCATCACGACGGCGGACTTCTGGGACGGCGTCCGGGTCACCATGACCCGCGCGTTCACCGGCTTCCTGCTGGCCGTGGTGATCGGCACGATCATCGGCGCGCTCGTCTCGCAGTTCGCGCCGCTGCGGGCGGCCATCGGCTCGCTGATCACCGGCCTGCAGACCATGCCGTCGATCATGTGGTTCCCGCTGGCGATCCTGCTCTTCCAGCTCAGCGAGAGCGCCATCCTGTTCGTGGTCGTGCTGGGCGCGGCCCCGTCGGTGGCCAACGGGCTGATCAGCGGCATCGACTACGTGCCGCGGACGTGGTTGCGGGTCGGCCAGGTGCTCGGCATGCGGGGCCTCGCGAAATACCGGCACCTGATCCTGCCGGCGTCGCTGCCCTCGTTCATCTCGGGCCTCAAGCAGGGCTGGGCGTTCTCGTGGCGCAGCCTGATGGCCGGTGAGCTGCTGGTCATCGTGCCGGGGGCGCTGTCCATCGGCGTACGGATGCAGCAGGCTCGTGATCTCAGCGACTCGAGCCTGGTGATCTGTTACATCATCGTCGTGCTGGTGATCGGCATCCTGATCGACGTGCTGTTCAACGCGGCCGACAACGCCCTGCGCCGGCGCTGGGGTTTGTTGAGTAAATAGCTAGACCGGCCGGACCGAGTCGAACACCTCGTCGATCACGTAGTCCCACTGCTTGTGGGTACCGGGGATCGAAACGTACAGGACGGCCGCGGTTGTCTTGCCGACGTCGATGACCGCCACCGCGGACAGCTCCTCGGTGGCGGTCAGACCGGCCGCCGAGAAGTGCAGACGGAACTGGCTCACCCAGGCCGGACGCCCGCCCAGCGTGGTGAGCTCGTCGCGGATCGGCTCCATCGTGTTGGGCTGCGGGTAATACTCGGCGCGCACGTCCGCCGCCACCTGCCGGCCCACGCATTCCAGGTTGAGCGTCACCGCGTCGTTGTCGGCCGCCGGCACCGCGGCCGACAGGATTGAGGCGTGGTAGCTGCCGCCGCTGTACTGCTCGGTGACGAAGTGCTGACCCATCCGGTACGGCACCTCCAGCGTCCCGGCCCGCCAGACGTCGGTCCACGGCTCCCAGGGTGCGCCATAGGCCTTGTAGGAGATGCCGGCCTCCGGATCCGTGGTGCGCGCTCCCGTCGCGGGAGGCAGGGTTCCCGGCGCCCGGGTCGGCGCGGCGCTCGGTGAGCCGGTGGGCGCCGGGCAGGCCTGAGCGAGCGGAGGGCGTACGTCGGTGGGCGCCTCGGCCTTCGAGCGGAACGGGTCGCCGCCGCCGGACAACACCACGATCAGCACCACGGCCAGACCGACGGCCAGGATCGCGCCCGCGATGCCGATGAAGATCCGCAGCTGCCGACGGCGGCGTTCGGGCCCGCCGGGCTGTTCCGGCTCGGGCTCGGGCGGGGTCGGCGGCTTCCGCGGCGGCGCGCCGGGAACGGTCGTGACCAGGCCGGAGCCGAACCGATCGCCCGGCTGACGCCAGGCCGGGATCTCCGGAGTCCGCTCAGACATGAATCCCAGTGAACACCACGATCCTGAGGATCTTGTCACGGTGTCGGCGTGGAGTTCCCCTCGGCCGCGCCGAACAGGGCGGTCACCTGCTGCCAGACGGTCGGGCTGACGTCGGGATAGGTCGCGGCCGGCGGATACCACGGCGCGAAGGCGACCACGAGCACCAGCGCGAGGCCGGTGACCGCGAGCGCGAGAACGAATCCGAACTCCCGGCGGGCGGACGGTCCGCGCATGCCGGTACCTCCCAGGTCACGTCCGAGTGAAAACAGCCGATAATGCTTAAGACGCACGATCGAGGCCGGACGTTGCACCTGTACCAGGATAAGTTCAGCGACTTCCGCTACCGTCTTGCCATGGAACTCGTGTATCCGCCGGTCGTCACCCTTGCCAAGACGATGTTCCGGGTGCTCGACCTCAAGATTGACATCGATGGCGCGGAGAACATCCCGCGCGAGGGCGGCGCGGTGCTGGCGAGCAACCACGTGAGCTACCTCGACTTCATCTTCTGCGGCCTCGGCGCCCAGCCGGCCAAGCGGCTCGTCCGGTTCATGGCCAAGAAGTCCGTCTTCGACCACAAGATCAGCGGGCCGCTGATGCGCGGCATGCGGCACATCCCGGTCGACCGGGACGCCGGCGCGGCCTCGTTCCGCGAGGCCAACCAGGCGCTGCGCAACGGTGAGATCGTCGGCGTCTTCCCCGAGGCCACGATCAGCGAGTCGTTCACGGTCAAGGAACTGAAGTCGGGCGCGGTGCGGCTGGCCCGCTCGGCCAAGGTCCCGCTGATCCCGATGGCCGTCTGGGGCCCGCACCGGCTCTGGACCAAGGGCCACAAGAAAGAGCTGACCAAGCGGCACGTCCCGGTGCTCATCAAGATCGGCCAGGCGATCGAGATGCCCAAGGGCACCTCACCCGACGCGCTCACCGCGGTCCTCAAGGAGCGCCTCAGCGGCCTGCTCGACGCGGCCCAGCGGGCCTACCCCGACCAGCCCTCGGGCCCCGACGACCGCTGGTGGCTGCCCGCCCACATGGGTGGCACCGCGCCGCTGCCGGAAGCCGCCGCCGTCTGACCTTTCGCGACATGCAAAAGGCGCCGCACCCCGAGGGGCACGGCGCCTTTTCCGCTACATCAGAGCGGGCGGATGTTCGCGGCCTGCGGGCCCTTCTGGCCCTGCGTCACCTCGAACTCAACCCGCTGGTTCTCGTCCAGGCTGCGGTAGCCGGAGGTCTGGATTGCGGAGAAGTGGGCGAAGACGTCGGCGCCGCCGTCGTCCGGGGTGATGAACCCGAAGCCCTTGTCCGCGTTGAACCACTTCACAACGCCGGTAACCATGATCGTCTCCTCGACGGTCGATCGCTCACGCCCATTATGGACGAGAGCGAGGTAATAAGACCCACACTTCGCGGGTCTCGTGCTGTCGTACTGATCGCCCGTACCGGAGAAACCCGGGTTACGACAAAGAGCGCCCTGGGAAGAATTCCCCACAGGCGCTCCTAAGTACTTGGGAACCAAACTGACAACGCGGAGAGCCTAACACGTTCAAGGAGGTCCGCCGGTGATCGGCGTACAACTGGCACAGCAGCTCAACGAGGCCGGACTGAGTTGGAAGCCGGCGCTCGGCGACCGCTTCGCGATTCCGGACCGCGATCTCGACGATGAGGTGTTCGTTCTGAGCAACATGACCATCGAGGTGCACACGCTGCCGGAGGGCCGCGTGATCGGCTTCAACGGCACCACCGAGTGGGCCATCGACGACGTGGAACTGGACGAGACGGTCTGGCTGCCCCGGGAGGATCAGCTGCGGGAACTGCTCGGCGGCACGTTCCGCGAGCTGCGGCGCGGGCCGGCCGGATACGAGGTGCTGGTCGATCTGCTCGGCGAACAGCGCACCTTCGCGGCCGAGACGGTCGAGGAGGCGTACGCGGCCGCGCTCCTGCACCTGCTGGCCGCGGCCGGAGCCGCCTAAATCACCCGTTCGGGCAGACCCTCGACCAGCGCGGCGAGCTCGCCCGCATCCAGCAGATCGACCGGGCGGACGGTGACCTGATCACGGACGTAGTGGAAGCCGGCCCGCACCCGGTTGAGCGGCACCCCGGCCAGCGAGGCCCAGGCGATCCGGTACGCCGCCAGCTGCACCGCCGCGGCGTCGGCGTCCGCGCCCTCGGGCCGCCGGCCGGTCTTCCAGTCGATCACATCGAACCGGTTGGCCGTGTCGGCGAAGACCGCGTCCATCCGGCCGCGCACCACCACCCCGGCGATCGTGGTCGCGAACGGCACCTCGACCTCGACCGGCGTCCGATCGGCCCACTCGCCGGACAGGAACGCCTGCTGAAGGGCGACCAGCTCGGCGTCCTCGGCCGCGTCGTCGTCGGCCGCGCCGGGCAGCTCGTCGATGTCGATCAGGCGGACCGCGCCGAACCGCTGCTCGAGCCACGCGTGGAAGGCCGTGCCCCGGCGGGCGTGCGGCATCGGCCGGTGCGGCAGCGGGCGGCGCAGCGACCGGGCCAGCGCCTGCGGATCACGCTTCAGCACCACGAGCTGCGACACCGAGAGATGCGCGGGCAGGGCGACCTCGATCGGGCCGTCGCGGCGGGACCGCTCGTCCCGCTCGGCCAGCAGCAGGTCGGCCTCGCGCCGCCAGCGCGAGATGTCCGGATCCGGGGTCTCGGGGAGGCCCACCAGCTCGGCGGCCAGCCCGGACCGGGCCGCGATCTCGGGCTCGGCCTCGGCCAGCTCGGCGAACGCCTCGGCCGCCTCCGGGTCGGGACTGGCGAGCATGCGGCGGATCAGGTCGGCCGCGGCCGCCATGGCCGGGCGGCGCAGGCCCAGCGGGTCGAACGGCCACTGCGCCGACACGACCGCTTCGGCGGCCGGGTTGGTCGCGCCGGGCGCCGGCTCGGGGGTCCAGACGTCGACCACGCCCGCACCCTCCTCGCAGGCGGCGCGGAGCTCGTCGAGGAACACCGACGGGCCGCGCGGGCGCTTCACGCCGTCGCCCCACCAGTAGCCCGAGGCCAGCAGCAGCCGGCGGGGGCGGGTCACGGCCACGTACGCCAGCCGGCGCTCCTCCCGCTCGTCGTGCTCGCGCCAGGCCGCCCCGAAGGCGGAGACGGCGTTGACGACGCCCTTCTGGTCGACCGCCTGGGAAAGATCGAGCTGCGGCAGGCCGTCGGAGTCGCCGCGCAACGGGAACGGCAGCACACCGATGCCCATCAGGTATTGATCGGAGTTGCGGACCAGGCCCGGCCAGACCCCCTTGCTCAGCCCGGCCACCGAGACGACGTCCCACTCCAGGCCCTTGGCGGCGTGCGCGGTCAGGATCTGCACCGCGCCCTCGACCACGTCGACCTGCCCCGGCTCGAGGCCGCGTTCCTCCTCCTCGGCCGCGGCCAGGAAGGCCAGGAACCCGGCCAGGGTGCCGCCGTCGGTCTCGGCGCCGTAGCGGGCGGCGGTGTCGGCGAGCGCGTCGAGATGCCCGCGGGCCAGCCCGGCGTCCCCGGCCGCCCAGCCGCGCACGGCCACCTCGACATCCAGGCCGATCGTGCGTTCGATGTCGGCCACCAGATCGGGCAGGGGCTGGTCGAGGCGTTGCCGCAGGGCGCTCAGTTCCCGGCTGTACGCGTGCAGCCGCCCGTAGCCCTCGGCCGAGTACTGCTGCGGGGCGCCCAGGTCGGCCATGGCCTCGACCAGGGTGGCGTCGTCGAGGCGGTCGGACACCACGTCGTCCGGCTCGGCCCCGGAGACGGCGGCCCGGGCGGCGGCCAGACCCCGGGCCCGGCGGTGCAGCGCCACCAGGTCGCGCGGGCCGATCCGCCAGCGGGCCCCGGTGAGCAGGCGCAACAGCGAGGCGCCGTCGGTCGGGTCGGCCAGCACCCGCATCGTGCAGACGACGTCGCGCACCTCGGGCGTGTCGAGCAGGCCGCCCAGACCGACGACCTCGACCGGCAGGCCCCGGCGGCGCAGCGCGTCCTCGATCGCCGGGATCTGGCTGCGCACCCGCACCAGCACGGCGCTGGTCGGGCGCTTCTCGACCGGGATCTCCTCGGGCAGCGCCTGCGGCAGCCCGGCGATGATCCGCCACGCGGTCAGCATCGAGTCGCCGATCCAGTCGGCCTCCTCGGCGAACGTGGGCAGAAGCGCGCAGGCCACCGTACGACCCCCGACCGCGCCCGACACCCGCTCGGCCGCCCGCAGCTCGGTCACCCGGGCGCCGAACGCACGCAGCGGGGCCGACAGCGTGTTGGCCACCCGCAGGATCTCGGGCCGGTTGCGCCAGCTGCGGGTCAGGCTGCCGACCCGGGCCGGCTCGCCGCTGGGCAGCGTGAACTCGTCGGGGAACCGGTCGAGCGTGCCCGCCGAGGCGCCGCGCCAGCCGTAGATCGACTGGCAGGGGTCGCCGACCGCGGTGACCGGGTGCCCGCCGCCGAACAGCGCGTTGAGCATGGTGACCTGGGCGTGGCTGGTGTCCTGGTACTCGTCCAGCAGCACGATCTTGTAGCGGCCGCGTTCGATCTCGCCGACCTCGGGATGGTCGCGCGCCACCAGCGCCGCGCGGGCCATCTGGTCGCCGAAGTCCATCGCCTCCAGGTCGAGTTTGCGCTGGTCATAGAGGCGTACGAGGGGAAGCAGGGTGAGCCGCTGACGTTGCCGGGCCAGCGCGTCGGCCACGTCCTTGTAGACCTTGCCCGGCAGCTCCTGCACGTCGGCGAAGAACCGGCCGGTCCAGGCGGAGAGCTCGTCCGGGGAGACCAGGTGCTCGGCCAGCTCGCCCGAGAGCGCCAGCACGTCGTCGGTGACGGTGGTGGGGGCGCGGTTCACGCCGGTCATCTCGCCCGTGTACGACCGGACCAGCGAGTCGACGATCTGCCAGCGGGCGGCCTCGGTGAGCAGCCGGGCCGACGGCTCGAAACCGGCGCGCAGGCCGTGCTCGGTGACGATCCGGGCCGCGTACGAGTGATAGGTCGAAATCGTGGCCTCGCCGGCGAACGCGTCGTCGCGGCCGAGGTGGCGGATGAGCTGGCCGAGCCGGGTGCGTACGCGGTGGGCGAGCTCCCCGGCGGCCTTGCGGGTGAACGTGAGGCCGAGGATCTCGTCGGGATGGGCGTAGCTGTTGGCGACCAGCCAGACGACGCGTGAGGCCATCGTCTCGGTCTTGCCCGAGCCGGCCCCCGCCACCACGAGCAACGGCTCGGCCGGGGCCGAGATGATCTCGGACTGCTCGGCGGTGGGGCGGGGCAGGCGCAGCAGGCGGGCCAGTTCCTCCGGGGTGTATCGCGGGCCGGAGTCGGCACGCCGCCGCGGAGCCGCCGGTTCCTCGGCGAACAGGCTGGGCTGGGTCACTGGGGATTACTCGCGATCACTTGCCCTCGTCCACGATTTGGCGGCCTTTGCCGGAGATCGGGCAGCTGGTGCGGACCGGGCAGACCCGGCATCGGCTGTTGGCGACGGCCGAGAACGTCGACGCGGCCATCGTGTCGGCGGTGCGGCGGACCATCTCGTACGCCCATTGCGGGTCGGCCGCGTCGGCCAGCGGCAGCTGCATCTGCTCGCGTGCGTCCTTGCCCGGGCCGAGCTGCACCAGCGCGGCGCCGCCGCTCTCGGCTCCGTAGTCGGCGAACGCCCCGGCCTCGACGGCGGTCTGATAGCCGGCGAGCTGGGCGTGCTCGGCCACGTCGGCCGCGGCGACGGCGGTGCTCTTGCCGGTCTTGAGGTCGATCACGACCAGGCGGCCGTCCTCGTCGATCTCGAGCCGGTCGACGCGGCCGGTGAGCTGGATGGGCCGCTTGTCGTCCTCGATCCGGACGGTGAACTCGTGCTCGATGGCCAGCAGCCGGCGCGGGTTGACGGCCAGCCAGCGCAGCAGCTTGTCCACCATGGCCTGGGCGCGATCCTGTTCCGGCCCGGCCAGCCAGCGGGCGGCCAGCTCGATCGCGTCGAACCGGGCGCTGACGTATTCGACCAGCTTCTCCCGGTCGGCGTGGGCGTCCTCGGCCAGCATGGCCGCCGCGTGCACCAGGTTGCCGACGCCCTGGGCCGGCCCGGGCGGCGCGGCGCCCCCGTGACGTTCGAGCAGCCAGCGCAGGCTGCAACGCAGGGCGCTCTCCATCGAGGACGGCGTGACCTTGACCGGCTCGCCCTCGTCGACGAGCGGCCGGTCGTCCGAGAGCGGACGCAGACCCCACCACTCGTCCGGGTGCGCGCCGGGCACACCGGCCGCCGCGAGCCGGGCTAGTTCCGCCGCCGCGGCCCGCCTGCGGGCCGGCGTCTGGTCACTGCCGACCACCACCGTACGCAGCTCGGCCACGAGCGCGGCCAGCGTCAACGCCCGCGGCGGCCGACCGACCGGCAGCTCGTCGGGCTGATCGACCGGTCCGGCCTCGCCGGGATCCTCATCGGCCGGCTCCTCTTCGGCCATGGCCTCGAACAGGTCGACCGGAGCGCTGACCTCGCCGTTTACCCTCCCCCGGGCGGCCGGCACGACCTTCGCGCCGCGCGCCCTCGTGCCCTCGGGCTCGCCCTCGACATCCGGGGCCTGGGGATTGTCCGGGTCGGTGTCCGACGGCTTGTCCTGCCGTTCGACGTCGGGCGCCTGCGGATTGTCCGGATCCGTATCCGACGGCTTGTCCTGCCGTTCGACGTCGGGCGCCTGCGGATTGTCCGGGTCGGTGTCGGACGGCTTGTCATGCCCGTCGGCATCGGACGCCTGCGGGCTGTCGGGGTCGGTGTCCCAGAGGTTCGGGCCCGGGGGCGGGTCTTCGGGTGGCGGCGGGGGCGGGTTGCCGGGGCCCTCGTCGGGGATGCCGAGCTCGGTGAGGAAGCGGCTGGGCTGTTCCTCGCCCTCGGAGCCGCCGACCCCGGCCGAGGCCACGGCGGTGACGATCAGCTTGTGGCGGGCCCGGGTGGCGGCCACGTAGAACAGGCGGCGTTCCTCGTCGAGCAGCGCGGACGTCTGGCCGACCACGGCCGCCTGACCCGCGGCGGCCCGGCCCGCGAGCACGTCGACCAGGCGTTCCGAGCCCAGCAGGCTGCCGCGGAGCCGCAGGTCGGGCCAGATGCCTTCCTGCACACCGGCCATCACCACGACGTCCCACTCGAGGCCCTTGGCCGCGTGCGCGGTGAGCAGCCGCACCGACTCGCCCCGGTCGGCGCTGGGCGCGATCGAGTCGGCCGGGAGGTCCTGCCCGAGCACGTGATCGAGGAAGACCTCGGTGCGCGCGCCGGGCAGCCGGTCGACGAAGCGGGCCGCCGCGTCGAACAGCACGACCATCGAGTCGAGATCGCGGTCGGCCGCCTCGGCCCGCCACTGCCGGGCCCGGGCGACGTCGGTGTTGTCGGCGCTGGGGCCCGAGCGGGTGCTCATCGCATACCAGCGGTCGGCGAGCCCGCTGGTCCGCCAGACCGTCCACAGCACCTGCTCGGCCGTGGCGCCGGGAGCGGCCGCCGCCTCGCGCGCGGTGGCCAGCAGCCGGGCCACCTGCTGCGCGGGCACGGCCCAGCGCCGCTCGACCATGTCGAGACCGGCCGGATCGCGTACGGCATCGACCAAGAGCTCGCCGGACGGCCGCCGATCGCCGGCCGCCAGCGCCAGCGCGCGCAACCCCTGACGCAGACGCCGCTCGGCGAGCGGATCGGCCCCGCCCAGCGACGAGTGCAACAGCGCGACCGCGGTCTCCTCGGTCAGCGCGTCGGGGTCGAGCGCACACCGCAGGAGCAGCAGGAAGGGCGCGACGGCGGGCTGGAGGTGCAGCGGCAGGTCCTCGGCGTGGGTGACCGTGGGCACGCCCGCCGCGGTCAGCGCCCGCTGCAACGACGGCAGCTGCAGGGACGTGCTGCGGAGAAGCACCGCCATCCGCGACCACGGAATGCCGTGCAACAGGTGGGCCTCACGCAGGGCGTGCGCCACGTAGGCGGCCTCGGCGGTCGCCGCCCGGAAGGTCCGGACGACCGCCTCGGGAGGAGTGGCCGGCGACGCGGGCACAGGCGTGGCGGGCGCGGCGGGCGCGGGCGCGGCCGGCGGGGGTGGCTCGGGGCCGATCAGCGGGGCCGGTGGTTGCATCGGGCGATGGGTGATCGGCCCGCGCATGCGGCGGGCCACCCGCGAGGTGGCGGACAGCAGGGTGCCCGGAGCGCGGTAGTTCGTGTGCAGGGTCAGCGTCTCGGCGAGCGCGCCGGACGCCGTACGGAATCGGGCCGGGAAGTTGGCGACCGCGGCCGGGTCGGCGCCCCGGAAGCCGTAGATCGAGGAGTCGGGGTCGCCGAACGCGACCAGCGGCTTGCCACCCCCGGCGACCAGGGCGAGCAGCTCGATCTGGGCCGGGTCGGTGTCGGCCAGCTCGTCCACATAGACATAGGCCAGGCGGCGGCGCTCGGCCTCGAGCAGCGACGGGTTGTCGGCGAGCAGCCCGGACGCGGCCCGCACCAGCTCGGCCGGGTCGTAGGCCGACGAGCCCCGGGTGGTCACGTCGCGCAGGGCCAGCACGGACACGTATTCGCGGAGGAACCGGGCGGCGGCCGGCCAGTCGTCGCGGCCCAGGCGCTCGCCGAGACGGGCCAGCTCGACCGGCCCGATGCCGCGCTCGGCGGCGCGCTGCATCAGGTCGCGCAGCTGCTGGGCGAAGGCCCGGGTGGGCAGGGCCGGGCGCAGCGCCGCGGGCCAGCCGATCGGATCGGGCTCCTCGGTGTCACCCGAGGCCTCGAGAAGCTCGCGGATGATCAGGTCTTGTTCGGGGCCGGTGAGCAGCCGCGGTGACGGCTCGCCCCGCTCGGCCGCGGCCCGGCGGAGCAGCCCGAACGCGTACGCGTGGAAGGTGCGCACCAGCGGCTCATGCACGATGCGGCCCGGGTCGGCCGAGATGCGCGCCTCGATGCGGTCACGCAGCGCCGTGGCTCCCCGGCGGCCGAACGTGAGGATCAGGATGCGTTCGGGGTCGACGCCCTCGGCGATGCGCGCGGCCACCGACTCGACCAGCGTGGTGGTCTTGCCGGTGCCGGGGCCGCCCACGACGAGCAGGGGGCCGTCGACGTGCGAGGCCGCGTACGCCTGCAGGGGGTCTCGGAGGAGCGGGGGCAGCGCTCTCGGGGGACGCCGGACCAGGCGGTACGCCGGGCGGCGCACCGCGGCGGACGAGGAGACCGGCGTGCTCACGGCATAAAGGAAACCACGAGGGTCCGACGTTATCGAACAGCCGGTTGAGCCACGGAGGCGCGACGGCGAACGGGCATCGGCAACCGCAGCACCGCCGGGTCGGACGGCGGGCCCAGCAACTTCTCGACCGCCTGCCATCCGAGCTGGTAGTGCGGCAGCGAGATGCTGGTCAGCTGGGGCCGAAGCCAGGCCGCCAGGTCGGAGTCGTCGAACGAGATCACCGACACGTCATCCGGGATGGTCAGGCCGGCCTCCCGCAGGGCCTGATAGACGCCGAGCGCGATCCGGTCGTTGAGGCAGATCAGGGCCTGCGGCCTCAGCCCGTCGGCCAGGGCGCGGCGCATGGCCTCGTACGCCGAATCGGGCCACCACTCGCACTCCACCATGCCGGCCAGCCGCACGTCGGCCGCGTGCAGTCGCTCCCGGATGCCGGCCAGCCGCTCCCGGCCCGCGAAGACGTTGTCGCCGGTCCGGCCGACCAGATGGATCCCGCCGCTGTGCCCGGCCTCGATCAGCGTGGCGGCCGCGCTCCAGCCCGCCGCGAGCTCGTCCGGGATGATCTGGTGCTCCCCCGGCCGGGCCCCGCGGGTCAGGCAGTTGAGCAGCACCACCGGGCGGCCCTTGAGCTGCTTGGGCAGGCGCACGTACCGGGTGAACATGCTGGCGTAGACGAACGCGTCGACCTGCCGGTCGAGGAAATCGGAGATCAGCTTCTCCTCGACGACCGGGTCGCCCTCGGTCTCGCCGATGAAGAGCAGGTGACCGTGCGCGACCGCGGCGGCCAGGCTGCCGTTGATGGCCCGACCGGCGTACGGGTCCGAGGCCAGCGTGTCGGAGACCAGCGCGATGGTCCTGGTGACCTTGGTGCGCAGGCTCCGCGCCATGAGGTTGGGCCGGTAGTCCAGCTCCTGCGCCGCCCGGAGCACCCGTTGCCGGGCGTCTTCGGAGATCCTCATGTCCAGATGGCGTCCGGCCAGGACGAAGGAGGCCGTGCTGCGGGACACACCGGCCCGCTGTGCGACCTGAAGCAGAGTCGCCCGTTGCGGGGGCATGGCTCGCAGTGTTCCACGGTCCCCCAAACGAGCACCATGCGCACGTTCGCAATTGCTCAATTGACGCCCGCGGAACCGCCGGGCAATGTCGGGCTCACCCGATCAAGCGGCCGTGCCCCGGCGGACGCGACGCCGCCGGGCAGCCGGAAGTGTGCGCGCCGGCGTGGCCCGGTGAGAGCGCGTTGGCGCGCCCCCGTGCTGTCCGGCGGGTCCGCCGGGGCTCTGGTCACGCCGGGTGGGTGTGGTGACACCCACCCGGCGTGACACCCTCAGCCGTGCGGTACCCGTTCCTCGATCGCGTCCAACGCCGAGCCGATCGACTTGGCCAGGATCACCCGTTCGAGAGCCGCGGCCCGTACGAAGGCGGTGTCGGCCAACTGCCCGAGCCAGGCGAGCATGCCGTCGTAGAAGCCCTCGGGGTCGAGCAGCACGATCGGCTTGTCGTGCAGGTCGAGGGTGGCAGTGGTCCACACCTCGAAGAGCTCGTCCAGGGTGCCGAGGCCGCCGGGCAGCGTGATGAACGCGTCCGACCGGTCGATCATGAGGTTCTTGCGCTCGCCCATGTCACCCGTGACGATCAGTTCGTCCGAGGCCAGGTCGGCCACCTCGAGGTCGACCAGCGTCTGCGGGATGATGCCGAGCGTGTGCGCGCCGCCGGCCCGGGCGCCGTCGGCGACCGCGCCCATCATGCCGACGCAGCCGCCCCCCGAGACCAGCGAGTGCCCGCGGGCGCCGATCTCCGCACCCGTACGGGTGGCCAGGTCGAGCCATTTCTGTTCGAGGGTGCTCGAGGAGGCGCAGAAGACGCAGATGGCGGCCACGTCACTGCTTTCCGTGCGCTTCGGCGAGCGCCGCGTCGGCATCCACGATGATCTGCACGGCCTCGTCCACGTCGTCGGTGAGCTGGATCAGGTCGAGGTCGCTCTCGCTGATCTTGCCGTCGGCCAGCAGCGTTCCCTTGACCCAGTCGAGCAGGCCGGCCCAGTAGGCCGTGCCCATCAGGATCACCGGGAAGCGGGTGACCTTCTTCGTCTGCACCAGCGTGATCGCCTCGAACAGCTCGTCGAGCGTGCCGAATCCGCCCGGGAGCACGACGAACGCCTGGGCGTACTTGACGAACATGGTCTTGCGGACGAAGAAGTAGCGGAAGTCGATGCCGATGTCGACCCAGTCGTTGAGGCCCTGCTCGAAGGGAAGCTCGATGCCCAGCCCGACCGACATGCCGCCGGCCTCGGTCGCGCCCCGGTTGGCCGCCTCCATCACCCCGGGGCCGCCACCGGTGATCACCGCGTAGCCCGCCTCGGCCAGCGCGGCGCCCAAGGCCTCGGCCATCTCGCATTCGGGGCTGTCGGGGTGGCTGCGCGCCGAGCCGAAGACGCTGACCGCCGGGGGCAGGTCGGCCAGAGTGTCGAAGCCCTCGACGAACTCGGAGAGGATGCGCAGCGCGCGCCACGCATCTTTGGTTTTCCACTCCCGTCGATGGTGGGAATCGAGCAGCTTCTCGTCGGCCGTACTCGGCGGAATCGATTCACGCCGCAGCGTTACCGCGCCGCGGTGACGCTCCGGCGCACCGCTGCGTCGCCCGTTGGTGCTGTCCGTCATGCCTAAAAGGTAGTGCGGACGGTCAGTAGCACGGTGAACAACCGGTCGGGTTTCGGTAAGAGGATTGCGGGTCGGCGACCTTTTTGCCAGATTGAAGCAACGGACGGTAGCTCTGAAGCGTCTGTTCAGTTACGAAGAAAATTCCAGTTCGCGGCAACGCACGCACGGCGACCGGCTCCGTCGGCCGGCCCGGGCTTAAGGAGCCACCGTGACGACCCGATACGAGCGAATGAAAATGCAGCGTCGCATGCAGCGGCGCATCCAGCTGGTGGTCGAGGAACGCCGGATGGCGTTCCGGGCCCGGTCCCAACCCGGTGAGAGCGCCGGCGCGGACCCGGAGGCCACCATGGAGATCCCCCCGGCCAAGGTGGCCCGGGCCATCGGCCGCGTCGCGGTGCGCCCCGCCCTCTGACCTCGCCCTTACAGGGCCAGCCAGCGGTGCAGCGTGGCCGCGCCGTCCCGGATCTTGCCGATCTCGACGTGCTCGTCCGGCGCGTGGGCGAGCAGCGGATCGCCGGGACCGTAGTTGAGCGCCGGTATGCCCAGCGCCGCGAACCGGGCCACGTCGGTCCAGCCCAGCTTGGCCGCCGGCTCGGCCCCGACCGCGGTGAGGAACTCGCGGGCCGGCGCCGCGGTCAGACCGGGCATGGCCCCGGGCGCCGAGTCGGTCAGCTCGAGCTCGAAGCCCTCAAAAACCTCGTGCACGTGCTCGAGGGCCTGCTTCTCGGTGCGGTCCGGGGCGAAGCGCATGTTGACCTCGACCACGCACGCGTCCGGCACGACGTTCCCGGCCACGCCACCGTTGATCTTCACGGCGTTGAGGCCCTCACGGTACGTACACCCGTCGATCGTGACCGTGCGCGGACGGTAATCCGACAGCCGCCGCAGCACCTCGCCGGCCGCGTGGATCGCGTTGACCCCACGCCAGGCGCGCGCCGTGTGGGCCCGCCGGCCTGTCGTCCGGACCTCGACGCGCAGCGTCCCCTGACAACCGGCCTCGACCACCCCGTACGTCGGTTCGAGCAGCACGGCGAAGTCGGCCATCAGCCACTCGGGCCGCGACTCGGCGGCCAGCCGCAAACCGTTGTACTTGGACTCGATCTCTTCGGCCTCGTAGAACAAAAAGGTCAGGTCGTAGCGCGGGTCGGGCAGGGTGGCCGCGAGGTGCAGGGCGAGAGCCACCCCGGACTTCATGTCGGACGTGCCGCAGCCGTAGATGAGATCGTCGACGACGGTGGACGGGAAGTTGTCGTTCAACGGCACGGTGTCGAGGTGGCCGGCCAGCACCACCCGCTGTTCGCGCCCCAGATCCGTACGGGCCATCACGGTGTTGCCCAGACGGTCCACGCTGAGATGCGAGGCCTCGCGGAGCACTTCTTCGACGTGACCGGCGATGGCCTGCTCGTTGCGGGAGACGGACTCGATGTCGACCAGGGTGCGGGTGAGCTCCACGGGGTCGACCAACACGTCCGGGGTCAGCGGGTTGCGCATAGCGCGCACGATACCGGCCGGACGTGAATCATCGCGGGTGCTGGGCCTTTAGTAGTGTTCGCCACGTGGACACTGCGATCTCGACCTCGCCCGCCTGGGGCATCGGCCTGGCCACCGTCACCGCCGAGGGCCAGGTTCTCGACACCTGGTATCCGGAGGGTTTCCTCGGGCTGGGCGAGCCGCCGGCCGAGGCGCCGGTGCTGCCGGCCGGACTGACCGGGCCCCGGGCGCTGCCGGGCCTGTCGACGGTCGAGGTGCGCACGACGATCTCGTCGCTGGCCGACCCGATCAAGGACGCCTCGGACGCGTACCTGCGTCTGCACCTGCTCTCGCACCGGTTCGTCGTGCCGAACTCGCTCAACCTGGACGGCATCTTCGGCGCGCTGGCCAACGTGGCCTGGACGTCGGCCGGACCGTGCCCGCCCGACCGGGTCGACGAGCTGCGCTTCCTCGAGCGCGCTGCCGGCCGCCACCTGGCCGTCTTCGGCGTCGACAAGTTCCCGCGCATGACCGACTACGTGGTGCCGGCGGGCGTCCGGATCGCCGACGCCGACCGGGTGCGTCTCGGCGCCCACCTGGCCTCGGGCACCACGGTCATGCACGAGGGCTTCACCAACTTCAACGCGGGCACGCTCGGCACGTCGATGGTCGAGGGCCGCATCGTGCAGGGCGTCGTGGTCGGTGACAGCTCCGACATCGGCGCCGGGTCGTCCATCATGGGCACGCTGTCCGGCGGCGGCAAGGACAAGGTGCGGATCGGCGAGCGCAGCCTGCTCGGCGCGAACGCGGGCATCGGCATCTCGCTCGGCGACGACTGCGTGGTCGAGGCCGGCTGCTACATCACCGCCGGTTCCAAGATCACCCTGCCCGACGGCCGCGTGGTCAAGGCTCGCGATCTCTCCGGGGTGCCCAACCTGCTGTTCTGGCGCAACTCGGTGACCGGCGCGCTGGAGGCCAAGCCGCGCAAGGGCACCGGCATCGAGCTCAACGCGGCCCTGCACGCGAACGACTAGGGAACCAGGTAGGGGGCGGCCGCCGCTTTGACGGCGGCGGTCAGCTCCTCCAGCACCTCGGACCCGATCCGCCAGTACTGCCAGTACAGCGGCACGTCGAGATGCCGCCCCGGGTGCAGATCGACGTAGCGACCCGCGGCGATGTCCTCCCGCGCGATCCACTCCTGCACCATGCCCCAGCCCAGACCGAGCCGGATCGACTCGATGTAGGCCGACGCCGAGGGCACGTAATGGGTGGGCATGTCGGACTCGTCGCCCCGGAACCAGTGCTGCAGCCGATCCTTGCGGTTGTAGAGCACGGCGGTCGTCACGCCGGGGCGCCCGCACGCCAGGTAACGCGTCGCCCCCAGCCGCTCGATCCGGCAACCCTGAACGACCGACTTGTCGGCGGTGACCGCGGCCATCGCCGTACCGGATCGCAAAAGGTCGGCGGTGTAGTGCTCATCGTCGGTGTGCAGCTCATAAACCGGGCCGGGCACCGCGGCCACGGCCGGCAGGAACCAGGTGTGCAGCGAGTCGGCGTTCACCACGATCGACACCCGGGTGCCGTCGCGCGCCTGGGCCAGCGCCTCCCGTTCCAGCAGCGCCACCTGCCCGGCGAACCGGACCAGAGCCTCGCCGGCCGGGGTGGCCACGCACGGTTTGGCCCGGCGCACCAGAACCTGACCCACCGAACGCTCGAGCGCCTTGATCCGCTGGCTCACCGCCGACGGCGTGACGTGCAGCTCGCGCGCCGCCGCCTCGAAGCTGCCCGTGTCGATGACCGCCTGGAAAGTGGCCAGCTGGGCGAAGTCCATGTTTAGCGATTCTAATGCAAGTACAAAATCTTTAGTTTGAGTACGCCGTGAGTCCCGCCTAGCGTCGAGGACGTGCTCACCTCCGCCCTCGCCGGCTTCGCCGCGTCCGCCGTCCTCATCATCGCCATCGGAGCCCAGAACGCCTTCGTCCTGCGCCAGGGCCTGCGCCGCGAACACGTGGTCGCCGTGGTGCTGGTCTGCGCGCTGTCCGACCTGTTCCTGATCCTGGCCGGCATCGGCGGGCTGGGCGCGGTGGTCACGGCCCGCCCCGACGCGGTCACGGTGATCAAGTGGGTCGGTGCGGCCTTCCTGATCACGTACGCGGTGATGGCCGCGCGCCGCGCCCTCAGGCCCGCCGCGCTGAACCCCGCCGCCCGGGCCCCGGCCACGCTGCGCGCGACGATCCTGACCTGCCTGGCCCTGACCTACCTGAACCCGCACGTCTACCTCGACACGGTGCTGCTGCTCGGCTCGGTCGCCCAGCAGCACGACCACCGCTGGCTCTTCGGCGCGGGCGCCGCGGCGGCGAGCCTGGTCTGGTTCACGGCCCTCGGGGTGGGCGCGCACCGGTTGGCTCCGCTGCTGGCCCGGCCGTCGGCTTGGCGGGTGCTTGATGGGTTGATCGCGGTCGTCATGGTGGCGGTGGCGGCTGCCCTGCTGCTCGGCTGAGCCGCTCGGGGACAGCTCGCAAGCCGGCGAAACCGCCTGGGGACCGTGGCAAGCCGGACAACAGCGCCTGCGCACCGCAGCAAGCCCGACAAGCCACCTGTGGACAGCTTCGAGCTCCCCAAAACCGCCTGTGGACAACCCAACCCCGCCGGCTTGACACCGCGTACGGTGGCCCTCTCGTCCCCCCGAGGTGGGTGGGGGCTTGGGATGGCCGACTCTCCGATGGAAAAAGCTGTCGGCAGTTGACCCTCGACGAGGTTGAGGCGACAGGTTCGTAACGTGCGAGGAGACATGTTCAGCATCGGCGAGGTGGCGCGGGCCAGCGGGCTCAGCGTCAGCGCGCTCCGGTTCTACGACGGCGCGGGTGTGCTCGTGCCGGCCGAGGTCGACGCGGCCACCGGCTATCGGCGCTACACCGGCGAGCAGGTGCGGTCCGCGCGGCTGATCGCCGGGCTGCGCCGGGTCGGCATGCCGGTGGCCGAGATCGCCCGGGCGGTCCGCGACCGGCCGGCCGGGGTGCGCCGCCGGCTCGACGAGCACCGGCGCCGGCTCGAGGACGGGCTGGCCGATGCGAAACGTGAACTCCTCCGCGTCCATGCCCTGCTCGACCTGGAGGAAAAGCTCATGACCCGGATCGCCCTGCCCTCGTCCGTGCTGGCCGCCGCGCTCGATGCCGTCCGCTTCGCCGCGGGCGCCGACCCCGAGCTGCCGATGCTGCAGTGCGTGCTGTTCGACGTGACCGACGGCGTGCTCACGCTGGTCGCCACCGACCGTTTCCGCCTGGCCGTGGCGTCGGCGTCGGCCGAGGTCGAGGGGCCGCCGATCCGCTCGGTTCTGCCGCTCTCCTTCGTCGACGAGTTGCGTCCCCGGCTCACCGGGGGCCGCGCCGTGCTTGATCTCGCGCCCGATCGCGTACGGGTCGAGCCCGCGGCCATCGAGGTCAAGCCCCTGGATCAGGACTACCCCGACCACCGCCGCCTGCTGGATGGGCTCGCGACCACCGGCACCAGGGTGACGGTCGACACCGGCGCCCTGCGCGACCGGGTGGCGGCGGCTCCGGTCGTGACGCGGGAGCACGACGGAACCCCGTACCAGGTCGTGATCTTGAATGACACGGCGATGCCGGTCGCGGAGAGCGAGTGGGACAGCTCGGCGCACGTGGCCGTGAACCGCGAGTTCCTGCTGGAGGCTCTTCACGCCGGCGCGGCCGGTCAGCTGGTGCTGGAGCTGGACGGCCCGATCAAGCCGCTCGCCGTCCGGGTTCCTGGCGACGACTCGCGTTTCTCGATCCTGATGCCGGTGCGCAACGACTCTTGACGTGTCGGAGATTTCCGACGCATTATGAGGCGCATGCCGGACGTGGATGTGTTCGGCGCCCTGGCCAATCCGGTGCGCCGCCAGTTGCTCGAGGCCTTGCGTGACGGCCCGCTGCCCGCGGGCGAGCTGGCCGGGCGGTTCGCGCTGAGCCGCCCGGCCGTCTCGGAACACCTCGCCGTGCTCCGAAACGCGCGGCTGGTCAGCGAGGAGCCGCGCGGCCGCCACCGCTACTACCACCTGGCCGCCGACCCGCTGGCCGAGGTGAGTGACTGGCTGCATCCGTTCGAGCATTTCTGGCGCGAACGCCTCAAGGCGCTACGCGACGTAGCCGAAGGAGAAGACCTGTGAGCAGCATCGAGTGCGACCAGTTCATCGCGCGTCCGCCGGCCGCCGTGTGGCGCGTGCTGACCGAACCGGAGCTGCACGCGAAGTGGTGGGCGGCCGGCGACATCAAGCCGGTCGTCGGGCACCGCTTCACGCTCGACATGGGATCGTGGGGTGAGCAGCAGTGCGAGATTCTCGAGGTCGAACCGGGCCGGATGCTGCGCTACACGTTCGCCGAGGGCGTGCTCGACACGACGATCACCTGGCGGCTCGAGCCCGAGGGCGCCGGCACCCGGCTGTTCCTGGTGCACGACGGTTTCGGGCCGGGTTCGACCGCTCTGGAGGGGATGGGGCGGGGCTGGCCGGGATTGCTCCGGCGGGTGGAGTCTGCGGCCGCCTCGGGGCAGGTCGCGGCCGAGTAACGAAGTCGCGGCGGCGTAACAATTTACTTCCCCGTCACGCGTACGCGCTTGAGCAACGTCACATCGGGGGCTCGGCGCACAGCGGGAATGGCTACGGTCGTCGGGTGCGCATCGGACAGCAGTACGAGGACTCCGCCGCCGGCGAGCGCGCCACCGGCTGGGAGTTCGCCTGGCTGGACGGGCGCGACGTGGGCTCCGAACCCACCTGGTCGTACCCGGCGATCGCCCGCACCCTGGCCCGCCGGGCCGCCTCGCTGCTCGACCTCGACACCGGCAACGGCGAACTCCTGGCCGAGCTGGCGCCCCTTCCGCCCCACACGGTGGCGGTGGAGAGCTGGTCGCGTAACACTCCGGTGGCCCGTGACCGGCTCTATCCGTTCGGGGTGCAGGTGCTCACCGAGCTGCCCGGCGGCGAGGACGAGTTCGACGTGGTGCTCAGCCGGCACGGCCGGCTTCCCGCGGCCGACATCGTGCGCCTGCTGCGCCGCGGCGGCACCGTGCTCAGCCAGCAGGTGGGCAGCGACGATCTGGCCGGGCTCAACATGGCGCTGGGGGCGCCACCGGCCCACCGCCAGCCCTGGAACGCCGACGTGGCGGTGGCCGCGCTGACCGACGCCGGCCTCGAGGTCGTCGACGTGCGCGAGGAGCGGCCGCCGGTGGCTTTCCATGACGTGAGCGGCATTGTGCGCCAGCTCCGCGATCTGCCCTGGCAGATCCGTGACTTCTCCCCGAGGCTCTATCAGGACGCGCTGGAGCGCCTCGACACGTTCATCCGCCTGCACGGTGACTTCACCGTGACCGCCCATCGGTTCCTGGTCGAAGCCGTACGTCCGTAACACCCCCCACCCCCCAAAGAAAGATCGGCCCATGCGCTCGTTGATCCTCGCCGTCGCCCAGCCGCCCATCCACGCCCTCGACATCACAGCCAACGTGACCCGGCACGCCGCCACCGTGCGGGCCGCCCGGGCCCGGGTGGTCGTCTTTCCCGAGCTTTCCCTGACCGGGTACGACGTCGACGCGCCACTGCTGGCGCCGGACGACCCGCGGCTGCGCCCGCTGATCGACGCCTGCGCCGCCACCGACACGATCGCGCTGGCCGGCGCCCCGATCGCCGGACCGCACATCGCGACGCTGCTCATCGACGGCAACGGCGCCCGGGTCGCCTATCGCAAGGTCCACCCGCACGGCTCGTCCGAGGCGCGTTTCCTTCCCGGGCCGGGTCCCGAGGTCATCGAGGTCGACGGCTGGCGCCTGGGCCTGGCGATCTGCCGCGACACCGGGATCGAGGAGCACTGGGCGGCCACGGCCGAGCTGGGCATCGACGCGTACGTGGCCGGGGTGGTCGACGAGCCCGCCGCCGAAACCGTGATGGCGGACCGGGCGCGGAAGATAAGCACCACGTACGGGGTGTGGACCGCGATCGCCTCGTGCGCGGGCGCGACCGGCCCCGACTACCCCGAGACCGCGGGCCGCTCCGGCATCTGGACTCCCGACGGCATGGTCGCCGCCCGGGCCGGCCGGACCGTGGGCGAGATCGCGCGGGCCACGCTCCACGCCGAGCGGCTCGCCCGCGTCTAGTTCTTTCTGGCCAGCACGAGGCTCGTACGCAGCTCCAACTTCACCGACCCGCCGAAGCCGTCGATCGCCGCGTCGAGCCCGTCCAGGGCCCGGCGCTGCTCGTCGGGCGTGTGCCGCAGAAACGGCGAGAACGTCCGCACCAACTTTAGATAGCGCTGCTGGCCAAACACCGGGTAGCTGTCGATGCGGCGCTCCTCGACGTCGGCCCAGATGCCGGCGTCCCGCACGTCGTCACGCACCCAATGATCCCCGCGATCGGACACCTTGGGATCGATCGCGGTCAGCACTTCGGTGATCGCCTCCTCCTGCCCGCGGTCGGCATAGGCGAACTTGTGCTGAAACAGCGCCAGCACGCCACCTTCGGCCAGAGCATCGTGCGCCCTCCGATTGCGCGACGCGGCGTCCATCCAGTGCCAGGCCATCGCGCAGGCGATCAACCCCGTTTCCCCGTACGGGCTCCAGGCCTCGAAAGTCGTCTCAAGCACCTCGACCTGCGGAAACTTGGCGCGCAGCACGGCCGCCATGCGCGGGTCGGGTTCCAATGCGGTGATCGGCGCACCCAGCCCGACCAGCAGTTCGGTTCCCTTGCCGGTGCCGGCCCCGGGCTCGACCACGCTCTCCGGCACGCCGCCATAGTCTTCGATCATTTCTCGTACTGCGGTGGGATAGCCCGGCCGCACGTGGTCGTAGAGGGCAGCCACCTCGCCGAAAACCTGCACCATCCGCCCGACGCTAACGGCTAGGCTCGCCCGGTGCAGCACCATTACGTACGGCCGGACGGGTCGCCGCCCGCCAACGGTTACAGCCACGCCGTCGCGTTCACCGGCCCGACCGTGGTCGTCTCCGGCCAGGTCCCGCTGGACGCCGAGGGCCGCCTGGTCGGCGACGACGACACGCTCGAACAGACCCGCCAGGTGTTCCGCAACATCGCGACGGCCCTGGTCGCGGCCGGCGCCACGATGTCCGATGTGGTCAAGCTGACGATCTTCCTGACCAACATGGCCGACCTGCCCGCCTTCCGCACGGCCCGAGACGAGTTCATCAACCTGGAGAACCCACCGGCCAGCTCGCTGGTGCAGGTGTCCGGTCTGGTGAGCCGCGACTTCCGGGTCGAGATCGAGGCGACCGCCGTCCTGCCGGCTGGCTGAGTCGACAGAACCGTCAGCGCCAAGCCTCTTTCAGGTGAGCGCACCGCCAAATCGCTTAACCCATTAGAGCAATGCCCCGCCGACCAGCGGGCAAACATTGCGATCGATGCTCGCATTTCCTTCGCGTTGACCCCCTCAACTTAGGGGTCACGCCCCACATCGGATCTTCAGCGGCTTGAGCCCGTGGCGCTCGCCTGATAGCCCTCCGGTTTCCCCAGCACAGCGCTTTCACCTGCACGCATCGGTGATCGCCAAAGCGCGGCCAGCGGTTGATCTTTCACGTTTCCGTCAGCCCATCGGGTTAAGCCGGACGTCGCCATTCACCTACCGTGCCGTTCGCATAGGACAGGCGGAAGCACTATCGCTTCCGCGGTGCCATTCAGCCATCTTTGTCCCAGCGCCGGAACGCCACTGAGCCCGGCACACAAATTCCAAGCACCAAACGATTAGCCAACCGTTCCAGGAGGAACTCCCCCATGCGTAAGCTCACCAAGCGTTCCGCCGCTATCGTCACCGGCTCCGTTCTTGCCGTCGCCGGCGGAACCGCGGCATTCGCCTACGCCAGCGGCTGGTTCCAGGGCAGCAGCACCACCTATGCGGCGAGCTCGACGATCGGAGAGATGACCGCGTTCGTCGATCTGCGCACGCAGGCCACCGCCGAACAGAACATGAAGCTCTACCCGGGCAAGGTCGTCGAGCTCAAGAACGTGACGGTGAACAACCCGAACGACTACAAGGTGAAGATCGCCAGCATCGAGACGATCACCGTCACGAACGGAGGCGACTGCACCCAGACCGAAGCCGGTTTCAGCTTCCCGGAGCTGAACACGAACGCCATCTTCAACAGCGGCGAGACGACCGGTGTCGATCTCGGTGACCTCAAGATGTCCCAGGACGCGACCACGAAGTGCGCCGGGCAGGGCGGCCTGATCATCAAGGCAACGCTCAAGGGCGACATCGCCGGCTGACGCCGAGACCGAGGTGGGCGCCGGTGGGGCGCCTACCTCATCGCTCGGCTTCGACCGCTCCGATGTGAATGAGGCGACTGTGAAGGCATGGCAATCGGCCGTCGCCGCGGCAACGACGCTGGTCACGGCGTTCGTCGTTGCCAACGGCCGGCCGGGCGACGTGAGCCGGCCGGACATGGTGCTCGTCCACGGCAGCCCGGACAACTACGGCAACGTGCGGTTCAAGCTCGAGGGCACGCCGGTGACCGGTCTCTACCCCGGGGCAACCCGGCACATCAAGGTCACCGTCCTGAATCCGTTCGACTTTTCGCTTTCGCTGCAGACCCTGGACGGTAGCTTCGCCGGGACTAATCGCCGCGCATGCCCCGCGACACGGTCCACCTTGCGCGTCGCCGCCTACAGCGGCCGGTTGCCGGTAATGGTCAAGCCCCATGCCCGGATGACGTTGCCCGGCTCGATCCCCGTGACGATGCCCAGAGACGCCACCTCGCAGTGCGCCAACACGAAGCTTCTGATCAACCTGGCTGGAGCCGGCAGAAAGGCCGGCGGGTGAAGAGGCGCATCGCATACGTCTTGATGGGCGCCACCGTTGCGACTGTCATCGCGGCCGGCACCCTTGCCGCGAACGCGGACTGGGCGATCCCCATCAGCGGTCAGGTCAAGATCCGCACGGCGAAGATGCCCAAGGGCGTGACGCCGAGCGTTGCGAAGCAGGGAAAGACCGCTGTGGTCAGTTGGAGCGCCCAGGAGATCGAGCCGGACGTGAAGATGGGCCGCTACACGATCACCGCGCACAGCCAGGACAGCCCGGTCAAGCCCGCCATCGTTCGCCAGGTGAACGCCACCGGCGACGACAGCCAGTCGGTCACCTTCACCGCGGGTGAAGTTGCCGGGGGTAAGTGGAAGTGGACAGTCGCCCCGCACTTCGCCTCCTGGGCCGGGGCCGAGAGCGGCCTCAGCAGCGCCCTCAAGTTCGACCCGGCGCCGGCCGCCCGGCTGGCCGACGTCCCCGCGCCCGAAGTCGTGGCGCCCTCCGCCACGACCGCGCCCGGCGCCGAGTCGACGACCAAGCCCGCCGATCCGCTGCCCACCGCGAAGCCGGCCGCGCCCATCGAGGCGCCGCCCACGGAAGCGAACAAGACATCACCACCGGCCGCGTCCTCATCCGCGGTGCAGGAGCCTCCGACGAGCGATCCGGAACCGTCCGCCAGCGGTTCGGCTTCCGAAGGCATTCCTCAATAGGTGGGGAAATGATCGAGCCCGCGGCGGGGTCCCACGCCGCGGGCTCGATCAGTAACCGGGGGCGGGCCGCAGTTACCGGATAGCAACAATGGGGTCCGGCCGAATCCGCGCCTCCCTTTGGTGAAAGTTGCAGATTTGGCCGGGCGGGTCCCTGGTGGTAGTTCACCGTCGGGCCACGACAATCGGCCTCTGCGGCGAATCCGCTGGTCAGTGCCGGAGACGGCCGATCCGCTTCCTTCCCCCTTTGGGATTAGGCCGGACAGGCGCAACTGCGCGATTTATGCGCGCAGAACCGCGGACGGAATCCCGATCACACGACCACTGGTCGTCAGCGACCGTTGTTACACACGAGTCTCGCAACCGTCGCTGAGGAGGAAGGCCCCCGCATGCTCATCACGTTCCTTCGGCCTGCCCCGAATTCGTCAGTGGTCCGGTCATGATGCGGCGCGAGGTCCTTACTCGACTTCGGGAGGGCGGCGGCCTCTACGGTCGCGGCCATGACGGCAACAGGATTCCCGACATGCACATTGAACTCGATCCGGCCGAGCACGAGGAGCCGACGTGGGAGGTGCGGCAGCCGGGGGCCGGCCGGAAGAAACGACTGGATCGGCGCACCCGGATGATTCTCGGCATCGCCGCGGCCCTGGCCGTCGTGGTCAACGCCGGTGCGGCCTGGGCCTACTGGCGGATCACCGGGTCCGAGATCGCCCCGGCCGACGGCCCGCCGGTCGAGCTGTCGCTGCGGGCCCGGTCCGATCTGAACAAGCCGCTGAAGCGGGGCGAGGGCGGCGATCTGATCGTCACGGTCACCAACGACAACGGTTTCCCGATCAAGATCACGTCGGTGACCGGCAACGGGCAGATCTTCGCCGACGCCGAGCACGAGAAGAGGGGTTGTGACGCGACGGGTGTCCGGCTGGCCCAGCCGAACTTCGAAGTGCTGTGGGAAGTGGACCGTAACACGATCGGAGCCTTCAACATTCGTGGCGGTCTGAGCATGCGGGCGGACGCCAGGAAGGCCTGCGAAGGCGCGATCTTCACGGTTCCGGTGCGGGTCTCCGGCGTACAGGAGCAAAGCAGTTGATCGTCACTCGTATCTGAGCTCCTCGGTGCTGGTGACGCGCCGGGCCGCGGGCAGCAGCACACCGACCGTGGTGGCCAGGACGAGCACGGAACCGACGGCCACCGGCGCGAGGACGTCGGCCGGGCCGAACAGGACCGGCACCCGCGACATGCGCATGAGCACCGCGCCCAGACCGATGCCGGCGCCGGCCGCCAGGACCAGCCCGGCCAGCACCGGCACGAGGGCCTGCAGCAGCACCGACCAGATCACCGTGGAACGTCGCGCGCCGATCGCGGCCAGCACGCCGAGGAGCCGGCGCCGGTCGTGCAGCCGGGACGCCACGTCGAGCAGCAGGCCGATCCCCATCATCAGCAGGATCACCGCCGAGCCGAGGTTGAGGGCGATACGCAGAGACGCGTACTTGTCCATCTCGGGGGCGATAGCGGTGAACTGCGCGAGCGGGTCGATCTCGGCCGCGAGACCCCGGAGTTGCCCGGCGGCCGTGTCCGGGGCGTCGTCGGAGGCGAACATCCGCGTCTCGACGAACCACGGCTCGACGGCGGCCAGGCTCTTGGGCGCGACACTCGAGGTCAGCAGAAGGGCGATCCTGACGCCCTGCGCGTCGGTGCCGACCAGCCGGGCCGGGCGGGCTCGGGGCGGAACCGGGATCTTCGCGCCGGGCACCGGTTCGCGACGACCGACGTCGAGGGTGACCGACCGGCCCGCGTCGCCGGAGACGAAGGTGTCGCCGTCGGCGCATCGGTCGAGCGTCGCGATCTGCTGCAGCGACCCGCAGTCGCCGACGACGACGTAGCCGCTGCCCGTCTCGTCCGGACCGGCGTACAGGCTGTATTTGGCCACCGTGCCCGCACGTATGCCGTCGACCTGCTCGAACAGCGCGGTGCGCTCACGCATGGCGGCCGGCGTCGGCCGTCCGGGGGCCTGCAGGACGTACGCGGGATCGGCGGGATCGTCGGGGGTGGCGCGGCGGACGGAGGCGGCGCCGAAGAACGTGTGCAGCGCGATCGCCCCGGTGACGGCGACGACGATCCCGGTGACGGCCCGGGTCGAGGCGGCCGGATTCCGGCGCAGCTGCTGCGAGGCGAGCTGCCAGGAGGCCGGGCCGCCGGGGAACAGCCGGGCGGTCAGGGGCACGAGGTAGGGCAGCAGCGGAATCAGCGCGACCACCAGCAGGACCACGCCCAGCCCGGCCCGGTCCTCGTCGGGTTCGCTCGCCCCGGTGAGGACGGGCCAGAGCAGCCACAGGCTCGCGGCGAGGGGCAGGAGCCGCCACCAGAGCCGGCCGTTCCAGGTGGTCGAGCGGCGGAAGACGCCCAGCGGTTCGACCGCGACGCCGCGGAAGCCGAGCAGGGTCAGGCCGGCCGACAGGGCGAGCACCACCACGATCACGAGCAGGGCCAGGACGGGTACGGGACGAATGTCGGACGGGAAGACGCTGACGTCGAAGAGCCGCAGGTCGCCCGCCCGGACGCGAACCATCAGGTAGAGCACCGTGCCGGCCAGCAGACCCAGCCCGGCCGGCACCAGGCTCTCGCCGAGGGCGATGCGCAGGACCGCCCGGCTGTCCGCGCCGACCAGGCGAATGGCGGCCAGGCGGCGGTCGCGGGTGTCGGACCCGAAGCGCAGCGCGGCCCCGATGAAGATGGCGACGGGCAGCAGCAGGGTGGCCAGCATGGCCACGACCACGACGTAGGTGCCGGCGCCGGGTTCGTCCTCGATCCGGTAGCCGAACCGGTCGACCCGCCACGAGCCGGCGCCGACCAGACTCTCCGCGCGCTGATAGCCGGCGTAGTACGCGAATTCGTGCGGGCCCGACAACCCGCTCGGACCGATCGTGCCGACGACCTCGTACGGCATCTGCCGGCGCAGCGTCTCGCCGTCCGGCCCGGTCAGCGCCGCGCGCAGGGCGGGCGAGGCGTACATCTGCTGGTCGCCGGGGAACGCCGGCACCCCGGGCGGCAACGGCGCGCCGGGTGACTCGGGCCAGATCAGCCTTCCCCGTACGGCGTTGCCGGCCCACTGCGAGTCGACGCCCGCGACGATCAGCGTCTCGCCCGCCGGCACCTCGGTCACGCCGACGTTGTCGCCGCGGGCCTGAATGCGGGCCTCCCGGGCGTCCAGCATGACCGGCACCGAGGCGCCCAGCAGCAGCGCCGCGGCCCCGATGGCGACCCCGGCCGCGGCCATCGCCGTCCGGAGCCAGCCGCGGCGGCCGCTCGGGAAAGCCAGCCGGACGCCAAGCGCGAGCTCGGCCACGATCCGCCTCATCGCGCGCCCATCCGCTCGCTGCTGCGGCCGTCCCGCACGACGATCCCCCGGTCCGCGTACGCCGCCACCCGCGCGTCGTGCGTGACCAGCACGACCGCCGCGCCGGTCTCCCGGGCGGCGGTCGTCAGCATCTCCATCACGTGCTCCCCGGCGACCGAGTCGAGCGCGCCGGTCGGCTCGTCCGCGAAGATCACCCGCGGACCGGTGACCAGGGCCCGTGCGACGGCCACGCGCTGCTGCTGGCCGCCGGAGAGCTCGCCCGGCCGCGAGCGGGCCTTGTCGGCCAGGCCGAGCCGGTCCATCAGGCCGGTGGCGCGGCGTTCGGCCGTACGCCGGGAGACGCCGTCGAGGCGCAGCGGCAGCGCCACGTTCTGCAGGGCGGTCAGCTCGGGCACCAGCTGGCCGAACTGGAACACGAACCCGAACTCGCGCCGCCGCAGAGCGCTGCGCCCGACGTCGTTCAGCCCGGACAGCTCCCGGCCGTCGTAGCCCACGTGACCGGCGTCCGGCCTGGTCAGCCCGGCCGCGCAGTGCAGCAGCGTGGACTTGCCCGAGCCGGACGGGCCCATCACTGAGACGATCTCGCCCGCGTGCACGCGCAGGTCGGCCCCGGCCAGCGCGGTCGTCGGCCCGTACGCCTTGTGCAACCCCTCGGCGGCCAGCAGCGCGCTCATCGTCGGACCCGCTCGGCCAGCTCGTCGAGCAGCGTCGCCGTGTGCTCGAGCCAGCGCAGGTCGGCGTCGAGGTGGAACAGCGCGTGGTCGCAGATGATCCGGTCGGCCAGGTCGCCGCTCTGCTTGCGCCGGGTCAGCTCGCGCATCGCCACCAGGTGCTCGTCGCGTTGCACGTCGAGCACGGCCGCCGCGGACCGCCCGGTGAGCAGGGCGCCGACCACCTTGGCGTACAGGGCGCTCTGCAGGTATTGATCCGGTTTCTCGGGCTCGTCGAGCCAGCGCCGCACGTCGGTGACCCCGGCCTCGGTGATCGTGTAGAGCTTGCGGTCGGGCCCGGCCCCGCTCTCGACCCCGTCCACGCTGACCAGGCCGTTACGCAGCAGCTTGGCCAGGGTGGTGTAGACCTGCCCGTAGTGCAGCGGCCGGTCGCCGCCGAAGTGCTCGTCGTAGGCCCGTTTCAGGTCGTAGCCGTGCTGGGGCCGCCCCTCGAGCAACGCGAGAAACGCCGTGGCGATCGTCATGGCGCGCCACTATACACATGGCTACATAGCGCTATTCGGCCTCGGAGGGCAGCGCGCGCAGCGGGCGCCGGTGCCGTCCCCCACCGTCGGTGCCGTTGAGCAGCTCGGCCTGCAGGGAGCGATGGTGACGGCCGTTGTGGGCGGTGAGCTCGCGGACCTCGGGCGGCACGACCACCGACGTACGCAGCAACGCGCTGGCCCGCTCGGCCGAGCTGCGGGCCACATCGGCGTCGCGCGTCGCCGCCTCGATGCCGTCGGCCACCACCCGGGCCATCGCCTCCCCGTACGTACGGGCGTCCTGGATCTCCCGTTCGTGGATCAGCGTGGCCTCGTGCTCGCGGCGGCGGGCGGTGCGGGCCTCGTTCCGCTCGTAGCCGTTGCCGCGCGAGGCGAACTTGAGGCCCACGGCGGCGCAGTCGAGCGCCACCAGCAGCAGCGTGATCCCCAGATAGAAGACGCCCACGCCCCAGAAGTCGCTGGTCACCAGGTGCCACATGGCCGCCGTCCGCGCGCCGAAACCGGCGTCGGCCTTGACCGCGACCTCGTTGGCCTCACGCTGCTCGGCGATCCGGCCGGTCAGCTCGACCTGCTCCTCCGAGCGGGCCTCCCGGGCAGTGCGCTGGGTGTCGAGCAGCCGCCCGGCCTGCACGTCGAGCGCGGTCGCCTCGTCGTCGAGCGAGCGGGACCGCTTGACGAGCTGGTCGCAGGAGCCGCCGATGGGGCAGCCGGCCGCGCGGGTGACGCCGTTCCCAGCCGAGTCGTCGACGGCCTGCTGATAGAGCTTGCGGGCGTCCTGGCGTTTCTGGGCGGCGCGGTCGGTCAGGCTGCGCACCGCAGCGTCGTCCGCGTCGGTCTCCCGCTTGAGCGCGTCGATCCGGGCCGCATAAGTGCCGACCACGCCCGTACGGTCGATCCGGCTCAACTGCTGGTTGTGCACCTCGTTGAGCCGGGCGTCGATCTCGCCCTGGTAGCGCGAGAGCATCAGCGGCTCGGTGATCAGCACCGCGAACAGCAGGGCCAGCCCGAGGCGTCCGGCGTACAGCCCGATGGTCGGTTTCTTCAGCAGGTGCCCGGGGTCGGTCGACTCGAGCCGCTCGTAGCTGATCCCGACCCGGCCGACGACCGCCCGGTCGTAGGCGACCACGCCCGCCGCCACCAGCGGCCCGACCAGCCAGCGATACCAGGGATGCTGGTAGTTGGAGCCGGCGTCGATGAAGGCGGCGCCGCCGATCGTCGCGTACACGAAATAGAGCAGGATGAAGACGCCGATCGCGCTGTAGAGCACCCGATCGGTGTGCGTGGTCACGCTGGCCGGGTTGACGTTCGCCACCCGCAGCAGCACGTCTCTGCGGCCCTTCGGCATGCAGCCGAGTCTGGCCGATCCCAAGAGGCTTTGTGCCCGAAACGCCGGGTTTTACCGCGCGACGAGATCCGGTTCGGTGATCGTGACCCGGACCGTCACCGAGGCCTGCACGGTCTGCGGCTGCGGGTCGACGTCGAACCCGGCCGACTCGGGCGCCCCGGCGTCGAAGGCGGCCATGCGCATCATCGGCTGACCCCCGCCCACACCCTCGTCGGCGATCTCGACCAGCTTGTCGACCTGGGCGCCGACGGCCGCGGCGTATTCGCGGGCCCGCGCGAGAGCGTCGGCGATGGCCGCGCTGCGCACCTCGGCCCCCGCCCGGCTGCCCGGACGCAGCTGCCACCAGGGCCCGGACACCGCGGCGTGCTCGAGCCGGGCCAGCCGCAGCAGCATCTGTCCGAGCGGCTCGAAGTCGGTCACGGTCACCGTCGTGTCAATGCTTCCCGTGTACGCCACCACGCGCTCGCTGCCCCGCTTGAGCTCGGGCAGCACCCGGACGCCGCCGGTCTCGCGCCGCTCGATCGCGTCGCCCGACTCGGCCAGCAGCGCGTGCAGTTCGCCGGAGCGTTCGAGCAGGCGGCTCACCACGGTCTCGCGGTCGCGGTCGCGGGCGGACAGGCTCACGGTGAGAAGCGCCTGCTCGGGCGGCACTTCCCGAAACGCCTCGCCGCGGACCACGATCATCGGTTGCTCGACCATGCCCCGACGCTACCCGGGCGCGGCTCGTCGCGCCTCGGACGGCCGCGCGGGCAGTCGCTCTCGACGCTCGGCCGGCCCTGCTCGGCCTCCGGCTAACCGGCCGGGGCGTATCGGGTGGCGGCTCGCCGGCCCGCCAGCTCGGTCAGCACGTCACGGGCGTCGGCGCAGAGGCGCTCGGTGTCGGCCGGCGTGACCGCGCCGATCTCGGCGCCGTCGACGCGACCGCCGCGCACGTGCAGCCGGAACAGGCCGCGCGGGCCGAGGATCACCTGGATGGCCGGTTGCTCACGACCCTCGTCGATCAGCCTGTATGCCTCGGCGATGCGCGACCGGGCCGCGTCGTGCCGTTCGCCCCGCTGCACGAGCGGCGCCAGTGCCGCCTGCATGCGAGCCGCATCGAGCGCTTCGACCAGGCCCGCCGCGACGCGCGCCGGGCCCAGCGTCGGCCACCAGCCGGGACTCAGGCCAATGTCGACGAATCGGCCCACCAAGTCGACGACCGCATAGGCCGTGCCGGTGCGGTCGACACCACTGATTGTTTGAAGATGTGTCTTCACCGGCGCTCCCCCGATCTCCGGTGACACCGAGAGTAGCGCACACATTCGGTTGGGCGAATGCCGGTTTCGGGCCACCGTCCCGCCGCTGATCAGGAACTTCGGCGTGCCCGAAGAAGCATGAGGACGGACACCCCGACGACCAGCACCAGCACGCCGACGGCCACGATCAGCCACGGCGGCACGCCACTGTCGTCCGTGGACGTGGACGATGCCGCGGTCGCCCGGGGCGGCTGCGCGGCCGGTGATGCCGACGGCGCCGCGCGTGGGGCGGTCAGGGCCGCGATCAGATCCAGCTGGCCCTGGCCGTAGCGGTCGTCGCGACCCTTCGGACCCCGGTCGATCGCCGTGGACATCAGCCGGTCGACGACCTCGTCGGCGCGCATGTCGGGATACCGCGCCCGGATCAGCGCGACCGCACCGGCGACCAGTGCCGACGAGAGGCTCGTGCCGTTGCTGACGTCGTACCGGCCGCCCGGGCGGGCCACCGGGATCGAGACACCGTACGTGACCAGGTCGACCTCGGGACCATGGTTGGAGAACGACGCGATCCGGTTGTCGCGGCCCACCGACCCGACCGCGATGACGTGCGGGAAAGAGGCCGGTTCGACCACGCCGCCCCCGCCGTTGCCGGCCGAGCCGACCAGCACGACATCCCGGGCGGACGCCTCGGCGATGGCGTCCTCGAGCACCTGATCGGACTCGAGGTCGAACGACATGTTGACCACCTTGGCCCCGTGATCGGCGGCCCACTTGATGCCGTTCGAGATGAGCAGGTCGTCGTTGACCGGCCGGATCGGCATGACCTTGCTACGCGGCGCCACCCCGAGCAGCCCGGCGCCCTCACCATGACCACGCCCGGCGATCAGGGTCGCGATGCCCGTGCCGTGCGGTCCGGTGTCCACATTGTCGGAAGGCTCGTTGCGCGTCACGACCCATCCCGGCACGGTCGCCCCACGCAGATCCCGATGCCGGATGTCCACACCGGTGTCGATGACGGCCACCGTCACCCCGGCGCCACCCTTGCCGAGTTGCTGAGCCTGCGCGAGCCGCATGGGCCCGAAATACCATTGCCGATCCCGCCACGAGTCGGCCCGCGCGGGCACCCCGGCGAGCAGCACGACAAGCAGGGCAGCAAAGAACGCCGCCCCCACCCGCCGAGCCACTCCGATCACCCGATCACGCCCCGGGCAACCCGCATCCGCGTCACAACCAGGATCACCCGCGGCGACCGATCACGTTGGGGCCGGGGTCGTGCCAGTCGTCGTCCGCGCCGGGGCTGATCACCGGGGTGACGCCCTCGGCCACCTGCCAGAGGTTGTCGGGGTCGAAACCGGTCGGTTCCTCGCCGCGGCCGGATCGCCCGCCGGAACGATTGCCCTGGGCGCCGCCCGCGAAGGTGTGGCGATCGGGTCCGACCGGGTCGTCGGGCAGCCAGGCCGGCCGAGGCGCACGCGCAGCACCGCGGCCGCCCGCACCGCCACCGCCACCGCCCGGCCGACGACCGCCCGCGCCGATCCCACCGGCACCGCTTGCCGGGCCGCCGATCCCACCGGCACCGCTTGCCGGGCCGCCGACCCCACCGGCACCGCTTGCACGGCCGCCAACCTCACCGGCACCGGCCCCACGACCGCCGACGCCACCCGCGCCCACACGGCCGCCGGCTGCCGGGGTGCCGCCCAGCGGGCCGCCAATAGCGCCGGTCGGGGCCGAACCGAAGGCCTCGACGTCGCCGGCACCGGGACGGATGCCGCCCGCCTCGTCATCGTCACGTCGACCGGAACGGCCGCGAGCACCGCCGGGTCCACGCACCCCGCCGAGGCCACGCCCGCCCGCACCGCCCGGGCCGCCGACGCCGCTCAACTGCGGGCCGCCGGACCCGCGACCGACGCCACCGCGACCGGGCTCACCGTCGATGCCACCGATGCCGCCCGCGCCACCCTTCCGGGCACCCGCGCCGCCTGGACGCCCCACACTCCCGACGCCACGACCGGCGGTGCCACCAAGGCCACGTCCACCGGCCGCTCCCGGGCCACCGATCGACCCCGGCTGACCGATGACCGCGCCGGACGGAAGTGTCCGACCCGGGCCGCGACCGGTTCCGCTCACCGGAGGACGCCCGGCACCGGCCCCCGGCACGGGACCGCCGCCACCGCCACCACCCGGCAACAGCCCCGGCACCAGCGGGGGAACGGCTCCCACGGGCCCGCCTCCACCCGGAATCGGCCCACCGCTCGGGGCCGGAAGCGTGGCCGGAGACGTGGGCGGCGGCGGATTGATCACGCCGGCCAGATCCGGCCCACCGGGCAGAACCCCAACGCCCACACCTGCCCCCACGCCCGCGCCGGACCCCGAGGAACCACCGGGTGCGCCGGCGGACGGGCCACCGGGCGTGTCGGGCAGAACCGGTTCCTGGCCCGGTAACGGCGGCGGCGGAGAGTGCGGCACCTCGGCGCTGACCCCGCCCGACCCGAGGCGCCCCGAGCCGGAGCCCGGACCGCCGCCCCCGGTCGGCTTGGGTGGCCACTCCTGCGGCCCCTCGCCGACGCTGAAGTTGTACGGATCGGGCACCCGCAGGTCGGCCACCGCGTCCGAGACCGCGCCCTCCATCCTGATCATGACGGAGCGGGCCTGTTCGTCGAGCTCGTCCTCGGCGCCGTCGAACCAGGCGGGTATCAGGTCGTCGCTCTTGTCCTTGTATTTCTCCCAGAGCGGCTGGATCGACTTCTTGGCCGTGTCGAGCGCGTTCAAGATCTTGTCGAGGCCGGTGGCCGTGGTGTCGGCGTCGGTCGAGGCCACCTCGAGCCGGGCCATCAGACGGTCGAGCTCGTTGAGGAAGGCCTCGGCCGAAGCGTTCTGGTCGGGCGGCCACGCGGCGATCAGGTCGGCCTTGGCCGCGGCGAGCGCCTGGTGCTGGCCGCGGATCGACCCGGCCAGCCGTTTCCAGCCCTGCACCTGCTCGCGGGCGAGCCCGTCCTCCTCGTTCATCACCATCGACCACAGCCGGGGCGTGTTGAACGCGCCCCAGTTCGTGCAGTAGCTGCTGGTCAGCACCGGGTCGCTCATATCGCCTGCCGCCCGCCGTGCGGGACGGCCCGGTCGGCGGCCTCGCGCCGCTGCTGGGCCTCGGTCGCGGCGGCCACCAGCGCGCCGTTGATCCAGTCGGTGCGGTCGGCCGCGCGCACGTCGGTGGCGTCCAGGGCCGTGGCGACCTTGGCCGCCGCGTCGGCCAGGACGCGGGCCGCGGCCATGTACTCCTCGATGTTGGCCGTCGAGGCCTGCACGCTCGCCGCGTATCGGGCCTTGGCCGCGTGCACGCTTCCGCTGGCGTTGTTCACCCCGAAGCGGACCCCGGTGCCGAAGGACACCCGCGCGTCGGAATACCCCGGCTCGAGGGTCCGGGACGTGTCGTCCTGAACCCGATCGGAGAACTTGTTCAGACCGTCGGTATCGACGCGAATGCCGTCACTCACGACTGCCTCCCCGTAGCTACGTCGTCTCGCAACGCACCGAGGGTAGCGACAGGTGTCTACATGGCAAAGCCGTGCGCGATCCCATGATCACGCACGGTGCTATGCCAGACGGGCGACCGCGGCGGCGACCCGCTCGTCGGTGGCGGTGAGCGCGACCCGCACGTGCTGCTCGGCGGCGGGGCCATAGAAGGCGCCCGGAGCAGCCAGGATGCCCCGCTCGGCGAGCCAGTCGACGGTCTTCCAGCTGTCTTCGCCGCGGGTTGACCAGAGGTAGAGACCGGCCTCGGAGTGGCTGATCTCGAATCCCGCTCCGGTGAGCGCGGCTCGCAGCTGTTCGCGTCGCGCGGCGTAGACGTCACGCTGCGCGGCCACGTGCTCTTCGTCGCCGAGCGCGGCGATCATCGCGGCCTGCACGGGGGCGGGCACGATCATGCCGGCGTGCTTGCGGACGGCCAGCAGCTCGCCGATCAGCGCCGGGTCGCCACCGAGGAAACCCGCGCGGTAGCCGGCCAGGTTGGACCGCTTGGACAGCGAGTGCACGGCGATCACGCCGGTGTAGTCGCCGCCGGTCACCGCGTCGTCGAGCACCGAGACGGGCCGTGTCTCCCAGCCCAGCGCCAGATAGCACTCGTCGCTGACGACCACGGCGTTGCGCTCGCGGGCCCACGCGACGACCTTGCGCAGGTGCTCGACGGGCAGCACCTTGCCGGTCGGGTTGGACGGCGAGTTGATCCAGATCAGGCGTACGGACGGGTCGGGCCCGACCGCCGTGAGCGAGTCGGACCGGATCACCTTGGCCCCGGCCAGCCGCACACCGACCTCGTACGTCGGGTAGCCGATGGCCGGGATCACCACGGTGTCGCCAGGGCCGACGCCGAGCAGGGTGGGCAGCCAGGCGACCAGTTCCTTGGAGCCGATCGTGGGCAGCACTCCGGGGGTGCCCGAGGCGCCGCATGCCCGGGCCAGCCACTGCGCGATGGCCGCGCGCAGGGCCGGAGTTCCCGCGGTGAGCGGATATCCGGGCGAATCCGACGCGTCCGCGAGGGCGCGCCGGATCAGCGGCGGCACGGGGTCGACCGGGGTGCCGACCGAGAGGTCGACGATCCCGTCGGGGTGTGCGGCCGCCCGGGCCTTGGCCGGCTCCAGGAGATCCCAGGGGAAATCCGGCAGAGCCGCGGAGAGCGCGCTCAGTGCGCGTCCCCTCTCGGCGGCTGCGAGACGATGAACGGCGTGTCCTTGTCAATCTTGCCGACCTTGGCGGCGCCACCGGGCGAGCCGAGGTCCTCGAAGAACTCGTAGTTCGCCGTCGTGTAGTCCTTCCACTGTTCGGGCACGTCGTCCTCGTAGAAGATCGCCTCGACCGGGCAGACCGGTTCACAGGCCCCGCAGTCGACGCACTCATCGGGGTGGATGTAGAGCATCCGGTTGCCTTCGTAGATGCAGTCGACCGGGCATTCTTCGATGCACGCCTTGTCGAGCACATCGACGCATGGCTCAGCGATGATGTAGGTCACGGGTCTTTCCCTCCAAAGCCACGCCGCGGGGACCGCCGGCGACAGTTGCAGAGCCTAGTATCACCGCCGGAGGAGGTGACACGTGCTCCGTCGGCAGGATGTGGGACACCGGGTGGTGGTACGCCGAATTGTAGGCGTTTCCCAGAATCGGACTCTCTACACGGATGCCCTCGGTGAGCTGGTCGATCTCACCGACACCGATCTTACGATCGCCACCGAGAAGGGCACCGTGCGCGTCCCCCTGCGTGAGGTGCATCGCGCCAAACGGGTCCCGCCCGCCCGGCGCCCGCCCGCGGCCGAGGTGGTCGCCCTCGAGCTGGCGGCCAACGACGCCTGGCCGGCTCCGACGCAGGCCAGGCTGGGCAACTGGATCCTCCGGGCCGCCGGAAACTGGACCGGCCGGGCAAATTCGGCCCTCGCGGTCGGCGATCCGGACCGCCCGCTCGAGGCCGCCGTCGACGCGGTCGTGGAGTGGTATTCCGCACACGGTCAGCGCCCCCTGATCAACGCGCCGATGCCGCTGGCCGCTCCGGTCAACGCCGCCCTCGACGCCCGCGGCTGGGGCGCCCGGCCGCTCACCCTGGTGCAGACCGCGTCGTTGTCTTCGCTGGTCGGCGCGCTGCCGGCCCGGTCCGATCTGCCTCTGGTGGAGCTGGCCGACAGCCCCGGCGACGACTGGTTCGCCATGGTGGCCGAGCACAAGGGCACGCTGCCCCCCGCCGCGGCCCGCATCCTGACCGCCCCGGCCGACGTCGTCTTCGCCCAGGTGCGCGACACCGGCGGCGACCTGCTCGCGGTCGGTCGCGGCGCGGTGACCGGTCCGGATCGCTGGCTCGGCGTGGCGCTGCTGCAGACCGCCCCGCACGCTCGCCGCCGGGGCCTGGCCCAGCACGTGCTGCGCGGGCTGGCCCAGTGGGGCGCCCAGCACGGCAGCTCGAGGGTCTATCTGCAGGTCGAGGAGCGCAACACGAGCGCGGTCGCGCTCTACGGGCGGGTGGGCTTCACCACTCACCACACCTATCTGACGCGCGAGGCGCCGGACACGGCTTAGCGGCGGACGATGCGGCGGGGCTTGGCCTGGCGGGTCTCGGTGTAGGCCTTGAGCGAGCGCGAACGGTAGTCGTGGGCCATCGCGACCGAGATCCAGTAGCCGACCAGCGTGCCGCCACCGGCGAACGCGACATACAACGCGATCTGCGCGAAGAAGTGGTCCGAGCCGCCCGCGAACGGCTGCTCGCCGCTGATGAACGGTCCGACCAGGAGGGTCAGCAGCATCGCGCCGGCCACGCCGACGACCCAGTCGGGAACGAGCCACTCGGACGGCCGGCGGCGGTGCGAGGCCCAGAACGCGTACCCGGCCAGCACCACGCCGATCAACGCGAACATGACCACCGTGGTGCGCGTCTCGGCGGCGTCATTGTCCTCGAAGGCGAAGCGGGTGACCAGGCGGGCCACCGCGTTGATGGCGAACAGACCGACCGCCAGCGCCGCGATCGGGAACCAGCGCTGCTGCCTCATGGGACCTCCCGGGACTGCCCGGCGGCTACTCCGCGCCGCCGCAGACGAATCGTGGCTCGGGATCGTAGCGCCAAGTGAACTTCTCGCGCTCGATCTCCCGGCCATCTTTGCGGATGACGCGCCATGCGTCCTGGGTGAAGCCTGGGAGTCCGCTGGAGGAAATGCACCGGGGTCCGGCTTCGCGCTGCACGGTCGGCGGGCTGGTCCGGTTACGGCGGGGTCCGTAGACGGTCTTGACGCTGTCGTAGACCTTGGTGCTCCACATCGTGACGGTCACCGAGCGCCCGGTCGTGGCGGTGTCGATCAGGATCCCGTACGGCGTGGTGTTCTTGAACTTGAGATCGAGCGTCGGATAGAAGATCGTCGACTCGATCACCGACGGGTAGCGCGAGAAGTAGAACGAGTGCGGTTTGTGCTCGACGTCCTCGAGGCCCGCGTAGTAGGCCGCGTTGAACAGCGTCGTCGTGAACTGGGAGGCGCCGCCACCGACGCCCGGCTCGAGCACGCCGTTCACGATCACCGGCGCGTCCTTGTATCCCTTGGCGTAGTTGCGCTCGCCGGTGTGCCGGTTCAGCGAGAACGTCGCGCCCGGCCGCACGATCGCGCCGTCCACGGCCTTGGCCACCGTGATGATGTTCTGACTGCGCGGGGCGTTGCGGCCGCCGGTGAAGTAGGTGGTGAAGGCCGACACCTTCTCCTTGATGCCGAGCTTGGTCACGTCGGCGACGCTCGTCCGAGGCTCGGCCGGGACCAGCACGCCGGTGATCTGGCGGGGGCCCGCGGCGGGCAGCACCTTCAGCAGTTCGGGGCCGAGCCGGGCCACGTCGACCTGACGGCCGGGCACGCCCGGCACCACTTGCGGGCCGTTCCGCAGGCGTACGGTGGCCGGTCGCGCCGGGGTCTCGACCTTGCGGAACTCGGCGGCGCCGGCCGCACGCAGCTTGGCGCCGTCGATCGCCGGAATCAGCTTGCCCGCGCTGTCGGCCCGGAAGACCAGGCCCTCGGCGATGGTCGCGGGCGTCAGCACGAACGATCCCGCCCCGGCCCGGACGGTCACGGGCGCGGCCACGGCGGGTCGCGCAACGTCGCTGACCAGCGCGTCGACCTGCTCCTTGGTCATCACCGGCGCCCGCGTGGTCAGCGGCACGTCGGCCACCTCCCCCGTCGGCCAGGCCGCGATCACCCGCTCGGCGGCAAGACCACCATCAAGATCAAGGCCGGGTTTCCCGTACGCCGCCACGGGCGCGACGCCCCGGAAGGCGATCGCCGGCCGGCGCATGGTGACCCGCTCGGATTTCAGCTGCTTGCGGAGCGCCGCGGCGAGTTTGGCCTCGTCGACGCGTACGGCTGGGGGAATGCTCTTGGTCCCGAAGAATCGGAGGCCGCTCCGGGAGGCCGCGGCGACGGTGGCCGGCACGTCGAAGGCGAGACCGGCCGACTCGGGGGTGACCGTCAGGTTCTGACCGTCGAGACGGACGCGGGCCGGCTGGGCCGAGCGCGACGCGACGTGATCCCGCAGCGCCTTCTCGGCCTCCGCGATCGTCAGCGCGCCGAGCCCCAGCCCGAGCACCTCGACGCCACGCGGAATGTCCCCGGTCGTCACGTAGGCCGCCGAGCCCGCTGCACCCACACCCAGCAGCGCCACCACACCGGCCGCGAGCAGCCACCGGCCCCGATTGCGCCGCGGCGGCGGCTCCTCGATCGTCTCGTCCGGCGGCGCCTCGCGCTGGGCCGGCGGAACAAGCCCCGAACCTGTGACCTGTGACCCGGCAGAGGCCGCAACGCTGTCGCCGGGCGCCTCGTTGAGGATGACGGTGTCGTCCGGCCCGGCTTCCGCGTGGGGCGGCCGGCCGAACCACTCGGACCTGGACGTCACGTGCTCACCTCACCGCGGCGGGTTTACGGCAACCGCCCCTTCAAGATCAGGCGATAGGAGTAAACAGCGTACGTCAGGCTCCCGACCAGGATCATGATCAAACCGACCCAGTTCGCGCCGCCGAGCAGGTAGTCGCCCTCATCGGTGCGGACCCCGGCCGCGCTCAGCATGAGCAGCGTCCACAGCGCCCACGGCGGGGCCAGCGCCCAGCGTCGGCGGGTCGTGGTGACCGCGAACCAGGCGATCGCCCAGTTGAGCCCGCCGGCCAGCAGGATCGAGACGCCGACGAGCGGGCCGCCGCCGGAGCCGATCGCGTCACCGCGCCAGATCGTCACGAAGTCACCGGCGCGCAGCGTGCTCAGGTTGATCTCGAGAAAGCCGCTGATCAGGGCGGCCAGGATCGAGACCACCACGCCGCCCACCCGGATGACCGGATCCCAGTCGGCCTTGCGCTCGGGAGCGGGAGCCTCCTCGGGTGGCGTGCTCACCTCGGTCTCCTGGCCGGTGCTCATCGGGTGGCCGCGTCGGCCGCCGCCGGCTGCTCGAGATCGAGGCCGACGAACAGGTCGCTCTCCCAGTTGTGCGGGCCCTCGCCCCGGCCCCGCTCGCCCTTGGCGATCGTGAAGTACTCCACGCCCATGAACTCGCCGCCGAAGTCGCCGGCGATGCCGTACAGCCAGGAGTTGTCGGGGATCTGGGTGGCGTGGGCCTGCATGGCCGCGACTTTCTGCTGATAGAAGTCGGTGCCGTCGATGCGCGCGGCGATCTCGTCGTCGGGGTGGCCGAACGGCAGGTCCTCCACCTTTTCCACTCCGGCGAACGGGTTGTCGGAAAGCTCCCGGAACGCGTCCATGCCGTCGCGCAGCACGCTCAGCGGCATGGCCGTCCAGTAGATCTTCTGCGGGGCGTCGTCGCCGGCCAGTTCGGCCGCGCGCATGGCCACCCGGTGCGCCTGGATGTGGTCGGGGTGCCCGTAGAACCCGTTCGGGTCGTACGTGATCATCACCTGCGGCTTGATCTCGCGCATGATCTCGACCAGGTGGGCCGCGGCCTCGTCGAGGTCGGCCCGCCAGAACGCCCGGGCGTGGTCGTTGGTGGGCAGGCCCATCATGCCGGAGTCGCGGTAACGCCCGGCGCCGCCGAGAAACCGGTGGTCGGTCACGCCGAGCGCGGCGCAGGCGCGGGACAACTCGACCAGCCGGTAGCCGCCGAGCTGGTCGGCCTGGGCCGCCTCGAGCTGCGCCAGCTCGGGGACGTGGATCTCGCCCTCCTCGCCGAGCGTGCAGGTCACGAGCGTCACGTGGGCGCCGGTGGCGGCGTAGTGGGCCATGGTGGCGCCGGTGCCGGTGACCTCGTCGTCGGGGTGAGCGTGCACCAGCAGCAGTCGCCGGGCGGGCAGGGCGTCAGTCACGCGCGCAACTCTACGCGGGATCATCGGCGACGCTCCGGACGCCGTGCTCGGGTTTGGGGCGCACAACCGGGGCTTGATCAGCGATGCTGTCCGGGTGGACTTCCCAGGACTCGCGGAGCGCACCGGCCACTTCCGCCACGGCGCGCCGCACGCGGTGACGGTCGGGGCGGACGGCCGGCGGGTGACGTTCCTGCGCTCCACCGGGCCGGAGGACCCGGTCGCGTCGCTGTGGGCGCTCAACGTCGCCACCGCGACCGAATCCCTGGTCGCGCCCGGACCGGTGCGCTCGTACGCGACCGATCGCGACGCCTGCGTGGCCGCATTCACCCGCGACGGCTGCCTGTTCCGGGCCGACCTCGTGCGGGGCACGGTCGCCGAGGTGCCGACCGGCGAACCGGCCGAGGACCCGCACCCCGACCCGCACGGCGTCAACATCGGCTACGTCAGCCGAACCGGTGGCTCACCGTCGCTGCGGGTGGTCGGCCCCGACGGCGACCGGCTGCTGGCCGGCGAGTCCGGGAACGCGTGGCGCGAGCGCGGCGGCATGATCGGCTGGGGCGTGCCCGACGAGACGGCACGGCGTTTCGGGCGCGACCGCGGCTGGTGGTGGGCGCCCGACGGCAGCCAGATCCTGGCCGCGCGCACGGCCACGTCGACCAGCCTGCACATGCTCGACCTGGACTTCGGCTGGGTCGACGTGCACTGGGACCGCGAGACGTACCCGCACGTGGTCAGCGTGAGCTGGGCCGACGGCGGCGGGCCGCTGATCACCGTGCTGCGCCGCATGCAGCAGCACGGGCTGGTGCTCGCGGTCGACCCGCGTACGGGCGAGACGCAGGTGCATGCCGAGCTGGCCGACGCCCGCTGGGTCGAGCCGGTCGCCGGCACGCCGCGGCACCTGCCCGACGGGCGTGTGCTGGTCGGCGGCGAGCTCGCGCACGACGGCTTCGACGCGCGCTGCCTGTTCGCCGACGGCAGCCTGCTGACCCCGCCCGGCCTCTATGTGCGGCGGGTGGTCGGCACGCTCCCGCGGCCCGGCAGCCCCGCACCCGACCTGGTGGTCGAGGGCACCGACGGCGACCCGTCCGGGCAGGCGGTGTTCCGCGTACGCACGTCGCTGGGCGGCGGCGGGGCCGAGGCGCGCAACGTGACCGGGTCGCCGGGCTGGCACCGCGCGGTGACCGGCGGCGACGTGCTGGTCGTCGACGACGTGGTGTGGCGGGGCGAGGCCCGCGTGGCCGCCCTGGGCAACCTGAGCATGCCGCTTCCGTACGCCCCCGAGCCCGCGCTCGAACGCGTCACCGACCGCCGCCTGCCCGCCGCCGTGCTCTACCCCACGGCGTTCGTCGAGGGCACCAAGATCCCGGTGCTGGTCACTCTGGGCGACGGCCCCGGGCACCAGCAGGTGGTGAGCGATCTGGCGGCCTGGCAGGAACGGCAGTGGTGGGCCGACGCCGGGTTCGCCGTCGTCAGCATCGACGGCCGGGGCACGCCCGGGGTGGCGCCGAGCTTCGAAAAGGTGGTGCACCGCCGGCTCGTCGACGTCTCACTGTCCGACCAGGTGGACGCGCTGCTGGCGCTGCACGGCAAGCATCCCGGCCTCGATCTGGGCGCGGTGGCCGTACGGGGAAGGGGTCTCGGTGGCTGGCTGGCCGCGATGGCCGTGCTGCGCCGCCCCGACGTCTTCCACCGCGGCGTGGCCCGCGATCCGATCGTCGACTGGCACGACGAGCCGGGCCCGTTCGCCGAGCGCTACCTCGGCGACCGCCGCGACTCGGCCGACGTCTACGACCACCACAGCCTGCTCGGCGCCGACCCGACCGACAGCCTGCTCCTGATCGGCGCCGAGGCCCCCGGCCTCCCCTCGCTACCGGCCGCCACCCTTGACGAGGAGCTGGCCTTCCTGAAGGGGCACGAAACGGCTGCTTGATAGCGTTCATGGGTTGTCGCACGACTAGCCTTGCGGGAGAGTCCGAACCCGACAGCTCGGGAGATGCCATGACGACCCTCTTTACTGCGGACAATCGGTCGCCGAGCGGGATGATCTTCCCCGGCGGACAGCCCATGAGCGGCGACGAGTACTTCGCCCTCGGCGAGACCTCCCCCCGAGTCGAACTTCTCGACGGAAGCCTGCTTGTCACACCCAACCCGCCCGTCAGGCATCAACGCATCGCTCGACACCTTGCCAACGCGCTGGAGAGGGACTCGGACGCGACACGCTTCCAGGTCGAGAAAGCCGTGAATGTCCGGCTCCTCCCCGACCGGGTGGCGATCCCCGATGTCGTGGTGTTCTCGGCCGACATCGGAGATGACGAATTGTTTGTCGACGCCGAAGCGGTCGCGCTGGTCTGCGAGATCCTCTCGCCCTCCAATGCGGCCACCGACAAAGTGCTGAAAATGCACTACTACGCCGAGGCGGGCATCCCGTGGTACCTGGTGGTCGATCCTCAGGGCCCGACTCTCCACCTCTACGAGTTGGTCGGAACGGCGTACCGGGAGCGCTCGACCACCAAGGTCGGTGAGACGTTCCGGCTCACCGAGCCGATCGCGCTCGAGCTCGACCCGGAGGTGCTGCTGTCGGGCCGGCGGTGATCACGGGTCGGCGGACTGTCGTACCGGTCGCTTAGGGTCGGCGCATGAGTCACTTCGATGAGGCTTACTCGGCGGTGCAGGCCGCTCTGGACGGTGGGGCGCGCTACGCCGACTGCCGCATCATGGTGCGCCGGGTGGAGTCGATGTCGGCCCGCAACGGCGACATCGACAACCTTGGCTCGGGCGAGAGCGCCGGTCTGGGCGTACGGGCTCTGGTCGGGTCTTCCTGGGGTTTCTACGCGGTGCCCGACCTCTCCGACTCGGCCGCGCGCGCCGCCGGGCGCCGGGCCGCGCAGATCGCCGCGGCCAGCGCCACCGTGCCCGGCCCGCCGGTCGATCTCGTGCCCAGCGGCGCGATCGAGGCCAGCTGGGCCAACGCGTGCGAGGTCGACCCGCTCGAGGTGTCGCTGTCGACCAAGGGCGACCTGCTCGTCGGGGCGACCACGGCGGCCCGGCAGGCGGGGGCCGACCTGGCCGAGGGTGTCTACCAGATCTGGGACACCCGCAAGTGGTTCGTCTCCAGCGAGGGCCACCGCATCGACCAGCACACCCGCGAGTGCGGCGGGGGCGTCTGGGCCAGCGTCTTCGGCGACGGCGAGATCCAGCGCCGATCCTGGCCGTCGTACGGGGGTCAGTACGGCACGAGCGGCTGGGAACTGGTCGACAGCCTCGACCTGATCGGTAACGCCCCGCGTATGGCCGAGGAGGCCCGCGCCCTGCTCAGCGCGCCGCTCTGCCCGACCGGCGAGACCACGCTGGTGCTGGGCGGCGAACAGCTCGCGTTGCAGATCCACGAGTCGGTCGGTCACGCCATCGAGCTCGACCGCATCCTCGGGTGGGAGGCCGCGTTCGCCGGCACGAGCTGGCTCGACCTGCAAAAACTGGGCTCGCTGCGCTACGGCTCCGACCTGATGAACATCACGATCGACCCGAGCATCCCGGGCGCGCTGGGCAGCTTCGGCTACGACGACGAGGGCACCCCGGCCACCAAGCGCGACGCCGTACGCGACGGCATCTGGGTCGGCGTGCTGGCCGGGCGCGACTCGGCCGCCGTGGCCGGCCTCGACTACGCGGGCAGCGTGCGCTCCGACGGCTGGTCCCGGCTGCCGATGGTCCGGATGACCAATGTGGGCCTCGAACCGGGTCCGCACACGCTCGACGAGATCATCGCGAACACCGGCGACGGCGTGTTCATGGAGACCAACCGGTCGTGGTCGATCGATGACCGGCGGCTCAACTTCCAGTTCGGCTGCGAGATCGGCTACGAGATCAAGAACGGCGAGCGCGGCCGCATGCTGCGCAACCCGACCTACACCGGCATCGGCCCCAGGTTCTGGCAGTCGATGGACATGCTCTCCTCCGAGACCATCGCCTGGGGCACGCCGAACTGCGGCAAGGGCCAGCCCGGGCAGGTGGGGCACACCGGCCATCCGGCCGCTCCGGCCCGGTTCACCAACGTGCGCGTGGGGGTGCGGGGATGAGTGCCGACATCATCCGGACGGGGGCCGAGCTCGAGCTCGCGGCCCGGGTCGTCGAGCTGGTGCGCCAGGTGGCCGGTCCGGCCGCGCAGGCCGAGGTCATGGTCCAGCACGACGCCGAGGCGCTGACCCGCTTCGCCAATTCGATGATCCATCAGAACGTGGCCGGCGCGGTCACCAACGTACGGCTGAGGCTGCATCTCGACGGGCGCACGGCGTCGGGGGCCACCACGGTCGTCGGGCCGGAGGGCCTGCGCGGGCTGGTCGAGCGCACGGTGGCGGCGGTGCGGCTGAGCCCGCCCGACGCGGCGTGGCCGGGCCTGACGCCGCCCACCCCGCTGCACCACTCGGCGGGCTATCACGGCTCGGGCGAGCGGTCCGGGCTCGACTTCGGGTTCGACGAGGCGACCGCGCGGGCCACCCCGGCCGAGAGAGCCGATCGCGTACGCGACTTCGTGCGCGCCGCCGAGGGGCTCGAGACGGCCGGGTTCTGCCGCACGGCCTACACCTCCGCGGCCTTCGCCAACAGCGCGGGGCAGTCGGTCGAGGGGCGCACGGCCGAGGCGGCGATGGACGGCATCGCGCGGATCGGCGGCGCCGACGGCGTGGCCCGGCTGGCCGGCGGGCGGCTCGGCGACCTCGACGGTTCGGTGCTCGGGGCGCGCGCGGCGGCCAAGGCGCGAGCCGCGCAAAGCCCGGTCGAGCTGCCTCCCGGCCATTACGAGGTGGTGCTCGAGCCCGAGGCGGTGGCCGACCTGCTCGACAACTTCGCGATGTTCGGGTTCAACGGCAAGGCGTACGCGCAGAAGCAGTCGTTCGCCGAGCTCGGCGCCGACCAGTTCGACCCGTCGGTGACCCTGGTCGACGAGCCGCTGGGCAGCCGCGACGAGCCCGCGCCGGCCTTGCCGTTCGACGACGAGGGCACCCCGCGCGAGTCGCTGGTGCTGGTGCGCGAGGGCGTGACCAAGGCGGTGGCCCACGACCGTTCGTCGGCGGCCGAGGTGGGTGCCGTGTCCACGGGTCACGCCTCGCCGGCATCCCGCACGTGGGGTCCCTATCCCACCCACGTACGGCTGGAGGCCTCGCCCGAGGCCAGCGAACCGGCCCTGCCCCCGGCCGATCCCTCCTCGCCCGTCGCCGGGCCGGCCCGCCCCCTGGTGTCCCGCATGCGGCGCGGCCTGCTGATCACCGACTTGTGGTACACCCGGGTGCTCGACCCGAAGACGCTGGTCGTCACCGGCCTGACCCGCAACGGCGTCTGGCTCGTGGAGGACGGTGAGGTGACCGCGCCGGTGAGCAACATGCGCTTCACCCAGTCGTATCCGCAGGCGCTGGGCGTCGGCCGGGTGATGGGCATCGGCAGCGAGTCGATCCTGCTGCCGGACCGCTGGTCGGGCACCCGCTATGCGGCCCCGGCCCTGCACCTGGCGTCGTGGAACCTGACCGGGAACGCCTCCGGCTGAGCCCTCCCCGCACATTGACCGGCGTGTTTCACTTGGCCCGTGAGCGACAGGCCGCGCGACCCTGACCAGGACGACGACGCCACCCGGCGGGTGCTGAGATCCTCCCCGGATCCCTCGGCCGGCGCCGCGGCTTCCACACCGGACAATCCGGGCGGCGAGGCGGCCGGCCCGGGCTTCGCTCCTGACGAGGGCTCCGGCGCGGGTTCCTCCGGGTCCGGCGCCGGCTTCTGGTCCGGCGCGGGCTCCGAGTCCGGTACGGGTTCCGGGTCCGGCTCCGGGTCCGGCTCGGGGGACTTTGGTGCTGCCGGAGCCGACCGGGCGGAGCCGGCCGCGGTGCCGGCGGGTGGTGGCGGCCGGTCCGGTGGGCGGCGACGGGCGTTCGGCGTGAGCGAGTCCCCGGGGACGCCGGACGAGCAGCAACGCCGGCGGCGACGGTGGTGGATCGCGGGCATCTCGATCGGCGCCGCCGTCATCGTGATCGCCTTGTGCGTGGGCGGCCTGTCGGTCATCTCCGCGATCAGCGGCGTGCGCGACCGCGCCGACGACGCCCGCGAGACCCGCGCGCTGAGCGACCAGAGCTGCCTCGACCTGGAAAGCCGCCTCAACCGCCTGACCCCGCCCGGCGCCACCGCCGGCCCGGCCGGTCGGGCCGTGGCGATCCGTGACGAGAACTCCGCCGTACGCCTCTATCTGGGCGAGGTCCGCAGCGATCGGGCGCAGGACGGCTGGCGGCAGCTGCTGGACGCCCGCGCCGTCTACGCCGACGCCCTCGACCGGCAGTCGAAGTCGCGTACGCCCGCCTTCTTTGCCGCCCCGAAAAACGACGACGGCGGCTCGCTCGCCGAAGACCTCCAGGAGTGGTCGCCCGCCCCGTGTGCCGGCCCGATCCGCCGCCTGGCTGCCCCGGACCTCTGAGCGCCTGTCCAGCTGCTGCCCGAGCGTCCGTTTTGGATCAGGCCTGCCAAGATCCATTAGTGCTTGTCGGCCTATCGATGCGATCGGGGTCGAACTTTGTGATCCAGACCCCATCCCTGAGCGCGAAACTGTCCGGCCCCCGGCGTAACGTGTGCCCCACATCACGGAAGCATGGCGGCTGCCGGGCTCCCCCTCGCTCGTCGGCCGGGTCACTGGGACAGGCACGTCAGGAGATCGAATGACGACGACGGCAACGAGGCCGGGCGCGGGGCCCTCCGGTCCACGACGATCACGCGCGGCGATCACGGCCAAAACGTTGCGCACCGACCGATGGTGGCTGGCGCCACTGATCACTTTTATCGGCCTCGCGGCGTGGGTCACCTACGCGACCGTCCGCGTGTTCATGCACAAGTGGTATTTCGTGGAGGAGTTTCACTACCTCACACCGTTCTACTCTCCGTGCCTGACCGACCGCTGCGTCGAGGGCTCATCGCTGTTCGGCACGCCGCTTCCCAGCTTCTGGCTGATCCCCGAGGCCGCGTTCACCCTGCCGTTCCTGCTGCTCTTCCGCCTGACGTGTTACTACTACCGCAAGGCGTACTACCGGGCGTTCTGGCTCTCGCCGCCGGCCTGCGCGGTGCCCGACGGCCACGCGAAGTACACGGGCGAGACCCGTTTCCCGCTGATCTTCCAGAACGCCCACCGTTACGCGTTCTACGCCGCCATGATCATTTCGCTGATCAACACGTGGGACGCGATCATCGCCTTCCGCAGCGGTGACGGCGGGTTCGGCTTCGGGCTCGGCAACGTCATCCTGGTCGGCAACGTGGTCATGCTCTGGGCGTACACGCTGTCCTGCCACTCGTGCCGGCACATCACCGGCGGCCGCCTCAAGCACTTCTCGAAGCATCCCGTGCGTTACCGCGTCTGGACGTTCGTGTCCAAGCTCAACGTCCGCCACATGCAACTGGCCTGGATCACCCTCGGCACGCTGGCGCTGACCGACTTCTACGTCATGGCGCTGTCGGCCGGCTGGTTCTCCGATCTTCGGTTCGTCGGCTAGGGGGCGGCGCACACATGACCACAGCAAGAATCGAACGGCACCTGTACGACGTTGTCGTGATCGGGGCCGGCGGCGCCGGTCTCCGCGCGGCGATCGAGGCCCGGCTGGCCGGGAAGCGTACGGCCATCATCTCGAAGTCTCTGTTCGGCAAGGCCCACACGGTGATGGCCGAGGGCGGCGCCGCGGCGGCGATGGGCAACGTCAACTCGCGCGACAACTGGATGGTCCACTTCCGCGACACGATGCGGGGCGGCAAGTTCCTCAACAACTTCCGCATGGCCGAGCTGCACGCCAAGGAGGCCCCGGAGCGCATCTGGGAGCTGGAGACGTACGGTGCGCTCTTCGACCGCACCAAGGACGGCAAGATCTCGCAGCGCAACTTCGGCGGTCACGAGTATCCGCGGCTCGCGCACGTCGGCGACCGCACCGGCCTCGAGCTGATCCGCACCCTGCAGCAAAAGATCGTTTCGCTGCAGCAGGAGGACTACGCCGAGACCGGCAGCTACGAGTCGCGCATCAAGGTCTTCTCCGAGACCACGATCACCGAGTTGCTGCTCGACGGCGACCGGGTGGCCGGCGCGTTCGGCTATTACCGCGAGTCCGGCGAGTTCCTGCTGCTCGAGGCGCCCGCGGTGATCCTGGCGACCGGCGGCGTCGGCCGCAGCTACAAGGTCACGTCGAACAGCTGGGAGTACACCGGCGACGGCCACGCGCTGGCGCTGCGGGCGGGCGCGACGCTGATCAACATGGAGTTCCTCCAGTTCCACCCGACCGGCATGGTCTGGCCGCCCAGCGTCAAGGGCATCCTGGTCACCGAGTCGGTCCGGGGCGACGGCGGCGTGCTGCGCAACAGCGAGGGCAAGCGCTTCATGTTCGACTACGTCCCCGACGTCTTCCGCAAGCAGTACGCGGAGACCGAGGAGGAGGCCGACCGGTGGTACAACGACCCGGACAACAACCGCCGCCCACCCGAGCTGCTGCCGCGTGACGAGGTCGCCCGCGCGATCAACTCCGAGGTCAAGGCCGGTCGGGGCACCAAGGCGGGCGGTGTCCTGCTCGACGTCTCGACCCGCATGCCGGCCGAGACGATCACCAAGCGGCTCCCGTCGATGTATCACCAGTTCAAGGAGCTGGCCGACGTCGACATCACCAAGGAGGCGATGGAGGTCGGCCCGACCTGTCACTACGTGATGGGTGGCGTCGAGGTCGAGCCCGATTCGGCCGCCGCCATGGGCACGGTTCAGGGCCTGTTCGCCGCGGGCGAGGTGTCCGGCGGCATGCACGGGTCCAACCGGCTCGGCGGCAACTCGCTGTCCGACCTGCTGGTGTTCGGCAAGCGGGCCGGCGAGCACGCGGCGGCGTACGCGGAAACGCTTGGAAAACGCCCCAAGGTCAGCACCTCGGACGTCGAGGCCGCGGTCACGACCGCCCTCGCGCCCCTGCAGCGGGAGAGCGGCGAGAATCCGTACGGGCTGCAGCAGGATCTTCAGGCCGTGATGGGCGATCTGGTGGGCATCATCCGGCGCGCGGGCGAACTGACCGACGCGCTGAAGCGGATCCAGGAACTCAAGCTGCGCGTGGCCCAGGTCGGCGCGACCGGCGGCCGGCGGTACAACCCGGGCTGGCATCTCGCGCTCGACCTGCGCAACATGCTGATCGTCTCGGAGTGCACGGCCAAGGCGGCGCTCGAGCGGGAGGAGTCCCGCGGCGGGCACACGCGGGAGGACTTCCCGGCGATGAACCCGGACTGGCGGCAGGTCAACCTGGTCTGCTCGCTCGGCGACGACGGCGACATCCATCTCGAACGCAAGCCGCTGCCCCGCATGCGCGACGAGCTGATCCAGCTGTTCGAGCGCACGGAGCTGTCCAAATATCTCACTGAGGACGAACTGACCCGGTTCGACGCGATCGAGGGTCCGAAGGGCGACGCCCGGATCCCCGGCGTGCGCACAGACGCGAAGAGCAAGACGGAGGCGAAGTAATGGGCACCAAGCGTCACTTCCGCGTCTGGCGGGGCGATTCCTCCGGCGGCGACATCCAGGACTACGACGTCGAGGTCAACGACGGCGAGGTCGTGCTCGACATCATCCACCGGCTGCAGGCGACCGAGACGCCCGACCTCGCCTGCCGCTGGAACTGCAAGGCCGGCAAGTGCGGCTCGTGCTCGGTCGAGATCAACGGCAAGCCGCGGCTCGGCTGCATGACCCGGATGTCCACCTTCGAGGAGGACGAGACGGTCACGATCACGCCGCTGCGCACGTTCCCCGTGATCCGCGACCTGGTCACCGACGTGTCCTTCAACTACGAGAAGGCGCGCGAGACCCCGGCCTTCGCGCCGCCCGCCGGGGTGGCTCCCGGGCAATATCGCATGCAGCAGGTCGATGTCGAGCGGAGCCAGGAGTTCCGCAAGTGCATCGAGTGCTTCCTCTGCCAGAACACGTGCCACGTCGTGCGCGACCACGAGGAGAACAAGGAGGCCTTCTCCGGCCCTCGATACTTCATCCGCGCGGCCGAGCTCGACATGCACCCGCTCGACGCCCGCGAGGACCGCAAGCAGTACGCGCAGGCCCACCAGGGTCTCGGCTACTGCAACATCACCAAGTGCTGCACCGAGGTCTGCCCCGAGCACATCAAGATCACCGACAACGCGATCATCCCGATGAAGGAGCGCGTGGTCGACCGGCGGTACGACCCGCTGGTCTGGCTCGGCCGCAAGATCTTCCGCCGGGACGAGCTCGAAGAGAGCACCTCGATGGCGCCCAGTGTCTCGACCGGAGTCACCGGCGCCGGCGGGGCGATGCCGTTCTCCAGTGCCCGGATGCCCGAGTCCCCGCCCGTACGCGAGGACGGCCGGATGGACGTCACCGAGGTCACGCTGCCCGTGCAGGGCGGCCCGTCCCCGTTCGGCGACCAGGAGTTCCCCCTGCCGCTCGACCAGATCAGCTATCACAAACCCGGCTCGTCGGACTGACGCTATTCGCCCGGGCCACCACGGTGGTCCGGGCGATTCGCGGCCAACCACTGTTCGAGGCCGTCGAGGATGCGTTCCAGGCCGAAGGCGTACGTCTGGGCGAGCACACTTTCCGGGTCGCGGTTGAGCGGGCCGACCTCGTGCCGCCACCTCGTGTACTCAGGATTGTCGGGTGCCAGCCGCTCCAGATGGGGCTCGACCTCCTCGGCGACCTCGGCGTAGGTCATGCCGGTGCGGGTGAGCGCCGACTTGATCGCCGCCTCGGAGGTGGCCGCGCCGATGGCGTGCGAGTTGAGCAGCCCGGCCGCGTGTGACAGCTCGATGCCCGTGAAGCCGGCCGCGAGAAACAGCGCCATCAGCCGCTCGCCCATCCGCATGGCGTTGGGCCCCAGGGTGGGGTGCCGGCCGAGCAGCCCGAGCACCCAGGTGTGCCGCAGCAGCGCGGTCCGCATGCCGTTGGCGAAGACCGACGCCCCCATCCGCCAGCTCGCGTCGCCCGGTTCGGGCACGTAGATCTCGCCCAGCACCTCGTCGACGACCAGCTCGAGCAGCTCGTCCTTGTGGGCGACGTGCCAGTAGAGCGAGGTCGCGCCGGCGTCCAGCTTCGTGCCGAGACGGCGCATGCTCAGCCCGTCGAGACCGTCGGCGTCGAGGATCTCCATCGCCGCGCGGACGATCTGCTCGCGGCTCAGCGACGGCTGGCCGGACGGCGTACGCGGGGGCTTCAACCACACCGAGCTGGTGAACGAGTCCTGATTAGCCTTCTGCGCCGCCACCAGCCCATCCTATCGGGCCTCGCACAGTGTTCGAGTTCACTGGTACGGTGTTCGAGTTCATCGCACACCGTACGAGAGAGGCCGTCATGACCGAGCGCAATCCGCGGCGCTGGCTGATCCTGGGCGTGCTCTGCCTGAGCCTGCTGGTCGTCGTCGTCGACAACATGGTGCTCAACATCGCGATCCCGTCGCTGATCCGCGACCTCGGCGCGAGCACCGCCCAGATTCAGTGGATCATCGACGCGTACATCCTGGTCTTCGCCGGTCTGCTGCTCACCGCGGGCAGTCTGTCGGATCGGCACGGCCGCCGCCGGGGCCTGGTCATCGGCCTGATCGTGTTCGGCGGCGCCTCGGTCCTGGCCACGCTCTGCCAGACCCCGGCCCAGCTCATCGCCGTACGGGGCCTGATGGGTGTGGGCGCGGCGTTCCTCATGCCGGGCACGCTGTCGATCCTCACCACCGTCTTCGCCGAGGACGAACGCAAGAAGGCGATCGCCATCTGGAGCTCGGTGCTCATGCTGGGCGCGCTCGGCGGACCCAGCCTCGGCGGTTTGCTGCTCGAGCACTTCTGGTGGGGCTCGATCTTCCTGCTCAACGTGCCGATCGCGATCCTCGGCATCATCGCCGCGCTGGCCGTCATCCCCGAGTCGAAGGGCACGGCCGGCCGGCCCGACCTGCTCGGCGCGCTGCTCTCCACAATCGGCATGGGCGCCCTGGTCTGGGGCGTGATCTCCTCGGCGCAGGACGGCTGGACCTCCGCCCCCACCGTCGGCGGCTTCGTGATCGCGGTCGTCGCCCTGACCGCGTTCGCCGTCTGGGAACGCCGGGTCGCCGAGCCCATGCTGCCGCTGCACCTCTTCCGCGACCGCAACTTCGCCGGAGCCAGCCTGTCGATCGTCCTGCTGTCGTTCTCGGCCGGCGGCGTGCTGCTGGCCCTGACGCAATACCTGCAGTTCGTCCTCGGCTACGAGCCGCTCAAGGCGGGCACGGCGTTCATCCCCATGATCGTCACCGCCATGGTCTTCAACGGCGTGGGCGTGGTCATCGACAAAAAGCTCGGCACCCGTACGGCCCTGGCCGCCGGCCTGCTGCTGATGGCCGCCGGTTTCGCCATCCTGACGACGCTCACCCCCGGCGACGGCTACGGCAAGCTGGCGATTGCTTTGGTCGTCATGGGCATGGGCAGCGGCACCGCCGGCCCGGCCGCCTACGGCACGCTGATGTCGGCGCTGCCTCCCGACCGCGTCGGCGTGGGCTCGGCCGTCAACGACACCGTGCAGCAGGTCGGCACTGCGGTGAGCGTCGCCGTGCTGGGCAGCGTGCTGACCGCGACGTACCGAGCGGCCATGCCCACCGACGTGGCCGCCCAGGCCCGCGACTCGATCGGCGACGCCCTGCGGATCGCCGCCACCACCGGGGACGCGGGCCTGGCGCGGGTCGCCCAGGACTCGTTCGTCTCCGCGATCGCCTCGACGTCCCTGATCGGAGTGGCCGGGGGTGTCGTGGCTGCTGTGGTGGCCATAGCCGTCCTCCGCCCCAAGCCTCGGCCCATCAACTCTCCGGACGAGCCGCGGACGCCCGATTCGTCTACCGCCCTGTCTTCACCGTCGGCCCCATAGCTCGCCGGCATCGTGGCCCCACTTACTTCGCCTCGAACAAGGGCTCGCCCGCACCGCCATGTTGCTGGAACGACATTGAAGGCTCCGCGCATTCGCCCGCAGGCGCTTTTCGTCGCCGCGCCCGTGGCCGTGGCGCTCGGATGATCACCACCAGAAGACAGGGGCCCGCCCACCGGGGGTCCCCCACCCACCACCATTATCCCGTGTTCGGCTGATCTTCAGGGGTGGCCTGTGGATAACTCTGGCCCTGTGGACAACGGAAACAATCTTCGAACAACCGTACTAGCATGGCGGCATGACCAGCACCTATCAGCCGTCGATGTTCGATCTGGCCGGCGACGCCGGGGGTGAGCCGGCCTGCGGCGTCGGCGAACTGGCCGGGCGCATCACCCGTCATCAGCTCACCGCCGGCGCCTGGGTCGACGTGCTGCCGGGCTGGTTGCACGGTTCCGACCTGGTTTTCGAGACACTGCTGGGCATCGACTGGCGGGCCGATCGCCGGCAGATGTATGACAGCGTCGTCGACGTGCCGCGGCTGCTGCGGTGGTATGGCGGCGACGAGGAGCTCCCGCATCGTGCGCTCACCGAGGCCAAGCAGGCACTCAACACCCATTACGCCGACGAGCTGGGCGAAGAGTTCGTCAGCGCCGGCATGTGCCTCTATCGCGACGGCCGTGACAGCGTCGCCTGGCACGGTGACACGCTCGGCCGGTCGGCCCGCCACGACACGATGGTCGCGATCGTCTCGCTGGGTTCGCCGCGAAATCTCTCGCTGCGCCCCCGGGCCGGCAACCACGAGACGCTGCGGTTCCCGCTCGGCCACGGCGACCTGATCGTCATGGGCGGCTCGTGCCAGCGCACGTGGGAGCACGCCATCCTCAAGACAGCCAAGGCCGTCGGCCCTCGCATCAGTGTCCAGTTCCGGCCGATCAACGTCGCCTGACCCAGCCACCGCAACCGGGCGCTCCCCCGCAGAGGCGGGCGCCGGCGAGTCACACGGCGGCCCCCGCAGAGGCGGGCGAGTCACACGGCGGCCCCGCAGAGGCGGGCGTTGGCGAGTCACATGGCGACCGGCGACCCGGCCGACCGACGAGCGCCGAACCAGCAGGCAGCGTTGACTTGTGCGCGAATGTTCGGCGTTGTCCGCAACATCAATGTCACGTCCTGCGAGATGAGCCGGACAGATCAGGGAGAACTGAATGACGCGTCCCACCATGCGCATCAGCGGCGCAACGATCGGTGCGCCGGATCCGGGCGGCCTGGCCACGTTCTACAGCGAACTGCTCGGTTGGTCCAGCGAGATCCATAAGAACTGGTCGCAGGCCAGGTCGCCGGGGGGCGACGGACTGTCCACGCTCAACTTCGAGATCGAGCCGGACTACGTGCGCCCGACTTGGCCGAGCCAGGCCGGTCAGCAGCAGATCATGGCGCACCTCGACATTGAAGTCGATGACCTGGCGGCGGCGACAGCGTGGGCCGAACAGCACGGGGCGGTGCTGGCGGAATATCAACCACAGAGCGACGTGCGGGTCATGCTGGATCCCGCGGGTCACCCCTTTTGCCTGTTCGCGCAGGACTGAGTTCGACCGTCCGGCCAATTCGCCGGCCGAGCGGGTCTGCCGCATAACGAGCGGGTCTGCCCCATAAATTGAAGCCGGCCCGGCGTTCCTGCACCGGGCGACGTTCTGCCAGAAGTGGGCCGCCTGCACCGGGGTCCGGGCTGCCTTTCTCGTAGGAGGCAGTCCGGTCCCGGCAGATCAGCCCGTCCACCACCGGTTCCGGCATCCCGCCCGCGTACTTGCTCGCCCGTCCGGCCTAAGGCCAGTCGCCGGGAGTGTTCGTCATGTGCGGACAGCGGCGAGTCAGCTGTCGACCTGTTCGGCGAAGGCATCCCGGGCGGCGCGCTCTCAGGAAAGTTCGGACCGGCCGCGCGGCCGCCGAACGTGCATGGAAACAACTTGGAAACAGGCGGTTGACGTGCGCGGGGAGAAAGTTACACTGCCAGTGTAAATAGTTGACCTTCACGCTCCACTGAGGACGGCTGTGCCCGAAGTCGGCGCGTCCGTTCGTTAGGCCACTCCGCCGCCCCCGAGCCGAGGTGACCATGTCAACGGATTCCGCCGCGCAAGGGTTAGCCCTTCACCACATCACCGTTCGTTTCGGTGGCCTGCTTGCTCTCGATGACGTCTCGTTGCGTGTCCCGCCGGGGCGTGTGGTCGGGATCATCGGGCCCAACGGCGCCGGCAAGACGACTCTTTTCAATGTCATCAGCGGGTTTGTCGCGCCGCAGTCGGGCAGCATGACGCTCGACGACAAGCCGTTCCGGGCCCGGCCCCATCAGCTGGCCGGGCACGGCATTGCGCGCACGCTGCAGGGCGTCGGGCAGTTCGACGGCATGACGGTCCTCGACAACGTGCAGGTCGGCCCGCGCAGCGAGTCGGATGCCTGGGACGCTCTCGAGCGGTGTGGCGTGGCCGAGCATGCGCGCAGTTTTCCCAAGGCGCTCCCGTACGCGAAACGCAAGCGAGTCGAACTGGCCCGCGCTCTCGCCGCCAAGCCGCGCATCCTGATGCTCGACGAGCCGGCCGGCGGGCTCGACACCGACGAGATCCGGTGGCTGGCCGATCTGATCAGGGAGGCCGACTGCACCGTCCTGCTGGTCGAGCATCACATGGAGCTGGTCATGTCGGTGTGCGACGAGATTCTGGTGCTCGACTTCGGCAAGCCGATTGCGCTGGGCACCCCGGCCGAGATCCGCGCCAACGACAAGGTCGCCGAGGCCTATCTGGGGGCCGCCGCATGACCGGGCCGCTGCTCGAGGTCGAGGGCCTGACCGCCGGGTACGGCGCCGCGCCCGTGCTGCACGACGTCAGCCTCACGGTCGAGCCGGGCCAGATCGTCGCCGTGCTGGGCGCGAACGGCGCGGGCAAGTCGACGCTGCTGCGGGCGCTTTCCGCGATGATCCCGGTGGAGAAGGGCAGCATCCGCTTCGACGGCACCGACCTGCGCCGGCAGAAGGTCGAGCGGATGGTGCGTCTCGGCATCGCGCACGTCCCCGAGGGGCGTGGCGTCGTCACCGAGCTGACCGTCGAGGAAAATCTGCGTCTCGGTGGTCTCTGGCGCAAGCCGCAGCCGTCGCTGGATCCGATCTACGAGTTGTTCCCGCGCCTGGCCGAGCGCCGCCGGAACGAGGGCCATCAGCTCTCCGGCGGCGAACGTCAGATGCTGGCGATCGGCCGCGCGCTGGTCGCCGAGCCGAGGTTGCTGCTGCTCGACGAGCCCTCGCTGGGCCTCGCGCCCAAGGTCACCGCCCAGATCATGGGGCTGCTGCGCGATCTGCGCGATCGCACCGGCCTGGCCGTGCTGCTGGTCGAGCAGAACGTGCGCAGCGCGCTGTCCATCGCCGACCAGGGGATCGTGCTCTCGCTGGGCCGCATCGTCACCCGCCACGACGCCGCGACGCTCGTCGACAACGACGAGCTCCGGCACGCCTACCTGGGGTTCTGACATGGACCGTTTCCTGTTCCTGACCTTCGACGGGCTCAGCCGGGGCGCCGTCTACGCCGCCTTCGCGCTGGCCCTGGTGCTGATCTGGCGGGCGGCCCGGATAGTCAACTTCGCGCAGGGCGCCATGGCGGTCGCGACGGCGTACGTGGGCTATTCGGTGGCCGACGCGACCGGGTCGTACTGGCTGGGGTTCGTCGTCGCGATCGTCGCCGGGCTGGTGCTGGGGGCCGCGGTCGAGCGGGTCGTGATGCGCTTCGTCGACCATTCGTCGCCGCTCAACGGCGTGGTGGTCGCGCTCGGGCTCGTGCTGATCATCCAGGGCGTTCTCGGGATGATCTACGGCAACGAGTTCCGGCCCGCCCAGGCCCCGTTCAGCCGGGACGCGTTCGAGATCGGCGGGGTCGCGCTGCTGTCCCGCTACGACCTGTTCGTGTTCGGCGCGGTGGGCGCGGTGGTCGTCGTTCTCACGCTCCTTTTCACCCGTACGCCGACCGGGCTGCGCATGCGGGCGGCCGCGTTCGCGCCCGACGTCTCCCGGCTGCTCGGCGTCTCCGTCGGCGGCATGCTGACGCTGGGCTGGGCACTGGCCGCGGCGGTCGGCTCGCTGGCCGGGATGCTCGTGCTCCCGACCGAGCTGGGCCTGCACCCGACCGCGATGGACATCGTCTTCATCTCGGCGTTCACCGCGGCCGTGCTGGGCGGCCTCGACAGCCCGATCGGCTCGGTGCTGGGCGGCCTGCTCGTCGGTCTGCTGCTCTCCTACATCAGCGGCTATCTCGGCGCCACGGTCGCCCCCATGGCCGTCCTCGCCCTGCTCGTGATCGTCCTGCTCAGCCGGCCGGACGGCTTGTTCGCCCGCTCGAAAGCGAGAGCCGCATGAGCGAGAACCGCATGAGCGAGCACCGCGCGAGCAAGGACCGTACGAGCAGCAAGGACCGCACGAGCGACCGCGCCGGAAAAGCGCCAGGAGGCCTCTCATGACCGCCGTCCAAGCTCGGGCCGGAACACAAACCACCGTCCGGTCCCGTCCCAGGCGCCTGCATCCGCTGATCGTCGTCGTGGCCGGCGCCATCATCGTGGTCGTCCTGACCTACACGCTCCCGCCGTTCCGCACCTATCAGCTCGCGACCGTAGGGGCGTACCTCTGCGTCACGGCCGGGCTCACCGTCCTGACCGGACTCAACGGCCAGCTCTCCCTCGGTCACGGCGCCTTGATGGCGACCGGCGCGTACACGCTCGCGCTCTGGCAGAACAAGTTCAACCTGCTCGTCGTGGGCATCGTGGTCGCGATCCTGGTGACCACCGCGGTCGGGGCGGTGATCGGCCTGGCCGCCGCGCGTCTTCGCGGGCCCTATCTGGCCGGCCTGACGCTGGCCGTGGCGGTCGTCGTCCCCAGCATCACCAGCACGTTCGACGAGACGTTCAACAGCGATCAGGGCCTGTCGGTGATGCTCAACCCGCCGCCCGAGTCGATGACGAACGAGCAGTGGCAGGCCTGGGTGTGCTGGGGTGGCGCGCTGATCACGGTCCTCGCGCTGGCTTTGCTGACGCGCGGGCGCTTCGGGCGCGACATGCGGGCCGTACGCGATGACGAGACCGCGGCCCGCCTGGCCGGCGTCAGCGTCGCCCGTACGCAGGTCTCGGCCTTTGTCGTCTCGGCCGCGTGCGCCGGTCTGGCCGGCGCCCTGTTCGCCGTCATCGCGCAGAGCGTCTCCCCCGGTGCTTTCCCGCTCACCCTGTCCCTCTTCCTGCTGATGGCGATCGTCATCGGCGGCCTGGGCCGATTGACCGGCGCGCTGATCGGCGCGGTGCTGCTGGTGGCGTTGCCCGCGGTCGCGCACGAGATCGGCGAGGCGGCCGGCTCGCAGCGGCTGGAGGGCAACCTCGCGCTCACGTTCTTCGGCGTCGTTCTGGTCGTCGTCATGCTCGCCGCACCCGGCGGTCTGGCCTCGCTACGCCTGCCCGGCAAGAGAAGCGGGGCGGGCCCGGGCGACACCGGCAAGCCGCGCTTTCCCTTCAAAAAGAAAGGCCACCGATGAAACGCACCGCGACCGTCCTCGCCGCCGTGCTGCTGGCCGCCGCCGCCTGCAGCAACTCCGACAACGGCGGTGGAGGCAGTAGTGCCGACACCCCCGGGGTGACCGACACCGAGATCGTCGTCGGCACGCACATGCCGCTGACCGGTCCCGCGGCCGCCGGCTATTCCAAGATCGCCCCGGCGACCAAGGCCTACTTCGACTACGTGAACGCGAACGGCGGCGTACACGGCCGCAAGATCACCTACAAGATCATGGATGACGGCTACAACCCGGCCAACACGCAGCAGGTCGTGCGTCAGCTGGTGCTGCAGGACAAGGTGTTCGCGATCCTCAACGGGCTCGGCACCCCGACCCACAGCGGCGTGCTCGACTTCCTCAAGACCAACCGGGTGCCGGATCTGTTCGTCGCGAGCGGCAGCCGCAGCTGGAACCAGGCCGACAAATATCCGGGCACGTTCGGCTTCAACCCGGACTACACCGTCGAGGGCAAGATCCTGGCGACCCACGTCAAGGAGAAGCACGCCGGCAAGAAGGTCTGCTTCCTGGGTCAGGACGACGACTTCGGACGGGACAGCCTGGCCGGCATCGAGAAGGTGCTGGGCCCGGTCGCGGCCAAGCAGTCGTACGTGACCAGCAACCCGAACGTCGGGCCGCAAATCGGCGCGCTCAAGGCGGCCGGTTGCCAGGTCGTGATGCTGGCCACCGTGCCCGGCTTCACCGCGCTGTCGATCGGCACCGCCGCCAAGATCGGGTTCAAGCCGCAGTTCGTGGTGAGCAACGTCGGCTCCGACCCGACCACGCTGGCCAAGACCCTCGGGGCCGCCGCGCCGCTGCTCGAGGGCGTTGTCGCGGCGAACTATCTGCCGCTGGTCAACGACACCGCGAACCCGTGGATCCAGCTCTACACGAAGGTCAACAAGGAGTTCAACAGCGGCGCCGAGATGGACAACAACGTCGTGTACGGCATGTCCGTCGCGTACCTGTTCGTCCAGTCTCTGCAGTCGGCCGGCAAGGATCTCACCCGCGACGGCATCATCGCCGCGGTCGAGAAGGGCGGCTTCACCGGGCCCGGTCTGGTGCCGGTGCGCTACTCGGCCGACGACCATTCCGGGTACGGCGGCGAGCAGCTGACCACCATCAAGGGCGGCGTGGCCGAGTTCCTCGGGAAGCCGTACCGCACCGATGACGGCGACGGCGCGGTCGAGGTCTACGAGGCGGCCCCGGTGGCCCCGCCAGCGAACGGCATCCCGGCTGCCTAAGGTGGGCTGCGGGACCAACTGATCAATAACGAGCAAGGGAGCGGCGATGGCGGACCAAGTGGCGATCGTGACCGGGGCCAGCAGGGGAATCGGGTTCGCCATCGCGCAACGTTTCGTGGCCGACGGATACAAGGTGTGCATCACCGGCCGGGACGCGGCGGCTCTCGACTCCGCCGCGAAGGACCTGGGCGGCGCCGAGGTCGCGATCGGCGTGGCCGGCAAGGGCGACGATCCCGATCACCGGGCCGCGGTGGTCGACACCGTGCTCGGCCAGTTCGGCCCGGTCACCACGCTGGTCAACAACATCGGCATCAACCCGGTGTACGGGCCGCTGGCCTCGATCGACCTGGGCGCGGCCCGCAAGATCTTCGAGGTGAACGTCGTCGGCACGCTCGGCTGGGTGCAGGAGGCGCTGCGCGGCGGGCTGGCCGACGGCGGTTCGATCGTCAACATCTCGTCGGTCTCGGGCGTACGCCCCGCACCCGGCATCGGTTTCTACGGGGTGACCAAGGCCGCGCTGATCCACCTGACCGAGGAACTGGCCGTCGAGCTGGCCCCCAAGGTGCGGGTCAACGCGGTCGCCCCGGCCGTCGTCAAGACCAAGTTCGCGTCCGCCCTGTTCGAGGGCCGCGAGCAGGAGGTGTCGGCCGGCTATCCGCTGGCCCGCCTGGGCGTACCGGAGGATGTCGCGGGCGCGGTGGCGTTCCTCAGCTCGGCCGACGCCGCCTGGATCACCGGGCAGACCATCGTCCTCGACGGTGGCGTCACGCTGACTGGGAAGATGCAGTGAAGCGGGTCGTGGTCACCGGCGCCGGAGGCGGGATCGGTGCGGCTCTGGCCCGCCGGTTCGCCGCCGAGGGGGCCGAGGTCATCGTCAACGACCTCGACGCGGACGCGGCCGAGGCGGTGGCCAGCGAGATCGGCGGCCTGCCGGTGGCGGGCGACGCGGCGAACGAGGACGACACCCGCCGCCTGATCGACACGGCCTGGGACGAGCTGGGCGGCATCGACCTGTTCTGCGCGAACGCAGGCACCCTCACCGCCGGCGACGAGAGCACCCCCGACGACGTGTGGTCCCGCGACTGGAACGTCAACGTGATGTCGCACGTCTACGTCACCCGGGCCCTGTTCCCCCGGTGGCTGGACAGCACCGAGCCCAAGCGCCTGGTCATGACCGTCAGCGCGGCCGGCCTGCTCACCCTGCTCGGCAGCGCGCCCTACGCAGTCACCAAGCACGCCGCCCTGGCCTACGCGGAATGGCTGCGGGCCAGCTATCACCACCGCGGCATCACCGTGCAGGCCCTCTGCCCGCAGGGCGTCCGCACCGACATGCTGACCCGCGGCAGCGCCCGGGGCAGCGCGAGCGCGGCCCTGCTGGCCGAGAGCGCGCTGGAGCCCGACGAGGTCGCGGCCAAGGTCGGCGAGGCGCTCGAGGGCGACAGCTTCCTGATCCTCCCGCATCCCGAGGTGGCCGAGTTCTATCGGCTGCGCGCCGCCGACACCGACCGCTGGCTCGGCGGCATGAACAAGATGCAGCGCGCGTTCGAGGGCGGCAGCCGGTGAAGGGACTCGACCTCGAACGACTGCGGGACTACCTGGGCAGCACCCGCGAGCTGACCGGCCGCATGTTCGCGGGCGGACGATCCAATTTGACGTACGCGGTGTCCGACGGCGAGCAGCGCTGGGTGCTCCGCCGTCCGCCGCTGGGCCACGTGCTGCCCACCGCGCACGACATGACCCGCGAGCACAAGGTGCTGGAGGCCCTGTCGAAGGCCGGGTTCCCGGCGCCGCGCCCGGTCCTGCTGTGCACCGACACCGACGTGATCGGCGCCCCGTTCTATCTGATGGAGCACGTCGACGGGAAGATCTACCGCGACGTCGCTGACCTGCAGGCGCTCGGCCCCGACGCGATGCGCACGTTGACCCTGTCGCTCGTCGACACGCTGGCCGACCTGCACGCGCTCGACCCGGCGGCGATCGGCCTGGCCGACTTCGGGCGGCCCGAGGGCTTCAACCAGCGGCAGGTCAGCCGGTGGAAGAAGCAGCTCGACGCGTCCCGCAGCCGCGACGTGCCCGGCATCGACGAGCTGCACGCCCGGCTCGCCGTCGACATCCCGGCCGGTGGCCCGGGCACGGTGGTGCACGGCGACTTCCGCCTCGACAACGTCCTGATCGGCGACGAGCTGCAGGTCAACGCCGTGCTCGACTGGGAGATGTCGACGCTGGGCGACCCGCTGAGCGACGTCGCGCTCATGCTCGTCTACGCCGACCTGCCGCTCAACGTGGCCACCGACGGCGTGCCGGCCGCGCCGCTGCGCGTGCCCGGCCACCCGAGCCTGGCCGAGCTGGGCGCGCGCTACGCCGAGCGCAGCCGGCGCGACGTGAGCGATCTGCACTGGTACGTGGGATTCGCCGCATTCAAGCTCGCGGTGATTCTCGAGGGCGTGCACTACCGATACGTTCAGGGCCAGACCGTGGGCGAGGGTTTCGAGACGATCGGCAACATGGTCGGCCCGCTGGTCATGCGCGGCCACGAGGCGCTGGAGGGACACTGATGGACTTCGGCTTCGACCCCACGACCGAGGACTACCGCAAGCGGCTGCTCGCCTTCATGGACGAGCACATCTATCCGGCCGAGGCTTCGTTCCACAGCTCCCCGGCCGACGCCTGGTCGCCGCCTCCGATCCTGGAGGAGCTCAAGGCGGCGGCCAAGAGCGCCGGTCTGTGGAACCTCTTCCTGCCCGGCGAACACGGCGCCGGTCTGACCAACCTCCAGTACGCGCCGCTGGCCGAGATCACCGGACGCAGCCCGGCCATCGCGCCGGCCGCGCTGAACTGTGCCGCGCCCGACACCGGCAACATGGAGGTGCTGGCCGAGTTCGGCAGCGACGAGCAGAAACAGCAATGGTTGCGACCGCTGCTCGACGGCACGATCCGCTCGGCCTTCGCGATGACCGAGCCGCAGGTCGCGTCGTCGGACGCCACCAACATCGGCACCCGGATCGAGCGCGACGGCGACGAGTACGTCATCACCGGGCGCAAGTTCTACATCACCGGCGCCATGAACCCGAACTGCAAGATCTTCATCGTGATGGGCAAGACCGACCCGGACGCTGCCCGACACGTGCAGCAGAGCATGGTTCTCGTCCCCCGCGACACTCCCGGGGTGACGGTGAAGCGGGGCATGACGGTGTTCGGCTACACGGACGGCGATCACGGCGGGCACGCCGAGGTGCTTTTCGAGGGCGTACGGGTGCCGCGGTCGAACTTGATCGGTGAGGTGGGCGGTGGGTTCGCCATCTCGCAGGCGAGGCTGGGCCCGGGCCGCATCCACCACTGCATGCGCCTGATCGGTATGGCCGAACGCGCGCTCGAGCTCATGTGCACACGAGCCCTCGCGCGCACCCCGTTCGGCAAGCCGCTGGCCGAGCAGGGCGTGGTGCAGGACTGGATAGCCGAGTCGCGGGTGCGCATCGAACAGGCCCGGCTGCTGGTGCTCAAGGCGGCCTGGCTGATGGACACGGTCGGCAACAAGGGCGCGCACACCGAGATCCAGGCCATCAAGATCATCGTGCCGCAGACCGTGGAGTGGATCGTCGACAAGGCGATCCAGACACACGGCGCGGCCGGGGTCGGTCAGGACACACCGCTCGCGTCGTTGTGGGCGGGCGCCCGTACGCTCCGGCTGGCCGACGGCCCGGACGAGGTGCACAAGCGCTCGCTGGCCCGGCGGGAGCTGAACCGCTACCGGACCGCCTCATCGTGACCGGACAGCCGCGCGTCGACGGTCGTACGGCCCGGTCCGAACGCACCCGGAACGCCATCGTCGACGCGCACCTGCAGCTGATCGGCGAGGGTGATCTGCGCCCGACCGCCGACCGCATCGCCAAGACGGCCGGCGTCTCGCTGCGGGCGCTGTGGAGCCACTTCGCCGACATGGAGGCGTTGTTCACCGCGAGCGGCAAGCGGGTGCTCGAGGTGCGCGACGCCGCCTACCGCCCGATCGCCCCCGAACTGCCGCTGGCCGAACGCATCGACGCCTACTGCCGTCAGCGGGCCCGCCTGCTGGAACAGATAGGGCCTACGGCCAAGGCGGCGGCGATCAAGGAACCGTTCTCCGAGACGCTGCGCCGCTATCGCCGCATGCACGTCAAACGCGTCCGCGACGAACTGGCCGAGCTCTTCGCCGACCGGGTGCGCGACAACGACGAACTGCTCGACGCGCTCACCGCCGTCAGCATGTGGCCGACGTGGTCGACGTGGCGCGAGACGATGGGCCTGCCCGTCCCGGCCGCGCGGGCCGCGCTGTCCCGCACGATCACGTCGCTGCTGGACGGGGCCGGGCGTTCCGAAGCCGGATCCCGCTGAAGCCGAGCGTGCTCCCCACCACCTCGTCCCAGAACGGCCACAGGCGGTCGAGCACGCGCAGCTGAATGCCGGCTTCCGCGTGCGCGGCGAACAGGTCACCCACCGGGTCGGGCGGGCCCAGCGGCTCGACCGCCTCGGTGGCGACCATCGCGTGCGGTTCCTCCCCCGGCGAGGCGATCGGCCGGAACCTCGCCTCCGGCAACCGATAGGCGAAGAGCTTCACCGTACGCAGGGCCTCGAGCCAGCCGTACTCGATCGCATGCACCCGCACACCGCAGCCGGCCCCGACGATGCGCTCGCGGTCCACTTCGGACGTGCCGTCGACAACCCAGGCCATCACCCGCGGGCATTGCCGCGGGAACCAGTAGTCCGGCGCCCGGTCATGACCCACGGCCCAGACGTACGCCTCCGCCTCGACCGATGTCGCCGCCACATGCGGCACGAACCGGGTGATGGTCGGATCCTCGCTGAAATGCAGAACTTCCCCGGCCCCAGGACGCATCCCTAGTTCCTACCGCATCGGCACGGCGGCGCCCTACATCTGCTCGATGTCCTCGCGGCCGTCCGGGCCGATCAGGCGCTCGCCCACCCAGAAGAAGACCGTGGCCACGGCGATCACGCCCGCGACCAGCAACCACCCGACCACGTCGGCCTCCCCGGAGAGTTGCTCACATCGTCGATCCGCGGGGCGGCGCCGCTGTCGCACACCCGGTCCGGGTCACCCCATCGCAGGTGTCGGCCGATCGGGCGATGTCGATCACTGTCGGTCGATGCCGGTCCGGCTCGGTGGCCGGTATGGTCCGAACGCCGCCCGGAGGTGATCGCGATGACGGTCTTCATCAGTCACTCGTTCCAGAACAAGCCCGAGTTCCAGAATGTCGTCGACTGGCTCGAGCGGGACCACGTGCCCTATTGGAAGCCGAGCGACATCAAGGCCGGCGAATCGTTGCGCGAGCAGCTGCGGGCCGCGGTGAAGTCCTGTTCGGTCTGCGTGTTCGTCGCGACCCACCGGTCGGTGGCGTCGAGTTGGTGCGGGGCCGAGCTGGGCGCGTTCTGGGGTGCGCAGGTGCCGATCGTGGTCTATCTGGCCGAGGAGTCCCTGCCGGAGGACGTGTTGCCGCCGATCGTCCGGGGTGATGTCTGGGAGCGACGGCTGTCGGTCGTGGTGGCGAGGGCCCGGGAGCTGAACGATCAGGCCACACAGGACGGGGCCGTGTCGCCCGCCCCGACGGCCAGCGTGGCGACGCTGACGGTGGAGCAGTTGGAGAAGCTGGTTCGCGGCGTTCTCTCGCTGGCCGAGGCGCAGATCGCGGACAGCGACAAGGCCGGTTCTCCACAGGCCGACTTCGCGGCGGCCGCGACCGTGGCGGCGGGCCGGGTGGTTCGCGGCGTCGAGGCCACCCGGCAGCTGGCCGACGACGGCCGGTGGCGGCGCGAGATCCTCTGGGTCGACGATCGGCCCTCCAACAACGGCCGGGAGCGGAAGGCGCTGGAGTCGTTCGGTGTCGAGTTCACGCTGGCCGAGTCGACCGCCGAGGCGCTGGACATCCTGGGCGGGCGCCGGTTCGCCGCGGTCATCTCCGACATGGGCCGGCCGGAAGGGCCCCGGGAGGGTTACCGGCTGCTGGAGGCGATGCGGCAGCGTGATGTGTCGACGCCGTTCTTCATCTATGCGGGGACGGCCACTCCGGAGCAGCGGCGGGAGGCATTCGCGCGCGGCGCGCAGGGGGCGACCAGTCTCGCCACCGAGCTGGTCGACATGGTGCTCGGGGTGCTGGAGGGCGAACCTCAGAGCGCGCGCTCGTAGCAGACCGAGATGGTGGAACCCTCGTACGGGCCGTAGAGGGGAATCTGCTTGTAGCCCTCGCGCTCATAGAAGCGGATCGCGTCGGGCTGGCCGGGGCCGGTTTCCAGGCGCATCGTCGTCCAGCCCCGGGCCAGTGCGCCCGCCTCCAACGCTCGCAGGATGGCGGTGGCCGTTCCCGTGCCGCGGGCTTCCGGCCGTACGTACATGCGCTTGATCTCGGCACTTGTGGGGGTGAGACGGCGCAGCGCGCCGCAGCCGATCGCCTCGCCGGTGGTGGAGACTGCCACCAGGAACAGGTCGATGTCGGCGGCGGAGGGGTGCGGGCCGGGCTCGTGGTCGCCGGGGCCGTAGCGGAGGTCCAGTTCGGCCTCCTGGGCCCGGCGCAGTTCGGAACCGGCGGGGTCGTCCCACGGGCGTTCCTCGATGGTCGTCATGATTCTCCCGGGAAGAGAACGGCGTAACAAGCGTTACGGTAACATCCGTTACGCGAGCGGGAAGTGGGTGCGTGGCATGTCACGGACGGCGGATCGGCCGGCCCAGGGGGAAGCGCTGTCGCGCGCGGTCTGGGACGTGCTCGCTCAGCAAGGCCTGGAAAAGTTGACCGTACGGGCGGTGGCCGCGGCCGCGGGATGCACGACGGGGCTGGTCATGCATCGCTTCCCGAACCGGCGCGCGCTTCTGCTGCACGCCCGCGAACTGCTGCACGAGAAGACCCGGCTGCGCGTCGAGGCACTCGAGGCCGAGACGGCGACACCTCGGGAGGCGCTGCGGGCCGTGCTGCGTCAGGGGCTCGCGACCGACCCCGGAACCGTCACCGAGAGCCTGGTCTGGATGGGTTTCCTGGCCGCCGCGGTGTCCGACGACGAGCTCATCGCCATGCACCGCCGCAACAACCGATCGTGGCGGGAACGGGTCGAGCGCCTGGTCGCGGCGGCCGCCCCGGACTGGACGGGCGAGCAGGTGCGGCCGGTCGCACTGGGGCTGATCGCGATGGCCGAGGGTGCGGCCGCGTTCGCCGCCGCCGACCCGGTCAGCTATTCGGCCGGGGATCAGTTACGCATGCTCGACACCGCCCTGGAGGCGTACGGACTAGGCGTCTCCGGCGATGCTGTTCAAGGTGCGGGCCAGGGCGTCGAGGTCTAGATCGCCCAGGTGGTCGAAGATGTGCCGGCGCACGCTGGCCAGGTGGGCGGGCCACGCCTCGCGCAGGCGGGCCAGGCCCTCGTCGGTCAGCACGGCGTTCCAGCCGCGGGCGTCCTCGTCGCATTTGACGCGCCGGACGAAACCGAGCGTCTCCAGCTTCGCCGCGAGCCGGGTCATGCCGCTCAGCGACATGTCGCAGGCCTGCGCCAGTTCGCTCATCCGCATGCGGCGGTGCGGTGACTCCGACAGGTGCCGCAGCACGCTGTATTCGCTGAGCGACATGCGCTGCTCGGTTTCCAGGTCGGCGTTCATCGCGCGAGGGAGCACGAGCAGGATCCGGCCGAACGCCCGCATGACCGCCTCTTCACTGGAAGAGAGCGCGGCGAGACCCGGCGGGAGGGCCGGATCGGGTGATGTAGCGGACATGAGGTTGATCGTAAGCCGCGGCAGCAGGAATAGTTGCTTGACGTAGCAAGTTAGAGCGCGAAGACACACCAGCGCCGCATCCCCAGGCAAGGAAGAAGATCATGACCAAGATCGGAATCATCCTCGGCAGCACCCGTCCGGGCCGCAACGGCGAGGCCGTGGCCAAGTGGGTCTACGACGTCGCGGCCAAGCGCACCGACGCCGAGTTCGAGCTGGTCGACCTCCTCGACTACAACCTGCCGCACCTCGACGAGGCGATCCCGCCGTCGATGGGCCAGTACACCAAGCCGCACACCATCGAGTGGGCCAAGAAGATCGACTCGTTCGACGGCTTCATCTTCGTCACCCCGGAGTACAACCACTCCACCTCGGGCGCTCTCAAGAACGCCATCGACTTCCTGTTCAAGGAGTGGAACAACAAGGCCGCCGGCTTCGTCGGTTACGGCTCGGTCGGTGGCGCCCGCGCCGTCGAGCACCTGCGCCTGATCGCCGGTGAGCTCATGCTCGCGGACGTGCGCGCCCAGGTCCTGCTGTCGCTCGCGACCGACTTCGAGAACTACAGCACCTTCCTGCCGAGCGAGCGCCAGGAGCAGGCCCTGACCCTGGTTCTCGACCAGACGGTGTCGTGGAGCAAGGCGCTCGAGACCGTACGCAAGGCTGCCTGAGGCGGATCGCCAAAGGTAACGCAAGACCGCCCGAAAAGGGCTTAAAGCACAAACGGCCCTCGGAGATGCTTGCATCCCGGGGGCCGCGGCGCACAATGCTTGGGTGCAAAACCAGACAACTAGTGACTCTCTGCAGCATTTGCTCGAAATGCCACGAAAGTCTTGGTGGGCGCGGCTGCCGTTCGGCGTACGGATGACAGCCGGCACGAGTGCGCTGCTCATCGTGGTCGGCGCCGGCGTGGCCGGAATCGCCGCTCTGACCGGGGGCGGGCCGGACGCGCCGCGGATCGTGACCGCCGTCGGCGACGCGGCCAAGTCGGGCACCGGAGGCGGGGACCCCGCAACCGGAGGCGAGCCCGCGACCGGCCCGGCCGCGACCACGGTCGAACCCGGAACCGTCACACCGCCGCCGCCCGCGGCCGGGTTCGAGGCCCCGCCCGCGGCCGGAGTCAATGCCCCGCCCCCGGCCGGAATCGCCGCCCCGCCGGCGGTCGCCGGGCGCGCGGCCACCGTCCCGCGCCTCTCCGACAAGGCCGATCGCACCGGCACGCGCGCGCCGCGTCCACCCGCGGGCCCGTCGAAGGCCGGCACCCCGGCCCGGCCGGCCGTGCCCCCCGCCGCCGGTCGGCCCGCCACTGCCGCGACGAACTCGGGCTCGGCCGCCGCTCCTTCGCAGCCGAGGGTGACGACGCGCACGGACGTCGACAAGCGCGAGGTCCCGTTCCAGACCCGGTTCGTCCGCGACCCGATGCTCCCGCGGGGCGCCCGCAAGGTGCAGGCCGCGGGCGTGCCCGGCGAAGAGACCCTGCGCTACCTGGTGACCCTGATCGACGGCCGCGAGTCCGACCGCAAGCTCCTCGACGTCACCGTCACCCGCGAGCCGCAGGACCGCCTGATCGCGTTCGGCTCCGGTCGCCGGTTCGGCCATCCGCGCGGCGGCTACTGCGACGAGAAGCGCCTCAGCCTGTGCGTGCCGTTCGGCCGCAAGGCGCCCTGCCCGGAGGAGAGCACGATCGCTCTCGACGGCTCGGTCGCCGTGCTCGACCAGGACCTTCAGCTGCTCGGCGGACAGGCCCAGCCGGAGCTGCCGCAAATGAATTGCGCGCGACCGGAGGCCCCCGCAGACTCACGCGGGTGAACGACTTCGACACGCTGCTCGACGAGGCCGCGGCCGTCCCGCTCGACGGCTGGGACTTCTCGTGGTTCGCGGGCCGGGCGACCGAGCAGCGGCCGTCCTGGGGCTACGCCGACCTGGTGGCCGAGCGGCTGACCGGCGCGGCCCGGGCTCTCGACGTGCAGACCGGCGGGGGCGAGGTGTTCGCGTACGCGATGAACAAGGCCCGGGCGGCGGGGACAATGGTCGCCACCGAAGCCTGGATGCCGCGGGTGGCCCGGCAAAGGGTGCCGCACGTGGTCGCGACCGACGGGTTGCCCTTCCGCGACGGCGCGTTCGATCTAGTGGTGAGCCGGCATCCGGTGAACACCGACTGGGCCGGGACGGCTCGGATCGTACGGGAGAACGGGCTCTTTCTGACCCAGCAGATCGGCGCCGGCAGCAACCGGGAGCTGTCCGAGGCGATGATGGGCCCACTGCCGCCGCCCGAGCGGCAGCACCCCGAGCAGCTGCGCGCGGCCGCCGAGGCAGCAGGATTCCGGATCACGCGGCTCGAGGCGGAACGGCTGAGCCTCGAGTTCTACGACATCGCCGCGGTGGCCCACTTCCTGCGCAAGGTGGTGTGGACAGTGCCCGGTTTCACGATCGCGAAATACCGGGATCGGTTGCGGGCCGTGCACGAGGAGATCACCGTGAAGGGCATGTTCGTCTCGCACGCCACCCGCGTCCTGATCGAAGCCCGCCGATGAGCCTGGACGACGCGCGCCTGGACGGGATCGCGGCCGAGGTGGCGGGCGTCCCCGGAGTCGTCGGCGTGGTGCTGGGCGGCAGCCGGGCCCGCGGCACGCACACCCCCGAGTCCGACACCGACCTGGGCATCTACTATCGCCGGCCGCTCGACATCGACGCTCTGGGCCGGATCGCCCGAGCTTTGGCCGGGGAGTCGGCGCAGGTCACCGCGCCGGGCGGGTGGGGGCCGTGGGTCGACGGCGGCGGGTGGCTCGAGGTCGACGGGAGCGCGCTCGACTTCATCTACCGCGACCTCGACCGAGTACGCGGCGTGGTGGCCGACATCGAGCAGGGCCGCTACGCCTTCCACCAGCAGGCCGGCCACCCGCTCGGGTTCGCCGATCACGCGTACGCGGGGGAACTGGCGCTCGGAAAGATCCTGAGCGACCCGGCGGGCGAGCTGACCCGGCTGCGCGACGATCTGCGGAGCTATCCCCCGGCCCTGTCGCAGGCCCTGGTGGCCGGGCTGTGGGAGGCCGACTTCCTGGTCACGCTCGCGCGCAAGGGCATCTCGCGCTCCGACACCGCCTTCGTCGCCGGCTGCCTGTTCCGGATGGTCGGCGTGTGCGCGCACGCCCTGCACGGCGCGGCCGGCCACTGGCTGATCAACGAGAAGGGCGCCGTGGCCGCCACCGCCAAGCTGCCCGGCGCGCCCCGGCGTTTCGACGAGCGGGTCGATCAGGCCTTCGCGGCGCTCGAGGGCGATCCGCTCAAGTTGCGCCTGGCCGTCGACATCGCGGCCGACCTCGTGCTGGACACGGCCGACGCCTGCATGATGATGATGGTCGGATGACTGCCGATCAGCCCACGATCCTGGCCACCAGCGCGTTCTTCGAGGTCGGCCCGTACGGCCCCGGCGACTGGCGCCCCGGCAAGATCCATCGGTTCGCGGCCGAGCTGGCCGGCGCGCCCGCCCGGCCCCGCATCTGCGTGCTGACCCAGGCCACCGGCGATCCCCAGGAGGTCATCGGCGCGCACTACCGGGCGTTCGCCGGCAGCGAGTTCATCGCCTCGCACCTGCAGCTGTTCCCGATGCCGAACGTCGCCGACATGCGCGCGCACCTGCTGGAGCAGGACATCATCTGGGTGCACGGCGGCAGCGTGGCCAACCTGTGCGCGCTCTGGCGGGTGCACGGGGTCGACCGGATCCTGCACGAGGCGTGGCAGGCGGGCGTGGTGCTGGCGGGGGTGTCGGCCGGCTCGATCTGCTGGCATCAGGGCGGCAGCACGGACAGCTTCGGACCGGATCTGCGCGGCTTCACCGACGGCCTGGGCTGGCTGCCCTATTCCAACGGCGTGCACTACGACGCCGAGGAGCAGCGGCGGCCCAAGATGCACGAGCTGATCGCCGACGGCACGCTCGGCGACGGGTACGCCACCGACGACGGCGCCGGACTGGTCTATCGCGGCACCACGCTGGCCGAAGTGGTGGCCGACCGGCCCGGCCCGCGGGGCTACGAGCTGAGGCGGTCCGGCGACGGCTCGGTGATCGAGACTCCGCTGCCCGCTCGCCTGCTATGAGGTGTAGTGCAGGATCACGTTGTGCACGTGGTGGGTCTTTTCCGAGCCGCGGAACTCGACCTCGTAGGTGTGCGTGCCGACCGTGATCGCGATGATGCCGGTGGAGAAGAACTGACCGGCCCAGCTCTTGTTGCTGACCACGCTGACGCTGCTCACCTTGGAGTACGGGATGCTCGTGATCGCGACGCGCTTACCGACGAAGGACTTGTCCTGGATGATCACGCGCCGGTTGGTCAGCCCGATGAAGCCGGTGCCGGCCCCGACCGCGTCGTAGACCGCGATGATCTGCTCCCCGTCCAGCAGGCCGCTCTCGATCTGCTGGAGCTGGCCCTTGCTGTCGTAAATCACTTCGCTCATGGCCCCGAGGGTAGCGATCTGGAGCCAACCGTCAGGTGCTCTGCGGAGCCGTGACCGTCCGATAGAAGTCCTCGATCCGGGCCGCGAGAGTGACCTCACCGTCCGTGAGCGCGTCGCCGTCGCGGTCACCCAGACAGATCTGAGTGTGACCGTCGGTTCGCCGGATGGACGGGCGTATGCGAAGTGTGTCCGCCGCCACCTTGATCCGTTCCGTCAATGCGGCATGCTGACTGTCGTCGCACGCGAGTTCCCGCTTGAGCTGGACACCGTCGCGTTCCCAGCCGCTGAGCAGCGTCAGCGCGTCGCTGAGGTAGTCGGAGCTCTTCACCCGCTGTCTTCTGGCCCGCATCGCCGCACCCCCCTAGGCGTCGTTGCCGGCTTGTGGCCAAACTGTCGCCGTGTCGTCATGGTCGGTGCCCATAGTCTTGCCTTCCACGGCAATCATGTCCACGCCCACATATACGTGTTTGCGTGACGTTCGGGACGCCTCGGGCACCCTGAACGGTAAACTTTTGTGGGAAGCTTTGATCTCATGCCGCCGAAACAGCACGTCAGGGCACAGACGTCACGCAAGGTAATCGTGGCCGCTGTGATCATCACCGATGGTCGGGTTCTGGCCTGTGAACGCTCGGCGCCGCCCGAGGTGGCCGGCCGGTGGGAGTTTCCTGGCGGCAAGGTCGAACCGGGCGAGACCGATCAGCAGGCGCTGGGCCGCGAATGCGCCGAGGAGCTGGGCGTACGGGTCGAGGTCGGTGACCGGGTCGGTCCCGACGTCCCGCTCGCGCACGGCCGGGCCGTTCTGCGCGTCTTCGCCGTACGCCTGCTCGAGGGCGACGTGCCGCGGGCGCTGGAGCACACGTCCATGCGCTGGCTCGCCGAGGACGAGCTGGACAGCGTGCACTGGCTGCCCGCGGACAAGCCGATCGTCGCCGAGCTACCCGCCCTGCTGGCCCTCGGAAACGTCTGAGCCGTACGTCCGGCGCAGCTCACGCTTGAGCACCTTGAAGCTCGGCCCGAGCGGAAGCGACTCGGCGAACCGGATCTGACGCGGATATTTGTGCTTGCCGAGCTTCTCGCGCGACCACTCGATCAGTTCCTCGGCCGTGACGCCACCCGGATCGGGCACGACGACCGCGCAGATCTCCTCACCGTGCACCGGGTCGGGCACGCCGATCACCGCCACCTGCTGCACGGCCGGGTGCCGGGCCAGCGCCTCCTCGACCTCGCGCGGATAGACGTTGAAGCCGCCCCGGATCACCAGGTCCTTCTTACGGTCGACGATCGAGATGAAGCCGTCCGCGTCCTTGACACCCAGGTCTCCCGTACGGAACCAGCCGTCGACGACCGCCTCGGCCGTGGCCCCCGGGTTGTTGAGGTAGCCCGCGAACACGTTGTGTCCCCGGATCACGATCTCGCCCAGCTCGCCGTCCTCGACCAGCTCGATCCGCTCGTCGATCTCGGCCCGGGCGATCTCCACCTCGACACCCCAGATCGGGTGCCCGATGGTGCCGGGCTTCACGCCGAACGCCGGCTGATTGGTGGTCGCCGTCGGCGAGGTCTCCGAGAGGCCGTAACCCTCGTAGATCGTCGCGTGGAAGGTCTCGGCGAACTTCTCCAGCACGGCCACCGGCAGCGACGCGCCACCCGAGACGCAGAGCCGCAGGCTGGGCAGGCTGTCGGCCTTGGCCGCCGCCTCGAGCAGGCCGATGTACATGGTCGGCACGCCGTGGAAGATCGTCACGTTCTCGCGGACCATCAGCTGAATCGCGGCCTCACCGGTGAACCGGGCCATCAGCACGATCGTGCCGCCCAGCCGGAACGTGCCGTTCATGCCCACGGTCTGGCCGAAGGTGTGGAACAGCGGCAGGCAGCCCATGACGATGTCGTCGGCGTTCAGGTCGTGGATGTCGAAGACGTTGACCATCGTGTTCATCACGAGGTTGAGGTGGGTGAGCAGGGCGCCCTTGGGCTTGCCGGTGGTGCCGCTCGTATAGAAGACCACCGCGACGTCTTCGGCCTCGCGACTCTCGTACGTGCGCAGGGGTGTGCCCTCGGCCTCTTCCAGCCGGTCGATGCCGGGCACGACCGGGCCGACCGAGACGACCGGGATGCCGGCCAGCTTGGCCGCGGCGGCCGCGTTCTCGAGCTGGCTGGAGTGCGCGACCAACAGCTTCGCCCCGCTGTCACGCAGGACGTACGCGTTCTCCTCGGCGGTCAGCAGCAGGTGCATCGGGACGATCGTGGCCCCGGCCGCCAGCACCGCGTAGTAGACGCGGGGGAAGTCGGCCAGGTTGGGGATCTGGACGGCGACCACGTCCCCCGGGCCGATTCCCAGACCTTTCAACCCGCCCGCGTACGCCAGGGTCTGCTGCCAGAGATCGCGATAGGTGATCCGCTCGGTCGTCAAGCTGTCGATCACGGCGATCTTGTCGGGGTACTTGCGGGCCGACTCGGCCAGGACGGTGGCGAGCGACAGTTGGGTCATGCTGGGCCTCCGGTGCAATCGGTCACGCTGAGGCCTCCGGCGGCAGTCATGCCAGATGACCTCCGATCTTGGTGTACCCGCGGAGCAGGTCGCGCGAGATGATCAGGCGCTGCATCTCGTCGGTACCTTCATAGATACGCATGAGTCGCACCTGGCGGTACCACCGTTCGATCGGAAGCTCGCGGGTGTATCCCATCCCGCCGTGGATCTGCATGACCCGGTCGACCACGTCGTTGACCATCTTGGCGCCGTAGAGCTTGGCCATCGACGACGAGTGCCGCGGGTCCCAGCCCTGGTCAACGGTCCACGCGGCGCGCAGGATGAGCCAGCGGGCCGCCTCCAGCTCGACCTCGGAGTCGGCCAGCATCCACTGGATCGCCTGGTTCTCGCCGATCTTGCGGCCGAAGGTCTCGCGCGTGTTGGCGTACTCGATCGCCATGCCCAGGGCCCGCTCGGCGATGCCCAGGGCGTTGGACGGGATCAGGTAGCGGCCCTTGCCGATCCACTTCATGCCCAGCTCGAAGCCCTGACCGATCTCGCCCAGGATGTTGCGCGCGGGGACGCGTACGTCCTCGAAGATCAGCGACGCCGGGCCGCCCTCGCCCATGGTCTGGATGAACTCGGAACGCCAGCCCATGTCGCGGTCGACCAGGAACGCCGTGGTGCCGCCGCCGCGGACGCCCTTCTCCCGGTCGGTCACCGCGACCACGATGACGAAGTCGGCGTCGTTGCCGTTGGTGATGAAGGTCTTCTCGCCGTTGAGCACCCAGTCGTCGCCGTCCTGGCGGGCGGTCAGCTTGATGTTCGCGGCGTCGGAGCCGGCGCCGGGCTCGGTAATCGCAAAACAGGAGATCCGCTCGCCCTCGATCGTCGGGATCAAGAACTCCTGTTTCTGCTGGTCGTTGGCGTAATAGAGGATGTTGTCGGCCTCGCCGCCGAACTTGAACTGGACGAAGGTGCGGCCCACCTCGGTCCAGATCAGCGACTGCAGGAGGGCGGGCAGCTCCATCCCGCCGTACTCCTCCGGTGTGGACAGGCCCCAGAAGCCGAACTTCTTGGCCTTGAGCTGAAGCTCGCGCAGTTCGCTGCGGTCGAGGCCGGGCTCGTGGCGGCGCTCGCGGAGCAGCGCCTCCTGCTCCAGCGGCATGACCTCGCGGGTGATGAACTGGCGGGCGGTATCGCGAATCGCGCGTTCCTCGTCGGTGAGCGAGAAGTCCATGCCGTTAAACTAGCGGTGTAAGTTTTTACACGTCCAGTGCTTCTTTTTGCGGGAGGTGTGCATGGCCCGGCCCCGGCAGACGCTGCTGACCCGTTCGCGGATCATCGAAGCGGCCTCGGCTCTGGTCGACGCGGAAGGCCTGGACGCGCTCTCCACCCGGCGGCTCGCCACCGAACTCGGCGTGCAGGGCCCCTCGCTCTACAACCACTTCGCCACGAAGGCCGACATCGTCGACGCGGTGGCCGACGCCGTGATCGGCCAGGTCGACGTCTCGGCGTTCGGCCAGTTCGCCTGGGACGAGGCCCTGCGGCGCTGGGCCCGGTCGTACCACGCGGTCCTCGTCGCCCACCCGAACGTCGTGCCGGTGCTGGCCCAGGGCCCCGGACGCCGGCCGGGCGGTCTGGCCATGGCCGAGGCGGTGTACGGCGCCCTCGTCGACGCCGGCTGGTCGTACGCGCGGGCCACCCACATCGGCGCGCTCATGCGATACCTGGTCACCGGCTCGGCGCTGGGCTCGTTCGCCCTCGGCTTCGAGGCCGATCCACAGCTCTACGAACGTTATCCACACCTCGGCCACGCGCCCCGCCTGGCGGAGCATCATGAAGCCGTGGACGAGGGCGCTTTCGAACTCGGACTGGATCTGCTGATCACCGGCCTCACGGCCCGATACGAGATGGGGACCCGCTGATGACATCGCTCGACCGCCCGCACCTCTACATCGGCGGGGAGTGGGTTCCGCCCGCCTCCGCCGAGACGATCCCGGTGGAAAATCCGGCCACCGAGGAGGTGCTGGCGCACGTGCCCGCGGGCACGGCGGCCGATGTCGACCGAGCCGTCGCCGCGGCCCGGGCGGCCTTCGGCAGCTGGTCCGTGGCCACCGATCGGGCCGAGGTGCTCGATCGGCTGCACACGGCGCTGGCCGCGCGCGCGGCCGACATCGCGCGTGTGGTCGGGCTCGAGCTGGGCACGCCCCTCAAGATCGCCAAGGCGGTCCAGGCCGGGCTTCCGCTCACGGTCCTCCGCTCGTACGCCGACCTGGCCCTTCAAGGGCCCGAGGAGGTCGGCAACTCGCTGATCGAGCGCGAGCCGATCGGTGTGGTCGGCGCGATCACCCCGTGGAACTATCCGCTGCACCAGGTCGTGGCCAAGGTCGCCGCGGCCCTGGCCGCCGGGTGCACGGTCGTGCTCAAGCCCAGCGAGCTCACCCCCCTCGTCGCGTTCCTGCTGGTCGACGCGGCCGACGAGGCGCGCGTCCCGGCCGGCGTGCTCAACGTGGTGACCGGCACGGGTCCGGTCGTCGGCGCCGCCATCGCCGGGCACCCCGACGTCGACATGGTGTCGTTCACCGGCTCGACGGCCACCGGGCGCGCGATCACGCACGCCGCGGCCGACCGGATCGCCAAGGTCGCGCTCGAGCTCGGGGGCAAGTCGGCCAACATCATCCTCGAGGACGCCGATCTCGTACGGGCCGTGAAGGTGGGCGTGGGCAACGCGTACCTCAACTCCGGTCAGACCTGCACGGCGTGGACCCGGATGCTGGTGCACGAGAGCCACTACGACGAGGCTGTCTCGCTGGCCGCCAAGACCGCCGGCGGCTACACCGTCGGCGACCCCTTCGACGAGTCCACGCGGCTCGGCCCGCTCGTCTCGGCGGCTCAGCGCACACGCGTCCGGGGGTTCATCGAGCGGGCCTCAGCCCGGCTGGTCGCCGGTGGCCTCGACGCGCCCGTTCCGCCGAAGGGGCACTTCGTCGCGCCGACGGTCTTCGCCGATGTCGATCCGGACAGCGAGCTCGCCCAGGAAGAGATCTTCGGCCCGGTGCTGTCGATCATCCCGTTCTCGTCCGACGACGAGGCCGTGACGATCGCCAACAACTCGAAGTACGGCCTGGCCGGCGGGGTCTGGGGTTCCGACGAGCGGGCGCTGGCGGTGGCCCGCCGGATGCGTACGGGCCAGGTCGACATCAACGGCGGCGCGTTCAACCCGCGGGCGCCGTTCGGCGGATACAAGCAGTCGGGTGTCGGGCGCGAGCTGGGCGAGCACGGTCTCGCCGAGTTCCAGCAGGTAAAGGCGATCCAGCGATGACGGCGTACTTCAACGGGCTGGTGCTCGAATCGGCCGCGGCCCGGCCCGCGGTGACGGAGCTGCGCCTGCCCGAGGTCGGGCCCGGTCAGGTTCGCGTCCGTGTCCGGGCGGCCGGGGTCTGCCACTCCGATCTGTCCATGGTGAACGGAACCATCCGCCCGTCCTATCCGCTGGTGCTGGGTCACGAGGCGGCGGGCGAGGTGGTCGAGGTCGGCGCGAACGTCACGCGCGCCGCCGTCGGCGATCACGTGGTGCTCAACTGGCAGCCGGCCTGCCGCACGTGCTGGTTCTGCGAGCAGGGCGAGCCGTGGCTGTGCTCGACCTCGTCGGGCGTGGCGTCACTGGAGAACGGCGTCACCCTGGCCGGCGCGCCGGTGCACGTGGCGCTCGGCCTGGGCGCGTTCGCCGAGCAGGTGGTCGCCCCGGAAAACGCGGTGATCCGGGTCCCCTCGGCCCTCTCGCTCGACCTGGCCGCCCTGCTGAGCTGCGGCGTGCTGACCGGAGCGGGCGCGGTGCGCAACACCGCCCAGGTCGGGTCGGGCGAATCGGTCGTGGTGATCGGCCTGGGCGGCGTGGGCCTCTCGGTGGTGGCCGCGGCCCGGGCCGCCGGAGCCTCCCAGGTGATCGCGGTCGACGTCACCGAAGCCAAGAAGGGCCTGGCCGAGTCGGCCGGCGCCACCGACTTCGTGGTCTCCTCCGACGCGCTCTCCAAGGAGATCCGCGGCCGCACGTCGGGCCGCGGCGCCGACCACGCTTTCGAGTGCGTGGGCCGGGCCGCCACGATCCGGGCCGCCTGGCGGGCCACCCGGCGCGGCGGCAAGGTGACCATCGTGGGCATGGGCTCCAACGACGACCTGGTCTCGCTGTCCGCCCTCGACATCTTCTCGTCGGCGCGCACGCTGCGCTCCTCGGTCTACGGCTCGGCCGACCCCGACATCGAGATCCCCCGGCTGGCCGACGACGTGCTGTCGGGCCGCCTCTCGCTGGACCATCTGATCACCGACCGCATCACGCTGGCCGACGTGCCGGAGGCCTTCGACCGGATGTCCCGCGGAGAGGGCGCCCGCTCGCTGGTCACGCTCTGACGCCCGGGTGACGTACAGCTCGGCCACGGCTGCACCTTCGTGTGGTGCAGCCGTGGCCGTAGTTGTCGCCGCTACGGCGCCAGCGTGACCGTGACGGTTCGCGTGTAGAACTCGCGGGCCGCGGTTCCCTGCTCGCGCGGGCCGTAGCTCGACTCCTTCTCGCCGCCGAACGGGGCATGGAAGTCCACGCCGGTGGTCGGGGCGTTGACTTTCACCATTCCCACGTCCAGCTGGTTGGTCAGCGTCAGCGCCGCCCCGAGATTCTGCGTGTACACGGCGGCCACCAGCCCGTGCCGGACGTCGTTGGCCGCCCGCGCCGCGGCGTCGGCCGACTCCGCGGACAGCACCACACACACCGGCCCGAAATACTCCTCGCTCAGCAGGTCGTCACCGGGCGGCACGTCGGTCAGCAACGTCGGCGCCTGGAACCACCCATCGCCGTCGGGCTGCCGGGCCCCGGTCAGCAGACGGGCGCCGCTCGCACCGGCGCGCCGCACCGCCTCCCGGATGGCATCGCGCGGCCGCGGCTCGATCAGCGGACCGACCACCGTGGACGGATCGGCCGGATCGCCCACCGGCAACGCATCGATGGCCGCCGCGAGCCGCTCGGCGAACGGCGCCGGATCGCCGACCACGATCACCCGGCTGGTGGCGGTGCACTTCTGGCCGGCGTAGCCCATCGCCGCCGCGGCGATCGCGGTGGCGGCCGCGTCCTGGTCGGCGTCCGGCAGCACGATGGCGGCGTTCTGGCCGCCCATCTCGCACTGCACCGGGATGCCGCGCGTGACCGCCCGCCGGGCCACCGCCTGGCCGCCGGCCACCGAGCCCGTGAACGAGACGGCATCGGCCGCATCGACGGTCGCTTCGCCGGTTCCGGCAAGGCCGGTCAGCACGGTCAGCACGCCCTCCGGAAGCGCTCCGGCGAACAGCTCGGCCAGCCGCAGCGCCACGGCGGACGACTGCGGTGCGGGCTTGAGGAGCACGGCGTTACCGAAGGCGAGGGCCGGCGCGGCCTTCCAGAGCGGGATCGCCACCGGGAAGTTCCACGGGGTGATCAGCCCGACGACGCCGTGCGGACGGCGCCGGGTGTGCAGCAGCGACACGCCGTCCGCCGACGGGTACACCTCGCCCTCGGCCTGCAGGGCCTGCTGCGCGAAGTAGCGGAGGATCGCCACGCCCCGGCCGACCTCGGCGCGCGCCTCGCCGAGCGGTTTGCCCACCTCACGGACCATCAGGCCGGTCATTTCCTCGGTCGCGGCCGTAAGAGCCTCGGCGCAGGCCTGCAGGGCGGCGGCCCGAGCGTGCGCCGGCTCACGCGCCCAACCGCCGGCCGCGGCCCGGGCAACGCCGGCCGCGGCCGCGACCTCCTCCGGAGCCGTGTCGGGAACCCGCGCCACGAGGTCGGACGGCGCTTGCGGGGAGCGGCTCTCGATCGTTGTCATGGTCGTCCCTTCCCATTGGCAGCATCGCCGACCGAAACCACGGGGTTGGTCAGCGTGCCGAGTGCCTCGGACGCTATCTCGATCGTGTCGCCGGGCCGTACGGTGAAACCGGCTTCCGGTACGACGCCGGTGCCGGTCATCAGCACGACCCCGGCCGGAAAACTCAGCGCCCGGAACAACCAACCGGCCAGGTCCTCGAAGCCGCGGGCCATCGCCGACGTCGAGGTCGTTCCGGCGTAGGCCTCGCGGCCGTCCCGCAGCACCCGCAACCCGATCGGAAACGGACCCGGCTCGATCGCCCAGCTCGGCACGATCGCCGGGCCCAGCGCACAGGACCGGTCGTAGATCTTCGCCTGCGGCAGATAGAGCGGGTTGGCCCCCTCGATCGATCGGCTGCTCATGTCGTTGCCCAGGGTGTAGCCGAACACCTCCCCGGCCGCGTTGAGCACCAGGCCGAGCTCGGCCTCGGGGACGTCCCAGCCGGAGTCGGCCCGGATCCCGACGGCCTCGCGGTCGCCGACGACACGCCACGGACTGGCTTTGAAGAAGAGTTCGGGACGGTCGCTGTCGTAGACGTCGTCGTAGAGCGAACCGTGCCCGGACTCCTCCTTCCGCCCGTCCCGGCTGCGCAGATACGTCACCCCGGCCGCCCACACCTCCTGCCGGTCGACGGGTGGCAGCGCTTGGTCGCCGGGCATGTCGCCGCGGGCTCCGCGGGCGGCGTCCTCGACCACCGCCCGCGCCTGATCGAGCGGCAGGGCGAGCAGGTCGGCGAGAGTGCCGTCGAGTTCGCCCCATTCGCCGGCCCGGCACACCGCCCAGCGTGAGGCGGCGCCGGCGCGCAGATGGTGAAGGGAGATCGGCATGGGCCCATCCTATGTGTGGGGAAATGCAGGGATACGACCGTTCTGTCGGCGGTGAGTCCGGCATCTGATGCCGGCACCAACGCAGTTACCCTTTTCGGGTGCCGATCCGCGTGGAGATCGCTGACACGAGTTCGGCATCGGGAAGGGATTGGCGACATGCCCCGTGTGGTACCGGCGGTCATCCGAGCGCTCGACGTCCTGGAACTGTTTCTGGACCGCCCTGAGCTGTCGGCCCGCGAGGTGATGGAGCGGCTCGATCTGCCCCGCACCACCGTCCACGAACTGCTCGTCACGCTCGAGGCCCGCTCGTACCTGATCTCTGTACCCGGCCAGCCGGTGCAGTATCGGCTCGGCATGCCGCTGTTCCAGCTGGGTGCGGCGTTCGCCGGCCGGCTCGACCTGGTCCGCGAGGCGCAAGGCGTCGCGCGGGACGTGGCCGCCGCGTGCGACGAGGCGGTCCACGTGGCCGTGCTCGACGGCGCCGATGTCATCTACCTCGTCAAGGTCGACAGCACGCACCCCGTCCGGATGGTCTCCGCGGTCGGGCGGCGGCTGCCGGCCCATTGCACGGCGGTCGGCAAGATGCTGCTGTCCGACCTCGATCAGCCGGAGCTGGACGCCGTCCTCGCCAAGGGCGCCCTGCCGGGCATGACGCCGGAAAGCATCACCGACCCGGATCGCCTGCGGGCACACCTCGAGCGCGTCCGGGCCGAGAGCGTCGCGGTCGACAACGGCGAGTCGGACAGCGCCATGCGTTGCGTCGCCGCGGCGGTCCGGGACCATTCCGGCGCCGCCGTCGCCGCGATGAGCGTTTCCGCGCCGATCATCCGCTGGACCCCGCAGGCGCAGGTCGAGTGGACCGGGCTGATTCGCGAGGGCGCGGCCACGCTCTCCACCCGCATGGGATACCGGGCTCAGCCTCGATAGCCGGTCCGCCCGACCGGGCCGGAAACTGCATCGAAACATTGACACCTCTCAAGGCGGTGCTCTAACGTCGCGTCCACTCGGTACGGTATATCGAACTTAGTTCGAAATTTCGAACGGCGGTGGTCCGTGAGCCTATCGAACTGGAGCGGCAACGTCGCTCCTCCGGCCCGGTTCACGCCGGCGTCCCGCGCGTCGCGCTTCCCGAGTGCGCCGACGGCTACGCGGACGCGCTGATCAACGGGGGCGACGCGTCCGCGGCCGCCCGCATCAAACGGGGGCGACGCGCCTGCGGCCGCCCGCATCAGAACGCAGCCGAGCCCGGGACCGCGGTGTTCGCGGAGGTAAGCCGGCGGCGAGGCGAGATCGGGGAGGCGAGTGTCCATGCACAACCGTCCGCAGTGGACCCGGCGCGGCTTTCTGGGAATGGGGGTGGGGGTGCTCGGCGCGGCCGGTCTGGCCGCGTGCGGCGGTGACACCGAATCTCCCGGCGGCGTGCAGCCGGAGGTGCCCAAGGAGCTGATCGACCAGGCGGCGTCGATGAAGGGCTCGTCGATGGGACTGCTGTCGCAGAAGCTCTATTCGACAGCGGCGAACGACGCGCTCGACCGCTCGATCAAGAAGTTCGCCGACGCCACCGGAACGAAGATCGAGAACAGTCTGGTCCAGGCCGACGCCGGTGACGTGGTGGCCAAGATCGACGCCGAGGTCAAGGGCGGTGTCGCGCGCGACCTGGCGTTCATGACCGACTCCCGGTTCGTCGCGCAGTTCCAGGCGCTGGGCGACCTGGAGGACGTGACCGACGTCGTCAACGTGTTGAAGGCCCGGTACGGCGAGCCCACCGCGGAGGCCAAGAACTTCTGCGTCTTCGACGGCAAGTGGTACGCGATCCCGTACCACTTCATCGGGATCGGGTCGTTCCTGCGCAAGGACTGGATGCAGGACAAGGGCATCACCCCCAAGGAGGTCTACTCCTGGGAGGAGCTGCGAGATCTGTGCCTGACGATCTCCGATCCGGGCAAGCGCCGGTTCGGCTGGGGCATGACCGTGAACCGGTCCGGTGACGGCAACGGCATGATCGAGGCCCTGATCAACTCGTACGGCGGGTCGATCGCCTCCAACGACGGCGCGAAGGTCACCTTCGACTCGCCCGAGACGGTGCAGGCGGTGACCTTCCTGGGCGACATCTACACCAATCCCAAGTACAAGCCGATGCTGCCGCCCGGCGTCGCCAGCTGGACCGACACCGGCAACAACGAGAACTGGCTCGCCGGTGTAATCGGTTACACCCGGAACCAGTTCAGCGTCTACGCGGACTCCCGGACCAAGAAGAACCCGGTCCACGAGAACACGTACGTCTTCCCGGACTGCATCGGGCCGGCGACCGACAAGTCTCTGCTGCTCGGCCAGTCGCAGGGTTTCGTCGTTTTCAAGGGCGCCAAGAACCCCGCGCTGGCCAAGCTGCTGGCGCAGTATCTGGTCAGCGCGCCGGCGCTGCTGGGGGTCGCCAAGGAGGCGCCCGGCCTGGTCATGCCCGCCTGGGAGAAGGTCTGGGACGCGGACCCGTTCTTCACCAGCGGGGACCCGGCGTTCCCCATGCTGCGCAAGATCACCCAGCAGAAGCTGCCGCTGTCCACGAAGAACGGTCTGGACTTCCCGCAGAAGGCCAGCGCCGGCCAGCAGGCCGTCAACGCCGCCTACGTCCTCACCGACATGATGCAGCAGGTCGTCCAGGGAACGTCGCCGGCTCAGGCCGTGACGGCTGCGCACGCGAAGATGGTGCAGATCTTCGCCCAGCAGGGGCAGCCGCAGTGACGTCGGTCCGTCCCGCGCCGGCCCCGGTGACGGCGGCCTCCCCGCCGCCGGGGCCCGGCTCGCTCACCCCGGCCCAGCGACGGCTGGGCCGGGACTGGCGGCTGGCCGCACTGTTTCTGGCGCCGACCGCCGTGCTGGTCAGCGCGCTGGTGCTGGTGCCGATCGCCCGGTCGGTCATCACCAGCACCACCGAGCGGCACGGCCAGGACAGCGTGTTCGTCGGCCTGGACAACTACCTCGCCCTCGTCGGCGACCAGCAGTTCCACACCGGCGTGGTGAATTCGTTCGTCTTCACGGCGTACGCGGAAATCTTCAAAGTGGTGCTGGGTCTGGCCGCGGCCCTGCTGCTGCACCGTCAGCGTCGTGGGCGGGCCCTGCTGACCGGGCTTCTCCTGGTGCCGTGGGTGGTCCCGACGGTGGTGACGGCGTTCAGCTGGCGTGCCCTGCTCGACCCGATCTTCGGCAGCGTCAACAGCCTGCTCACCACCTCGGGGATCGGGCCGTTGCTGGCCGATCTGCATCTGGTCGACAGCTGGCCCGCGGGCTGGCTGTCCGACCCGTCGCTGGCCATGCCGTCGGTGATCCTGGTCAACGTGTGGAAGGGCGTGCCGTTCTTCGCCGTCTGTTTCCTGGCCGGGCTGAAGGCCATCCCGGCGGAGCAGTACGAGGCGGCGGCCATCGACGGCGCCTCCTCGTGGCGCCGGTTCGTCCACGTGACGCTGCCCGGACTGCGCCACGTGATCACCGTGACCGTGACCCTGTCGTCGATCTGGACCTTCAACAACTTCGACCTCATCTGGTTGCTGACGCAGGGCGGCCCGGGCGACGTGACCGCGCCGTACGTGCTCGTCGCGTATTCGAAGGCGATCCTGCAATTGCAGTACGGCGCGGGGGCGGCGGTCACGCTGGTCATGCTGCCGGTGATCGGGGCGCTGGTGTTCGTCCTGGTCCGGTTGCTACGGCCGGACATACCCCGGCGGGTCCGGGCGGCTCGGTGGGCCGGGCCGACGCGGAAGTGGCTTCCCTGGGTCGTCGCCGCGGTGGTCACCGGCCTGCTGGCCTGGGCCTCGCCCGAGATCTTCTGGAAGGCGGCAGTGGTCCTGGCGGTGATCCTGCTGATCGCGGCGGCGGTCGGCCGGGTGATCTCGACCCTGCAGGATCGGGGAGGTCGCCGGGCGTCGTCCGTGGTGTCGGGTCTGGGGTCCGGTGTGGCGCTGGCCGGGTTGCTGTTCTTCGTGCTGGCCCCGCTGTACTGGATCGCCGTCACGGCGTTCAAGTCCGAGGGTCAGGTCGTCATGCGGACCAACGACCTGTGGCCGACGCCGTGGACGTTGGAGCAGTTCACCGGCCTGTTCAGCAACCAGCCGTTCGGGCGCTGGTATCTCAACACCCTGCTGGTGTCCGCGGCGTCCACCGTGGTGGCCCTGGTCTGCGCCGCCCTGGCCGGCTACGCGCTGGCCCGGCTGAGGTTCCGCGGGGCGCAGGGCTTCACCGTCACGGTGCTGCTCACCTACGTGATGCCGGGAGCGCTGCTGTTCATCCCGCTCTACCAGCTGCTCATCGGGGTGCGGCTCACCGACTCGTTGTGGTCGCTGGTGCTGACGTACCCGACGTTCACGATTCCGTTCGCCACCTGGCTGCTGACCGGGTATTTCGCGTCGATCCCGGTCGACCTGGAGGAGGCGGCGCTGGTCGACGGCTCCACCCGCGTGCAGGCGTTCCGCCGGGTGGTGCTGCCCCTGGCCAAGCCGGGACTGCTGGCGGTGGCGCTGTTCACGCTGACCAACGCCTGGAACGAGTTCCTCTTCGCCTTCGTGTTCATCACCAAGGACGAGTACAAGACGCTGCCCGTAGGGATGCAGTCGATGATCGCCGGAGACGTCGTGCCGCAGGGGCAGCTCGCCGCCGCGTCACTGCTCGTCAGCATTCCCGTGGTGGTCATGTACGGCTTCGGGCAGCGCTTCCTGACCGAGGGGCTCACCGCGGGCGCGGTCAAGGGCTGATCGTGGCACGTCGGCGGCCTTGTCCCAATCATCTTAGTCATTAAGATAATCGCATGGGCATATCGACCGACTTCTCGGTGGCCATCGCCGGCGCCGGCCTCTCCGGCCTCTGCCTCGCCCAATACCTGATGCGCGCCGGCATCGACGTGCACGTCTACGAGCGGGATCCGGGCGCCTTCGTACGCCGCCAGGGCTACCGGATCATCCTCGACCGGCACGGGCTGGAGGCGCTGCGCGAGAGCCTCCCCCGTCCGCTGTTCCGGCTGGCCCTGACCACCGGCGACGAGCCCGGCGGCCATCTGCGCTTCACCGACAGCCGGCTGCGGGACGCGTTCACCATCAACTTCAAGGAGGAGCCGAACGCGACCCGCCAGGTCGACCGGCTGACCCTGCGGTCGATCCTGCAGTCCGGGCTGGACGGACGCATCCACTACGGCAAGACCGCCGTCGCGGTGGACAGCGGCGGCCCGGCCGAGCTGCGGCTGCGGTTCTCCGACGGCGGGGCGACCACGGCCACCGTCGTGGTCGGTGCGGACGGCATCGGCTCGGCGCTGCGGGCACAGCTCATGCCGGACGCGGAGCCGGCCAACACCCCGATGGCCGGCATCTACGGCCGCTCGCCCCTGTGGCAGAACGGCGAGAGTGTCATCCCGGAGGCGCTGCGCACCAGCGGGGTCCTGGCCATCGCCGACCGGCCGGACCGCGCCTTCTTCTTCACCCCGATGCGGTTCGGCGAGCGGCCGCAGGAGGCGTTCGCGCGTCTGGCCCCCGGCAGCTATGCGCCCACCGGCGACGACTACGTCATGTGGGGGCTGCTGCTCCGCCAGGAGGAGGTGCCCATCGTCGCCCGCGGCGACCTGCTGGCGCTGCGGAAACTGGCCGCCCGGATGAGCTCGGAGTTCCACCCGCTCGTCCGGCGGCTGGTCGATACGGCCGAGCTGGACGCCACGGTGCTCAACCTCTTCGCCGTCGGCCGCCGCCCACAACGGTGGACCGTGCCCCGGGCGACGATGATGGGCGACGCCGTGCACACCATGCCGCCGTTCGGCGCGCACGGCGGCAACACCGCGCTCCGCGACGCCGCCCTGCTGGGCCACAAGCTGGTCGAGGCCAGGGCGAACGGCACACCGGTGGAGGAGGCGATCGCCGGCTACCAGGACGAGATGGTGCCCTACGCCTTCCGCGCCGTCGACACCGCGGCCGGACTGATGCGCCGCCTCACCGGGGGTGCGGCCGCGCCGCACTGGGTGCTGACCCGCTTGTTACCTCGGCTGCACCGGGTCACCGTGCCGGAGGCATGATTGCGGGCATGCCCCACGAGCCGGCCCGTGCGTCCGCGATCGCCGAACTCATGCGCGCCGGCCGGGAGACTTCGCGGCTGTCCATGGTGTTCCGGTACGCCATCGCGGATCAGCTGGGTCTCACCGTGAGCGACCTGGAGTGCCTGGACTACCTGGCCGACGTCGGCTCGGCCACCGCGGGCCAGGTCGCCGAGCGGACCAACCTCACCACCGGGGCGGTGACCAGCATGCTCCGCCGGCTCCAGCAGGCGGGCTACGTGACGGCCGAGCGCGACCCGGCCGACCGGCGGCGGGTGATCGTCACCCTGCGGCCGGAGCGGGCCGCCGAGCTGGAGCGACCGTACGAGCGCTTCGCCGAGCGGGCGGAACGCCTGATCGAGGGCTACCGAGTCGAAGACGTCATGCTGCTCGTCCACCACTTCGAACGCATGCAGGCGATGTACCTGGCCGAGCTGGACCACCTCCGCAGCACCGACAACGCGCAGCGGTTGGGCTGACATACGACAATCGTCCAGATCGGACATCGCGCAGCGCTCGGCCGGCGACGCGGGAGCAAAGACTCACACCGCTACAAGCCGGACACGGTCGCCACAGAGCTTGACCATGTCGTCGACGTCGGAGGTCAAGATGACCACGGGACGATGCTGACGCAACGCAGCCTCGGCAACCGCCGCATCGATCGCGTATTTGTGCCCATGCAAGCCGGCCTCCATCAGCAGCTTTGACGCCGCCCTGGCCTCCTCCTCGCCCACCGGGACCACGCGCAACCCCGAGAGCACCCAGTTCAGGCGAGCCTTGTTGGTACGAGTGTGGACAGCCTCGATGATCGTGAGAGCGCTGATCACGGCCTCCATGCCACGCGAGCGCGCCTCGGCCGTCATGGCCACCACCTGCTCGTCGTCGGCAAGTAGCTTGGAGAGCCCTTCGCTGTCGAGAACCAGCGTGCCTTCGTGGATCAGCTTGCGGCGGGCCATTGGTCCTCTTCGGCGAACACCTCGTCGAAGACCTGCCGCGCCCGGTGACGAGCCTGCTCGGAGATCGGACCCTTGCGGCTCTCATAGTCGGCCAGGTACTCGTCGAGTACCTGGCCACGCAGCTCTCGCTCGACCGCCTCGGCAATGAACGCGGAAAACTCCCGCTTGCCTACACGTGCGCGGATTGCCTCCGCGGTCCCCTCCGGCAGCGACAGGCTGACCCGCGTCGCCGGGCCTTCCCCGATGCTGTAGGCCTTTTCAACCATGACCCTAGTGTGTCAAACGAGTAGGAAACCCGCTAGCGTCTGCTGCTACCGCACCGGACGCTCTCAGGCGAAGTCTGGGCGTCAAATCAGACATTGAATCTGAACTCGACCACGTCGCCGTCCTTCATGATGTAGTCCTTGCCCTCCATGCGGACCTTGCCGGCCGCCTTGGCGGCGGACATGGAGCCGGCCGTCATCAGGTCGTCGAAGGAGACGATCTCGGCCTTGATGAAGCCGCGCTGGAAGTCGCTGTGGATGACGCCCGCGGCCTCGGGGGCGGTCGCGCCGACCGGGATGACCCAGGCTCGCGCTTCCTTCGGGCCCGCGGTCAGGTAGGTCTGCAGGCCCAGCGTGTCGAAGCCGACGCGGATCAGCTGGTTGAGGCCGGGCTCGGTCTGGCCGGTCGACTCGAGCAGTTCCTGTGCCTCGTCGGCGGGCAGGTCGATCAGCTCGGACTCGATCTTCGCGTCCATGAAGACGGCCTCGGCCGGGGCGACCAGGGCGCGCATCTCGTCGAGGAACGCGCTGTTGTTGAGCTCGTCCTCGTCGACGTTGAAGACGTAGATGAACGGCTTGGTGGTCAGCAGGTGCAGCTCGCTCAGCAGCGACACGTCGACGTCGGCCGCGGCCGCGCCCTTGTGCAGGGTGACGCCGTCGTTGAGGACCTTGAACGCGCCCTCGGCGGCGGCCACGACGGGGGCCCGGTCCTTCTTGAGCTTCGCTTCCTTCTGCAGGCGGGGCAGCGCCTTCTCGACCGTCTGCAGGTCGGCCAGGATCAGCTCGGTGTTGATCGTCTCGATGTCGTCGGCCGGGGAGATCTTGCCGTCGACGTGCAGCACGTTGGGGTCGGAGAACGCGCGCACGACCTGGCAGATCGCCGTCGCGTCGCGGATGTTGGCCAGGAACGCGTTGCCCCGGCCCTGCCCCTTGGACGCGCCGCGGACCAGGCCGGCGATGTCGACGAAGCTCACCGGGGCCGGGATGATCTTTTCGCTGCTGAAGAGCTCAGCGAGCTTGCCCAGCCTCTCGTCGGGCAACCCGACCACGCCGACGTTGGGCTCGATCGTCGCGAACGGGTAGTTCGCGGCGAGCACGTCGTTCTTGGTCAGGGCGTTGAAGAGGGTGCTCTTGCCGACGTTGGGCAGGCCGACGATCCCGATGGTGAGGCTCACGGAACGTCAGTCTACTTCTCGGCTATCGGAAGAAGTTCCGCAGTTCCGCCGCGACCAGATCCGGCTTGCCGTGATTGTCGGCCGCGACATGGCCCACACCGCTCAGCGTGACCCGCCGCACCCGGGGCAGCACGGGTTCCAGACCGGTCAAGACCCTTTTCAGGTACGCCGGGGAGCGCTCGCCGCCGAGCAGGAGCGTCTCGGCGGTGACGGCCGAATACCGGTCGAGCGGCCCGCCGGCCTGCTCGACGACCGCCGCGTCCCCGCGCATGGTCGGCACCAGCTCGCGCACCTGGGGGTCGGACCGCATCCACAGCCGCAACAGCGGGTGGAGCGCGGCCCTGGGCACGTACGGGAAATCGCCTGTGCCCTTGGACGCGGTGATCAGCGCCGACGCCGTCCGGCCGGCGGCCAGTTCCTTCTCGTAGCGCGGCAGCCAGGCCACCGGATCGAAGTCGCCGTAGCGCAGGGGCGGTTCGTAGAGCGCGAGCCGCTCGACGCCGGCCAGTTCGAGAGCGCCGTGCAGCGCGACGACCGCGCCCGAGCTGAGCCCGAACAGGTTGCCGGCGCCGGTCTCGGCGAGCAGGGCGCCCAGGTCGTCGAGCTCGGCTCGCAGCCCCTCCCGCCGCCGGTCGGGCACATAGACCTGGAACGTGCCGGCCAGCGCGGCCGCGAGCCGGGTCAGGTTGGCCGACGTCTGCATGCCGCCGTGCAGCAACACCACCTTGGGGCCACCGCCGCCGAAGGTGCGATACCGGATGTCCGGCCGGGTCGAAGTCATCATGCGTCAACCGTAGTTGACACAAGGGTCGGCGTCAACCAAAGTTGACGCCGGACGCTCATGTCCGAATCCCGCCAGACGGGCGGCTCCGCGCACGCGCAGACTCGAGGGCATGGAACTGGACTTCGAGCGGTGCTATCGCGCTGTGGACAGCCGGGACCAGCGCTTCGACGGCTGGTTCTGCACCGCGGTGACCAGCACCGGCATCTACTGCCGGTCGTCCTGCCCGGCGATGACCCCGAAGCGGGCGAACGTCCGCTTCTATCCGAGCGCGGCCGCCGCCCAGCGCGCCGGTTTCCGCGCGTGCAAGCGCTGCCGGCCCGACGCCGCGCCCGGCTCGCCCGAGTGGGACGTGCGGGCCGACCTGGTCGGGCGGGCGATGCGGCTGATCGGCGACGGCGTGGTCGACCGCGAGGGCGTGCCCGGGCTCGCGAGCCGCCTGGGCTACACCGAGCGGCACCTCAACCGCATGCTCACCACCGAGCTGGGCGCCGGTCCGCTGGCGCTGGCCCGGGCCCAGCGCGCGCAGACAGCCCGGATCCTCATCGAGACGACCGACCTGGGTCTGGCCGAGATCGCCTTCGCGGCCGGTTTCGGCAGCGTACGGCAGTTCAACGACACGATCCTCGAGGTGTACGCGCAGGCGCCGGGCAAGCTGCGCGAGGCGCGTCCGGTCGCGCGGGCCGAGGCGGGAACGATCAATCTGCGACTGGCGTACCGTTCGCCCCTGCACATCCCGTCACTGCTCGACTTCCTCGGGACGCGGGCACTTCCCGGTGTGGAAGAGCGCAGCGGGAACTCGTACGGGCGGGGTCTGTCCTTGCCGCACGGAAGCGCGACCGTCACGCTCACCCCGGCCGACCGCTGGGTCTCGGCGACATTGCGCCTGAGCGATGTGCGTGATCTCGCCCCGGCCGTGGCCCGCTGCCGCCGGCTCTTCGATCTGGACGCCGATCCCGAGGCCGTCGACGCGACCCTGGGCGCCGACCCCGCCTTCGCCGAGATGGTGCGGACCGAGCCCGGCGTACGCGTGCCGCGCTCGGTGGACGGCTTCGAGATGGCGGTCCGCGCGATCGTCGGGCAGCAGGTCAGCGTGTCCGGCGCGCGCACGACGCTGGGCCGCATGATCCGCTCGTTCAAGCGGCCGGACACGTTGGTCGGCTTCCCCGGCGCGGCCGAGATCGCGGCCCTGCCGGACAGCGCGTTCGGGATGCCGGTGGCCCGCCGCGAGACGATCCGGGCCCTGGCCCAGGCGGTCGCCGACGGCAAGATCGATCTCGATCCGGGCTCGGACCGGCACGAGACGGTCGCGCGCCTGACGGAGCTGCCCGGCATCGGCGCGTGGACCGCGGGTTACGTGGCGATGCGGGCGATCGGCGACCCGGACGTCTTCCTCCCCACCGACCTGGCGGTTCGCCGCGGCGCCCGGGCCCTCGGCCTGCCTGACCAGCCCAAAACCCTTTCCGCGTACGCCGAGAGATGGCGCCCGTGGCGGTCCTACGCGCTCGTCCGCCTGTGGAGGGCGTCCTGAAGTTATCCACAGGCCCTTTTCCGCGGTGGCCAACGAGCCAGACTGTGCCGCAACCCTTGGAGGACAGCATGTTGAAGTACCGCACTCTCGAGACCCCCGCCGGCCCGCTCACCGTCGTCGTCGGCCACACCGGTGGCGTGCGAGCGGCCGGCTTCACCGACGAAGCGAGCGAGCTCGTCACCCTCATCCATCCGAGCCTGCGCGACCTCGCCGAACCGGCGGACGACGTGGGACCGGTGGCCGGCCATGTCCGGTCCTATTTCGACGGTGACCGGACGGCGCTCGACGCGGTCGTCGTCGAGCAGCACAGCGCGGGCGAGTTCATGCGCCACGCGTGGCTGGTCATGCGCGAGATCAAGCCCGGCACCCCGGTCACCTATTCGGAGTTCGCCCGGCTCAGCGGCCGTCCGGCGGCGGTCCGGGCCGCGGCCGCGGCCTGCGCGCGCAACCCGGTCGCGCTGTTCACGCCGTGCCACCGGGTGCTGCGCACCGACGGGTCGCTCGGCGGCTATCGCTGGGGCCTGCCGGTCAAGCGTTTCCTGCTCGACTTCGAGCAGGCGGGTTAATGACAGGTCGAACGGGGCGGACGGCCTTAGCATTCAGCCATGACTGATACGGGAACGACCGGGCGCGCCGGTCTGCCCGAGCGGCCGTCGCTCGACGGCCTCGAGGACAAGTGGGCGCGCACCTGGCAGGAGGAGGGCACGTACGCGTTCGACCGCTCGAAGGAGCGGGCGGACGTATACGCGATCGACACACCTCCGCCGACCGTATCGGGCGAGCTGCACATGGGGCACGTCTTCTCCTATACGCACACCGACACGGTCGCCCGGTTCCAGCGCATGCGCGGCAAGGCTGTCTTTTATCCGATGGGCTGGGACGACAACGGCCTGCCGACCGAGCGGCGGGTGCAGAACGTGTACGGCGTCCGCTGCGATCCGGCGCTGCCCTACGACCCGGCCTGGGAACCGCCGGCCACCCCGCCCAAGCAGGCGATCGCCATCTCCCGGCGCAACTTCGTCGAGCTGTGCGGGCGGCTGACTGCGGAGGACGAGAAGGCGTTCGAGGCGCTGTGGCGGCGGCTCGGGCTGTCCGTCGACTGGGGCCTGACCTACACGACGATCGGGCCCCGGTCGCAGGCCGTCTCGCAGCGTGCCTTCCTGGCCAACCTGGCGCGCGGCGAGGCGTACACGGCCGAGGCCCCGACCTTGTGGGACGTCGGGTTCCGCACCGCGGTCGCGCAGGCCGAGCTGGAGGATCGGGAGCGTCCCGGCGCCTATCACCGGCTGCGCTTCCACTCCCCCGACGGCCCGGTCGAGGTCGACACGACCCGGCCCGAGCTGCTGCCGGCCTGCGTCGCGCTCGTCCACCATCCCGGTGACGAGCGCTACGAGGGGTTGACCACGGTCCGCACGCCCTATTTCGATGTCGAGGTCCCCGTCCTGGCCCATCCGATGGCCGCGAAGGACAAGGGCACCGGCATCGCGATGGTCTGCACGTTCGGCGACATCACCGACGTCACGTGGTGGCGCGATCTGCAACTGGAGACGCGGGTCGTGCTCGGGCGCGACGGCCGGTTCCTGCCCGACCGCCCGGCCGGGGTCTCCGAGGCGGCCTACCGCGACTTCGCCGGTCTGACCGTCAACGCGGCCCGGCGCGAGATCGTCCGGATCCTCACCGAGACCGGCGACCTGCTGGGCGAGCCGAAACCGATCACGCATCCGGTCAAGTTCTACGAGAAGGGCGACTCGCCGCTCGAGATCGTCACCAGCCGGCAGTGGTTCTTCCGCAACGGCGGCCGCGATCCCCAAATCCGGGAAAAGATGATCGGCCGCGGGCGGGAACTGCGCTGGTTCCCCGAGCACATGCGGCACCGCTACGAGCACTGGGTCAACGGCCTGACCGGTGACTGGCTGGTCAGCCGCCAGCGGTTCTTCGGCGTGCCGATCCCGATCTGGTACCGGCTCGACAACGCTGGCGAACCGGATTACGACAAGTTTCTCATACCGGATGAATCGTCTCTGCCGGTCGACCCGTCCTCGGAGTGTCCGCCGGGCTACGACGAGTCCCAGCGTGACGTCCCCGGCGGTTTCACGGCCGACCCCGACGTCATGGACACCTGGGCCACGTCATCGCTGACGCCGCAGATCGTGGGTGGCTGGCACGACGACGAGGACCTGTTCCGCCGGGTCTTCCCGATGGACCACCGGCCGCAGGCCCACGAGATCATCCGCACCTGGTTGTTCTCCACCATCCTGCGCGCCGACCTGGAAAGCGATGTCCTGCCGTGGCGCAACGCGGTGCTCTCGGGCTGGATCCTCGACCCCGACCGCAAGAAGATGGCGAAGTCCAAGGGCAACGTCGTCACGCCGATGGGCCTGCTCGAGCAGAACGGCTCGGATGCTGTCCGCTACTGGGCAGCCAACGGGCGGCCCGGCGCCGACCTGGCCTTCGACCCGGCCCAGATCAAGGTCGGGCGGCGGCTGGCGACCAAGCTGCTCAACGCGTCCAAGTTCGCGCTCGGGCTGGGCGCGGCCGAGTCGCTGCGGCAGCCGGTCACCGAGCCGCTCGACCGGGCGATGCTGGCCCGGCTGGCCACGGTGGTCACCGCGGCGACCGAGGCCTTCGACCGGTACGACCACACCGACGCGCTGCAGGCGACCGAGGGGTTCTTCTGGACGTTCTGCGACGACTACATCGAGCTGGTCAAGGAACGGGCGTACGCCGACGGGCCGGCGGCCGAGTCGGCTCGTGCGGCGCTGGCGGCCGGGCTGTCGGTGCTGCTGCGGTTGTTCGCGCCCTTCCTGCCGTACGTGGCCGAGGAAGTCTGGTCGTGGTGGCGGTACGGCTCGGTTCACCAGTCGACCTGGCCGACGCCGTACGAGCTGACCCGGGTCGCCGGTGAGGGTGACGCCGGCCTGCTCGACCTGGCCGGGGAGGCGCTGCGTCAGGTCCGCCGGGCCAAGTCGGACCGCAAGCTCTCGATGAAGGCCGAGGTGCCGCTGGCCGAGGCGCTGGGCCCGGCCGAATTGCTCGACCGGCTGGCGCTGGTCGAGCGCGACCTCAAGGCGGCCGGGCGGATAGCCAAGCTCGACATGCTGCCCGGCCGGACGTCCGAGCTGGTCATCGCCAGCGCGTTCTGACCCCGCTGTGATCAACGGCCCCGGCTCTGGCCAAACCGCCGGAACCGGGGCCTCCGGCAGGGCAGCATGGAAGGCATGTCGATCGCGCCCGAGCAGGTCGAGGCGCCCGCCCGCGACGCTGTGCTGTTCAGGTCGTCGCCGGTGCGGACGTTCGTCGCGCTCTTCATGTTGCTGATGCTGTCGTTCGCGCTGGTGTCGCCGATCGTCGCCGCGCTGGGCGACGGCGGGGCCGGCAAGAGGTGGTGGCAGACCGCGTTGCAGGCCGCCGTGGTCGCCGGGCTCGCGGCCGGGGCCTACGCCTATTCGACCCGGGGCTCCCTCAAGACCTGGGTGCGGGTCTCGTCGGGCGGGCTCGAACTGGCCGCCCAGGACAGCGACCCCATCCTGCTGGACTGGGCCGACATCAAACACGTGACCGTACGCCGGGAAGGCCTCAAGAACCTGCTGGAGGTGACCCCGATCGACATGGACCGGGTGCACCCGGTGCAGGGCGAGGAGGCCGGGCCGCCCGCGCTGGCCGAGACGCCGGACGGGCAGTCGTTCACCGCCGATCTCAGCGAGGTCTGGCCGAGCCCGCGACGGCTGCGCCGCGAGCTGGCCCGATATCTGCCGGCCGACCCGGCTTAGAAGTCGCCGCCGAAATCGCCGCCACCGAAGTCGCCGCCGCCGAAATCTCCGCCGCCGAAATCTCCGGCGGCACTGGTGTCGCCGCCCGGGTCGTCGCCGCCGAAGTCCTGCGCGCCCTCGGAGTAGCCGTCGGAGAAACCGTCGCCGTAACCCATGTCACCGAAGCCGGGCGACAGCAGCGCGTCGAAGATCAGCATGCCGCCGAGCACACCCGCGCCCGCGCCGAGCGCCGTCTTCCAGACCGGAGTCGAATACCACCCCGCGGGCACCGGGCGGCCCTGCACCCGGCCGCCGGGGTAGTAGTAGGGCGTGTCGGCGCCCGGCTGCGGACCCGCCTTGTAGGCGTGGCCCTGCACGTTGACCTCGCGCTCCTTGGTCAGCTGACCGGCGCCCTGGGCGGCGGCCAGCGGCGGCAGCTCGGGCCCGGGGTCGATGCCCATGGCCAGGCGGGCCGCCCGCACGTACTGCAGGCCCTCCAGAGCCGACTCGCGCGCCAGCTCGTACTGCCGGACGGTGTTGGCCTGCTGCAACTGGCCACCGGCGGCGTTGTAACGCTCGCCGGCGTCGGACAGCGCCTGGCGGGCCGCCGCGTCGTCACCGTGCAGGTTCATCAGCTGGCCGCCGAGTCGCTCGTACCACCGCTGGGCCTCGGCGCGCGCATCGTCCAGCCGGGTCTGTTGCGAGGCCGCGCCGCTGCGCCGGGCCAGAAGGATCACGAGGAGGACGACGATGACGATGCCGAGAATCAGCAACACGCTCATGTTTCCACGGTACCCGCGCCTTTCTCGTGGCCATGGTCTGGCAGGCTCCGGTATGTGACTGTTTCGACGCTCGTCGTAGTGCTTGTCTGCCTCGCCACCGGCGGAGCCCTCGGGTGGCTGGCCGCGCGGCTGCGGGCGGCGGCCGACATAGCGCGGCTCGAGGCCACGGTCCAGGTCCGCGCCGACGGCGAGGAACGGCTCGAGCAGTCCCTGCGCTCCCTGTCGTACGAGGCCACGGCCCAGTCCCAGGAGGCCGTCGCGCGGGCCGTCGCGCCGCTGCACGAGACCCTGCGCCGCTACGAGGAAAGGGTCACTGAGCTGGAGCGGGACCGTGTGGACGCGTACGCCGAGCTGCGCGAGCAGGTGCGCGCGATGAGCACGGTCTCGGGCGAGCTGCGCGCCGAGACCAAACAGCTGGTCGGCGCCTTGCGTACGCCCCAGGTGCGCGGCCGGTGGGGCGAGCACCAGCTGCGCCGGATCGTCGAGGCGGCCGGCCTGCTGGAACACTGTGACTTCGCTGAGCAGGTCACGGCGGCAACGGACAACTCCGGCGTACGCCCCGATCTGGTCGTCACGCTGCACGGCGGCCGGACCGTGGTGGTCGACGCGAAGGCGCCCCTGGAGGCGTACCTGTCGGCGCTGGAGGCCCGCGACGAGCGCTCCCGGGACGGCTTCCTCGACCAGCACGCCCGGCACCTGCGCCTGCACGTCGACGCGCTGGCGGCCAAGGAGTACTGGACGGCGTTCGAGTCGGCGCCCGACTTCGTGGTGCTGTTCATGCCGGCCGACCCGTTCCTCGACGCCGCCCTGCGCCACGACCCGTCGGTGATGGAGCACGCGTTCCGGCGCAACGTGGTGCTGGCCACGCCGGCCACGCTGATCGCGATGCTGCGCACGGTGGCGTTCTCGTGGCGGCAGGAGGAGCTGGCCCGCAACGCGGTCGAGGTGCACAGCCTGGCCCGCGAGCTGTACGCGCGGCTGGCCACGCTGGGCGACCACGTGGGCAAGCTGGGCGCGTCGCTGGGCGGGGCCGTCACCGCGTACAACCGGGCGGTCGGCTCGCTGGAATCCCGGGTGCTGGTCAGCGCGCGCAAGCTGGCCGAGATGGGCGTCTCCGACGACGAGATCCCCACACCGGTCCAGCTCGAGGTCGCCCCGAGGCAGCCCCAGGCCCCCGAACTCAGCTAGCGGCTCTCGCTTTCTTCATGTCTCGGCGCAGTTCCTGGGGCAGGGAGAAGGTGAGGCGCTCCTCGGCCGTGGTGAACTCGGTGACCTCGCCGAAGCCGCGCTCGGCCAGGTGGACCAGCACCTCCATGACCAGGTCCTCCGGCACGCTGGCGCCGGAGGAGACGCCGACCGTGGTGGCGCCCTCGAGCCACTCGTCGCGGATCTCGGAGGCGTAGTCGACCAGGTGACCGGCGCGAGCACCGGCGTCGACGGCGACCTCGACGAGGCGTACGGAATTGGAGGAATTGGTGGAGCCCACGACGATCACCACGTCGCACTCGGGCGCGATCTCCTTGACCACGTGCTGGCGGTTCTGCGTGGCGTAGCAGATGTCGTCGCTGGGCGGCGACTGCAGCAGCGGCAGACGGGTCTTGAGCCGGGCCACGGTCTCCATCGTCTCGTCGACCGACAGCGTGGTCTGCGACAGCCACACGACCTTGGACGGGTCGCGCACGACGACCTGGTCGACCGAGTCGGGGCCGTCGACGAGCTGGATGTGCTCGGGGGCCTCGCCGGACGTGCCGATGACCTCTTCGTGGCCCTCGTGACCGATGAGCAGGATGTCGTAGTCGTCCTGGGCGAACCGCTTCGCCTCGTGGTGCACCTTGGTGACCAGCGGGCAGGTCGCGTCGATGGCCTTGAGGTTGCGGGCCTTGGCCTGCTCGTGCACCTCGGGGGCGACGCCGTGGGCCGAGAACACCACGGTCGAGCCCTCGGGCACCTCCTCGTTCTCCTCCACGAAGATCGCGCCGGCGGCCTCGAGCGTGCTGACCACGTGCTTGTTGTGCACGATCTGTTTGCGCACGTAGACCGGGGCGCCGTAGAGCTTCAGCGCCTCCTCCACGGTCTGCACCGCACGGTCGACACCCGCGCAGTATCCGCGCGGCTTGGCCAGCAACACACGCTTCCGAGGTTCGCTCACCCGGCCATGGTACGTGGATCCGGGAAACCGGCGCCCGGCTGCGATCAGCACCACAGCGAGGGTCGACCCGGGCCGGGTTCACCGGGATACTCGTCGGGTGCTTGACGAGGATCGACGCAACGAAACGGTCGGAACGGCACCGTGGTGGGTGGTCGCGGGCCGGGCCCTGCGGTTCCTTCTGGGGGCGTTGTCGCTGGTCGGGGGTCTGACCTGGATCCTGCTCAACCTGCACGCGAGCAGTGCCGCGCTCGACGTCGCGGTGGGCATGGTGCTGGCCGCCGGCGGGCTCGTGCTGCTCATGCCGCACCGCATCCGGCTGCCGCGCCGGACGACGACGGCCGTGATGGCGGGTTTCGCCCTGATCGGCACGGCGGCCGGGTTGCTCGCCCTCCAGGCGCGGACGTGCTGCTCGTACGCCTACATCGAGGACCGCGGCTGGCCTTACCACTGGGCGCAGCGGGGCGCCGTGGCCGACGACGCCGGGACGGCGTACCGGGTGGCCCGCTCGACCTCCTGGACCGCCGACCTGCTCACGCTGAGCACCGACCTGCTGATCTGGTCGTACGCGGGGCTGATCGTGGTGGTGCTCGGCGTCCTGATCCGCCGGGCGCGCCGCACCCCCTGAGGGGAAGTAGGGCGAATCGCCGGTGATGGGCGGGTTCAGCCGAGATACTCGGACCCATGCCTCAGGTCGCCGAGGACGAACCCGGCTCCCTCGCCTCGACGATGGCGACGCTCCGCCTGATCGTCGGGTGGGCCGGCGTCGCGCTCGGCCTGCTCAACCTGGCCATGGGCCTCGTCTCGGCCGCCTACGTGACGTTCCACGTGGTGGTGCTGGTCACCGGGCTCGTGCTGCTCGCCTCGGGCCGGACCGGGCGGCCGCCGTCGGGCGTGGCCGGGCTGGTGGGCGGGGCGGTCGCCCTGTTCGGCCTGGTCGGGACCGCTGTCCCCACGCTCGCGGTGGAGTGCTGCTCCGGCGGATATGCGGTGCGGCACGGCTTCCCGTTCACGATGCTGGCCCGCGATCCCGGCGGGTGGCGGTTCGACACCGGCCGTATGGTGGCCGATCTGATCTTCTGGCTCTGCGCCGGGCTGATCGTCTCGCTGGTGGTCGCCCAGGTGCTGCCCGCCTCGAGACGGCCGTCCCGATCACGCGGGGCCGAATCGCCATCGGCCGCAGCCGAGCCACCGGGGAGCGCCGGCCATGCCGAGCCACCGGGGAGCGCCGGCCACGCCGAGCCGCGCAGCACCGGCCGGCACGCCCGGGACGATCGGCCCCGGACGGCGGACGACGAGAATGTCGGAGGGCTTCCGTAGTCTGGCCGGGTGAGTGACCCCGAGCCGACCGCGACGCCGCGGAGCACAGCCTCACCGAGCGCGCCATCTCCGGGCTCGGCGCCTTCCGGCTCGGCGCCTTCGGGTTCGCCACCGAAAAGCTCGGCCGACGAACCGTGGCCGGTGCGGGTGGTCAGCCAGAAGATCAGCTCCTGGATCGCCAAGCTGGGCTGGGTGTGGGTCGACGGGCAGGTCGCCCAGATCAGCCGCCGTCCCGGCTCCACCGTGGTCTTCCTGACCCTGCGCGACCCCTCGGCCGACCTCAGCCTGACCGTCACCGCCCACCGCGACGTGCTCGACTCCGGCGCTCCCGAGCTCTCCGAGGGCGCCCGGGTCACCCTGCACGCCAAGCCCGAGTTCTATCCGGCCCGCGGCACCCTCAGCCTGCGCGCCGACGAGATCCGTCAGGTCGGGCTGGGCGAGCTGCTGGCGCGCCTCGAAAGGCTGAAAAAGCATCTGGCCGCCGAGGGCCTGTTCGCCCGCGAGCGCAAGCGCCGGCTGCCGTTCCTGCCGCAGCGCATCGGCCTGATCACCGGCCGGGCCAGCGCCGCCGAGCGCGACGTGCTGATGAACACCCGCCGCCGCTGGCCGTCGGTCGACTTCCGGGTGGTCAATGTGCCGGTCCAGGGCCCGACCGCGGTGCCCCAGATCATCGACGCGCTCAAGGTGCTCGACAACGACGACACCATCGACGTCATCGTGATCGCCCGCGGCGGCGGCAGCGTCGAAGATCTGCTGCCGTTCAGCGACGAGGCGCTGTGCCGGGCGGTCTTCGGCGCCCGCACCCCGGTGGTCAGCGCGATCGGTCACGAGACCGACGCGCCGCTGCTCGATTACGTGGCCGACCTGCGCGCCTCCACCCCGACCGACGCGGCCAAGCGCATCGTGCCCGACCTCGGTGAGGAAACGCAGCTCATCCAGCACGCCCGGCGCCGGCTCGACCGGGCCGTCGGCACGCTGATCGACCGCGAGACCCACCGCATCGAGTCGTGGCGCTCGCGGCCCTCGCTGGCCCGCCCCGAGCTGCTGATCGACCAGCGGGCCGCCGACGTGACGGCGCTGCGCGACCGGGCCGTGCGCAGCCTGGAGCATCGCCTGCGCCGGGCCGACGACGACCTGCGGCACACGGTCGCCCGGCTGCGTGCGCTGTCCCCGGCGGCGACGCTGCAGCGGGGTTACGCGATCGTGCAGCGCGCGGACGGGCACGTGGTACGCGCGGCCGATGAGGTCAAGGTCGACGATGTGATCAGGGTGCGGCTCGCCAAGGGTGAGCTGCGAGCAGCCGTACGGGAGAACGAGTGACTGACGAGAAGCTGAGCTACGAGCAGGCCCGCACCGAGCTGGCCACCGTGGTCGAACGGCTGGAACAGGGCGGCAGCTCGCTGGAGGAGTCGCTGGCCCTGTGGGAGCGCGGCGAGAAGCTGGCCGACGTCTGCCAGGGCTGGCTGGACGGTGCCCGCGAGCGGATCGAGGCAGCCCGGGCCGCCCGCGGCGACGATTAGCGCAGCGCGCCGGCCAGCGTCTCCAGGTTGTCGGCGTCGGTCTTGCCGACGAGCACGACCGTACGGGTCTGGTCGGCCAGCACGAGCGCCTTCTCCCCCGGCCGGGCGTCGTAGAGCCGCCACACCCCCGACTCGGCCCGGAACTGACCGATCGGCTTGGCCTCCTTGGACAGCTCGATCGGCAGCAGGGTCGCGGAGGGCACGTTGCTCTGCACCATCTGGATCGGGTCCTTGTCGGGGTCGACATAGCCGATTCGCAGCGTCGCGCCGTTCTCGGCCCGGCGGAACGTGGCCGTCGAGGTGTGCCAGTCGTCGCCCAGGCCCTGGGGGACCAGCACGGTGAACAGGCCGGCCTGCTGCGCCTCCTGGATCGTCGGCGCGGCGTCGACCGAGATCGGCTTGTCGCCGTCGAGCACCAGCCGATAGAAGGTCAGCAGCAGGGCGATCGGGATCAGCAGGACGGCCAGCGACATCGCCATGTCCTTGGGCGAGCGCTCCGAACCGCGCGCGAGGCGTACGGGCGGATCGGCCGGGGCGGGTGCGGCAGGCGAGGCGGGTTCCACGCACCCATTGTTAACCATGTCGCTGACGCGGGACTTTGCGCATCGGAGCATGTGAGGATCGGTGCGTCAACCGACCCCGCATCGTCGCGAGGAGGCGCCCATGCCCGCACGGTTTCCACAGGATCTCGACCGCAACATCGCCCTCGACCTGGTTCGTGTCACCGAGGCCGCCGCGATGGCGGCGGGCCGCTGGGTCGGGCGAGGCGACAAGAACGGTGGTGACGGCGCGGCCGTCGATGCCATGCGCAAGCTGATCAATTCGATCCAGATGCGCGGGGTGGTGGTGATCGGCGAGGGCGAGAAGGACGAGGCGCCCATGCTCTTCAACGGGGAGCAGGTGGGCGACGGCACCGGTCCCGAGGTCGACGTGGCGGTGGACCCGATCGACGGCACGACGCTGATGAGCAAGGGCATGCCCGGCGCGGTGGCCGTGCTGGCCGTGGCCGAGCGGGGCGCCATGTTCGATCCGAGCGCCGTCTTCTACATGGAAAAGATCGCCGTCGGGCCGGACTGCGCCGACGTCATCGACATCAACGCCGGCACGACCGAGAACCTCAAGCGGATCGCCCAGGCCAAGCGGTCCAGCATCTCCGACGTGACCGTCTGCATCCTCGACCGCCCGCGGCACGCGACCCTCGTCGAGGAGGTGCGCCGGGCCGGGGCGAACATCAAGTTCATCTCGGACGGCGACATCGCGGGCGCCATCTCCGCGGCCCGTCTCGAATCCGACGTGGACGTGCTGATGGGCATCGGCGGCACGCCCGAGGGCATCACCGCGGCCTGCGCGCTCAAGTGCCTGGGCGGCATGATCCAGGCCAAGTTGTGGCCGCGCGACGACGCCGAGCGCGAGAAGGCGCTGGCCGCGGGGCACGACCTGGACCGCGTGCTCACCACCGACGACCTGGTCACCGGGGACAACTGCTTCTTCGTGGCCACCGGCGTGACCTCGGGCGACCTGCTCAAGGGCGTGCGCTACCGGTCGGGCGGGGCGCACACCCAGTCGATCGTCATGCGGTCCAAGAGCGGCACGATCCGGGTCATCGACTCGTACCACCGGCTCGAGAAGCTCGCGCTCTATTCGGCGGTCGACTTCGACGGTCACCTGCCGACCGTGACTCTGGGTGACTCCGAGCCGGCGATCTGACCATCCCTGAGAAATCCCTGAGCTAGGCCCGCGCGTTTGGCGGGCCTAGCTGTCGCCTGGAACTATCGAATGATGAGCTACGGGGCATCCGAGGCGCGCGCAGAGGCAGAGGCCAAGTTCGGCACCGACGCTTTCTACGCGTCACTGGGCCGCGCCTTCGTGACGATGTGCGCCGTGATCCCGGTGCTCTTTCTGATCGAGGCGATCGACGTCGGCGTCGGGGCGGGCCAGCTCGACGTGGCCGGCGGCATCATCCCGCACCGCGTCGACGGGCTCGACGGCGTGCTGTTCAGCCCGTTCCTGCACGCCGGATGGGATCACCTTTACGGCAACGCCGTCCCGCTCATCCTGGTCGGCACGTTCGCGCTGGCCGGCGGGACCAAGCGGTTCATCTGGTCGACCTTCGTGATCATGCTGGTCAGCGGCCTGGGCGTCTGGTTCGTCGGCGACCCCAACAGCGTGGTCGTCGGGGCCAGCGGCGTGATCTTCGGCTACTTGGGCCTGCTGGTCATGCGCGGCCTGGTCGAGCGCTCGTGGTGGAACTTCGCGGTGGCCGCGTTCATCGGCCTGCTGTATTGGTATCAGCTCTACAACATCCTGCCGACCGATCAGCCGGTGTCGTGGCAGGGCCACCTGCTGGGCCTGCTCGGCGGGGTGATCGCCGCGATCCTGTTCCGCCGCAAGCGCGTGCGGCCGGCCAAGCTCGACACGACACTCAACTTCTAACGCAGCTTCCGTACGGCGTCCTTGATCGCCGGCCGAAACGTGGACAGCTGGGTGTAGACGCCCGGGTATCCGTCACGCGCGCACCCCAGGCCCCAGCTGACGATGCCCACCTGCACCCACTCGCCGTGCCGGCCGCGTCCGATCATCGGTCCGCCGCTGTCCCCCTGACAGGTGTCCGCCGCGGTCGACCCGGCGCACAGCTGCTCGTCGCGCACGAGCTTCACACCCGCTTTCCGGTACGCCGCCTCACACTTCTCGTCCGGCACGGTGGGCACGGCGGCGTAGTGCAGTCGCTGCTCCTGCTGGATGGAGTCCTCGCGGGTCTGGCCCCAGCCCATCACGATGTAGCGCCCGACCCCGATCGGGTCCTCGGCCAGCGGCAGGGTCGGCAGGCGAAGCGGCCGGTCGAGCCGGATGACCGCCCAGTCATCCCCGTGCACCTCGTCGACGAAGCCCTCGGCCCGGATCACCCGCTCGGACCGGGCGGTCTGCGCGCTTTGGGAGGTCAGGTCGGCCACTCCGGCCGTGACCTGGATGCTGTCGTTCTTGCCGGTGCCGTCGACGCAGTGCCCGGCCGTGAGCACCACCCGCGGCTCGGTCAGCGCGCCACCGCAGCCCATCGACAGCCGCACCGCCCACGGGAACTTGCCCTGCGGCGCCACCAGACCGCCGACCACCGGTCCGGCCGGTCGTGCGTCCACGCCGGCTTGCGCGGGCCGGACAGCCGCCGTCAGCACGACCGTCATTACCCCGGCCAGAACCAGCGAAACGACATTTCGGACCATAAAGACATTTGATCACAGCGAAACGGACCGCGCGGTTAGCCGCGCGGCCCGTTCACGATGCCTGTCTACTTAGTACCAGCCCACGTCCTGCGAGTGGCCCCACGCACCACAGGGGGTGTCGTACCGGCCCTCGATGTAGCCGAGGCCCCACTCGATCTGGGTCGCCGGGTTGGTCTTCCAGTCGCTGCCGGCCGACTTCATCTTGCTGCCCGGCAGGGCCTGCGGAATCCCGTACGCGCCCGAGCTCTTGTTGGTGGCCTTGTGGTTCCAGCCACTTTCCTTCTTCCACAGCTTCTCGAGGCACGAGAACTGGGAGATCTTGAAGCCGGCGTCGAGCATCAGCGAGCAGCCGATCGCCCGGTTGCCGCTGAACTCGTTGCAGGAGGCGGGGATGTCGCCGTCGAATTCCGGCGTGCTGCCCGAACCCGAGTCCGACTCCTCCTTCGCGGCCTTCTCTTCCTCGGCCTTCTTCTTCGCTGCGGCCTCGGCGGCCGCCTTCTTCTGGGCGATCACCTTGCGCTCGGCCGTGTGCGCCTTGCCTGCGGCGGCCTTGGCGGCGGACGCGGCCTTCTCGGCGGCGTTGCCCTCGGCCTGGCGCTGGAAGGCACGGGCGGCGGCATGTTGGGCCTGACGTTGCTTCAGCAGCTGCGAGTCGTCGACGGCGACCTGCGCGACGACGCTCGCTTCGGCGCTCCGCTGCTGGACTGCCTGGTCCTGTCCGAGGTAGATACCGCCGGCCGCGCCCACTACCAGCAGGCTGACCGAGGTGACTCGTACTCCGACCCGGCTCCAGAGCCGATTCACGAAGTTTCCCTTCGTCGGGGGCAATGACGCGGCTCGCCCACCGCCCCGGGGAGGGCGGAAAGCATGCCGCGAGCACCGCGACCCAACCGGGCCGGGCTGTGGGCGAAGTCGATCTCCGACGTCGGTGACCACGCATGGCGCTCGTCAGACACCATGGCCCACGGTGAAGTGGATGTGAAATGACCAGGCTGTGTTGTGAACTTGCTCACAACAATTTCACGCTTAAACCGGGTGAAAAACCCCAGGAATCGGGTCACTCCGGCGGGGAACCCGCGCTAACAGCACGGGTTCCCCTCATCACTCAGAGTGGAATCTCTTCGAGCAGATCGGTGACCACTTCAGCGATGGGTGACCGCTCGGACCGGGTCAGCGTGACGTGCGCGAAGATCGGGTGGCCCTTGAGCGCCTCGATCACCGCCGTGACACCGTCGTGCCGGCCCACCCGCAGGTTGTCGCGCTGGGCCACGTCGTGGGTGAGCACGACCCGCGAACCCTGGCCGATCCGGGAGAGCACGGTCAGCAGCACGTTGCGTTCCAGCGACTGGGCCTCGTCGACGATCACGAACGCGTCGTGCAGGCTGCGGCCGCGGATGTGGGTCAGCGGGAGCACCTCGAGCATCCCGCGGGCCATGACCTCCTCGACCACGTTGGCGTGCACCACCGCGCCCAGAGTGTCGAAGACGGCCTGCGCCCAGGGCGACATCTTCTCGTTCTCGGTGCCGGGCAGGTAGCCGAGCTCCTGGCCGCCCACCGCGTACAGCGGACGGAACACGATGACCTTCTTGTGGCGGTTGCGCTCCATGGTGGCCTCGAGACCGGCGCACAGCGCGAGCGCCGACTTGCCGGTGCCGGCCCGGCCGCCCAGGGACACGATGCCGATCGACTCGTCCAGCAGGATGTCCAGCGCGACGCGCTGCTCGGCCGAGCGGCCGCGCAGACCGAACGCCTCACGGTCGCCGCGGACCAGCCGTACGGACTTGTCCGGCGTGACCCGGGCCAGCGCCGAGCCGCGCGGCGAGTGCACCACCAGCCCGGTGTGGCACGGCAGGTGCTCAACCTCCTCAAGCTCCAGTTCATCGCCCCCGTACAGGGCGTTGACGTCTTCCTCCCCCAGCTTGAGGTCGGCCATGCCGGTCCAGGTGGGATCGCTGGCCTGGCCGTGCCGGTACTCGTCGGCCGCCAGCCCCACCGACGCCGCCTTCACCCGCAGCGGCATGTCCTTGCTGACCAGCGTGACCTCTCGCCCCTCGGCGGCGAGCCCGAGGGCCACCGACAGGATGCGGGTGTCGTTCGAGTCGTTGCGGAAACCCTGCGGCAGAACGCTCTGATCGGCGTGGTTGAGCTCGACCCTCAGCGTGCCGCCCTCGTCGTTGCAGAGCACCGGCTGATCGAGCCGGCCGTACTTGATTCGCAACTCGTCGAGGAAGCGCAGCGACTGCCGCGCGAACCAGCCCAGCTCGGGGTGGTGACGCTTGCCCTCCAGCTCGGAGATGACCACCAGGGGAATAATCACCTCATGGTCGGTGAACCGGCGGAAAGCCGCCGGGTCGGACAGCAGGACCGAAGTGTCCAGAACGAAAACACGGCCCTCACGGGCCGGTTCTGCGTCAGTGTGCCTGTCCCGGGACTGCCGTCCCGATCGGGCCCGACTCGTGGAGACTTCGACGGCCGCGTCGGGGGAAGAGACGTCGGCGTCAGAACGGCGAGATGTCACAGGCCTGCTCCAGCGGCGGGCGTGCAACCCGGTACGCCCGCGGTCCGCCACCTCCGGCGCCCGTTTCCATGCACGGGGTCGGATTGCGGGGCCCCGTGGCGCACTTGTCGCAGGTCCGGGCCGGCCGGCTGGCTCGGGATGACCCCGTGCCATGACCCAAACGCTAGCGGTCAACTGCGCCAGGCGGTAGTACGCAAAAACGGGTGACGCTCAACTCCCAGTGAATTTCTCCGGCATGAAACACGACGTGGGGCGGGTAATCTGACGACGTGGCACAGACTCCGCGTCCGACCCATCCGCTGAGCATCGACGACGCCTGGGCGTTCACCGCCGCCAGAGCCTCGTCGACCACCTTCTTCTTCGACTTCGACGGCGTGCTGTCGCCGGTCACCGACGACCCGGACGCCTCGCAGCCGGCCCCCGCGGTCCTCGGCGTTCTCGAGCGCCTGGCCGGGGTCGTCCAGCGGGTGGCCATCGTCTCCGCCCGTCCGGTCAGCTTCCTGCGCTCGCGCTTCTCCTCGCTCGAGCGCGTCGACCTCTACGGGCTCTACGGCCTCGAGGTGTGGCACGAGGGTGAGGTCGTCACCGAGCCGGCCGCGCTGCCCTGGGTGCCCGCCATGGCCGACCTGGCCGAGCGGGCCAAGTCCGAGCTGCCGTCCTCGACCCTGGTGGAATACAAGCGCCTGTCGGTGGCCCTGCACTACCGCACGGCCCCCGACGCGGCCGCCACGGTCGAGCGCTGGGGCCACGAGCAGGCCGAGAAGCACGGGCTGCGCATCCAGGGCGGCCGCATGGTCGTCGAGCTCAAGCCCCCCGTCGACCAGGACAAGGGCATGGTCATCACCGAGGGCGTCCGCGACGCCGGTTGCGCGTGGTATTTCGGTGACGACATGTCCGACATCAAGGCGTTCGACGCGCTGCGCGCCCGCGAGGCCGTCGACCCGTCGTTCTTCGGCGTCGCCGTGGCCGTGGCCAACCCCGAAACGGGCGCCGAGGTGTCCAGCGCGGCCGACCTGACCCTCGACTCGCCGGACGCGGTGGCCGAGTTCCTGCGGCAGGGCCTCGAGAGGTTTTAGGGGTCAGGCTCCATAGCGGCGCTGCCGGCTTCCGTACGACCGCAGCGCCCGCAGGAAGTCGATGCGGCGGAAGTCGGGCCAGTTGGCGTCGTGGAAATAGAACTCCGAGTGCGCCGACTGCCACAGCAGGAACCCGGAGAGCCGCTGCTCCCCGCTGGTGCGGATGACCAGGTCGGGATCGGGTTGCCCGCGGGTGTAAAGGTGCTCGGCGATGTGCTCGACGTCGAGGATCTCGGCCATCTCCTCGATCGTGCGCCCGGCCGCCGCCTGCTCGTGCAGCAGGGAGCGTACGGCGTCGGCGATCTCACGGCGGCCGCCGTAGCCGACCGCCATGTTGACCTCGACCCCGACCGTACGGTCGCGGGTCTTTTCCTGGGCTGCTTTGAGAGTCGCCGCCGTCGCCGCGGGCAGAATGTCGAGCGCCCCCACCATGCGCAGGCGCCAGGGGTTGCCGTCCTCGGCCAGCTCGGTCGCGAGGTCCTCGATGATGCGGACCAGCGGGTCGAGCTCGGCCGCGGGCCGGCGCAGATTGTCGGTGGCCAGCAGATAGAGCGTCACGTGCTTGATGCCGGCCTGGTCGCACCAGGTGAGCAGTTCCTTGACCCGGGTGGCGCCGACCCGATGGCCGTCGTTGGGGTCGACGAAGCCCATCTCGCGAGCCCAGCGACGGTTGCCGTCGCACATGATGCCGACGTGCTGGGGCACGGGCTTGCCGGCCAGCTTGCCGGCCAGCCGCCGCTCGTACACGCGGTAGAACGGAGTAACAATCAAGGACCGCAGACTCATCGCCTCAAACCCTAGCCCTCACGGGTAGCGACTCAAGGGGTGCCCGGGTGACGGTGACCCAACCGCAAGGCGATACGCCCGATAGTGCGAAGGTCGAAAACCCCGTCACCCAGGCCCAGCTCCACCATCCGGTCGAAGACGGCACCGTCCCGGGCAGCCGCATCCACCGCCGCGTCGACCACGCGCGGCTGACGGCTGAGCAACGCCACCACCCCCGAGTGCCGCAGATGCCGGCCGAGCCGGTTACGCAGAGCGCTGCGATAATCACCTCGTCGCGCGGCGGCCTGCCCGGCCAGCGCACCCGAGAGAACGGCGTAGAAGATCCCCTCGCCGGTGAACGGGTTGATCAGCGACAGCGCGTCCCCCGCGAGCAGCACGCGTCCCCGGGCCGGCGGCGGCCGCCGGGTCGACAACGGCAGATGGTGGCCGCGCACCCCGGTCAGTTCGTCCGCCAGGCCGCCGGGCCGCAGCAGGCTGAGGCGTTCCAGCAGGTACGCCCGGGAGAGCGGTTCGCCGCGCAGCACCTCGCCGTAGCCGACGTTGGCGGTGCCGTCGCCGACCGGAAACTCCCACGCGTACGCCGGCCAGCGCCGCCGCGTCGTGACAATCACCTGCTCGGCGATGTTGGTGGTGCGGGCGTAACCCCGGATGGCCACGGCCAGGTGGCCCGGCGGGTTGACGGGATGGCCGAGCGCACGCCGAACCACCGACCCCGCACCGTCGGCCCCGATGACCACGGCGGCCCGATACCGGTCGTCGATCGTGACCGCTTCGCCGTCGTCACGGATCGCACGAACGGTATGCCGCCGAAGTTCGGCCCCCGCCTCCGTGGCCGCCCGCACGAGACGCTCGTCGAAGACCCGCCGCGGGATCGTGTGCGCCGGCCGGGGCAGCGGTCGCGCGACGGTCGCGCCGCCGGGGCCGACAAGCCGCAGGCGTTCGATGGCCGGGTAGCCGTCGGTAACGCCGTGTACGCCGAGTTCGCTGAGGACGGTGATCGCCTCGGCGGCTATGCCGTCGCCGCAGACCTTGTCGCGTGGAAAGCCGGACCGGTCGAGCAGCAGCACGGTCGCGCCCTCCCGGCGGGCCGCCAGCGCCGCCGCCGAACCGGCGGGCCCGGCCCCGACGATGGCCACGTCGAAAGTCCGCATTACGCGCCTTTCCCGCCGTTCGGTAGGAAGTACCCCAGCCGGGGATATGGGGGAAGACGCTACTCCTTGTCAAGGGGCGGGGACGGGGTTGTCCACAGGGGCGGCGGCCCTGTGGAGAGCGAACCAAGTAAGACCGGCAGCTGCTACAAGAGGCGCCCCATCGCGGATCAGGCCGTCGAGCCCGAGCAGGAAGTAGCAGAGCGGCAAATCCCAGGCCAGCACGAAGAAGGTCAGCCACCCCAGGGCCCTACGGGCGGCCGGCTTGCCGCGCAGCAGGAAGAAGGTGCACAGCAGCACCGCGTAGCTCACGGCGATGCCCGCGGCCAGCCAGAACAGGACCGCGAGCAGCCATTCAGGACGGTCGCGCAGTTCGGCGAAGGAGATCAGGCACGGGACCAGCATCAAAGGGCTGTAGGTGAAGGCCGCGATCCGGGCGGTCAGCACCCAGCCGGTGACGGGGGCGCGGCGAGGGGCGGCCTCGCGCATGCTCAGGCCCTCGCGGGTCAGGACCAGGCGCGGGGGATGGCGTACGAGACGGTCGCGGACCACGGGGTGGCGATAGAGCAGGGCGACCACGGCGGCGCACAGGAGGAGCAGCACGGCGAAGCCGATCACGCCGGGCAGGGGTGGCAGGCCGGAACGCGGGACGACGAGGCGGCCGACCGCGAAGACCGTGGTCACGGCCAGGATGAGGCCCAGCGGGCGGGCCACGGCGCGGTCGCGGCGGACCTGGCGGATCAGCAGCAGCCAGCCGAGCGTGCGCAGCAGGGCCCAGCCGGTGCGCACCGCGAAGCCGAAGCCGTGCGAGGGGGCGTACAGGTAATTGAGGATCTCGACCACGACGGTGGCCGCCGCTGTTGCGAACAGCAGGGCGGTCAGCGCGCGCAGCACGCGTGGCCGCCCTGCTTCGATCGTCACCTGACCCGGATACCCGGGCCGGGCACCGATCATTCCGACAGGCGGGCCCGCAACGCGTCGAGTTCGGACCACAGCACGGCGGGGAGTTTGTCGCCGAACTTGGTGAACCATTCGGTGATCTGCGGGATCTCGGCCAGCCACTCGTCGCGGTCGACGCGCAGCACCGCCTCCATGTCCTCGTCCGAGATGTCCGATCCCGTACGGTCGATGGCCGCGACCGTGGGCACGTGACCGATCGCGGTCTCGATCGCCTCGCCCCGGCCGTCCAGGCGCTCGACGATCCACTTGAGGACGCGGCTGTTCTCGCCGAAGCCGGGCCAGAGGAATCCGCCCTCGTCGTCGCGGCGGAACCAGTTGACGTAGAAGATCTTGGGCAGGCGGGCGGCGTCTCCCGAGGCGCCCTTGGCCATGTCGATCCAGTGCTGGAAGTAGTCGCCGGCGTGGTAGCCGATGAACGGCAGCATGGCCATCGGGTCGCGGCGGACGACACCGACCTGGCCGACCGCGGCCGCGGTGGTCTCGCTGGACAGGGTCGCGCCCAGGTAGACGCCGTGCACCCAGTCGCGGGCCTCGGCGACCAGCGGGATCGTCGTCTTGCGGCGGCCGCCGAACAGGATCGCGTCGATCGGCACGCCACGCGGGTCATGGTATTCGTCGGCCAGGATCGGGCACTGCTCGATGGGCGTACAGAAGCGGCTGTTGGGGTGGCTCGACGGCCGGCCGGATTCCGGGGTCCAGTCATCGCCCCGCCAGTCGACGAGGTGGGCGGGCGGCGAGCCCATGCCCTCCCACCAGATGTCGCCGTCGTCGGTCAGGGCCACGTTGGTGAAGACCGAGTTGCCGCGGGCGAGCGTACGCATGGCGTTGGGGTTGGTGTGGAAATCGGTGCCGGGGGCCACGCCGAACAGGCCGAACTCGGGGTTGGTGGCCCACAGCCGGCCGTCGGAGCGGAACCGCATCCAGGCGATGTCGTCGCCGACGGTCTCGACCTTCCAGCCGGGCAGGGTCGGCTCGAGCATGGCCAGGTTGGTCTTGCCGCAGGCCGAGGGGAACGCGCCGGCGATGTAGCGGACCTGACCCTCGGGCGAGGTCAACTTCATGATCAGCATGTGCTCGGCCAGCCAGCCCTCGTCGCGTGCGGCGACGCTGGCGATCCGCAGGGCGTAGCACTTCTTGCCGAGCAGCGAGTTGCCGCCGTACCCGGAGCCGTAGGACCAGATCTCGCGGGTCTCGGGGAAGTGCGAGATGTATTTGGTCTCGTTGCACGGCCAGGCCACGTCCGGCTGACCCGGTTCGAGCGGCGCCCCGACCGAGTGCAGCGCGGGCACGAAGTCGGCGTCGTCGCCCATCGCCTCCAGCACCGCGGTGCCCATCCGCGTCATGATCCGCATGCTGGCCACCACGTACGGGCTGTCGGTCAGCTCCACCCCGAACATCGGTTGCGGGGCATCCAGCGGACCCATGCAGAACGGCACCACGTACATGGTCCGGCCGCGCATGCACCCCCGGTACAACTCGGTCATGGTCGCCTTCATCTCGGCCGGGTCGGTCCAGTTGTTGGTGGGACCGGCGTCGGACTCGTCGACCGAGCAGATGAACGTGCGCTCCTCGACCCGGGCGACGTCGCCGGGGTCGGTCCGCGCCCAGAAGGAGTTCGGCTTCTTGTCCGGGTCGAGACGCACCAGCGCGCCCGAGTCGACCAGGGAGTCGGTGATGGTGTTCCACTCGTCCTGCGACCCGTCGCACCAGACGATGCGGTCGGGCGTGGTGAGGGCGGCGGCCTCGGTGATCCAGGCGAGGAGGCGACGGTGCTCGGTGGGCTGGGTCAAGGCGGTTCTCCTTCGGTCGGCACTGACCAATGACCACAGAGGCCGGTACGGAGCCGGCCTGAGGTCCTGGGTGGAGTTCGCTCAGCCTAGGCGGCGGACACGTTCAGTTCATCGGCTGTTGCTGTGGATAACCGCACAATCCTCGGCCACCATGCGCATAGACGATCGATCCTTCGCCGAAGGGTGCAGTTCCGCGCAACATCGTTAGCCGATAGCCGAATGGCCGAGTTTCGCAAAACGGACCTAACGCCTTAAGCTGGTCGGTATCGGGCTTTCCTCTTACTCCCGCCGCAGGAGGCAGGAATGACGATGCCGGACCACGACCCGCCGGACACCGACCTACTGGCCGCCGTCCGGGCCGGCGACACCGCGGCGTACGGGACGCTCTGGGAAAGGCACCGCGTGGCGGCCCGCCATCTGGCGTACGGACTGGTCAGCGACCCGGCCGACGTCGACGACCTGGTCGCCGAGACGTTCGCCAAGGTCTTCGCCTCGCTCCGCGCCGGCCGCGGTCCCCTGGTCGCCTTCCGCGCCTACCTGCACACGACCATGCGGCACGTCTGCTACCACCGGGCCCGGCGCGACCGGCGGCTCGAGTTCACCGACGACCTGACCCGGTACGACGAGGGCCAGCCCTACACCGACCCGGCGCTGGAACGCCTGGAGCGCGCGTACGCGGCGGCCGCGTTCCGCCAGCTGCCCGAGCGCTGGCGTGACGTGTTGTGGCAGACCGCCGTTGAAGGGAACAGCCCGGCCGAGGTCGCCGGGATGCTCGGCATGACTCCCAACGCGGTCGCGGTGCTGGCCCACCGCGCGCGGGAGGGGCTGCGCAGCCTCTATCTGCAGCAGCACGTGACGACGGCCGAGCACCCGGAGTGCCGGTGGGCCGGCGACCGGCTCGGAGTCCACCTGCGCGGGCGCCTCGCCCCGCGGGACAGCAATCGAATGCGCGTACATCTGAGGTGGTGTGGTGAGTGCCGGAAGAGAGTCGCGGAGATCGCCGAGATCAACGAAATCTACCCTCCGTATCGGCAGCGTCACCATGCGAGATCCAGCGGTTAAGACTCGCCAACGAAAACAGCGGTCCGTGACTGCCCCCGGTACTCTCGGAACCGTGCCCGAATCCACGCCGACGCAGCCAACCGGCCTGCGTACCCGGTTCCGGGCACTGTTTCGCGAGCTCGGCAAATTCGGCACGGTGGGCGGCATCGCCTTCGCGATCGACGTCGCGATCTTCAACGTGTTGCTGCAGTCCGGCTTCGAGACCCTGATCGCCAAGACCATCTCGACGGTCATCGCGACGACCTTCGCGTTCGCGGGCAACCGGTTCTGGACGTGGCGTCACCGCGCCCACGCCCACATGGCCCGGCAATACACGATGTTCTTCGTGCTCAACGCCATAGGACTGGGCATCGGGCTCGCCTGCCTGGCGATCAGTCACTACGGTCTGGGACAGCTCTCACCGGTCTTCCAGACCCAGCTCGCGGACAACATCTCGGGTCAGCTGGTCGGCACCGCCGCCGGCTCGCTGTTCCGTTTCTGGTCGTATCGCCGGTTCGTCTTCCCGGCCTCGACCCCGCCGGGCGCGCCGCCACGACAGGAGCAACGAGCGGCCGGTGTGACGCCGCCGCCTTCCCCCGTTCGTGACACGGCGTGACCGCCCTCTCTCCCGTAAGGTTGCCCAATGCCTTCAGCACGTGAGCTGACGGACCATCTGCGCCGTCTCGCTCCCGAAGTCCTCGCCTTCGGGGTCATCGGCGCCGGAAACACCCTGCTCTACATGGCGATCACGTGGGTGGCTCTGCCCATCGGCGCCGTCAAGGCCAGCGTCATCGCCACCCTCGTGACGACCACGCTGGCCTACATCGCCAACCGGTATTGGACCTACCGCAACCACAGCCGCACCGCGCTGCGGCGGGAATACACGCTGTTCTTCGGCTTCAACCTGGTCGGCATGGTCATCCAGTCCGGGTCGATCGCCATCGGCAAGTACGGCTTCGGCCTGACCGAGCAGCACGACGAGGTCGCGTTCATGGCCGTCACGCTGGTCGGCATCGTGATCGCGACGGTGTTCCGGTTCTGGGCCTACCGCACGTTCGTCTTCCTCAAGCCGCCGGTCGACGGTCACGAGGCCGACCTCACCGAGCTCGACGCGGTGGCCGGCCTGGCCGAGTTGAGCACCGAGGACAAGCAGCTCGACGCGTCCCGCTAGCCGTTGCGGGCCTGCCGCCGGAACAACCCTTTCCGCTGTACGGGGACCTCGGGCTCGTCCGGCTCGTCGTCCTCGTCATCGGGGTGGCGGATCCGGTTCTGCTCGATCAGCTCGTAGAGAAGCGTCTGCACCTGCTGGGCGCGGGGCACGGCGGCCAGAATCGCGGCCTGCTCCCCGATCGAGTCGACCCGCAGGGTGCCCGACCCGAAGATCCGGTCGAGCACGGTCTGGGTCACGACGTGGTCGTTGACGCGGTTGAGCGGCAGATCACGCCGCTCCCGGGCGATCACGCCGTCCTGCAGCAGAATCCGCTCGTCGGTCAGCACGTAGTGGGTGCAGCGCCAGATCACCAGCGGCGCCACCCCGTACCGGATGCCCTGATAGCCCATGATGGCCGCGACCACCAGGAACGCGATCAGCCCGCTGTCGGTGGGCAGCATCACCCAGGCCACGGCGGTCACCACGACCGCGAGCAGCACGAGCAGACCGGGGCGCAGGGCCGTCTTCCAATGGGGATGCATGTGGAGGACGAGCTCTTCCTCGTCGGCCAGCACTTCGTCCGGAAACGCCACGCCGTCAGCGTACGTGCAGCACGTCACCCGCCGAGACGCGATGCACAGCGCCGTCCGCCGTCCGGACGACCAATTGGCCGTCCGCGTCGACCTCGGTCGCCTCGCCCAGCAGCGTCTCGCCCCCGGGCAGCAGCACCCGCACCGGTTTCCCGATCGTCGCGCAGCCCCGCCGGTACGCCGCGAGCAGGCCCGACATCTCGGCGTCGCCGCCGGTCTCACGCCAGCCCGCATACCAGGAGGCGAAGCCCCGCAGCAGGGCCCGCAGCAGCGGGTCGCGATCGGTGACGGCGGCGCCGGCCACCTTGAGTGAGGTCGCGGGCAGCCCGGTGGTCTCGGGAAGCTCCTCGGCCCGGGTCGTCACGTTCAGCCCGATGCCGAGCACGACCGCGTCGCCCGTCACCTCGGCCAGGATGCCGGCGCACTTGCCGTCGTTCACGAGCAGGTCGTTGGGCCACTTGAGGGTCGCGTCGACCTCGGCCACCCGCTGGACGGCCTCGCGCAGCGCGACCCCGGCCAGAAGCGGGAGCCACGTGTACGAATGTGGAGTCAGCGCCGCCCAGTCGCGCTCGCGGTCGGCCTGCCCCGGACGCAGCAGCACACTGAGGGTGAGCCCGGCGCGGGCGGGCGAGGTCCACTGACGGTCACGCCGCCCCCGGCCCGCGGTCTGCTGCTCGGCCACGACGACCAGGCCCTCGCCCTCACCCCGGGCGGCCGCCGCGGCGACGTCGGCGTTGGTCGAGGCGGTCTCGGCGCGCACGTCGACACGCGACCACAGGCTGCCCGGCGTCACGAGCGCGCGCACGAGGGAGCGCTCGGACAGCGGAGGTCGGTCGAGGTCCGTGAACGGCGAGGACATTCGCCGAGCCTAGCCCGGCTGCTCAGCGCGGCGGCGGCTCGGCGGCGTGGCGGCTGACATACATGGTCGTGCTGCGGTCGGGCGGCTCCACCGACGGGCGGGGCCGCGGCCGGGGGCGACGACGAGCGGTGGGCGGCTGGTCGTCGGTGACCGCGGCGCGGCGGCGCGGCGTCTCGTTCTCCGTCCGCCACTCGCGGGCCGCCGGCTCCTGGTACTTGTCGTCGCGGGCGGCCCAGCTGCGGGGCAGGTGGATCCGGTTGCCGCGGTCGGCCGCCGACGCCCGGTCGCGCCGCTTGCGGATGGGTGTCAGCCCAACGACCTCGGTCGGCTCGTGCTCGATCGGCTCGAGGTCGTAGCCGGTGGCGGGCTCGTAGTTGGGGACCGCGGGGAGCCGTTCGACGGCCATGGGCCAGCCGTAACCCTTGGCCGACGGTTCCGGATCGGGTTCCAGCTGCACCGGTATCGGGGTCCAGTACTCGCCGGAGGGTGGCTCCTCGGGGACGTGGCGGTATTCGGGTCGGACCCAGCCCTCGACCCGGTGGCCGTAGCGCTCGGGCTGGTACGGGGGCTCGGTTTCGGGCCCCAACAGGTCCGCGTGCTGCGGGTCCTCCACCGGCTCGTCGGCCTCGTGCTCGAGAAGCTCCGGCACTTCGGCGAACGGCTCCTCGGCGTACGGCTTTTCGGCGTACGGCTTTTCGGCGAACGCCTTCTCGACGTACGGCTCCTGAACGAAGGCCTTGTCGACGCACGCCTCCTCGACGAACGCCTTCTCCACGTACGGCTCCTGGAGGAAGACCTTCTCCGGGTACGGCTCCTGGACGAACGGCTCCTGGACGAACGGCTCCTCGGCGTACGGCTCCCCGGCGTACGGCTCCTCGCGGTACTCGTTCTCCTCGACCGCGCCGATCGGCGCCGGCTCCTCGGGCAGCGCCTCCTCGGCCGCGGGAAGAGCCAAGGGAGCCGCGACCGGTTCCGGCGCCCGGTCACGACGACGGCCACCCGTCGCCCGCCGTGATTTGGGCTGGATGCCGGCCTGCGGATTGCCCCGGGCACGCCGCCCGTCCCCGCCGAAGAGCACGGTGCGGAAACAGATCAGCGTGGCGAGCCCGCCGGCGATGAGGGCGATACCGGCCGCGGTCATCCAGTTCGTCACGACACAGGTAACGAATGGGGCATTGCGTGCGAAACGCACACGGGCCGTCATCGGCTCTGGTAGCGCACTACGATCAATTACTGACGAGTACAGCCTCTCCGAAGTGTGAGGAACGAGCGTGACCACCCACCAGGACGACGACGTCGTGGCCGACATCCACACCACCGCCGGCAAGCTCGCCGACCTCGAGCGACGTACGGGCGAGGCAGTGCACGCCGGTTCCGCCCGCGCGGTCGAGAAGCAGCACGCCCGAGGCAAGAAGACGGCCCGCGAACGCATCGAGATGCTGCTCGACGAGGGCTCGTTCGTGGAACTCGACGGCCTGGCCCGGCATCGCTCGACCAACTTCGGCCTGGAAAAGAACCGCCCGTACGGCGACGGCGTGGTGACCGGCTACGGCACGGTCGACGGCCGGCAGGTCTGCGTCTTCTCCCAGGACTTCACGGTGTTCGGCGGCTCGCTGGGCGAGGTGTTCGGCGAAAAGATCGTCAAGGTGCTCGACCTGGCCATGAAGATCGGCTGCCCGATCATCGGGATCAACGACTCCGGCGGCGCCCGCATCCAGGAAGGCGTGGTCGCGCTCGGCCTCTACGCCGACATCTTCTTCCGCAACGTGCGGGCCAGCGGCGTCATCCCGCAGATCTCGCTAATCATGGGACCGTGCGCGGGCGGCGCGGTCTACTCCCCCGCGATCACCGACTTCACCGTGATGGTCGACCAGACCTCGCACATGTTCATCACCGGCCCCGACGTGATCAAGACGGTGACCGGTGAGGAGGTCGGGTTCGAGGAACTGGGCGGCGCCCGCACCCACAACACCCGCAGCGGAAACGCGCACTACCTGGCGTCCGACGAGGACGATGCGATCGACTACGTGCGGGCGCTGCTGTCCTACCTGCCGTCCAACAACCTCGACGACCCCACCGTCTTCGAGATGCCGGCCGACCTGGCCCCGTCCGGCGACGATCTGGCGCTCGACACGCTCATCCCCGATTCGGCCAATCAGCCGTACGACATCAAGAAGGTCGTCGAGACGGTGGTGGACGACTTCCTCGAGGTCCAGCCGCTGTACGCGCAGAACATCGTGGTCGGCTTCGGCCGGGTCGAGGGACGACCGGTCGGCGTGGTGGCCAACCAGCCGATGCATTTCGCGGGCACGCTCGACATCGCGGCCTCCGAGAAGGCGGCCCGGTTCGTGCGCACCTGCGACGCCTTCAACATCCCGGTGGTGACCTTCGTCGACGTGCCGGGATTCCTGCCGGGCACCTCCCAGGAGTGGGAGGGGATCATCCGGCGAGGGGCCAAACTCATTTACGCGTACGCCGAGGCCACCGTCCCCAAGGTCACGGTGATCACGCGTAAGGCGTACGGCGGGGCGTACGACGTGATGGGCTCGAAGCACCTCGGCGCCGACCTCAACTTCGCGTGGCCCACCGCCCAGATCGCGGTGATGGGAGCGCAGGGAGCGGTCAACATCCTCTACCGCGGCGACCTGGCCACGGCCGATGACCCCGCGGCGAGGCGGTCCGAGTTGGTCCAGGAGTACGAGGACACGCTGGCCAACCCGTACATCGCCGCCGAACGGGGCTATGTGGACGCGGTAATCATGCCGTCGGAGACGCGGGCCCAGATCACCCGGGGGCTGCGGACGTTGCGGACCAAACGCGAGACCCTGCCGCCCAAGAAGCACGGAAACATCCCGCTCTGAGCCTCCCGCTTCAGCCCATTCCGGTGTGGCGCAGCATCATCGCGCCGCCATAGACGAGCGCGGCCAGGGTGCCGATCCAGAACAGGAACAGCCAGACCACGTCGCCGATGAAGGTGTGCTTCTCCAGCAACTCCGGGTCCTGCACACCTTCCTGCCGGCGTACGCCCCAGAACAAGCGCGGGATGATCCGGGTGCTGCCCATCAACATGAACCAGACCCAGACGTACGCGAAAACCATCTGCACCTGGTCGGTGGCCCGGCTGACCACCACCCACAGCAGGCCGACCGTGCACGCGGCGACCAGCAGCCCGAAAGCATTGCGCGTCAGCACCAGCACGAAGACCGCGAAAACCAGGCTGACCAGGATGACCGAGCGGGGCGGGAAACCGCGGACCAGCATCATCGCGCCCGCGAAGCCCACCACGGACGGGCCCAGATAGCCCGCCAGCAGCATGAACACCCGACCGAGCCCGCCGATCTCGATGTGGGTGACGCCGCCGCCGTCGCTGCTCAGGTGGATCTTCTGCTTCAGCAGCTTCCCGCCGAACACCAGGCCGATCAGCGCGTGACCACCCTCGTGCGCGAGCGTGATCGCGTGGTGCGTGATCTTGAACAGGGGCATGGCCAGGACGAAACCCACAACGGCCGTTGACCAGGCCAGCCCCGGCGGAGCTTCCATGATGCGGACGCTAACTCCGGTGCCGGGACGGCCCTATCGGACGATCGGCGGTTGCGTACTGGCTCCGCTTGTAGTGCGGGCCTGACCGGGCCGATCGCCATCCCGTACGGGCTTTACGGCGTGCTCAACTCCGGAAGCCACTGGCCGGCCAGGAGGAACGCGCCGATCAGCAGCCCGACCAGGTTGACGACCAGGAAAACGCCGACCCAGAACAGGGCCGGCACATGGGTGATGTGGGCCAGCTGGTCGGCGTCGGACTCGGGCATCCGGCCCCGGCGGCGCAGGGCCTGCAGCTCGAAGACCGGGCGCACACCGCCGAAGAGCAGGAACCACACCCCGGCGTACGCGAAAGCGGCCTGGACCTCGGGAGACGCCCACCATGACACGGCGAAGACGACAGCCCCGGTGACCACCAGCGACACGACGCCGAACAGATTCCTGATGTTGATCAGCATCAGCAGGAGCAGCAGGACGGCCAGCCAGAGCAGCAACGTGATCCGGTTGCCGCCGAGCAGCCAGGCGCCGAGCACCCCGACCAGGGACGGCGCGATATAGCCGCCGAGCAGGGTGAGCATCATGCCCGGCCCGGTCGGGCGGCCCGACGACAGCGTCAGGCCGGACGTGTCGAACTCGAGCCGGATGCCGCGCAGGCGACGACCGGTCAGCAGCGCGAAGAACGCGTGACCACCCTCGTGGGCGATCGTGACGGCGTTGCGGGCCACCCGCCAGACCGGCCGGAACGACACCGCGAGAAAACCGGCCAGGGCGGTGAGCAGCACGAGCAGGCCGGGGGGATCCGGTTGGGCTCCGAGCAGCTTGTCCCAGAAGTCAGTCACACTCTCGATCGACACAGCGCGGAACTGTATCCGATCACGCTAGGTGTCAGCTGTTCACGCCCTGCGCCGGGCCACTGTTTTGTTCACGCCCTGCGCCGGGCCACTGTTTTGTTCACGCCCTGCGCCGGGCCACTGCTCTACTCACGCCCTGCGCCGGGCCACCGTTTCCGGGGCGGCGGAACGCCGGGCGAGCGTCTTCGCGGCGAACACGCCACCGCCGAGCACGGCCACCAGCGAAACAACCGCGACCATGACCAGCGCACCGGCCGCAACGGTAAGAAAGGCCAAGTCAGCGATGGCCACCAGCAACCAGAGCACCAGTGTCGGCTTGCTGCCGTAGCGTCGGCAGTTCATGTCGCACCTCCGTCCGTGACAGGGATGAACTACCCATTCATCCCCGTTGTCACTCGCGGGAGTTACTACTTGGGGCGAAAGCCCTGATAGATCAACTGGAGATCGGACAGCGAAGCTTTCCAGTCCTCGGGCGAGACATACCAGGAGATCGAGTACGCCTGCTTGTCGCTGACGATGATGTTGCGCTTCACCGCGTGCTGTCGGTTACCGGTGCTCGTCGTGTAGTAGAACTCCCAGTCGGCGGTCTGCTTGAAGTAGTCCTTGACCTCGACCAGCTTGACCTTCTCGTAGTTCCGGTAGTCCCGGCCGGCCCGGTCACGCTCCTGCTGCTTGTAGTCCTCGATCGCGTCGGCCCGCGGCTTGTCCGTCTGATCGATCAGCAGGTAGCGGTTGTTCCACCGGATCGCGACCTCGCTGCCGGAACGAGACTTGGATGCGTTCTTGGGCAGCGGGATCTTGAAGCCGGTGCTGTCCGAATAGATCTCCCAGGTGCTGGGCAGGCTGAGCGCGGGCGCGGTGGTGGTGGGCGGCGCGGAGCTCGGGCTGGGCTTGGTCGTGGCCGCGCTGGACGGGCTGTTCTTGGTGGTCGCGGCCGCGCTCGGCGGCAACACGGCGGGCTGGCCCTGGTCGTCGCCGCCGTCGCCGTTGTCGTTGCCGAACGACTGGACGATCAGCACGGCCACCAGCACGACGACCAGCAGAATGATGCCACCGGCGATCGCGGCTTGACCGTACGTGAGCCGCGTGCCGAAAACGGTGATGCCCGGGGTCTGACCATGCGGCATCGGCGCCCAGGCCGGGCGGCTCGGACGGTTGAACGCAGGCAGCGGAGCCATCGGGTCGTCCTCGACCCGATCCTCGTCGCGCCTCGCGCCGCCGCCCCGCGCCGTCGGCCGGTCGCGGTTCGCTTTGTCCGTACCAGTGTTGGCCGGCTCGGCGATCTTGGTGGTCTGGTCAGCCAGGGCGGCGGCCGCGAGGGTCCTCGTGGCGTCCACATCCGCGTGCGGTTCGCCGGCCTTCCGGCTGTCCGCTTCGTCGCCGGCCGCGGCGTTTCCGGCCTCGACCGTGGTTGCCCTCGCCGTCGTAGCCGCGCTGCCGGCGTCGTCAGCGGCCGGCGCCTCGGCAGCGGGCGTGCTCGCCGTCGTCGCGCCGGCGGCTTTGCCACCGCGGCCCGTCTTCGCGGGCCTGGTCTTGGCCGCTGCGGTGTCGCTCTTGTCATCCGCGGTCGCGTCGGTCTCGGCCGTGGCTTCGCTCTTCGCAGGCGCACCCTGCGCGGGTGCGTTCCCCGTTGCCGCGTTCGCGTTCGCGGCAGCGGTGTTGCTCTCAGCCGTGTTCGCCTTTGTCGACCCGGCATCCGTCGGCCCGGCCTCTGCCGATTCGGTCTCTGCCGATTCGGTCTCTGCCGATTCGGTCTCTGCCGATTCGGTCTTGGCCGATTCGGTCTTGGCCGCTTCGGTCTTGGCCGCTTCGATCCCGGGCTTACCGGTCTTGGTCGCCGGGTTTCCGGCCTTCGCGGTCTCGGTCGCCGCCGTCCCGGCCGTCGCGGTCTCGGTCCCGGCCGTCGCGGTCTCGGTCGCCGCGGCTACAGCCTTCGCAGTGCCCGTCGCCGCAGCCCCAACCTCCGGGGTCTCGGTCGCCGCGGCCCCAGCCTCTGCAGTCCGCGGCGCCCCGGCCCCAGCCTGTGAAGTCTCGGTAGTGGCGGCCCGGGTCTTCGCGATCTGCGTCGCGGCCCCACCCTGCGGGGTCTCAGTCGTGGCCGCCCCAGCCTGCGGGGTCTCGGTCGTAGATGCCCCACCCTGCGGGGTCTCGGTCGTGGAGGCCCCACCCTGCGCGGCCTGCGTCGCCGCAGGCCCAGCCTCCGGGGTCTCGGTCACCCCAACCTTCGCGGCCTCGGTCGCTGTGGCCTCAGCCTTCGCGGCCTGCGTCGCCCCAGCCCCGGCCCCAGCCCGCGGAGTCTCGGTCGTTGCGGAACCAGCCTCCGTGGTCGCCCCAGCCCCCGAGGTCTCGGTCGTGGCGGCCCCAGTCTGCGCGGTCTGCCTCGCTGCGGCCGCACCTCCCGATGGCTCACCCTCTGCGGGCTCAGCCGTCGCGGGCGTGGCCGCCGACGGCGTAGCTGCGGCCGGGCTCACTACCTGATCGGCGCCCTTGGCCGAAGGCTTCTCCTTAGCCGCCGCGCCCTCGTCGCCTGCGTCCTCAGCCTCCGCACCCTTGGCGGACGTGGCCTTGGCGGGCCCAGCACTGGCCGCATCCACCGTGATCGGCTCGGCACTGGCCGCGTTTACCGTGATGGGCTCGGCCTTGCCCGCATCCACGGTGATCGGGTCGGCGCTGGCTGCGTCCACCGTGATCGGGTCGGCGCTGGCCGCGTCCACCGTGATCGGGTCGGCACTCGCCGCGTCCACCGTGATCGGCTCCGCCTTGCCCGCATCGACCGTGATCGGGTCGGCACTCGCCGCGTCCACCGTGATCGGCTCCGCCTTGCCCGCATCGACCGTGATCGACTCGACACTGGCCGCGTCCGTCCTGGCCGCCGGCTCAGCCTCGGCGAGTTTGGCCTCGGCCGGCTGGGGCCTGGCGGGTGCGGGCCCGGTCTTGGCCGGCGTGGCCTTCGCCGGGCTTACGACCTGCGTCGCGTCCTGGACAGCGGGCCGGTCGGCGGTCGGCGTGCTGGGCGGCGGCCCCGGAATCTTGGTGGTCTTGTCGACCGGAGCCGGGATCTTCGTCGTCTTGTCGACGGGCTCGGAAATCCGGGTGGTCTTGTCGCCAGTGTCCGCGGCCGGCGCGCCCTTGGCGGTGTGCGGCTTGGGCGTCGCCCCGGTCGGCCGCTTCGCCGGGAACGCGATCCGGGTCGTCGGGTCGGCCGCGGGCTTGTCCTGCTTGTCGGTGGCGGGAAGCCCGTCGGCATCCACACGCGGAATCAGGGCCGTGGCATCGGACAGGGACTTCTCGTGCTCGGGGGCGGCCTTCTTCCGACGGTTCGCGGCGACGTCGGCCGCGGTGAAACCGGCCTGCGACCCTCTCGACGTACGGGAAAGACCGCCACCTGCCTGAGAACCGGAGGGAACCGCGGGCATGTCGACCGCTGTGGTCCGGTCGTCGCGAACCGGAGGGCCGTCGATGCGCGTGGCGTCGATGGGCGGGCCGTCGATGCGGGTGGCGTCCAGGCCCGGGGCGTCGATCTTGGGACCGTCGACGCGGGTCGGCGTTTCGGCCGCGGGACGGCGACGGGCCGGCGGCTCGGGAGTGATGCCGTGCATGGGCGGCTCGACGCGGCCGCGGGCCGGCAACTCGGTGCGGCCGCGGGCCGGCAACTCGGTGCGGCCGCGGGCGGGCGGCTCGGTGGTGCGGCGACGGGCGGCCGGCTCGGTGGTGTGACCATGGACGGGCGGCGCGGGCGTACGGCCGCGAGCCGGGGGCTCGGGGTTCGAACGGCCCACCGGCGCCTTGCCCGGGGCGAAGACCGGCGGAGGGCCCTCGCCGGCTGCCGGGCGACCCGGCGTGACCGGCGGCGAACCGGACGGCCGGGCGACCGGAGGCCGCGGACCGGGCACAACCGGAGCCGCGGAGGTGCCCCCGGTGAGCGCCGTGCGGTCGCGGCCCACCCCGGGGCGGCGCATGGTCGGGCTCATCGGGAAGCTCAGCTTGGAGCGGCGGCCGGTGGCGCGAAGCAGAAGGCGCTCGGCCTCCTCGGCGTTGATGCGGTGCGTCGGGTCCTTGCGCAGAAGGCCGTTGAGCACCGGCTTCAACGGGCCGGCGTTGCGCGCGGGCGGCGGGTTCTCGGTGGCCAGGGCGGCCAGCGTGGCGATCGCGGACGGCCGGGCGAACGGCGAGGCGCCCTCGACCGCGGCGTACAGCGTGGCGCCGAGAGACCAGAGGTCGGCGGCCGGCCCGGCGGAACCGTCGCGGGCACGCTCGGGCGCGATGTAGGCCGGAGAGCCGAGCACCAGACCCGTACGTGTGACGTTGGGGTCGCCCGGAACAGTGGCCAGCCCGAAGTCGGTGAGCACGACACGCCCGTCGGCCCCCATGAGCACGTTGCCCGGCTTGACGTCGCGGTGCACGACCCCGGCGCGGTGGGCGGCACGCAGCGCGTTGAGCACACCGAGGCCGATCTCGGCGGCGCGTACGGGGCTGAAGGGCCCGTCGGCGGCCAGCGTGTCCTGCAGCGACCGGGACGGCACGTATTCCATGACGATCCACGGGTCGGCGTCGGTGCGCAGCACGTCGAAGACGCGGACCACGTTGATGTTGTTGAGCCGGGCGATCGCGCGGGCCTCACGCAGCGACCGCTCACGCATCTCTTGCCGCTCACCCGGGGTCAGCCCGGGCGGAGGCACGAGCTCCTTGATGGCGACCTCACGGTGCAGGACGACATCGGTCGCCCGCCAGACACGACCCATCCCGCCCTGACCGAGCGGCGCGACAAGCCGGTAACGATCAGCGACTACGAGCGGGGGAGAGGAAGACATCACGGAGAAAATACCCGGTCATGTCGAGCGACAGCGAATCGATCAGCCGAGTGTGGGATGCGTGTCACCGGTTACACCCCACTACGTCGTACGCTCAGTCAATGGATACGGAACCGCTGGTCAGCGTCGTGCGAGGCGAACCGGCCCCCGAAGAGCTGGCTGCGCTGCTCACGGTCCTGCTGGCGGCATCCAGCAAAACCGATGCCCCCAGCCCCGAACCACCGGCATCCACCTGGGCCCGCTCCACGCGCCCATCGATGGCCCCTACCTCCTGGCGAACATCCGCCCTACCTCGCTAGATCATCTCCCATCACTGTCCACAGGGTCCCCCACGCTGGCAGCGACCGACTACTCTCACAGACGCTTCGCGTACTTGTGTTCGGGTTTCGGGGGAGGCGCAGATGATTCCGGAGGAGGACCGCGGTCCTGCTTGGCTGCGTGACTACGGCACCACGGATTTCGGCTCGATCGAGGCCGACATCCAGGCCATGGAAAAGTTCGCCGCCCAGCTGGCCGCGAACGTGAAGGACAGCTACGCCCCGCACATGGCCAGCGTCTCCGAGTCGATGGGCGCGCCACTTCCGCCGCCGCCCGCCGGCTTCGTCGAGCTGACGTCGTTCCTCACCAAGCACAACGAGGCGCAGGACGTCACCCACCAGAACGTCTACAACTACGCGAACGGCACTCAGGGCTTCGCCACCGCCGCCTCCGACATCAGCAAGCAGTACAGCGGCTCCGACGCCTTCTCCCACGCGCGCGTCTCCGACGTGAACAAGGCGTTCGACAAGGTCGGCATCCCCGAGGCCAGCACCCACAGCTACCCCACCTCCACGACCAGCGAGGGAGACGTCTGATGCTGATCGCAGGAGGCGGTGGCGGCGCCGGCGGCACGCCCTGGGGCATGATGACGATGCAGGACATGCAGGCCTACATCCAGAACCCCAACACCGACCAGCACTACGAGCTGCTGACGGGTTGGAAGCGTTCGGCCGACCTCATCAACGAGCACCGCTGGCAGGTCCAGAACTACCGCGACAACCTCGCCGCCGCCTGGCCCCCCGCCAAGAACAAGGCAGCCGAGGCCTACATCACCCGCCTGAACGAGCTGATCGCCAACCTCGAAGACACTTACGAGGCCGCGATCGCCAACCACGACGCCTTCGCCCGCGCGACGCTCTCCATCAGCCTGGCCCAGAAGGACATGGACGAGATAGCCCGCGAATACCTCGCCAACGAACAGGCGCTGGCCAACTTCACCACCACGCAGCAAAACACAAGCGGCCAGCCCACCCCGACCCCCAGCCCAAGCGGCGAAGAGCCGCCGGTAGCTCCGGGCCGCCAGGCAGAACTACACCAAAAGGCAGTAGTCCTGCTCAACGGAGTAAGCGGCGACTTGGTCCAGGCTCAGTTCAGCGTTCGAACGCCAACGCCTTACATCCCTGGGAAAGCTAGGCAGGACCCGTCCTCTAGCGGGGATGGCACCACCTACACACCGCTTCCCATTCCCCCAATCACGCCCATCTATGAATCGCCGAGCACTTCCAACTCGCGCTCCGCGCGCCCATCTGCGACGTTTCCCGCGCCAAGCGCCACCCAACCCGTCGCCACCCCGACGACTCAGCCTGGGTTGATCCTCGGTGGCGCAAACCAACCGACGCTCACGCCACCTTCGACTGGGCTTCCCACTCCACTTGCACCGACACCTGGGAATGGCCCGATTACTAATCCTGCGCTCATCCCGCCGACTGGACCAGGTCTTGCGCCGACCACACCTGGGTTCAAACCGACGGGCGGCACGACCATCGTTCCGCCAGCGACAGGGCTAAGCCGAGGCACAGGACTCCCCCGCGAGGGCTTCACCCGCCCCACAACATCTGCGGGAGGCATGCACGCTCTCCCGCCGGGCGGAATCATCGGTGGCGTTCCTGGCGCGGGACTTTCACAGCCTGGCGCTCCGCGGTCCGGCGCGGCCCGGGTAAACCCTGTTGGTGGAGTCATTGGCGGAAATGCCCATAACGGTGGGGTCGGTAGTCGCGGCGCCGTAGGACATAGCCCTAGGACCCCCTACGGCCAAGTAGGTGGACGTCGGGCGGAGGGAATTAACTCATCCGAGGTAGAAACCCATTGGGATCCCGATAATCCTTGGGAGACAGCCGAAGGCGTAGCCCCAGTAGTACTGCCATCTCGCGAAAGGCGAATCGATCCAGGACCAGTGATCGGACTGAATTGAGTCTTCTTCGCAAATCCGCTGTGGCCATCGGGGCACTTTTTGTCGTATTCGCAGCAACACCGGCCCGCGCCGCACATGCCGATGCCGCGCGTGATGGCCAGTGGTATCTGCGGACACTTAAGATTTCTCAAGTGCACGCGATCACAACCGGCGCGGATATTACAGTTGCCGTTGTTGATTCGGGCACATTTCCTCACCCTGACCTGAAGCGAAATCTTCTTGACGGAGTCGACGAAACCTCAAGCCCCGCTAGTAACGGGCGAGTCGACGGGTTCGGGCACGGTACCGGGATGGCGTCCCTCATTGCAGCGCATGGAAGGACACCCGGAAATGGCTTAGTGGGCATTGCTCCAGCCTCCAAAATCCTGCCTGTCCGAATTTCTAAGACCGGTAAGAATATTGACGGCACTGCAATGGCAAGAGGCATTACATGGGCCACGAAACACGACGCGAAGGTCATAAACGTTTCGGCGAGCACGGGGCCTGCGTTCGCCCTACAAGACGCCGTCCGTACAGCAATTTCGGACGATATCATCGTCGTAGCAGCCGCGGCTAACGCATCTTCCGAAATACTCGTTGGCTACCCCGCAGCTATCAACGGAGTTCTCACGGTTGGCAGTACCGGCCGAGACGGAAAACACTCGCCGACCTCCGCCGCTGATCCGAAGGTACAAATTTGCGCGCCTGGCGTTGACATCATAACGGCTTTCCCGAAAACGAAGTACCGAACATCGAACGGCACATCCAACTCCACTGCAATAGTTTCGGGAGCTGCCGCTTTGGTCCGAGCCAAGTACCCGAACCTATCAGCACGCGATGTGATCCATAGGCTCACGGCCACCGCCGACGATATTGGGCCTCCTGGGCGGGATGATGAGTGTGGGTTTGGGCGGCTCAACATTGTTAAGGCTCTGACCGCTGAGGTTCCGCCTCTTGGGGGTGGGAGCACTGCGGCGCCTGGGGGCAGTGCTGGACCCAGTTCGAGTGGGCCTGTGGCTGCTGGGCCGCAGTTTGCTTCGCCTACTACGCCTGCGGCTGAGGCGTCGCCGGCTTCTAACAGTGGGGCTTTGCTGTTTGGGGGGCTGGCTGGTGTTGTCGCGGCGGCGGCCCTTGTAGTTGCGCTCGTTTTGCGGCGGCGGGGGCGCGAGCGGGGCTGAAGCGGGGGCACGGGCGGGAAGTTTGGGGCTGAAACGCCGTTAAGTGTGCGGTATTAGTTCAAACGAAGCTTGTAGCCTCGGGCTGTGGAGAAGGACATCGCGTACCGGTTGATTCTTGCGTCGGCCAGCCCGGCACGTCGGGGGCTGCTCACTGCGGCGGGGATCGAGGCCGAAGTGATGGTCAGCGGCGTTGATGAGTCGGGCGTCGAGGCCGAGGATGCGTACACGCTGTGTCTGGCCCTGGCCCGTATGAAAGCGCGCACCATCGCGGCTCAGTTGAATGCTGATCCGGGTGTGGTCGTGCTCGGGTGTGATTCCGTGCTGGCGTTCGAGGGCGAGATCTTCGGCAAGCCGGCCAACGCGGCGGAGGCCACCCAGCGCTGGATGCGGATGCGCGGCAAGTCGGGTGTGCTGCACACCGGCCATCACGTGACCAGCCTGGTCACGGGCAAGCAGGCCGAGGCCGTTGGCATGACCACGGTTCACTTCGCCGACGTCAGCGACGCCGAGATCGCGGCCTATGTGGCCAGCGGTGAGCCGCTGCAGGTGGCCGGCTCGTTCACGCTGGACGGGCGCGGAGCCGCCTTCGTGGATCGGATCGAAGGCGACCCCGGCAACGTCATCGGGCTTTCCTTGCCCCTGCTGCGCAATCTGCTCGCCGAGATGGGCGTTCCGTACATCGCGCTGTGGAAGGACTAGCGGACACTCCGCGCGAACTCGCGGGCGGCCCAGGCCACGGCCAGCACCGCCAGCACGGCCATGATCAGTAGGCCTTGCCAGACTGCGGGCGCGCCCAGGTCGCCGCGGAACAGGGCGCGGGTTCCGTTGACCGCCCATGAGAACGGGTTCCAGTCGGCCACGCCCTGCAGCCATCCGGGGGCGTACGTGAGCGGAAGCAGGATGCCGCTGAGCAGCAGCACCGGCTGGGCGACCGTGTTCATGAGCGGGGCCAGCGCGTCCTCGCTCTTGACCACGAGCGCGACGCCGTAGCTGACCGCCGACGTCATCAGCGAGATCAGGGCGAGCATCAGGTACGCCAGCAGCAGGTCGCCCAGAAACACGCGCAGGTCGAAGGCCAGCGCGAGCAGCGTGATGATCACGGCCTGGGCGATCAGCGAGACGACGTCGCGCAGCGAGCGGCCCAGCAGCAGTGCGACGCGGCTCACCGGCGTCACCCGGGAGCGTTCGATCACGCCCGCCCGCAGTTCGGCGATCAGGCCGAAGCCCTGGAACAGGCCCCCGAAGATGGCCAGCAGAACCAGCAGACCGGGCACGAAGATCTCATACGCCTCGGCGTTGGTCTGCACCTGCAGGGCCGGCTTGAGCAGCGGGGCGAACAGCAGCAGGTACATCACCGGCTGGAAGACGCCGACGAGGATCCACACCGGATTGCGCAGCAGCAACTGCATCTGCCGGTTGAAGATCAGTGAGGTGTCGCGTAGCAGTTTCATGCCTCAGCTCTCCCGCAGCGATCGGCCGGTCTTGGTCAGGAACACGTCGTCGAGGCTGGGGCGGTGCAGCTCGATCGTGCCCAGCGGGACGCCGGCCGCGTCGAGGGCGCGCAGAATCTGCGGGATCGCGACGGCGCCGTCCTCCACGTACAGGCGCACGTTGTCCTCGTACGTCTCGAGCTTGTAGGAATGGAGCGCCTCGGCCGCCGACGAGACCGCTTCGACCGGCAACCCGACCCGCACGACGTCGCCCGAGATCTCGCGCTTGAGGTCGGCAGGCGTGCCCGACGCGACGATCTCGCCGTCGTCCATGATGGAGATGCGGTCGCAGAGCGCGTCGGCCTCGTCGAGGTAGTGGGTCGTGATGAAGACGGTCATGCCCTCCGCGCGCAGCCGTCTGATCTCGTCCCACATGTGGGCCCGGCTCTGCGGGTCGAGGCCGGTCGTCGGTTCGTCGAGGAACACGACCTTGGGTTCGTGGATGATGCCGAGCGCGATGTCGACCCGCCGGCGCTGGCCACCCGAGTAGGTCTTGCACTTGCGGTCGGCGTATTCGCTGAGCTGGAAGCCGTCGAGGACGCGCGCGGCCCGCTCCGACGCGGCCGCCTTGCCCGCGCCGTAGAGCCGGGCCTGCAGCACGAGTTCTTCCCGCGCGGTCGAGTCGTCCCAGGTGCTGCCGCCCTGGGCCACGTAGCCGATGCGGCGGCGCACCTCGCCCGGCTGGGTGCGCAGGTCGGCGCCGGCGATGGTCGCTGTGCCGTCGTCGGGCGCGATCAGCGTGGCCAGCATGCGCAGGGTGGTGGTCTTGCCGGCCCCGTTGGGACCGAGGAAGCCGAAGATCTCCCCTTCGGCGACGTCCAGGTCGACACCGCGTACGGCCTCGACGGTCTTCTTTTCACGCCCCTGGCGTGAGGTGAACGACTTGCGCAATCCGCGAGTCTCTATCATGCAGAGAGACTACGGTCGTCAACTTTTACTAGTCAAACTTGAATTGCCCGGTCTCCTCGATCCGCTTGGCCGTCCGCTCGCACCAGGCGATCTCGGCCTCGGCCATGACGATGTTCCGCTCCCACAACCAGGTCACATAGATCGGCTTGTTGTCGGCCCAGTCGGCCTTGGTCGCGGCCTCGAGCTGGTGCACGCCGGCCTGCAGCTGGGTCGCCCGGTTGCGCAGCGCGGCCGCGGACTCCTCGGGCGGCAAGCCGGGCAGGAACGAGAACGCGGCCATGAACGGGTCGACACCCGGCGACAGATTCCACCAGCCGTTGCGCAGCAGGGACTGGAACTCGGCCTTCCCCTTGTCAGTTATCCCGTACGTCGTACGCGCGGGACGGGCCCCGACCTGCTCGGTGGTGACCTCGTGCAGCAGTCCCTCGTCGGCCATCTTGCGTAGCGCGTGGTAGATCGACCCGGGCTGCACGTTGGCCCACTTGTCGGCGCTCCAGCTCAGAAGCTCCCGGCGTACGTCGTAGCCGTGCACCGGCTCCATCCACTGAACCAGGCCAAGGATCATCATGCGCGTTGGGGACACCCCTTCAGCGTAAGCTCAGCCCGTGCGCAAGGTATTGATCGCCAACCGTGGCGAGATCGCCGTCCGGGTCGCCCGGGCCTGCCAGGACGCCGGGCTTGCCAGCGTCGCCGTCTATGCCGACAGCGACCGGGACGCGCCGCACGCGCGGCTCGCCGGGGAGGCGTACGCGCTGGAGGGTGAGACCGCCACCGACACTTATCTGCGCATCGACAAGCTGCTCGACGTGGCCGCGCGAGCCGGGGCCGACGCGGTTCACCCCGGTTACGGCTTCCTCTCCGAGAACGCCGAGTTCGCCCAAGCCGTACTGGACGCGGGTCTGACCTGGATCGGGCCGACCCCGCAGGCCATCCGCGACCTGGGCGACAAGGTCACCGCGCGGCACATCGCGCAGCGGGCGGGCGCGCCGCTGGTGCCCGGCACCTCCGAGCCGGTGGCCGACGCGTCCGAGATCATCGCGTTCGCCGAGGAGCACGGCCTGCCCGTGGCGATCAAGGCGGCGTTCGGCGGTGGCGGCCGTGGCCTCAAGGTGGCCCGCACCCTCGACGAGATCCCGTCGCTGTTCGAGAGCGCGACGCGCGAGGCGGTGGCCGCGTTCGGGCGGGGCGAATGCTTCGTCGAGCGCTACCTCGACCGGCCGCGGCACGTCGAGGCCCAGGTGCTGGCGGACACGCACGGCAACGTCATCGTGGTCGGCACGCGCGACTGCTCGCTGCAGCGCCGCCACCAGAAGCTGGTCGAGGAGGCGCCGGCCCCGTTCCTCACCGACGAGCAGCGCGCGTCCATCCACGAGAGCGCCAAGGCGATCTGCCGCGAGGCGGGCTACCACGGCGCCGGCACGGTCGAATATCTGGTGGGCCAGGACGGGACGATCTCGTTCCTCGAGGTGAACACGCGCCTGCAGGTCGAGCACCCGGTGAGCGAGGAGACGGCGGGCCTCGACCTCGTACGCGAGCAGTTCCGCATCGCCGCGGGCGAGACGCTCGAGCTGACCGAGGACCCGGCGCCCCGCGGCCACTCCATCGAGTTCCGCATCAACGGCGAAGACCCGGGTCGCAACTTCCTGCCCGCTCCGGGCACGGTCGAGTCGTTGTCGTGGCCGTTCGGCCCCGGCGTCCGAGTCGACGCGGGAGTCGAGGCGGGCAGTGTGATCGGAGGCAACTTCGACTCGTTGCTGGCGAAGATCATTGTCACCGGCCGTACGCGGGAAGAGGCTCTGGAACGGTCCCGCCGGGTGCTCGACGAGACCGTCATCACCGGCATCGCCACTGTGCTTCCCTTCCACCGTGCCGTGGTGCGCGACGCCGCCTTCACGACGGAACCGTTCACAGTCCACACGCGATGGATTGAAACCGAATGGGCGGGCGGCGTCGAGCCGTTCACCGCCGGGGTCGCGACGGCCGCCGAGGCCGACGAGCGCGAGACGGTCGTGGTCGAGGTGGGTGGCAAGCGTCTCGAGGTTCGCGTGCCGGCGAAGCTGCTGCAAGGCGGCGCCCCGGCCAAGGCGGCGCCCGGCCGACCGGCGTCGCGCCGGGCCACGGCCGCGGGTGGGGCAGGTCCCCAGGCGGCCGGCGCCGCGGCGCTGACGGCTCCGATGCAGGGCACGATCGTGAAGGTCGCGGTGTCCGACGGCGACACGGTCTCGGAGGGCGACGTCATCGTGGTCGTCGAGGCGATGAAGATGGAGCAGCCCTTGCAGGCGCACAAGGACGGCACGGTGTCGGGCTTGTCCATCAAGGTCGGAGAGACGGTCACCGCGGGAACTGTGGTCTGCAGCATCGACTGAAGATAGACGGCCGTCCTGCGGGTTCGAGAGTTATCCACAGTTCCCGGTTATCCACAGGCTGCCCCTGAAGATCAGCCGAACACGGGATAATGGTGATGGGTGGGGGACCCCCCGGTGGGCGGGCCCCTGTCTTCTTGTGGTGATCATCCGAGTGCTACGGCCACGGCCGCGGCGACGAAGAGCGCCTGCATGGGGACGCGAACGCTCAGCGGGGTGACCGGGCGGCCGCCGAGGTTGAGCTGACGGCGGGCGGCCGAGACGTTCGCGGGGAACATCAGCAGCATCAGCGCAGCCAGGCAGGCCGCGGCGAGGCGGGCGGTGGCCGGCAGCAGCAGGCCCGCGGCCCCGGCGAGTTCCAGCACGCCGGTGACGGTGACCAGCAGCGCCGGGTGGGGCAGCGACGGCGGCACCATCGCAACCAGGCCCTCGCGGCGGCCCAGACCGAAATGGGCCAGTCCGGTCAGCACGAACATCAGCGCCAGGCCCACGCGCAGGGCCGGCCACCAGCCGTCCAGGGCGTCGACGCCGAGCAGGCCGGCCAGCCGGGCCAGCGCGCTGCCGGCGAGCAGAGCAACCAAGGGTGCCATTTCTGTCCTCCTCCAACTTGACGCTGTCAAGATTGCCGTCGATCGGGCCATCTTGTCAATGACAAGTTAGGATCGGGGTATGGCTTATCACCACGGCGATCTCCGGCGGGCGCTGCTCGAGGCGGCCGCGGAGGCGATCGAGGAAAACGGGGTCGCGGCCCTGAGCATGCGCGATCTGGCTCGCCGGGCGGGGGTGTCGCACGCGGCGCCGACTCACCACTTCGGTGACAAGGCGGGGTTGCTCACGGCGTTCGCGGCCGACGGGTTCGAGCAGTTGGCCCGGGCGCTGGCCGGTGACAGCTTTCTCGAGATGGGCGTGGCCTACGTGCGGTTCGCGGTGACCCGGAGGGCCCAGTTCGAGGTCATGTTCCGGCCCGACCTCTATCACGCCGACGACCCGGCCCTGATGGCCGCGCGGGCCCGGTCGTCCGAGGTGCTCTACGGCGGCGCGCAAACCCTGTCGGCCTCGGGCGACGGGAGGACCGCGGGACAGGCGGCCTGGTCGATCGCGCACGGCTTCGCCACGCTTTGGCTCTCCGGCGCCTTCCCCGGCCGCGACCAGGACCCGCTCGTCCTGGCGCGGACGCTGTTCACCCAGCTGGACCGGCCGTAGGCGCCGTTTCGAAGCTCACCAGGGCCGCGGCGCGGACGAAGAAGCCCCAGGGACCGCGGCGCGGACGAAGAACGCGAGCGCCGCATCGCGGACGAACCAACGCCAGGGCCGCAGCCCGCGCGAACAATCCAGGGCAGCGACGGGGTGGACCCCTCAACAGGACCTAACCGGTGGGCACCCAGAATCGAAGCTTCTCGTCGCGCCGATCAGCGGGCACGCCCCCGTTGCGTTCAATCGTCCGGCGGGACGCCTCGTTGTCGTGGTCGCACGTGATCAGCACCCGCGGAAGGCCCAGCCCAGCCGCGAGAGGCAACGCGGCGCCCAGCATGGCGGTGGCATGACCACGGCGGCGCGCCCCCGGGCGCACGTCGGAGCCGATGTGCCCGTTGCGCTCCCCGGCCGGTCCGGGCGCGAGGCGATGGCGGATGTTCAGCCGGCCCAGATATTCCACGCCGTCGAGCCACCACAGCACGGTGGTGGGAACGAAGCCGGTCGGGCGAGGCGTCTCTTCGCGGCCCTGAGCCCTCAGATAGGCAACGAACCGGGCGAATCCCTCCGGCGTGGACCACGTGGAGGCGTACGTGCGAAGGTCCGTGCCGACGGTGCTGAAGTCGTCGAGCCCGCCCCGCCCCTCGGCCACGTATTCGGCCATGGCGGCGAGAAACGAGTCGCGGGCGTCGACGGTGGGGGCGACGAGCGAAGGCACCCGCACAGGGTAGGCGAGCGCATGACGAGTGGACCGCCCGTACGGGACCTACGGACGGCCCACCGGCCGGCACACCGAGAACGGGGGACCCGGCGTTCCGGCAATCTCACGGTACGCCCGCTGCGCTGCCAGCGAAAAACGAGCTGGACAAACCCGGACAACACGCCCTTACGAGACGCCATCGAGCCGAAAATGGGCAGCGCGGGAAGGCATCGAGAGATTACCGTGTCCGGCATCACCATGGACCGGGTCTGATCAGGGCGCATGCTGAACACAGCCCATTCTCAGGTGCCCTCGTCGACAATGACGTGGACTCCGAAACGCCGCGAGGTGGCATGACCTATGACCGAACTGTTGACCATGATGGCAACACCGGCATGGGCGTACCTTGCTCTTTTCGGCTTCCTCGCCATCGACGCGATGATTCCGGTGGTGCCGATTCAGGCGATCATGATCACATCCGGGGCGCTGACTGTCTACGGAAATCTTGATCTTGCGCTGGTGATCGCGGTGGGGGCGCTGGGCATGTTCACCGGCGACAGCATCGCGTTCGTTCTCGGCCGTTCCTCGGGTGGCCGGGGTCAGGGCCGGCTGGCCGCGTTGCGCGCGCGCTATGCGCCGAAGCACGACGACGAGGCCAAGGAGATCTCCAAGACCAAGCAGGCCGCCGCGCGCTTCACCCGGGGCCTGCGCCGGCCGGGGCCGCTGGTGCTGCTGCTCTGCCGGTTCGTTCCGGGCGGGCGCATGGCGGCCGGCTTCCACGCCGGCCGCCGCGGTTATCCGGTCAAGATGTTCATCCTGTACGACGGCCTGGCCGCGATCGCCTGGGGCACGTACGGCGGGCTGGTCGGCCACGTCGGCGGCACCGCGATCACCCAGTCCGCGTGGCGCCTGTTCGCGATCGCCGCCACCGCCGCCGTCGTCTTCGGCACGGCCGGCTGGATCCTGGCCCTCTTCGGCGGCCGCAAGGCCGACGAGCTCGAGGCCGCGGCGGCCGGCCGCAAGGACGTCACTGCAGCTCGTGCTGCATCAGCTGACGCGCCGCTTCCGCAATCGACCCCGACAACGACGGGTAGATAGTGATCGTGTGGGCCAACTGGTCCACGGTCAGGTTGTTCTCGATCGCCATCGTGATCGGCAGGATCAGCTCGCTCGCCTTGGGCGCCACCACGACACCGCCGACGATCTGGCCCGTGGCCGGCCGGCAGAACAACTTGACGAAGCCGTCGTGCAGGTCGGTCATCTTGGCCCGGGCGTTGCCGGTCAGCGGCAGCATCACCTGACGGGCCGGGATCCGGCCCGCGTCCACGTCGTTCTGCGAGACGCCGACGGTGGCCAGCTCGGGGTCGGTGAAGACGTTGGCCGACACGGTGCGCAGCCGCAGCGGGGCCACGGCCTCCCCCATCGCGTGCCAGATGGCGATCCGGCCCTGCATGGCGGCCACACTGGCCAGCGGCAGCACCCCGGTGCAGTCGCCGGCGGCGTAGATGCCGGGCACGTTGGTGCGGGACACCCGGTCGACGGTCACGTAGCCGCCGTCGCCCACCTGCACGCCGTACTCGGCCAGGCCCAGGTCGGCGGTGTTGGGCACGGCCCCGACCGCGATCAGCGCGTGCGAGCCCTCGATCACCCGGTCGTCACCGAGCGTCACCCGTACGCCGGAACCGGTGTTTTCCACGCTCTTGCCGCGCGCCTGGCTGAGGATCGTCATGCCCCGCTCGCGGAACACCCGCTCGATCGCCATCGCGGCGTCGGCGTCCTCGTGCGGCATCACCCGCTCGCGGCTCGACACCAGGGTGACCTGCACCCCCATGGCCAGGTAGGCGCTGGCGAACTCGGCGCCGGTGACCCCGGAACCGATCACGATCAGGTGTTCGGGCAGCTCGGTGAGGTCGTACAGCTGCCGCCAGTCGAGGATGCGCTCGCCGTCGGGCCGGGCGGTGGCCAGCACCCGCGGCGTGGCCCCGGTGGCCAGCAGCACAGTCGTCGCCTCGACCGCGTACGTCTTGCCGTCGTGCGGGGTGACCAGCACCTGGTGGGTGTGGCCGAGCGTGTCCTCGCCCAGCCGGGCCCGGCCGTGCACCACGTCGACCCCGGCCTTGACCAGCTTGGCCTGGATGTCGGCCGACTGGGCCAGCGCCAGTCTCTTGACCCGGTCGTTGACCGCGACCGCGTCGACCGTGACGCCGTCGAGCCCCGACGAGCGGATGCCGAAGCGGTCGTTGTGCCGATAGCCGGTCATGACCTCGGAGCTGGCGATGAAGGTCTTGGAGGGCACGCAGTCGGTCAGGACGCAGGCCCCGCCCGGCCCGTCCGCTTCGACGAGGGTGACGTCCGCGTCGAGCTGGGCCGCCACCAACGCCGCCTCATACCCGCCCGGTCCCCCACCGATGATCACGATCCGACTCACGACGCCCCAACCTTCCCGCATGGCAGATGTGCCGACACGCACTGCTTGTATTCTCCACCACCGCCCCGGGCGGCTATCGTCATCGCCGTGCGTCATTACGCCGCGTATGGCTCAAACCTCGACCCGGCCCGCATGCGGGCCTACTGTCCGCACTCGCCCATGGTGGGCGTGGGGTGGATAGAAGGCTGGCGCCTGACCTTTGCCGGTGAGGGGGAAATCGGCTGGGAGGGCGCGGTCACCACGATCGTCGAATCGCCCGGCGACCGGGTCTTCGTCTCGCTGTACGACGTTCATCCGTGGGACGCGTCACAGCTCGACGAGGTCGAGGGCGTGACTGCGGGGGCGTACCAGAAGGTCACCGTGCGTGTCTCCACGCTCGAGGGTGAGTTCAGCGCGTGGGTCTACGTCTTCGCCGGCTACGAGGGTGGCCTGCCCACGGCGTGGTATCTGAGCGAGATCGCAAACGCGGCGGAGAAGGCGGGCGCCCCCGACGACTACGTCGAGGAGCTGCGCCGCCGTCCCACCGGCACCTCGTCCCCGTAAGGCTCAGAGCATCTTCTGATAGATGTTGGCCTCGTAGAGCGGCTTCATGCCGACGGCGAGGTAGAGCTGGGCCGCCCTGGTCGGGTTCTCCATGTCGACCCCCAGACCCGCCTTGGCGTACCCCTTGGCGGCATAGGCGGCGAACGCACGGCGCAGAAGAGCCTCACCCAAACCCCGTTTCCGGTACGCCCCCAGAACGCCGAGCCGCTTGACCCAGCCCTCGTCGTTCGTCGTGTCGCTGTCGTACGACGACTCGAGCGCGCCCGCGACCACGCCGTCCACTTCGGCCACGAACCACTCGTCGAAGGCGGTCGCCTGCTTGCGCCACGCGTCGTAGGGCGCCGCTCGGTGGTCGGAGTCGAGGAACGCCTGCTCGACGACGCCGTGGAAGGCCCGCATGTCGGCCTCGTCGTCGGGACGTACGGTGCGGATCGTGGCCCCGGTCGGCGGCTCGGGCGGGGTCGGGGAGACGCCGTCGAGCGGGATCTGCATGCGCGCGTGCTGCTTGAGGAAGACGAACCCGCAGTCGGTCAGCTGCTCGATGTACATCGACTCGGTCGGCACGGCGCCGGCGCGCACCTCGTACGGGCTGTGGCCGAACTCGGCGCCCCGTTCGGCCGCGCGGGCCAGGATCAGGTCGAGCAGTGGGCGGATCGCCGGACGGCCCCGCTCGGGCCAGGTGTAGACCTCGATGAAGTCGCGGTTCTCGCCGGTGGCGTTGCCGGGGTAGGCCCACCCCACGATGCGGCCCTCGGGGTCGAGCGCCACCCAGCTGTCGCGGGACAGGTCGGTGTTGGGCTCGGTCAGGGCCTCATGCAGGTCTTCCGGGCTGTAGTCGGGATAGCCGATCGCGGCGATGTCGCTGGCGTGCACAAGTTCGAGGAGCGCGGGCTGGTCGTCGAGGGTCGGCCGGCGAGTGCTCCAGCCGTCGGGAAGATCGGTCACCCGCGCATCGCATCACGAAGGTGCTCGATCGGGCGAGTGTTTATTGCGAGAGCCGGTGCCTCAGCGACTCCAGCAGACCGATCAGCTCGACCCGTTCGCCCAGGTCGAGGGCCGCGTACGCCTGACCGGCCATCGCGTCGGCCACGGACTCGGCCCACATGAGACGCCGGACGATCGGGCCCGCCGGCGGATAGGGCGGCTGCCACCCGAACGCCACCGCGCCGGTCTCGCCCTCGGGCCCGGCAATGATCGCCTGCAGCGGGGTCAGCCCACTGGCCCGTACGGCCACGAGCTGGACGCCGAGCCGGTGCTCGTGCAGCAGGTGCAGGAGCACGGCGGCCTGCGCACCGGCGGTCTGATCGGGAACCGGCATCGCCCGCCAGGCCGCGAACAGTGGCAGGCCCGCGTAATCGACCGCGGCCACTACCCGCCGGGTCAGTTCCTGCAGCCGGGCCAGCCGCGGGAACCCGCTGATCTGCTCCAGGCCCCAGGTGCACAGCTCGTGGAGGTGCCAGGTGGCCACCTCCATCGGCGCGGAGGTCTTGGCGGTCGCTTCCCAGCCGTCGATGACGGCCTCGGGCGCGATGAGGCCGATCGAGGCGGCGACGGTCTCCGGGCGTACGTCTCCGAGCGCGCCCGCACGCGCGGAGACGTGGTAGGCCCAGCCGGACAGACCCAGCAGACGCGCACGGCGCAGCGTCTGCGGTGACTCGGCAAAGGCGCCCACGATCGTCGCTAGCCCCGTCTTGGCGTTGGCGGCTGCCTGTTCGGGGGTCACCCGCCCGATTCTGCTCCCCTGGGCGGCATTCCGAAAATATTCTTGCTGTCCCGGATAGCGCCGGCCGGGCCTTTGGTCCGTTTCCGGGCGATGGGCCGGTTGGCGGGCGTCATTCGGGCTCGTCCGGTTCGAGATCCTCCAATGCGGCCTGGACGTCTCCGACCTGACGCCGGGCCGCCGCGGCCTCCCGTTCGGCGAGGCGGCGGGCCTGCTTGCGCCGGGCCACGTCGGCCTGCGCCTCGGTACGCCGCCGTTCCAGTTCGGCCAGCTCCGCGTCCAGATCGTCGACAAGGTGACCAGCATCACGTTCGGCCGCCTCGGCCCGCTCCAGCTGGTCGTCGGCGCGCTTCTCGGCCGCCTGCGCGCTCGACAGTTCCCGGCGCAATTCGCGGCGGCGCTGCTCGATCTCGCGGCGGCGGCGTTCGGCGGCGGCCCGCTCGCGCGCCGACGGCTGCGGGAACTCGACGACCTCGCCGCCCTCGTCCTCGTCCTCGGGCTCATCGTCCTCGGGCTCGTCGTCCTCGGACAGGTCGACGTCGTCGGTCACCAGGCGAAGCCGGGGCCGGGGCACCTCGCCGAAGCCGGCATAGGTGGCGGCGCGGATCAACCTTCCCGTACGCACCTGGGCCGCGATGCCGGGCTCGGCCAGCGCGGCGGTCAGCGTGGCCTCGACCTCGCCCAGCGGCAGCTTGATCGACGGTTCCTCGGTCCGGGCCAGCTTGCTCGCCGCCGACACCAGGGCCGACACCACCTGGCGGCGCTGGTTGGTCAGCTCGCGCAACGCCGCGCCGTCCAGCCCGCGCTGGGCCTCGCGCAGCGAGCTCGACAGCTCGACGAGTTCCTCGATCAGCTCGGGCCGGCGCAGTGCGAGCAGGTTGACCACCCAGGCCGCCACGGTGGGCTTCTTGAGCGCGGCCAGGCGCTTGGCGGTGGCCCGGTCGCCGGCCTTGCGGGCGTCGTCGACCGCGGCTGTCCGGGCCGCGACGAAGCCCTCCGGCGGGGACTCGTAGAGCCGCTGGATCAGATCGTCGGTGGCACTGGGCACGTCAGGCGATGTTAGTGCCGGGCGCGACGTGCGCGTACTTCGTACCGGAGAGTCGCTCGAGGTGTCCGTCCGAGACCTTCGCCCCGGTCTCGGTGAGCAGGAAGTCGTGCAGCGCGTAGGCCCGTCCCGGCTTGACCGCCCGGACGAAGTCGATCGACTCGGAGAGCTTCATCCACGGAGCATTCAACGGCGCGAACAGGGTGTCCACCGTCGTGTCCTCCGGGACGGTGAACGAATCTCCGGGGTGGTACAGATTCGTCGACTCGTCGGCGATCAGGTAACCGACGTTGGCGATGCGCGGGATGTCCGGGTGGATCACGGCGTGCTGACCCCCGTACGCCCGTACGCGATAACCCGCGGCCTCGAACTCGGCGCCCGGCTCGACCGGGGTCGACAGCTCGGCAAAGCTGGGGTGCTGGGCCAGCACGTCGGGGTGGGCAAAGAGGCGCAGCTCCGGCCGTTTGGCCACGGCCTCGGCGAGCGCGTCCGGGTCGAGGTGGTCGAAGTGCTCGTGGGTGATCAGCACCGCGTCGGCGCCGTCGAGCGCCGCTCGTTCGCTGAACGCCCCCGGATCGACCACGAGGACGCCCGCGCCCTCGACCCGGAGACAGGAGTGCGTGAACTTCGTGATCTGCACGGGATCCCTCCGCCGCTGATTCGTGACCGCCGTTTCGGCAGTCTGCCGGAACCGGAAAACGTCCGCCGCACGTCCCAGGGGCACACCGAAACGGGGTTGGGAGAAATCATGCGCGCGATTCGTACGCGAAAAACATATCTTCTCGGAACTGTGCTGCTCGCCGGCGTTCTGCTGGCCGGATGCGGGGACGGCGCCTCGGACAACTCCGCCTCCTCCGGCGGGGCGCCCGCGATGGACCAGGGCGAGGCGGGCAAGGGCGAGGCGGCCGCGCCCGCGGCGGGCCGGGACACCCAGGCCCAGGCGCCCGACCTCAAGGTCGAACAGCGCTCGATCATCTATCGCGGCACGGTGGCCGTCCGGGTCGACAACGTCGACGCCGCGGCCGGGCGCGCCACCGGCATCGCCGGCACGGCCGGCGGCTTCGTCAGCGGGGACAACCGCAGCAGCGGCTCCGGCGCCGACTCCGCGACCATGGAACTGCGCGTCCCGGCCGACAAGTTCTCCGGCGTGGTCGACCAGCTGTCCAAGCTGGGCACCGAGGAAGAACGCCAGATCAGCACCGAGGACGTCACCGAACAGACGGTCGACCTGGACGCGCGGATCACCGTGCAGCAGGCCCGGGTCGACAGCGGCCGCAAGCTGCTGTCCCAGGCCAAGTCGCTCAACGACCTGGTGATGCTCGAGCGCGAGGTGGCGACCCGCGAGGCCGACCTGGCGTCGCTGCAGGCCAAGAAGCGGCGCCTGGCCGACCTGACCGCCCTGTCGACGATCACGGTCACCCTGCTCGACCCCGAGGCGGCGGCGGTCAGCGACGACGACCCGCCCGGTTTCCTGGGCGGTCTGGGCGCGGGCTGGGACGCGCTGCTGGCCTCGCTCCGGGTGCTGCTGACCGTGCTGGGGGCGCTGCTGCCCTGGCTGATCGCCTTCGGCCTGCCGGCCTGGGCGGTCATTTACGCCGTACGCCGCTACAACCGCTCGCGCCGCCGTCCGGCGTACGCGGTTCAGGGGCCGCCGCAACCACCCGTTTCCGGGCCGCCGGCGCCCCCTCAGCCTTAGAAAGCTCCGGTCGACAGGGCGGCCAGGGCGGTGTGGACCATGACCCGCACGCCGTAGCCGATGCAGTTCTCGTCCACATCGAAGTCGCCCTGGTGCAGGTCGTGCTTCTCGTCCGAGCCGGGCACCCCGGTGCCCAGCCGGATCATCGCGCCCGGCACCTGGTCGAGATAGAACGAGAAGTCCTCGCCGCCCATGCTGATCTCGGCCTCGACCACCCGGTCGGGGCCGAGCGCGGCCCCGGCGGCGCCCGCGACGACCGCGGCCGCCATCCGATCGTTGATCACCGGCGGGACACCCCGGTGATAGCCGACCTCGACGTGCGCCCCGGTCGGCGCGACCACGTCCTTGATCAGCTGGGTGACCAGTTCGGGGGCGCTGCGCCAGGCGTCGCGGCTGAGGATCCGCACGGTGCCCCGGGCCTGGCCCTCGCCCGGGATCGCGTTGAACGCCTCGCCCGAGTGCACCGCGCCCCACACCATCGACAGGCCGGCCCGCGGGTCGACCCGGCGGCCCAGCAGCGCGGGCACGTCCGTGATCACCTTGGCCAGCGCGTAGACCAGGTCGGCGGTCAGATGCGGCCGGGCCGTGTGCCCGCCCGGGCCGGTCAGCTTGACGTCGACCGTGTCGGCGGCCGCGGTGAACGGGCCGGAGCGCACCCCGACCAGGCCCGCGGGCAGTTGCGGGTAGCAGTGCAGCGCGAAGATCGCGGCAACGTCCTTGAGGGCGCCCGCGGCGATCAGCTTGGGGGCGCCCGAGGGCACGGTCTCCTCGGCGCACTGGAAGATCAGGCGGATCCGGCCGGGCAGCTCGCCCTGCCCGGCGAGCTGCTGCAGCGCCAGGCCGAGGCCGAGCATCACGGTGGTGTGCACGTCGTGACCGCAGGCGTGCGCGACGTTGGGCACCGTCGACTTGTACGGCACGGTCTTGAGGTCCTGCAGCGGCAGCGCGTCGAGGTCGGCGCGGAACGCGATCACCCGGTCGCCTTCGCCGATGTCACAGATCACGCCGTTGCCCTCGGGCAGCATGCGCGGCGACAGGCCGGCCACGGCCAGCTCGCGAGCGACCAGGGCGGCGGTCTCGAACTCGTGATAAGAGGGCTCGGGGTGCGCGTGAATGTGACGCCGGATCGCTACGAGCTCCTTGCCGTGGGTGGCGAGCCAGCGGTCGAGCTGGCCGGGCAGGGGCTCGGCGCCGGGCAACGGCCCGGGCCACTCCTTCTGGGACCCTTCGGGCTCCGTCAGAGTCGTAGTCACGTCGGCATCCGTATCTCAATAGTCATGTCGGGCGTTTTGCCATGTTTCCGAGACGGGCGACAGCTTAGACCGTTTTTGGTAACGCTGTGCAACGCCATTCCCGTACGCACAAGATCGCGCTCGGTCACGTAAGCCCTGATAGGGGCTTTTCTACAGTGCCACGGCGCACCGCGGTGGGGCACACCGAGAGTCCGTCCGGAGATCTGTCCGGCTACGAATCAGAAGCGTTCGACCGGATGGTAAACGCCCCATACACCGCGCAAGGTGTGGCATACCTCGCCCACTGTGGCACGAAGACGCAACGCCTCTTTCATCAACGGTAAGACGTTCTCCGTTCCCCCGGCGGCCTTCGCCAAATCCGCCAGCGCCGATTCGACCGCCGCCGAGTCACGGGCGGTTCGCAAAGTGGCCAGCCGCGACACCTGGCCGGCCTCGATCGCCGGGTCGACGCGGAGCGGCTCGTAACGCTCCTCCTCGTCGGCCACGAACCGGTTGACCCCGACCACGACCCGCTCGCCGCTGTCGATCTCCTGGGCGATCCGGTACGCCGACGCCTCGATCTCCTGCTTCTGGAAGCCCTGCTCGATGGCGTCCACGGCCGACCCGTACGAGAAGACGCGCTCGATCAGCCCGGTCACCTCCCGCTCGACCTCGTCGGTCAGAGCCTCGATCGCGTACGACCCGGCGAACGGGTCGACCGTCCCGGTCAGGCCCGACTCGTACGCCAGGATCTGCTGGGTGCGCAGGGCCAGGCGGGCCGACTTCTCGGTGGGCAGCGCGAGCGCCTCGTCGTACGCGTTGGTGTGCAGCGACTGGGTGCCCCCGGCGATCGCGCCCAGCGCCTGGACGGCGACCCGCACGAGGTTGACCTCGGGCTGCTGGGCGGTGAGCTGCACGCCCGCGGTCTGGGTGTGGAAACGCAGCATCAGCGATTTCGGATCTTTGGCGCCGAACTGGTCGCGCATGATCCGGGCCCACATGCGACGGGCCGCGCGGAATTTCGCGATCTCCTCGAGAAGCGTGGTGCGGGCCACGAAGAAGAACGACAACCGGGGCGCGAAATCGTCGACGGCCAGACCCGCGTCCCGCGCCGTTCGCACGTACTCGATGCCGTTGGCCAGCGTGAAGGCGATCTCCTGAGCGGGCGAGGCGCCGGCCTCGGCCATGTGATAGCCGGAGATCGAGATCGTGTTCCAATTCGGTATCTCGGCCCGGCAGTACGCGAACGTGTCCGCGACCAGGCGCAACGACGGTTTGGGCGGGAAAATATAGGTTCCCCGGGCGATGTATTCCTTGAGGATGTCGTTCTGGATCGTGCCGCGCAGGGCCGGCCCGGCGACCCCCTGCTCCTCGGCGACGAGCTGATAGAGCAGCAACAGCACCGAGCCGGGCGCGTTGATCGTCATCGAGGTGGAGACCCGGTCGAGCGGGATGCCGTCGAAGAGCTGCCGCATGTCGTCCAGCGAGTCGATCGCGACGCCGACCTTGCCGACCTCCCCGTGCGCGATCGCGTCGTCCGAGTCGTACCCCATCTGGGTGGGCAGGTCGAACGCGACCGACAGGCCCATCGTGCCCGCCGCGAGCAGCTGGTGATAGCGCGCGTTCGACTCGGCCGCGGTGCCGAAACCCGCGTACTGCCGCATGGTCCACGGCCGTTTCGTGTACATCGCCGGATACACCCCACGGGTGTACGGGAATTCGCCCGGCTCGCCGATCGGGGCCTCCGGCGGGACGTCACCCTTCCGATACACCGGCTTGATCTCGAAACCCGACTCCGCGTTCACATCCGCGATCCTAAACCTTCGTTCAGTCCGGCCGAGTGAGGACTTTTGCACTCTGCGTCCGAAACTGTCCACACAATGCGATTTCACGGTCACCTACTGTCGAGTTCGCCGAAACACGACGGTTGCGACTTTCAAATCGGGGTGGCCGCACGGCAAGATAGCGGGGTTCGTGCGACGGCCCCTACACCCCCTCGGTGGCATCCTCAGTGACTCAGATTCCGACGTGGAGCGGCGGCAACAACGCTTCGACCAGCGGACGCGCAGCCCCGGGCACGCTCATCGGCGGGCGGTACACCCTTCGTGCCGCGGTGGGCCATGGCGGCATGGGCACGGTGTGGCGCGCGGCCGACACGCTGCTGCGCCGCGATGTGGCCATCAAAGAGGTCATCCTCCCGCCCGGCCTGGCCCCCAGCGACCGCGACGCGATGTATGAGCGCACCATGCGCGAGGCCCGCGCGGCGGCCGCCCTGCAGCACCCGGCGGTCGTGCAGGTCTACGACGTGGTGCACGAGAACGGCCGGCCGTGGATCGTGATGGAGCTGCTCGACGCGCGCAGCCTGGCCGACATGGTGATCGAGGACGGGCCGATCCCGCCCCGGGTCGTCGCCAAGATCGGCATCGCGCTGCTGGGCGCGCTCGAGGTCGCGCACGCGCACGGCGTGCTGCACCGCGACGTCAAGCCGGCCAACGTGCTGATCTGCGGTGACGGCCGCTGCGTGCTGACCGACTTCGGTGTCGCCCGCATGCCCACCGACGTGCAGCTGACCACCCCCGGCATGGTGCTGGGCTCGCCGCACTTCATCTCCCCCGAACGGGCCATGGGCAGCTCGTTCGGCCCGCCGAGCGACCTGTTCTCGCTGGGCGTCACGCTCTACACCGCGGTCGAGGGCCGTCCCCCGTTCGACAAGGGCGACCCGATCGAGACCATGCACGCCGTGGTCGAGGACCCGCCGACCCCGGCCGTCCGGGCCGGCTCGCTCACCCCGGTGCTGATGGGCCTGCTCGAGAAGGACCCCGACCGGCGGATGGACGTGCAGACCGCGCGCACCATCCTGCGGCAGCAGCTCGCCGGCCCGCTGGCCAGCAACAGCCCGCCGCACATGATGACCGACCCCTATTCGGTCGTCCCGGCGCAGCGGCCGCCCGCGGCGCCCGCCGAGACCCAGCCGATCCCGCCGTCGGCCAACGGCCAGATCGGCGGCCGGGCCATGCTCGCGCCGGGCGAGTCGCTCACCGACCACTTCAACAAGTTGCAGCAGGGCAACGCGTCCACCCCGGGCAACGCCCGCCGGCGGGCCGCCGAGTCCACCCCGACCGGTTTGATGCCGGCTGCCTCGAGCGACACCACCAGCATGCTTCCGCCCCGCGAGGCCTGGAACGGCGCCCGCGCGGCCCAGGAGCCGATGCGGGGCACGATCGTCGGCAGCCCGGCCGCCAAGCGCCAAGCGATGATCGCCGGCGCCGTGGCCACCGCCAAGGAGACCACCGGCAAGGCGGTCGAGACGGTCAAGGGCTGGCCGCGCAAGCAGCAACTGATCGCGGGCGGCGGCGCGCTGGCCGTGGTGATCCTGCTGATCGCGGTCTTTTCGCTGGTCGGCAACGGTGACGACGACGCCGGCGCGCCGGTCGCCGCCCCGACGGGCAACTCGGCGGCCAAGCCGGCGACGTTCCCGACGCAGGAATACAACGACCGCGGCGTCAAGGTGCAGGTGCCCCGGGCGTGGAGCAAGAAGCCGGGCGGTGTCTATGTCGACTTCGTGGACCCGAACGACGCCAAGCGCAAGGTCCGCATCCTGGTCGAGGACGCGTCGTCCCGCGCCACCCCGCAGACCTTCCTGGGCGTCGCCGAGAACACGCTGAAGACGCGCTCGACGAACTGCCCCAAGCCGTACGCGCAAGTGGGTCTGACCGACACCAAGATCGCCGGACGCGACGGCGCCGTGCTCGAATACACGTGTGGCACCGGTGACCAGGCCCGGCACGGTCTCTGGGGCGCGGTGATCTCGGGCGGCAAGGCGTATTCGTTCTTCCTGACCACCAACGAGTCGCAGTTCGCCGGCAGCAAGCCGATCTTCGACCAAATGATCAAGACGTACGCCCTGCAGGCCTCCTGACCGACCCGGGCGTGCTATCAATCCCTGATGGCTCCTGACGAACTCCAGTCCCTGGCCGAGACCTGGCTGGCGGACGATCCCGACCCGGCCACCCGGGCCGAGCTGAGCCGGCTGATCGCCGGGCTGCCCGGCACCGCCGACGAGCTGCGCGACCGGTTCGCCGGCCCGCTGACCTTCGGCACGGCCGGTCTGCGCGGCCGGCTGCGCGCCGGGCCCAACGGGATGAACCTGGCCGTGGTCACCCGGGCCGCGGCCGGGCTGATCACCTGGCTGGCCGGGCAGGGCGGCGAGGGACCGCTGGTGATCGGGTACGACGCCCGGCACGGCTCGAAGGAGTTCGCCGAGCAGACCGCCCGGGTCGCGACCGGCGCCGGACGCGAGGCCCTGATCATGCCGAGCCTGCTGCCGACGCCCGTGCTGGCGTACGCGGTGCGGGCTCTCGACGCCGTGGCCGGGGTCATGGTCACCGCCAGCCACAACCCGCCGCAGGACAACGGCTACAAGGTGTACCTCGGGCGTGAGCTGGGCGGACCGGGTGGTGACGGCGCCCAGATCGTGCCGCCGGCCGACGCGGGCATCGAGGCGGCGATCCGGGCCGTCGGGCCGATCGCCGACATCCCGCTGGGCTCGCCGGGCACGGTCCTCGACGACAAGATCCTCGAGCGGTACGCCGGAAGCGCCGCCGCCGTGCTCGACCCGGACGGCCCGCGCGATCTCGCCGTGGCGTACACGCCGATGCACGGGGTGGGCGCCACCACGCTGCTGGCCTCGTTCGCCGCGGCGGGCTTCCCGGCCCCGGCCGTGGTGGCCGAGCAGGCCGAACCCGACCCCGAATTCCCGACCGTCGCGTTCCCCAACCCGGAGGAACCGGGCGCGATAGATCTGCTGCTGGCCCTCGCCGCCTCGTCCGGCGCCGACCTGGCCATCGCCAACGACCCGGACGCGGACCGGTGCGCGGTGGCCATCCCGACCGCGGACGGGTGGCGGGCGCTGCGCGGCGACGAGCTGGGAGTGCTGCTCGGGGACCACCTGATCCGGCGGGGCGTCCCGGGGACGTACGCGACCACGATCGTCTCGTCGCAGCTGCTGGGCCGCCTCTGCCGGGCCCGTGGCGTGCCCTACGCCGAGACGCTGACCGGGTTCAAGTGGATCGTGCGGGCGGCCGAGGACCTGGCCTACGGCTACGAGGAGGCGCTCGGCTACTGCGTAGCGCCGGGCCTGGTGCGTGACAAGGACGGCATCACGGCCGCGCTGACCGTGGCCGAGATCGTGGCCGGGCTCAAGGCCGAGGGGCGTACGCCGGCCGACCGGCTCGACGAACTGGCCACCGAGTTCGGGGTGCACGCCACCGACCAGCTCTCGGTGCGCGTCGACGACCTGGCCGAGATCGGGGCGGCGATGACCCGGGCGCGGCAGGCGCCGCCGGAGTCGCTGCTCGGGCTGGAGGCGAGCATGACCGACGACCTCGCCAACAACGTGCTCACCTTCCGCACCGCCTCGGCGCGCGCGGTCATCCGGCCGTCGGGCACCGAACCCAAGCTCAAGGCGTACCTGGAAGTGGTCGTGCCGGTCGGCGCCGACGGCCCGGCCGCCGCCCGCGCCCGGGCGAGCGACGACCTGGCCGGGCTGCGGCGCGAGATCGCCGCCGCCCTCGGCGTCTAGATCAGGCGATCTTGGGCGTGCCCAGGGCGGCCTGGATGGCCTTGCCCAGCGTGGCCACCACGAGCGCGACGCTGGGCCGGACGATCGAGTCCTCCAGGTTGGCGCCGGCCATGAAACCGGCGCCGGAGGCGATCTGCTCGAGGCGGTCGTGCGCCTTGGCGTTCTCCTCCGGCGGCAGCCGCAGCGCGGGCTCCATGCGGCACGACACCAGGAGGGTGGCCAGGGCGGCGGTGCGCTCGTCGCAGAGCGCGCCGGTGGTCAGCGCGCCGGCCAGCCGGCCCCGGATCTCGGCCTCGAACGCCGGGTCGGTGGTCGGGTAGCGGTGCACGTGGATCACGCCCATCTGGGTCTCGTCCACGTCCTTGACCACGCCCCGGGCCACGAGGTCTTCCAGCACCCGGGTGCGCAGGCGGTGGCGCAGGCGCTGCAGCCACTGCGCGGGCGTGTGCGGCTCGTCGGCCGCGGCCTTGGCCAGCACGGCGTCGGCGATCGCGTCGCCGATCGGGGACGGGTCGATCACCTTGAGGAAACCGTCGACGTACGCGATGCGCCCCGCCAGCGCGAGATCGACCAGCACGGCCGCGGCCATGCCGAGGTCGAGCCCGATCCGGGAGCCGGTCGCCTTGCCGGTCTGGTCGTCGTACGCGAGGAGAAGCAGTTCCTCGGCGAGAGGCATGGAGGTCATGGATCGAAACGATAGTGTCCCCAGTCACGCAATCAGATCGCCAGGTCGGTTATATCCCGGTTGCTTACGTTGGCCTAGAGTCGCTGCCGTGCAAGCCATCATCGCCACCCTGGGCTACGTGCTGTCTCCCGACGGGCAACGAGTGCTGATGGTGCGGCGGGACACCCGCCCGGACGATCTGCACTACGGCAAATACAACGGCCTGGGCGGCAAACTCGAGCCCGACGAGGACACGGTCAGCGGCCTGCGGCGCGAGATCCGTGAAGAGGCCGGCATCGAGTGCACGGCGGTCGAACTGGCCGGCACGATCTCGTGGCCCGGCTTCGGCCGTGGCGGGGCGAACTGGTTCGGTTTCGTCTTCCGCGTGCCGGCCTGGACGGGCACCCCGCTGAGCGGCAACGACGAGGGCAGCCTGCACTGGGTGCCGGTGACCGACGTGCTGGCCGGAACCGTGCCGATGTGGGAGTCCGACCGGCACTTCCTGCCGCTGGTCTTCGCCGACTCCCCCACGGTCTTCCACGGAGTCATGCCCTTCGCCCAGGGCAAGGCGCTGAGCTGGTCTTTTACGACCGCCTAAAACCTTCGCATGCCGCCGAACTGGCGGTCGCCGGCGTCGCCCAGGCCGGGAACGATGTACATCTTGTCGTTCAGGCCCTCGTCGATCGAGGCGGTGACCAGGCGCAGCGGCAGGCCCGACTCCTCCAGGCGGCGGACACCCTCGGGGGCGGCCAGCACGCAGCAGATGATCACGTCGGTGCAGCCCCGGTCGACCAGCAGCTTGCAGCAGTGCAGCAGCGAACCGCCGGTGGCCAGCATCGGGTCGAGCACCAGCACCGGCTGGCCGGAGAGGTCGCCGGGCAGCGATTCCATGTAGGCCCGGGGCTCGAACGTGTGCTCGTCGCGCGCGAGGCCGACGAAGCCCATCGACGACTCGGGCAGCAGCGCCAGCGCCGAGTCGGCCATGCCCAGCCCGGCCCGCAGCACGGGCACGATCAGCGGCGGGTTGGCCAGGCGGGTGCCCCCGGTCGGCGCGACCGGCGTGTTGATCGGGTACGTCTCGGTGGCGAACGACCGCGCCGCCTCGTAGACCACCATGGTGGTCAACTCGTGCAGGGACGCCCGGAACACGCCGGAATCGGTCTCGGCCTTACGCATGGCGGTGAGGCGGGTCTGAGCCAGCGGGTGATCTACGACGAGTACGTCCACGACGACAACCTACCGGTCTATCAAGATCAACTGTCGGGGGCCCGCGTAGAATCCGATTCATGACTGCGACAGCGACGTCAAGGCTGTCCGGCCTGCCCGATTCCCCCGCCGACCTCCGGACCTTCCTGCACGGACTGCCGGGCGTCGACAAGGTGGGCATCGAGGCCAGGGCGGCGGCGCTGGGCACCCGATCGGTGAAGACGACCAGCAAGGCGCAGGCGATCGATCTGGCCATCCGGATGGTCGACCTCACCACCCTCGAGGGCGCCGACACTCCGGGCAAGGTGCGGGCGCTCTCGGCCAAGGCCCTGCGGCCCGACCCGTCCGACCCGACCTGCCCGTCGGTCGCCGCGGTCTGCGTCTATCCGGCGATGGTGCCCACGGCCGCCGCGGTGCTCGCCGGCTCGGGCGTCCACCTGGCCAGCGTCGCCACCGCGTTCCCGTCCGGGCAGGCCCCGCTCGACGTCAAGCTGGCCGACACGCGTGACGCGGTGGCCGGCGGCGCCGACGAGATCGACATGGTGATCAGCCGGGGCGCGTTCCTGGCCGGCGACTACGCCCGCGTCTTCGACGAGATCGTCGCGGTCAAGGAAGCGGCCGGCCCGGCCCACCTCAAGGTCATCCTCGAGACCGGCGAGCTCGCCACCTACGACAACGTCCGGCGCGCGTCCTGGCTGGCCATGCTGGCCGGCGCCGACTTCATCAAGACCTCCACCGGCAAGGTCGGCGTCAACGCCACGCCCCCGGTGACGCTGCTGATGCTCGAGGCGGTGCGCGACTTCCGCGAGCGCTACGGGCGGCAGGTCGGGGTCAAACCAGCCGGCGGCATCCGTACGACGAAGGACGCCATCAAATACCTGGTGATGATCAACGAGACCTGCGGCGACGACTGGCTGCACCCCGACTGGTTCCGGTTCGGCGCGTCCTCCCTGCTCAACGACCTGCTGATGCAGCGCACCAAGCTGACCACCGGCCACTACGCCGGCCCTGACTACTTCACGCTGGACTGAGGCCGATGCCGCTCTTCGAATACGCCCCCGCGCCCGAGTCCCGCTCGATCGTCGACATCGCCCCGTCGTACGGGCTGTTCATCGACGGCGAGTTCGGCGAGGCCAAAGACACCTTCAAGACGATCAACCCGGCCGACGAGGAGGTGCTGGCCGAGGTCGCCCTGGCCGGGCCGGAAGACGTCGACCGGGCCGTCGCCGCCGCCCGCCGCGCCTTCGTGAGCTGGTCGGCGCTGCCTGGCTCGGAACGCGCGAAGTACCTGTTCCGGATCGCCCGGATCCTGCAGGAACGCGCCCGCGAGCTGGCCGTGCTCGAGTCGCTCGACAACGGCAAGCCGATCAGGGAGTCGCGCGACGTCGACCTGCCGCTGGTCGCCGCCCACTTCTTCTACTACGCGGGCTGGGCCGACAAGCTGAAGTACGCGGGTCTCGGCCCCGATCCGCGCCCGCTGGGCGTGGCCGGCCAGGTCATCCCGTGGAACTTCCCGCTGCTCATGCTGGCCTGGAAGATCGCTCCCGCGCTGGCCACCGGCAACACGGTGGTGCTCAAGCCGGCCGAGACGACCCCGCTCTCGGCCCTGTTCTTCGCCGACGTCTGCCGCCAGGCCGACCTGCCGCCCGGTGTGGTCAACATCGTGACCGGCGCCGGCGACACCGGCCGCTACCTGGTCGAGCACCCCGACGTGAACAAGGTCGCCTTCACCGGCTCGACCGAGGTGGGCCGCCAGATCGCCCGCTCGGTGGCCGGCACCGGCAAGAAGCTGACGCTCGAGCTGGGCGGCAAGGCGGCCAACATCGTCTTCGACGACGCGCCGATCGACCAGGCGGTCGAGGGCATCGTCAACGGCATCTTCTTCAACCAGGGCCACGTCTGCTGCGCGGGCTCCCGGCTGCTGGTGCAGGAGTCGATCGCCGAGGAGCTGCTGGCCTCGCTCAAGCGGCGGATGGCCACCCTGCGCGTCGGCGACCCGCTCGACAAGAACACCGACATCGGCGCGATCAACTCCGCGGCACAGCTGGCCCGCATTACTGAATTGTCGGAAATTGGTGCCTCCGAGGGCGCGGAACGCTGGTCGCCGGAGTGTTCGCTGCCCGACCGGGGCTTCTGGTTCGCGCCGACGATCTTCACGGGAGTGACCCAGGCCCACCGGATCGCCCGTGAGGAGATCTTCGGCCCGGTGCTGTCGGTGCTCACCTTCCGGACGCCGGCCGAGGCGATCGAAAAGGCCAACAACACGCCGTACGGGTTGTCGGCCGGCATCTGGAGCGACAAGGGCTCGCGGATCCTGGCCGTCGCCGACCAGCTGCGGGCCGGTGTGGTCTGGGCCAACACGTTCAACAAGTTCGACCCCACGTCGCCGTTCGGCGGTTACAAGGAATCCGGTTACGGCCGCGAGGGCGGCCGGCACGGCCTGGAGGCGTACCTTGCCTGAGTCACCGAGCCCGTCCCGCCTCGCGGTGCGGAAGACCTACAAGCTGTACGTCGCCGGGAAGTTCCCGCGCAGCGAGTCAGGACGGACCTATCTGGTGGACGGCGACAACGTGGCCCTCGCCTCCCGCAAGGACGCCCGCGACGCGGTGGTGGCCGCCCGCGCAGCCCAGCCGAAGTGGGCCGGCGCCACGGCGTACAACCGCGGTCAGGTGCTCTACCGCATCGCCGAGATGCTGGAGGCACGACGGGCCGAGTTCGTCTCGCTCGGCGTCGAGGCGGCCGAGGTGGACGCCGCGATCGACCGCTGGGTCTGGTACGCGGGCTGGTCCGACAAGATCGCCCAGGTGGCCGGCGGCGCCAACCCGGTGGCCGGGCCGTTCTTCAACATCTCGGCCCCCGAGCCCACCGGCGTCATCGGCGTGTTCGCTCCCGGCTCGCTGCTCGGCCTGGTCAGCGTGATCGCCCCGGCCGTCGTGACCGGCAACACGGTGGTCGTGGTCGCGTCCAACCCCCAGGTCGCCATCACCCTCGGTGAGGTGCTCGCCACGTCCGACGTACCCGGCGGGGTGGTGAATCTGCTGACCGGACGGGCGGCCGAGATCGCGCCGTGGCTCGCCTCGCACGACGACGTGAACGCGCTCGACCTGTCCGGCGTGGACGACGCGGAGCTGGCGACCGAACTCGAAAGGGCGGCGGCCGGCACGCTCAAGCGGGTCCTTCGGCCGGTCTCGGGCGTTGACTACTCGGAAGACCCGGGCACCGGTCGCATGACTGCCCTGTTGGAGATCAAGACGGTCTGGCACCCGAAGGGTTTCTGACCGTTTCTCACCGGTCAATGGGGAAGTGCGGGGGACGGTCAGCCCTCGTCCAGGCGCGCCCACTAGGGTGTGTCGGCAGAATCACCCGTCCCGTCCGCCAGAACGATCCCGGAGGTCACTGTGACCAGCCAGTCCGACGAGCCCGAGGCGTCCGCGTCCGTGGCCGCGCAGTCCGCCGAGCAGTCTGGCGGCCTCTCCGGGCGTGCCCTCTGGGACGAGACCGACGTCGAGCCGATCGAGATCGCGCTGCCCGGTGGCGTTGCTCTCACTCTGCGGGCCTACCGCAAGGCCTCCACGCTGACGCCGACCGAGATCGAGGTCGACGAGGACGACCCGTTCGAGGCGCGCCGCCGCGCTGCTCAGAGCGACGACGACGAAGAGGTCATCGTCGACGAGGAGTTCCAGGCGCTGCTGGCCGAGGGCGAGACGAACGACGGCGGCAAGGACGGAAAGGCCGCCGACGAGCCCGATCCGGCCGACTTCGAGGACGAGGCGGACGAGGCCGTTGACCAGGTGGAGGACGAGGAAGTGCCCGCCTTCCTCACCCACAAGGGCCGGTTGATCGCCTTCAAGACCCCCGAGTCGCTGGTCTCCTTCATTCGTTCGGGTGCTCCCCACGATCTCGCACAAATCGACTCCTGGGCCACCGTGGCCGACCGGGTACAGTCGACCGACATCGACCCGCTGCCGGAGAACCGCTACGAGCTTGACCTCGTGGTGGAAAACCTGCGCGGCGGGCATGACACGTGGGACCTGCCGCTCCTGATCGCGGCGGGCGAGGTCGCACGTGACCTCGGTCACGCCCTTCGGATCAAGCCGGTAATCCTGGCACTGTCGCCCGGTTCACCGCTCGACGACCTCGACGAGTCCCTCCGCGCTGCTGAAACCGGTGGCATGGGCGGCTTCTTCGGTCGCCGTCGACTGAAGAAAATCGGGGCACAACAGGCAAGTCTCGGCTGGCGCTCGGTAATCGGCAAGATCTCTGCAGCTGTGGACTGGCGCGACTGACCCCTCACCAGGGACCATCAATCCTTGGCCGAACGACAGCTGACCCTCTGGGGAGGAGGACGACGCCGTGGCGCTCGTGCGCGTGTACTGCGGTCTGGCGTCGGCGGATGAATCGGTGCGTGGGGCCTCGGCCGCACAACTGACCATCGCCGTGGTGGACGACGCAGGACGACTGCTCGGCGTCCATGAGATCAGCGACGACCCCGGCGGGTACGCCGAGTTCGGCTCGCTTCTCGTGGAACGCACGAGTGGATTCACCGACGCCGCGGTCGCCGCCGACAGCGACGACCACCTGGTCACCTCCCTGCTCACCGCGGCCGGCCGGCCGCTCGCGGTGGCCGACGACGACACCGCCGACGACTTCGCCGAGCGGTTCGCCGACGACGACTCCGTCGAGGAGATGCAGGCGCCGCCGGCCGCGCGCCGGGCCGTCGGCCTGGCCCGCGCGCTGCAGGCGGGCGCCCTCACGGCGGGCACCCTGCCCGTGCCGCGCGACCTGGTGAGCTACAAGCCGGTGCTGTCCGCGCACGTCGCGCTGCTCAGCGGCCGGCAGGCGGCCGCCATCGCCCTGCGCGAGGTGCTCCGCGAGCTCTACCCGGCCGCCCTGCGGGCCTATCCCGACCCGTCGCACCCGCTCGCCCTCTGCGTGCTCGACGCTCTGCCCGAGCCCGGCCGGCTGACCTCCCACGGCGAGCCTCAGCGCGTCGCCGAAGAGGTCGCCACCGAGCTCACCCGGGCCGGCTCCGGCACCGAAGACGAGATCATCGCCGCGGTCACCGCCCTCCAGGTCGCGATCAGCGAGTCGCCCCGCCGCGGCGGGGTCAACAAGTCGCTGGCCCCGGCGGCCGGTGAGACGGTGCGCCAGGCGGTCGCCTCGGTGCGCGCCGCCGACGCCGCCTGCGCCTCCCTGATCGGCACGCTCACCGCGCGCAGCGCCCCGGCCGGCAGCAGCCGTCGCACGCGCCGCGCCGCCGAGCCCGCCCCGCTGCAGTCGGTGCCGGGCGAGGGTTCCCGCTTCGGCCGGCGCACCCGCCCCGAGCCCGCGTCGACCGGCACCGGCCCGATCACGCCCCACCCGCTCACTTCGCCTCCGGTCGCACCCGACCCGGTCATGCCGCCGCCCCTGGCGCCCCGGCCGGTCACGCCGGCGGCCGCCGCTCCCGCGGCGCTGTTCCCCAACCGCGCGCCCGCCCCGGGCAACCGGCCGATCTCGACGCCGCCGCCCCCGCCGGGCATGACGCCGATCACGCCGGGCACCCGCCCGGGCTCACGCAGCCAGGCCGCGCCGACCGGCACGTCCTTCCCGGCTGCGCCCACGTCGCCCACCGGCACGGTCTTCCCGGCCGCCTCGGTGTCGTCGCCCACCGGCACGGTCTTCCCGGCGGCCTCGGTGTCGTCGCCCGGCACGACCTATCCGGCTGCCTCGGTGTCGCCGGCCGCGTCCGCGCCGTCCTCCGGCGCGCCGAACGGCGGCAGCCCGGCCGACAGCGGCCAGCCGTTCCGGGCCACGCTGACCGCCGCGGCGATCAACAACGCCCGGGCCGAGCGCCAGCGCACGGTCATCCCGCCGCGCCCGTCGACCCGTTCCGCGACGCCGCCCGGCGAGGCCACGGATTACTCCCTGCCGATGCCCGCGCAGCGTCCCGGCGGGCAGGAGGCTCCCGAGCCCGGCTCCCGCGCCAACTGGCCGCTGATGAACACCAGCGGCAACGACGACGCGCTGAGCACGCCGGCCGCCTCCACGAGCGCCCCGCCGTCCGACGGCCGGGTCCGCCCGCCCTGGCAGGACATGCCGAAGGAGCCGCCGGCCCTGCGGCTGGTCGACACGCAGCTGGCCAACGGCCTCGACGCCACGGTCACCGACCTACCAGCGGCCAACGAGCCGCCGTCGCTGCGCCTCGTCGAGGGCCGCAACGGCGTCCGCCGCCCGGTCCCGCCGTCGACAACCAGCAGCAGCATCAGCAGCACGAGCAGCAAACTGACCGCCCTCGACCGCAGCATCAACCCGCCGGTCGGCGCCGACAGCAACGACACCGACCTGCTGATCTTCGCCGCGGCCCGCTCGGCCTGGTTCACCGGCCACAGCGAGCAGTCCGACAAGCTCGACTGGACCAACCCGAACGACTCGGGCTGGCGCGCCGCCGAAAAGGCTTCCATCCCCGCGGTGGCCGCCGAAACCGCGGCCGGCCTGCCCAAGCGCGTGCCCCAGGCCAACCTGGTGCCCGGCTCCCCGCTGCGCGACGAACGCCCCCTGCGCATCGTCCGCGACGCGGCCAGCATCGCCGCCCACACCACGGGCTACTTCCGTGGCTGGCGCCGAGGCCAGGAAATCGGCGGCTTCGCCATGGGCGGCCGCCCCGGCCGCGAGGCAGCCGGCGGCTGGGACTTCACCCGCGACCGCGAGGGCGCCGACGAATACCGCAACAACAACGCGGGCTACAGCTCCCGCTAGCCCTGCAGGCACAGCCTCCGGCCCGGTCTCCGCTTATGCGGGGGCCGGGCCGGAGGCTGTCCCGGCCTGTGCGGGCGCCGGGCCACGCGATTACCCCCACCCGCGCGGGCGCCGGGCCAGGCGCTGTTCCACCCGTGCGGGGGCTCTCCCTACCGACTCGGGTGCCCGACCAAGCGCTCCCCCGCCCACGCGGTCGCCGCACCGGTCGTTTCTCCGTCTGCACGGCAGCCGGCCGGGTGCATTGCCCACCTACGCAGGTACCCGACCAGCTGTTGCTGCCTGCGCGGGCGCTGGGCCGACCGTTTCTCCGTCTGCGCGGCAACCCGACCGGGTGCGTGCCTACCTAGGTAGGTGCCCCGACCAAACGCTTCCCCACCCACACGGCACGCCTCAGAGATGCGCGGCACTCTCGCGACGGTTTGGTGCAATCCGCCCTACGGATCCATGAAGCTCTTACATCGACGACACCAGAAGTGCTGACACCTCTGTGGCCGGCTGCGCGACGACTTATGGCTTGGTGAGTAGTGCGGGCAGGTCCGGGGATGCTTGCCAGATCGTGTCGCCGCCAGTTCCGTCGGCGGGGAGGACGCCTTGGGCTACGAGGCGTCGGCAACCGTCGAGTTCCACGTAGATGTCGCCCCGCGGTGTTTCCAGCCGGGCGAATCGGTTTGCCGGGGTGGTGCATGTCGTCGCTTTTCCGGAGGTCTGGACCGCCCGCTTGACGGCTGCCCACCGGCTGGTCGGGAGCATGCCGCCGGAGACGAAATCGCCCTGCGGCTTTTCGCTGTCCCGGCCGCTCGCCTTCACCTGGTAGATGCACAGTCGTACCGACGTGGCGTCGTCGGCCAGCGGGGCGAGATCGCCCTGCTGGGTGGGCGGGTAGACGCCGGTGAACCACACCATGTCGGTGTAGACCTGATCGCATCCGCTCGCGGCGGCGTCAGCCGACTCGACCTCGCCGAGCACCCGAGTGGCGACTCGGGTCCAGTGCAGCTTGTCCATGGCCGTCGTGGCCTCGGCAAGGGGCTTGCCGCAGGTGTCGCGGGGGATCCACGGGCGTACCCATCGGCTTTGGCCGTCGAGCAGCACCAGCCGCGGTGGGAGGTAACCATCCAAGTTGCAGAACTGATCCGGACCCGGTGGTGGCGCGTCGGGCTGACGCAGCGCGGCGAGCAGGGCTGCCACGTCGTCGGCGCGGTCCTCGACGGCGATCGAGTTCGTGCCACCGTCCGCCCGCCGCTGCGTGTCCTCCCGGCACATGACGGCGGCCACCGGGCGAAAGGTGTCGCCGAAGTGCGGGAGCGGCGCGGCGTCATTTGCCTCGTCCTGAGGCTGCATGAACGGTTCGCCGGCACAAGCCCGCCATCGCGGGTGGATTTGTGGTGCGCTGGACGGCCGCGGATCCGGCGCGGGTTCGGCCGACGCGAGCGACTGCGCATCCGCCGACTCTGTACCGCTCACCTGACCCGCGCAGCCCGCCAGGGTGAGCACCCCACCGACCGCGAGTGCCGCTCCAACTCGGGCCATCGCGGCAGGAAGGCCGGGGGCCGGAAACCGCATCTTGATCATTTGCTTGAGCCTAAGACGCGCCGGCGCATCCACGGGCCAGTAGGTGAGCCCGTCAACGGTTCCGAACGGGTGGCGGCTGGGGCCACCTTGGGGCTGGCGGCCGCCTTTCGGCTGAGTCGCATCCGCCGGGCAATCTACGAACTGACGTGGCGCGGCGGACGCTCCGCGACCGGCACACCTATGGCCCGCCATGGTCGCCGGCTCTCGGCGCAGCCGTCAGGCGCCAGCTCTGACGCCGCCGATCACGGCGTCCAATCCGGCGCAGCCGATCACGGCGTTGACTCCGGCACAGCGATCACGGCGTCGACTCCGGCGCGGGCCGATCACTCCGTCGACGCTGGCGCGGGCCGATCACGGCGTCGACGCTGGCGCGGGCCGATCACGGCGTTGACGCTGGCGCAGAGGATCACGGCGTGGAATCCGGCGCAGCCGATCGGAGACGTCGACTCTGGTGGGCCGGTCAAGGACGTCGGCCTTGGCGGAGTCGGTCGAAGGCTCTGGGTGCGTGGATCTTGTTGAGCGCGTTGGCGATCGTGGCGGCGCAGTCGTCTGGGCTGGTGCTCGTTGTGTCGACGGTGATGTCGTAGTCGCCGTGGGTGTAGGGCGTGGTCTGGGAGCGGGCCAGGCCCAGGGGGCGGTCGCCGCGGGCGCGTTCGCGTCGGGCCAGTTCGTCGGGGCTGCAGCGGACCTCTACGAGCGTGACCTCATAAGGCTGCAGGGTGTGGAGCAGGTCGTCCAGGCGCCAGGTTTCGGTCAGCGGGTAGTCCATGATGACGTCGTTGCCGGCTGATGCCAGGGCGGCTACGGCGCGGTGGTAGCCCAGGCGTGTGCGTCGCAGCATGTCGTCGATCTCGGCGTCGTCGAGGATGCGGGTGTGGACTGTGGAGCGCATGGCTCCGAGCGCATCGACAGGGATGAAGAACCACGGATCGGGCAGCAGCGGGAGCAGCGCTTGGCCGATGTTGGTCTTGCCGGAGCTGGAAGCACCGTTGAGCAGGATGATGCGCCCTCTTCGCTCGCTCGTCACCGGGCAACCGTAAGGGGCCGCGGAGTTCAGCCCGCACAGCCGGGCAGCGTGGGAGTCTGCCGGAGCCTCGACCCCGCGCACGCTGCCGACGACGAGTCGCTGGCCGATGAGCGCGCCGACTCGTTCAGCCGCTACGCCATCCGCCACAGCGACGGCCCCGTCGGCACCGGGCCTCGGCCGCTGTCAGCAGCTCGGCATTGTCAGACACTGGCGGTTACTCAGCCGCCGTCTGGACGCCGGCCGTCGCAAGGCACTCAGCCGCTGGCACGCGGCGAATGGGGCCGCAGGGGCGGAGTGACCGGACGCCACGGCCGGTGGCCGCGCTATGGCCTTGACCGTCTCGGGTGGTCGCGAAGCGCAGCGGGTTCGGTGGGGTGCGGTTGCCGGAGAGGACGTGGCGTACGTATTCGGGGGCTTGATCTTCAGGTGGATTCAGGTTTGGGGTGGGAGTGCCGAACGGGGGCTTGTGAGCATTCCATTTCTGGCCGCCAGCCTCATCGTGCGGGACGAAGAAGCCGAGATCGCGGGCTGCCTCGAGTCGCTGCGGGGCGTGGTCGATGCGGTCTACATGTACGACACGGGGTCGCGGGATCGAACGGCTCAGATCGCCTCTGCGCAAGGTGCCCACGTCACCCGGGGGCAGTGGTCCGACGACTTCGGTTTGGCGCGCAACGAAGCCCTGAAGGGGTGGAGCGCTCTCTGGGTGATGACGGTGGACGCGGACCAGCGGTATGCGGGGGATCCGGAGGTGTTGCGGGAGTTTCTGCGCGGTTGCGATGCCGATGTCGTGGAAGTGGAGGTGGACAACGCGCATGACGAGTTGCCCTACACGAACACGGCGGCCCACCTGCATCGCAAGGGCGCGGTGCAGTGGCGGGGGCGGGTGCATGAGCGGCTTGCAGGAGTGACCGTCGCGGCGCCGCGTGGGGCGATCGTGTTGCAGCATGGCGGGTATGCGGAGCCGGCTGTTCGGAGGGCCAAGGCGCTGCGCAACGTCGAGCTGGCCCGGAAGACGCTGGCGGAGGCGGGGGACGATCGGGCGGTGATTGCCCGTACGCTGCTCGACCTCGGACGCAGCCTGATCGGGGCGGGGCGGCGGCAGGAGGCGGTCGACACGCTGGAGACGCTGCGCGAGCTGTTTCCGGGGACGGTGGAGTGGCTGCGCGGCACCGACTTCCTTGCGCGGCTCGTGCTGGCGGCGGGGCTGGACGACGTCTGCCTGGCCCTGGTCGAGCAGATGCGGGCGGCGGGGGCGCGGACGGACTACTGCGACTGGCTGGCCGCGCAGGCCCTCGCGCAGCTGGGCGAGGTGGCCGCGGCCGGGCGGCTGCTCGACGGGGTCACCGAGGTGGTCGACACCGGCGGCCGCCGGCACGCTCCGCGGGCCCTCGGGGAACTGCGCGAGCTGCTGGCCAGACTGGTGTCAGTCGGCTGAGGGACGGTCCTGCCAGGTGCACAGGCAAACCCGGTTGCCCTCGGGGTCGGCCAGCACCCAGAACGCGGGCGCCTCGGCCTCGCTGACCAGGGTGCCGCCGGCGGCCACGGCGACGTCGATGCGGGACTGCACCTGGCTGGGATCGATCCACAAGTCGGCGTGCCAGCGCTGGCGGGGCTCCTCGTCGCCGGAATGCTGGAACCACACCACGGGCAGCCGGTCGGCCGGATCGATGAGGTCGCCGTCGCCCGGCCTCATGCCGAAGACGGCGGCCCAGAACGGCGACACCGACTCGGCGGCCGGGGTGTCCAGCGCCCACTCGAGCCGGGACACCCCCTCGACGGACAGCCGCAGGCCCAACCGGGACGCGACGGAAGTGATGGCCCGGGCCAGGCGTACGTCCCGGCTCGTCACCCCGCCGACGTCATGGCTGGTCAGCCTGATGTCGACCGCGGGGTAGCGCAGCGTCAGGTCGGGGTGGTGGTCCATCTGCTCGGCCACCTCGCCGATGGCGTTCACCAGCGCCAGCCCGGTGCCGAAATCCTTGGTCTCGATTCTCGTCTGCAGGCCCGCGGGCACATAGACCCATCCGTCGAGCTTCTCCGCCGCGATCTGCTGTCCGCCGAGCTTCGTCATGGGCCCATCGTCACCCATTCACGGGGACGGGGCGATCCCGTTGTTGCGGATGTGCTCGTAGACGATCGAAGTGCGCACGTCGGCCACCTCGGGGCGCTGGGTGAGCCGGTCGATGACGAACTCGTAGAGGCTGTCGTTGTCGGGGACGGCCACGTGCACGATGAAATCGTCGGTGCCGGTCGTCACGTACAGCCCGAGGGTGTCGGGCAGGGTGCTCACCCACTCGCGGAACGCCTCGATGTTGCGGCGCGACGGCGGGCGGATCCGGATGGCGATCAGCGCCTGCACCGGACGGCCGATCGACTTCAGGTCGACGTCGAGGATCGCGCCGCGGATGACACCGCGCTGCCGCAACGCCCGGGTGCGGTCGAGCGCCGTGGTGGGCGAGACACCCACGGCCGCCGCCACCTCGCGGTTCGTCTTCCGTGCATCCGCCTGGAATTCCCGCAGGATCGCCTTATCTAATTCGTCCAGGTCCGCCAATTCCGGCCTCTTTCCGAGACTAGTACGGATTCGTTGCCGCTGAACCTAACACCTGCCTAGCATTCCGTCCGTACGTTGTTGTCATGCACGGAGAGAGTTGACGATGATCGGATTCACCGCGGACGAGATCGACCAGAGCGCACCGACCCGGGCGGCCCGGCTCAAGTGGGTGGTCGTGGTCGACGCCGACCTGCCGGCCGGTCGAGCCGCCAACGCCGCCATCTGCACGGCCGCGGCCACCTCACGCGCGGTCGAAGGGCTGCTGGGCGAGGACGCGGTCGACGCCGACGGCCACAGCCACCCGGGGCTTCCCTGGGCCGGCTGCACGGTGCTCGCGGCCGACGCCGACACTCTGCGCACGATCCGGGCCAAGGCCGCCGCGCGCGCCGACTTCTTCGTGGCCGACATGCCCGCCGCCGCCCAGCACACCCGGGTCTACAGCGAATACCTGCAGACCGTGAACGGCACCGAAGCCGACAAGATCGACTACTACGCGGTGAGCCTGGTCGGGCCGCGCAACCCGGTCGACAAACTTGTCGGCAAGCTCCCGCTACTCGGCTAGAGCTTTCTGAATGTTGAGTTCGGCCAGGTCGAGCATCCACTGCCGGTCGGGGAAGTCCGTGCCGGCGATCCGCAACGGGCCCTCGATCAAACCGATGACCTGGGCGAACCGATAAAGCTCGAGGCGTGCCGGGTCCAGATCGACCGGGCCCAGTTCCCCGTACGCCGCCCCGAAGCGCAACTGGAGAAAGGCGTGCTCCCACTCGGCGTCGAAATAGGTCACGCCCTCGATGTCGATCATCACCGGCTCGCCGCCGGGGCCGAGGAGCACGTGGTCGGGCCCCAGCTCGCCGTGCACGAGGGCGTACGCCCGCCGGGGCTCGACCCGCGCGTGAAGCGTTCGCAGACGGTCCTCGATCCGTGTGCGAGCCGCGGTCAGGCGCTGGTCGAGGGCCGCCGCCCGGCCGAGCAGGATCAACGCCCGGTCCAGGATCATGTCCTGCGGCGGCCGGCTCTGAACCGCCCTGGCCGCCGGGATGCCCCACTCGTCACCGAACGTCGTGTGCATCCGGCGTAGCGCCCGGCCCAGCTCGGCGATCGGCCGGGCCGCCGCTGCACGGTCACGCTCGATGAGCTGCTCGAGAGTCCCGCCGCCGACGTCCTCGACCAGCGCCAGCTCCGGCGCGGTGAGAAGGACCTCCGGCACCCGGACTCCGGCCTCGGCCAGTACGGCCCGGTTGGTCACGAACAGCTCGGCGCCGGACGCGTCGGTGAACGGGTCGTCGGGCACGGTCTCGGACGCCGGCCAGTAGTTTTCCGCGTCGGCCCACAGATAGAGGATCGCCGGACCGCCGTCGTCGAAGCGGAGCCGGTAGACGCCCTTCTTGGTTCCGCCTCGGAGCCGGTCGATGCCGGTCACGCGGCCGGTCCACCGGCCGGCGAGAAGCCCGGTGACGTCGTCGAGAGTCAGGAAGGAACGCACGGCGGTCGATCCTAGTCGAATTTGGACAGCACGAAGCCCCGCTCCGGCTCGCGGAGCGGGGCTTCGACCGAACGTCAGGCGGGCGCCACCGCGCGTGTACGACGCATCGTCAGCACATACTCGACCAGCGAGATGAGGACGTTCTTCGTCGATTCACGGTTGCGCGCGTCGCAGCTCACGACCGGGACGTCACTCGAGATCGCCAGAGCGTCCCGTACGTCCTGCGCGTTGTGATACTGCATGCCGTCGAAGCAGTTTATCGCCACGAGGTAGGGCAGGCGACGGTGCTCGAAGAAGTCGATCGCGGCGAAGCAGTCGGCGAGACGCCGAGTGTCCACCATCACGACGGCACCGATCGCGCCTCGCACCAGCTCGTCCCACATGAACCAGAAACGGGTCTGGCCCGGCGTGCCGAACAAGTAGAGGATCAGGTCGCGGTCGATGCTGATACGCCCGAAGTCCATGGCGACGGTGGTCGTCATCTTCCCCGGAACCTGCCGGTTGTCGTCGACACCCACACCAGCCGAGGTCATGATGGCCTCGGTGGTCAGCGGGGTGATCTCCGAGACCGAACCGACCAGCGTCGTCTTACCGACGCCGAACCCGCCGGCGATCACAATCTTCGCCGACGTCACGCGCCCCGCAGCGGGACGGTGCGACATGTCAGAGCCTGCGAAGTCCACTCAGCACCCTTTCCAGCAGTTCCGTGCCTACCGCGTCGGTCTCGTCGTCCAGCGAGGTGGGCTCGTACACCGCGACCAGGCCGTCAGTGGCCATGTCCGCGACAATCACTCGAGCCACACCGAGCGGCAGTTGCATGCGTGCCGCGATTTCGGCCAGCGACTGAACTCGGCCGCCGTCGCACATCGCCGCGATGTACTGATGCTCGCTTCCACCCTGCCCGCCGCGACCCATTCCCGATCGGCCGCGGACGGTTGTCTCGACCAGCGCTTCCAGCGCTATCTCAAGCTTCGGTCGGGTTCGACCGCGGGTTACGGCATACGGCCTGACCAGCGCGCCGGTCGGCTCATCGCGTTCGGGCATCGTCACCGCTCACCCCTTCCTCGAACCCTTAGAAGTGTCTCTACTTTTCAACTTTTTGAACAGCAGCCGAAGACTCCGGCCGGCTGCCCGTTCAGCCGAGGACCCCGGCCGCCGAACGTGGGGCGGGAGTCAGGGCCTCGCCGACGCGGTCGACCAGCAGGGCCATTTCGTAGCCCACCTGTCCGACGTCGCAGCTGCGCGCCGCGAGCACCGCGAAGGACGAACCGTCCGAGATGGACATCAGGAAAAGGAATCCGTTGTCCATCTCGACCACCGTCTGCAGCACGGCGCCACCCTCGAAGCACCTTGCGGCACCCTGAGTGAGGCTCACCAGGCCGGAAGCGATGGCGGCCAATTGATCGGCGCGATCCCGGGGAAGGTCCCGTGAGGCCGCCAGGAGCAGACCATCAGCGGAGACCGCGATCGCATGTGCGACGCCGGGTACGCGGTCGGCGAAGTTGGCCAGCAGCCAACCGAGATCCTGCGTAGATGTCATGCCTCATGCTCCTTGCCAGCCTGCGAGGACTGCTGCCCTCCCGGAGTCTCCTCCGGGTTGGTCGATTCGGTGTTGCGGCCGCGCTGCACACCGCGGTGGTACGCGGAAAGCAGACCGCGGACACCCTCGGGGGTGCGGCGTTGAACGGAGTTACCACCCCGGTCGACACCGCCGGGGACGAGCTGCGCCATGGGGGTGCGCTTGGGCAGACCCGCCGTGGTCGTGGTGTCGACCTGCGCCTCCGCCGCCGCTTGAGCGGCCTGCCAGCCCTCGTCGGCCGCGGTCTGCCACGGGCTCGTGGCGGCGCTGCCGTTGGGGCTGGTGCCGTTCGACGCGGCGCCGCTGGCGGCACCGACACCAACAGTAGCCGGATCCCGGTCGCGCGACTCGGGCGAGACGGCCTGCTGCGGCACACCGACCGACCGCGACGGCTCCCCGGTGGGGATCCGCTGCGAGGTGACCGGCTCGTCGAGACCGCCGGGCGCCGGCTTGGTGTCGGCCGGACGGGCCGTGGTGAACCAGGCCGACTCGAGCTCCCGGAAGATCGGCAGCTCCATCGTCTCGTCGGCGAACTGGCCCTGGCTGCTGTTGTCGCGCTGACGGGCCGCCTGGGCCGCGGCGATCTGCGCGGCCGCGGTGGCCTGAGCCTCGGCGGCCTGGACGGCCGCCGCCTCGTGGGCCGCCTTGGCCGCGGCCGCCGCGCGCTGCGCTTCGGCACTCGGCACGCCCGAGGTGGGCGCGGCCGAGACCGGAGCGGAGGCCGGGATCGGTGCGGTCTGCGGGTTGGTCGGACGCTCGACCTGCGGACCCTGGTCGCGCTGCCCCGGCCGGTAACGCGGGAGCTCGGCGGTCATGTCGAGCGCAGCGGCGAGACTCTCGGGCACGTGCGGGGCCTGGGGCTCGCGCTCCGGGGCGACCGGCGGCCAGGCCGGCGGCGCGGCCGAGACCGGGCTGTCGGCCGGCGGGCCCGAGATCGGGGAATCCGAGCCGGGCGGCGACGACATCGGACGACCGCCGTACGGCGGGGCCGGCGGAGCCGAGATGGGCGGCACCGGCGGAGCCGAGACGGGCGGGACGAACGGGTTGCGTCCCTGGATCTCGGGGTTGGCCGGAAGCTGACGCGGGATGGTCGCGCCAAAGCCGTTCATGTCGCCCTCGGGACGCGGCGGCTCGCCGTTGCGGCGCTGCGGCAGCCCGTCACCGGCGAAGCCCTGCGGCGACGACGGGCCGGACGGCAGCGGCGGGATCGGCTCGTTGCTGCGCGGGCCGTAGAACCCGTTCGAGCCGTTGTTGCCACCACCGTTGGCGCCGCCGTTGAGCGAGCCGTTGGAGCCGAAACCGTTGGAGCCGAAGCCGTTGGAGGGCGCCCCGGTCAGGTCGGACCAGGCCGGCACCGAGCGGCCGTTCGTGCCCAGCATGCCGCCGGAGTTCATCGGCGGGTTGGGATCGAACGGGCGACCGGTCGGGTAGCCACCGCGGCCACCGCTCTCGAGCGCGAGCGGCTCGGGCATGCCCGGGCGGCCCTGCTCGTCGTAACCGGAACCGACCTGCATGCGGCCCGCGCCCACGGCGGGCTGGCCCTGGCCGGCGGTCAGCACCGAGAGCGGCAGACTGACCTCGGCCACCGTGCCGCGCTCGTTGTCGGCCGGGCGGAGCTCGACCTTGACGGCGTGCCGGTTGGCCAGCCGGGCCACCACGACCAGGCCCATCATGCGGGAGACGGCCACGTCCACCATCGGCGGGTTGGCCAGGCGGTCGTTGAGGTCGCGGAGCTGCTCGCGGCTGATGCCGATGCCGCGGTCCTCGACCGAGAGCAGGGAGCCGTCGCCCAGCCGCCGGGCCTCGACGATGACCGTCGAGTTGGGCGGGGAGAACGCGGTCGCGTTGTCGAAGAGCTCGGCGACGAGGTGGACCATGTCGTTGACGGCGTGCGCCGCCACCTCGATGTCCCGGTCGATCATGCCGAACTCGATGCGCGTGTAGTGCTCGACCTCGGACTGCGCGGCGCGGAGCACGTCGATCAGGGCGGCCGGCTCGCGCTGCACGCGGGTCGAGTCGGCCCCGGCGAGAACCAGGAGGTTCTCGTCGTTACGGCGCATTCGGGTGGCCAGGTGGTCGAGCTGGAACAGTTCGGCCAGACGGTCCGGGTCTTCCTCGCCGCGCTCCAGGCGGTCGAGGTGACCGATGAGCCGGTCGACCAGGATCTGCGAACGGCGGGCCAGGTTGACGAACATCGTCGCGACCGAGGCCCGCAGGGCGGCCTGCTCGGCCGCGGTGCGGACGGCCTCGAGGTGAACCGCGTTGAACGCCTCGGTCACCTGACCGAATTCGTCACGGCTGCGTACCGGAAGAGGCTCGGCGATCTGGTCGGCGACCTGGGCCGGTGTCAGGGAGGCGGAGAGCTGGGGATCACGTAGCCGGCTCACGGCGTGCGGCAGGCCGTACTGCGCGACCGAGAGCGCGCCCTGCCGCAGTTCGCGCAGCGAGCGGGCCATCGACCGGGCGACGAGCCAGGCGAACAGGATCGCGAGCAGAAGCATGCCGAGCAGCACGCTGGTCTCGATGAACACCCGGCGGTTCACGTCGTTGCGCAGGGTGGTGGCCTCGCCGACGATCTCGGAGTCCATCTTGACCTCGACCTTGCGGAACTCCTGGCCGTAGGCGATGAACGCGCTGTCCCACTGCTCGGTGTTGAACAGGATGCGGCGGTTGTTGGCGCCCTGATTGTCCGGCAGCGAATCCGAGTAGTTCGTCGCGCCGCGGCCGCCCGGCGAGTTGCCGATGTCTTTGAAGAGCGCCTGGTCCGACTTCGAGGCGACCTGCACCAGCGTGTCGCCGGCCAAGTCGAAGCCGAGCTGGGCCTGAAGGAGCTTCGAACGCAGGCCGGGCGTCAGCTCACGAGCGGCGATGATCTCGTGGCCGACGTCGCGCTGCTGGGCGACGAACTCCTTGGCCGTCGCCATCGCGGCCACGGCGCGCAGGTGGTCGCTCAGCTCGGTGTCGCTGGCCAGCGAGGCGGCCGCGTCACGTACCGCGAGCAGGTCGTTGATCAGCTTGGTGTAGGTCTGCTCGGCCGTGCCCGCGGTGTCCGACTTCTTGTTCGCGATCTGGCTGCGCTGTGCGGGCAGTTCCTCGAGGTTGCGGTCGAGGCGCAGGAGGAGCGTGCTGACATTGTCGGGGACGTCGTCGAGCGCGGCCTTCTGCTGGGCGTAGGGCACCTTGGCCGCGTCGACCTTGGCGTTCTCGGCGGTGTAGTCCTGCTTCGCCTTGATCAGGGCGGGGCTCTTGGGGTCGTCGATCGTCGAGATGATCATGCCGAGGGCTCGTTCGTTCTGCAGATGGTCGACCAGACCACCCGCGGCCTCCGACAGCACCGAAAGGGTGCGGGCGCGCTCCGCGTTGTTGGCTTCATCGATGTGGTCGACCAGGCCACTGACGCCGACGATGATCGTCGCCAGGGTGGGCACCAGCATGATGAGGCCAAGCTTCGACCAGATCGGCAGATCTCGCAGCCGATCGGCCGGCCGACGGAGACGCGACATGACGCCGGTCGCCGTCTTGGGGCGCTTGCTCACGTCACCGTCCTCCTGTTTCGGGCCCCGGCACTCGGCTCGCCGGGCGCCACACGCGGCCGACTGCCGCGTCGGGCCCCCGAGATTCCATCACGACGAGTGTCAAAGAGAAAGGGCCGCCGGACACGGACCGGTTGTGTGACGCGAAGTTGCTGGTCACGTCGTCGATCAATGTCACGGTTTGTGTATGTGAACTTTTCTCAGTGTCACTCTGTCGGGTCGGCGCGGCGCGGGGGTACGCCGATACGACCGCGCACGATCGTAAAGGATCGCGGCAGGAGGAACGATCGCGCGGTTGCGAACGATCGGCAAGGTGAGATGCCGGATTTCGCAGTGTTTGTAGGGACCATTCTGGCCGAACGGATGATCAGTGCCGCCGAACCGGCAATGTCGCTTGCCGTAGTGCGAGATGTAACAAGCCCGTGCCGTCAGCCGATGAGCTTCGCGTACCCCGGCTTGATGATGTCGTTGATGATCGCCAGCCGTTCGTCGTAGGGGATGAAGGCCGACTTCATGGCGTTGATCGTCAGCCACTGCAGGTCGCTCCAGCCCCACCCGAACGCCTCCGACAGCAGCGCCATCTCACGGGACATCGACGTGCCGCTCATCAGGCGGTTGTCGGTGTTGACGGTCACCCGGAAGCGCAGATCGTGCAGCAGTCCGATGGGGTGCTCGGCGATCGACGGGGCCGCGCCGGTCTGCACGTTCGACGACGGGCACAGCTCGAGCGGGATGCGCTTGTCCCGCACGTACGCCGCCAGCCGGCCCAGCACCATGTCGCCGCCGGCCGGGGCGCCGGTGATGTCGTCGACCAGCCGGACGCCGTGCCCGAGCCGGTCGGCGCCGCACCACTGGATCGCCTGCCAGATCGACGGCAGGCCGAACGCCTCACCCGCGTGGATGGTGAAGTGGAAATTCTCACGCTGCAGATATTCGAAGGCGTCGAGATGCCGGGTGGGCGGGAAACCGGCCTCGGCCCCGGCGATGTCGAAACCGACCACGCCCGCGTCGCGGTAACGCACAGACAGCTCGGCGATCTCCTGCGAGCGGGCCGCGTGCCGCATCGCGGTCAGCAGCACGCCGACGCGGATCGGGCTGCCCTGCGCGGCGGCCTCGGCCGCGCCCTCGGCGAAACCGGCGTTCACGGCATCGACCACACCGTCGAGCGACAGACCCCGTTCGAGGTGCTGCTCGGGCGCGTAACGCACCTCGGCGTAGACCACGCCGTCGGCCGCCAGGTCGAGCGCGCACTCCTTGGCCACCCGGTGCAGCCCCTCCTCGGTCTGCATCACCGCGACCGTGTGGGCGAACGTCTCCAGGTAGCGTTCCAGCGAGCCGGAGTCGGCCGCCGCGACGAACCACTCGCCCAGGGCGGCCGGGTCGGTGGCGGGCAGCTCGTGGCCCACCCGCTCGGCCAGCTCGATGATCGTGGCGGGGCGCAGGCCACCGTCGAGGTGGTCGTGCAGCAGAGCCTTCGGTGCCGGGACGATGTCGGAGAATGCGATGGCGGCCATCAGCCGAGCCTAGAGGCAGGGGACCAATGATCGACGGAGCATTGCCGTACCTGCGATGCCCGGTTTGCCGGCAGGGCCTGGAGCGGATGGAGCGGTCGCTGCGGTGTCCCGCCGGGCACAGCTTCGACATGGCCAAGCAGGGGTACGCCGACCTGACCGCGGGACGGATGCCACACGTGGGCGACACCGGCGAGATGGTGGCCGACCGCGCCGCGTTCCTGGCCGCCGGCCACTACGACTTCATCGCGAACGCGCTGGCCGACGCGGCAACGGGAGCCCGGGGCCTTGTCGTCGACGCCGGCGCGGGCACGGGTCACTACCTTGGCCGGGTGCTGGATGCCGCCCCGGCCGCGACCGGCCTGGCCCTGGACGTCTCGAAGCCGGCACTGCGGCGGGCGGCCCGGGCCCACGACCGCGCGGCAGCGGTGCTGACCGATCTGTGGCGCCCACTCCCCCTGGCCGACGGCGTGGCCGACGTGATCGTGAACGTCTTCGCGCCCCGTAACGGCGCCGAGTTCCACCGGGTGCTGCGCCCCGGCGGCATCCTGCTGGTGGTGACGCCGGCGCCGGATCATCTGAGCGAGCTGATCGACGCGTACGGCCTGATCCACGTCGACCCGGACAAGGAAGCCCGGGTCCGGGAGGCGCTGGGCGATTTCTTCGAGCCGGGCGAGACCATGTCTCTGCGTCGCGAGCTGGATCTGACCGCCACCGAGACCCGCACCCTGATCGGCATGACCCCGAGCGCTCGGCACGTGGAGGACTTCACTGCGACCGCGAGCCGGGTGACGGCCTCGGTGCTGCTGACCACGTACCGGGTTCTCTGAGCGCAACCACTCACGCACGTCGCCGTGGTGGGTTTCGCGTTCTGGACGCGCCAGCGGCCGGCGAGGCCCGCCGCGGCCCTCGGCGGGAGCAGCGATCCGCACCCCCCACCCCGCTACGACATGAGACTTTGAATTTCCCTATATAGATAGATCGACTTCTTCCCAGTCGGCCGGTTTGTCATGGTATGGACCATGAAAGATCACCGCCCATTCCAGCGCCCACCTCCGCTGGCCGATCGCGTTGCCGTCCACCTCGCCCGGCAGCTGGAGCCCGGTCTGCTCGGCCTCCTGGAAAGCCCAGTCCAGGCAGTAATAGAGATCGAGAAGCACGGCGGCCTCGATCGGGTCGCGCGGGGACATCAGCGAACGGGAACGCCAGCTCCCGTACGTCTCACCAGCTGGCAGATCGGGCATCTGGGACATCAGCCGGCCCTCGGGCGGGGCGGTCGGATCGAGGTGCCGGCTCAAGCCCAGCACCCAGGCCAGCGCGAACACGGCGTCGTGATGCAGCACGAACGAGCGGTGGTCGCCCTTGGCGCCGATCACGAACTGCCACTCGGGCGGGGTGACCAGATCGACCAGCCGCGAGCCCAGCAGCCAGCTCATCGCCGCCTCGGTCGGCATGCCGAAGCAGCGCGCCACGACGACGTGCAGCACGGCGGCCCGCGCCTCGATGTCGGGGGTGGGCCGCAGCTCGACAGTGTCGCCCGGCTCCCAGATCAGCGGGAAGCCGGGCGGGGGCAGCGGCAGCCCGAGCCGCGCCAGCTCGTCGAGGCTGGCCTCGCGAACGGCTCGCGGGTCGGGTGCGGCCTTCTGCATGGTGCGTCAGGCTATGCGGTCTAGCACCAAATTTGTAGAACTTGGTTGCTCCGTACCGATGACGACCGCTTCGGCGGCGTCGGCACGGGCCGCGGGGATGCGCGCCGGACCGTCCGCGCGCAGCTCGAGCAGCACGTCGCCGGCGCGCACCGCGTCGCCCGGCTTGACCTTGAGGAGCACGCCGGCGCCAAAGCTGACCGGGTCCTCCTTGCGGGCCCGACCGGCGCCGAGACGCCAGGCGGCCACCCCGATCCCGTACGCGTCGATCGAGCCGACGATCCCGTCGGCCTCGGCCCGCAGCACCTCGGTCTCGCGCGCCACCGGCAGGGGGGCATCGGGGTCGCCACCCTGGGCCCGGATCATCGCCCGCCAGGTGTCCATGGCGGCGCCGGACTCGAGCACCTTGGCCGGGTCGGCGTCGATTCCGGCCGCGGTCAGCATCTCGCGAGCCAGGGCCAGGGTGAGTTCCACCACATCGGACGGTCCACCGCCGGCCAGCACCTCGACCGACTCGGTCACCTCGAGCGCGTTGCCGACGGCCAGCCCGAGCGGGGTGCTCATGTCGGTGAGCAGCGCGATCGTGTTGACGCCGCTGTCCCGGCCCAGCCGCACCATGGTGCTCGCCAGCTCGCGTGCGGTGTCGAGGTCCTTCATGAAGGCGCCGGAGCCGACCTTGACGTCGAGAACCAGCGCGCCGGTGCCCTCGGCGATCTTCTTGCTCATGATCGAGCTGGCGATCAGCGGGATCGCCTCGACGGTGCCGGTGACGTCGCGCAGCGCGTAGAGCTTGCGGTCGGCCGGGGCCAGCCCGTCACCGGCGGCGCAGATGACCGCGCCGACGTCCTGCAGCTGCCGCTTGAACTCGTCGTTGCTGATCGAGGCGCGCCAGCCGGGGATCGACTCGAGCTTGTCCAGGGTGCCGCCGGTGTGCCCGAGCCCGCGGCCGGAGAGCTGCGGCACGGCGGCGCCGCACGCGGCGACCAGCGGGGTCAGCGGGAGCGTGATCTTGTCGCCGACGCCGCCGGTGCTGTGCTTGTCGGCGGTCGGGCGGGTGACCGAGGAGAGGTCGAGCCGCTCCCCGCTCGCGATCATGGCGGCGGTCCAGCGGGCGATCTCGGCCGGCGTCATGCCACGCAGCAGGATCGCCATGGCGAGGGCGGACATCTGCTCGTCGGCCACCACTCCCCGGGTGTACGCGTCGACGACCCAGTCGATCTGGGCGTCGCTCAGCGTGTGCCCGTCCCGCTTGGCCCGGATCACGTCGACCGCGGCGAACTCAGTCATTGCTCTCGTCCTTCCAGGAGACCGGGATGCCCTCGGGCGGCGGGCCCTCACCGGCCCAGGCCAGCCCGCCCTGCTCGTCCACCACGACGATCCGCGGGGTGCGGACCTGGCCCCAGGCGACGGCCTCGGCCGCGGTCGGGAAGTTCGGACCCTCCTCGAGCACGCCCTTCTCGGCGTCGCTCTCGGCCGGGCTGCCGCCCGAGCGCTCCCAGTAGCCGGTCCAGACGGTGGCGCCGCCGGACAGGTCGGGGTGCACGAAGACGGTGCCGCGGCCGCGCCACTTGGCCAGCTCGGACGGCACCTCCGGGCCCGTCGTGGTCGCGCTGACCCGTTCCAGGTCCTCCAGGCCGAACGCGTGGGGCAGCAGCTCGGCCATGCGCAGCGGCCCGGTGTGCCACTCGACGAGCAGCTCGGGGCCGCCGTTCTCCCACAACAGCTGGCGGCAGCGGCCGCACGGCATCAGCGGGCTGCCGGTCGCGTCGACGCACGAGAACGCGACCAGTCGGCCGCCGCCGGTCAGGTGGAGCTGGCTGACCAGCCCGCACTCCGCGCACAGCCCGACGCCGTAGGACGCGTTCTCCACGTTGCACCCGACGACCAACCGGCCGTCGTCCACCAGCGCCGCCGCTCCGACCGGGAAGTCGGAGTAGGGCGCGTACGCATGCCGCATCGCCTCGGTCGCGGCCGCCCGCAACCCGGCCCAGTCGATCTCCATGCTGGGAATTGTGCCTGACGCCCTAGCTCTTCACGTACGGCACACCGTCGGCGGCCGGCGCACGAACTCGCCCGACCAGACCGGCCACGGCGATGATCGTCGCGATGTACGGCAGCATGTTGAGGAACTGGTTGGGGACCGGGCTGCCGACCGCGCTCAGGTAGTTGGCCAGCTTCTGGGCGAAGCCGAAGAACAGGGCCGCGCCCAGCGCCCCGAACGGCGTCCACCGTCCGAAGATCAGGGCGGCCAGCGCGATGAAGCCGGCGCCCGCGGTCATGTTCTTGTTGAACGCGCCGGTCGAGACGAGCGTGAAGTACGCGCCCCCGGCGCCGGCCACGACGCCGCCCAGCAGCACGTTCGTGTACCGCAGGCCGCGCACCCGGATGCCCACGGTGTCGGCCGCGGTGGGGTGCTCGCCGACGGCCCGGGTCCGCAGGCCCCAGCGCGTGCGGTTGAGGCCGAAGTGAATGACCAGGACCAGCACCAGCGCGAGCCAGACCAGCAGGTTGGTCTCGAACAGCACGGGCCCGACGACCGGGATGTCGGCCAGGCCGGGGATACGCCACTCGGGCAGTCGCGGCGGCGAGTTGTACTTCATCGCGTCAGGCTGCATGAGCCGCTCGTACAGGAAGCCGGTGATGCCCAGGGCGAGCAGGTTGAGCACGATGCCGACGACGACCTGGTCGACCAGGAAGCGGATGGCCAGCACGGCCAGCAGCGAGGCGATGATGACGCCGCCGACGACCGCGCTGATCAGGCCGGCCCACACGCTGGTGGCCAGCGTGCCGACCAGGGCAGCGCCGAACGCGCCCATCAGGAACTGGCCCTCGATCGCCACGTTGACCACGCCCGAGCGCTCGCAGAGCACGCCGGCCAGGGCGCCCAGGATCAGCGGCAGCGCGAGTTCCAGCGAGCCGCTGGCCGTGTCGACCAGCGGCAGGAACTTGCCGGCCACCTGCCAGCACAGGAACGAGAAGACGAAGGTCACGATGCCCAGGCTGAGCAGCAGCGTCTGCCAGCGTTTGGCCACGCCGGCCAGGAGGGCGGCGCCGGTGGCGATCGTGACGATGCCGAACAGGATGGCGCCGAACTGGCCGTTGATCGACAGCGCGGCGCCCTCGGCGTCCTCGCTGATGGTGAAGCGGGCGGTGGCCGAGTCGGCCACCGATCCGAAGATCACGGCCGCGATCAGGCCGATGACGACCAGGGCGGCGCCGAGCCGGCGCTGCCGGTTCCAGAACCTCTGCGGGGCGGTGGCCTCGGCCAGGTCTTCCACCGTTGCGGTCGACACGCCGCTCACCAACCCTTCGCCATGGACGTGCCGAGCCGCGCGGTGCGCGCATCGCGGAGCTGGAAGATCGACTTCACCAGGGCGGGCGCCGCGATGAAGATGACGATGAGGGCCTGCAGCACGGTGACGAGTTCGAGCGAGACACCCACGTCGACCTGCATCAGGTTGCCGCCCGCGCGAAGCCCGCCGTAGAGGATCGCGGCGAACAGCGTGCCCCACGGCTTGTTCCGGCCGAGCAGGGCCACCAGCAGGCCGTCGAAGCCGATGTTGCCGGCCACCTGACCGGTCAGCCGGTCGGCGGTGCCGAGCACCTGCACCGCGCCGCCCAGGCCGGCCAGCCCACCGGCGACGACCATGAGCATGATGTACGTGCGGGCCACGCTCATGCCGGCCGTGCGGGCGGCCGGCGGGTTGACGCCCACGGCACGCAGTTCGAAGCCGAACGACGAGCGGTTGATCAGCCAGGCCACCCCGGCCGTGGCCAGCACCGCGAGCACGATGCCCAGGTGCACGCGCAGCGGCGCGGGCAGGGCGGGCAGCCCGGCGGTGGACTCGATCGTCTTGCTGACCGCGTCGGTGCGGTCCGGGTCCTGCACGCCGTTCTGCAGGATCAGCCAGCCGAGAAAGAGCGTCGCCGTGTAGTTGAGCATGATCGTGGTGATCACCTCGTGGGCGCCGGTGCGGGCCTTGAGCAGGCCGGGCACGAAGCCCCAGAGCGCGCCGCCGATCAACCCGGCGGCCAGCGCGACGATCAGGTGCAGGCCGGCCGGCAGCCCGATGGCGAAGCCGGCCACCCCGGCGGTGACGCAGCCGATGACCGCCTGACCCTGGGCGCCGATGTTGAACAGGCCGCCGCGGAACGCGACCGCGACCGAGAGGCCGGTGAAGACCAGCGGGGCGGCGTAGGTGAGCGTCTCGGAGAGCGGGTTGAGCGCGGTCTTCCAGTCACCGGCGCCACTGAACCAGGCCTGCACGGCGGCCGGGTCGAAGATCGCGCCCTTGAACAGGTCGGCGTACGCGTGACTGATCAGATCCCAGCTGGCGGTGAGCGCGTCGCTGGGCCGGGCGGTGAAGTACGAGAACGTCGCGAGGACCTCGGAGTCCGAGATGACGATCAGCACCGCACCGATGACCAGCGCCAGGAAGATCGACAAGATCGTCACGACGACGGTGTTGGCCGACCAGAGGTTGTGCAGGAAGAGGCCGAAGAACGACTCCTCTTTCTTCTGCTCCTCTTTCTTTACCGGGGCTTCGGTGGTCACTCCGTGTCCTCTGCTTCTTGCGTCACTACGCCGGCCATGAGCAGACCGATCTCCTCACGCGGCATGTCCGGGGAGACGACGGCCAGGATCCGGCCGCGGTACATCACCGCGATGCGGTCGGCCAGGCCGACCACCTCGTCGAGCTCGCTCGACACGACCAGCACGGCGGTGCCGACATCACGCTCGTGGATGATCTGATTGTGGATGAACTCGATCGAGCCGACATCCACCCCGCGGGTCGGCTGCGCGGCGATCAGCAGCTTGAGCGGGCGGGACATCTCGCGGGCGACGACGACCTTCTGCTGGTTGCCGCCGGAGAGTGTGCCCACCGTGGACTGCGGTGACGACGTGCGGATGTCGAACTGGGTCACGCGCTCGCGCGCGGACTCGTCGATCGCCCGGGGATTGAGCTTGAGACCGTTGCCGTACGGCGCCCGGTCGTACAGGTCGAGCACCAGGTTTTCCGCCACGGTGAAGTCCTTGACGACGCCGTCGAGGCTGCGGTCCTCGGGAACGTAACCGACGCCGGCCCGCAGCACCTGCTTGGTGGTGCGGCCGGCCAGGTTCTTGTCCTCGAGCTCGACCGCCCCCGCGCGGACCTCGCGCAGACCCATGATCGCCTCGACGAGCTCGGTCTGCCCGTTGCCCTGCACACCGGCGATGCCCAGCACCTCACCCGAGCGCACCACCAGGTCGACCCCGTCGACCGCGCGGATGCCCCGATCGTCGTCGACGATCAGGCCGGAGACCTTGAGCACCTCGCGGCCGGGCTCGGCCGGGGTCTTGGTGACCCCGAGACTGACGTCCCGGCCGACCATGAGCGCGGCCAGCTCGTCCTCGGAGGTGTCGGGGGTGGTGACGCCGACCGTACGGCCGCGGCGGATCACGGTGATCCGGTCGGCGATGGCCTTGACCTCGCGCAGCTTGTGGGTGATGAAGACGATCGACTTGCCGGTCTCGGCCAGCGAGCGCATGACCGCGAGCAGCTCGTCGGTCTCCTGCGGAGTGAGCACGGCGGTCGGCTCGTCGAGGATGAGCAGGTCGACGTCGCGGGTCAGCGCCTTGACGATCTCGACCCGCTGCTGCGCGCCGACCGGCAGGTTTTCCACCAGGGCGTCGGGGTCGACCGGCAGGCCGTAGCGCTTCGACGTCTCGAGCACGTCGCGGCGGCTGCGGCGGCGGTCGAGCCAGCCGAGCGGGCCGCCCCGGGTCTCTTCGGCGCCGAGCGCGATGTTCTCGGCCACGGTGAAGACGGGGACCAGCATGAAGTGCTGGTGGACCATGCCGATGCCGGCCGCGATGGCGTCCCGGGGGCTGCGGAAGACCTTGGGCTCGCCGTCGACCAGGATCTCGCCCTCGTCCGGCTGGAGCAGGCCGTAGAGCTGGTTCATCAGCGTCGACTTGCCGGCGCCGTTCTCGCCCAGCAGGGCGTGCACCTCACCGGGCTCGACAGTGATGTCGATGTGGTCGTTGGCCACCAGGTCGCCGAAGCGCTTGGTGATGCCGCGCAATTCGAGTCTCAGCGGAATCTCCTACCTCGGCGCCTTTGTGAGCTTTGTCGGACAACCGGAACCGCCGCTCGGCCGCGAGAAATTCTCGCGGCCGGGCGGCGGCCGGAATGTTACCCAGCGAATCGTCAGGCCGGAGCGCTGGCCGACTCGACCTTCACCGTGCCGGCGATGATGTCGCCCTTGAGCTTCTCGACCTCGTCCTTGAGAGCCTGGTCGATCTTGCTGTCGAACTGGTTGTACGGCGCCAGCGAGACACCGTTGTTCTTCAGCGTGCCCAGGTAGCCCGGGGTGGCGGTCAGCGGCTGGTTGGTGGCGCCGGCGACGACCGCCTGCTCCACCGCGTCGGTGATGTTCTTGACCACGGTGGTCAGGAAGACGTCACAGTCCTGCGCCGCGCTCTTGCAGCCGTCCTGGTCGACCCAGACGATCGAGACCTTGCCGCTGGACGCCTTGGCCACCTCGGCCGCACCCAGACCCGTGCCACCGGCCACCGGCATGATCACGTCGGCCCCCTGGGCGACGAACGTGCTGGCCAGCGCCTTGCCCTTGGCCGGGCTGGCGAAGTCCTCGGCGAAGCTGCCGTTCTGTCCGGCCTTGTTCCAGCCGAGCACCTGGACGTTCTTGCCCTTGGCCTTGTTGTACTGCGCCACGCCGTCGGCGAAGCCGTCCATGAAGATGGTCACCGGCGGGATCTTGAGACCGCCGAAGGTGGCCACCTTGCCGCTCTTGGAGTAACCGGCGGCCAGGTAGCCGGCGAGGAACGCGGCCTCCTGGGTGGCGAACTGCATCGGGTAGACGTTCGTGGCGCCCTGGATCGAACTGTCCACGATGCCGAACTGCTGGCTCGTGTTCTGCGCCGCGACCGCCTTGGTGGCGTCGCTCATGAGGCCGCCGACCGAGAGGATGAAGTTGCACTTCTGGGTCACGAAGCCCCGCAGGTTGGGCTCGTAGTCGGCCTCGGCGGTCGACGCGACGTACTTCGGGTCGACACCGGGCGCCTGAGTCTTGGCGGCCTGGAGTCCGGCCCACGCGGACGCGTTGAAGGACTTGTCGTCGATGCCGCCGGTGTCGGTGACCATGCAGGCCTTGTATGCGGCGGCGGCGGCGCCGCTCGAGCTGCCGCCGGCGGGGGTCTCGTCGGGAGCGTCGCTACAGGCCGCGGCGGCGAGCGTCAGCCCACCTGCCGCGAGAATCGCAACGATCCGGTTCCCACGTACTGGGCGCAAGACGCCCTCCTTCCAACGCACACCGACACTTGTCGGTGAGTCTTCAACGCGGGAGCGTAGTCGCAGGCCAGAACGGCGGCGGCACTTTGGACCGGACTGTTGGCGCACCGTTATCTGCCCGCAACCGCCGGGCACTCGGGTCGTCGCTTCTATCCGTTAGTGCGGCAAATCATCGGTGATTGAAGTAACCGGCTGGAAACCTTGCGGCGGAGTCAAGCCTTTCGCCAGGCTTTTACGCCCAGCACGCCGACCGTGGTGCCGATCACCAGCGAGGCCCCGATCAGCACCGCGTGCACGAGCAGGAACGAGGTCGGCCGCCCGTCGGCGAACGAGCGGTCGTCCTTCCAGATGGCCAGGCCGAACCGGGGCCAGATGACCCACGTCCAGACACCGACCGCCGTCAGGAAAACCGCCCATCGCTTCGTGATGACCATGCCGGCAACTATCCCACCAGCGCTAACAGCGGCCACGTCCGCAGTTGCCCGGCCGGCCGATGCGGACCGCGCCCGCGGTTGCCCGGCCGGCTGGTCGCGGGCCACGCCGGCAACTACCGCGCCGCCGGGACCAGGTCTTCGCGAGCGTCGGCCTGCGGCCGGGCCGGGGCCTGGTCCGATGCGAGCCCCTGCCGTCCGATCAGGGTCAAGATCAAGCCCATTCCCGCGTACGCGGTGAGGACCGCAACGGCCTGCCCCGCGCCCGCGCCGTCGAAGTAGGCAGCCGACCGCACCAGCGAGGCGCCCGCGCCGATCGGCAGCCACTGCCCGACCTCACCCCACGGCTGCGGCAGCAACTCCGGGGCGGCCGCGATGCCCGCCAGCGCGTTGCCGATCAGGAACATCACCGCGGCGCCCAGACCGAGCCCGCCCCGCCCGAGGACGGCCGCGAGACCGGTCATGGCCGCCGCGACGGCCAGCGCGAACAGACCCAACGCGGCCGCGACCAGCAGGTAGGCGCCCGGCAGGATGCCCAGCCAGCCCTGTTGCACCACGGCCACCGCGAGGCCGGCCAGAACCGCGTAGCTGAGCAGCGCGACGAACCGGGCCGCCCGCGACCGGACCAGCAGGAAGATCAGCACCCCGGCGAGCAGGCTGGTGATGGCCAGCGGCAGGAATCCGCCCGCGAACCCGGCGCCGCGCGGATCGTCGGCGTCGAGCGGCACGACGTCGCGCACCGGAACCTGCGGGCCGAGTCCGGCCGCGGCCTGGGTGAGCAGCGCCGAGACGGTCGGCGACGCGGCCGAGGCGATGTGCACCTCGGGTCCGGCCGCGGTGACCAGGATCGCCCCGTAGACCTCGCGGGCCTCGATGGCGGCGTCGGCCGCGGCGGCGTCGGGGACGGTGGTGACCTCGAACGCGCCCGGGTGTCCGGCTTCGAGCTGGGCGGCGATGGCGGGCGGGCCGGCGAGCGCGATCGGCACGTCGCGGGGGGCGATGTGGGCGGCCGGGGCGGCGAACAGCGGGACGAGAAGGGCCTGGACGGCCACCACGAGGATGGCGATGAGCACGCCGAGGGTGATGGGTGAGCGGCGCATGACTTGCCTCCCTAAAACGAATGCTCGTTCTTTTATGTTCCCAGCATGTTCCCCACCTCGCGAGGGTGTCAAGAACGAGCGTTCGTTTTACTATGTGGAGCGTGCCACGTGTCTCGGAAGATCACCTGACTGCCCGCCGCGAGCAGATCCTCGTCGCGGCCCGCGCCTGCTTCCTGCGCAAGGGACTGCACAACACGTCGATGCAGGACCTGATCAAGGAGGCCGGGCTCTCGGTCGGCGCGGTCTACCGCTACTTCAAATCCAAGGACGAGATCATCGCGGCGATCGCCGAGGGGATCGTGGGCGGCATCAGCGCCGAGATCGACCAGATCGCGAGCCGGAGACTGTCGTTGCTCGAGTCGCTACGACATGTCCTCGGCGCGATCGACGTTCAGGTCGGTCCGGACGGCGCCCTGCCGATCGCGCTGCACGTCTGGAGCGAGGCGATGACCGATCCGGCCATCCGGAAGATCGCCGAAGATCGCTACACGACGCTCCGGTCCAGCGTCCGGGTGCTCGTCGCGCAGGCCGTGGAAAGCGGGGAACTGCCGCCGGAAGCCGACATCGACGACGTGACGGGCGCGTTCTTCGCCCTGATCCCGGGTTACGCGCTGCAGCGGCTGCTCATCGGAAACCCGGACAAGGCGTCGTTCCTGCGCGGGGTCCGGACGCTCTACGGGCCCTAGCGAGTTTCCCCGGGGCCGCGGCGTGGCCGAGCGCGCCTAGACCGTGGCCAGCCGGGCGGCTATTCGCGACCAGCCCTCACGCACCTCGGCCTCGGTCGGCGGGCGGCCGGGGCGCACCCGGCGGGTCTCGTACTCCTCGGCGGTCTCGGCCTCGGCGTCGTCGCCGGGGGTCTCGACGGCCGCGCGGGCCAGCTCGATCTCGTCGCGGATCGCCTCGGCGTCGGGGCGGGGTAGCAGCGGCTCGACGACGGCCATCAGCTGTTCGTCGGCCACCACGGCCTGGGCCAGCGCGAGGGCGTGGGCCCGCTCGTACGGCCCGCAGACCACGGGTTCCCAGTCTTCTTCGTCGCCGAGCGAACCGATCGTGATGACCCACGGAAGCTCGGCGACCGGCGAGCCGGCCGGCAGGTCCAATGTCACGAGAGTGCCCACGGGGCCATCATTCCGGGCTGGTGTGCCGAATCCAGGTGTTTTGCCCCACGGGGGCATTTTTATCGTCAGCTGACAGGTCCACTACCCGGCCGTGCGGACTGGTCGCCGCCCACGCCGCTCCGAACAGCAGCAACTGGTTGAAAACATAGAGGTAGACCAGCACACCGACGGCCGAACCGACCAGGCCGTACGCCGGGTTCTTCTGCACCAGCCCGACGAAGGACTTGCCAACCGTGTTGAGCAAGGTGATGCCGAGGCCGACCTGGAGGACGGGCGGCACCATCCGCCGGACGGTCATGCGCAGCCGGGGCACGGCGGCCAGCAGCGCCGCGGCCAGCAGCATGTTGACCGCGATGGTCAGCAGCACCTCGGAGGTGCGTTGCACGATGCCGTCGGCCATCCAGTCGAGCAGCCGTTCGAGGCCGTAGACGGCAAGCTGCGAGAGCGCCAGCAGGGTCAGCACGCCGAGCAGCACGAGCAGGTCGAGGGCCTGCCGGACGCCGATGTAGCCGGGCTGCTCGTTGAGCCGCCAGATCAGCCGCTGCGACGACCGGATCGACTCGACCCAGGCGATGCCGGTGAAGGTCAGGCCGAGGATGCCGACGATCCCGACCGTGCGGCCACTGTCCAGGATCGCTTGCACGTCGAGGAAGGGCAGGTTCTGCCGGAGGAAGTCGCGGACGATGTCGAACAGCTCGGCGTTGTTGTCCAGCAGGATGCCGAAGATGGAATAGCCGATCAGCAGCAGCGCGAACACCGCGAAGAATCCGTAGTAGGCGATCGCGGCGGCGAGCCGTCCACCCTGGGCGTCCATGTAGCGCACGACAGCCCGGCTGAGGTGATCGAAATAGCGGGACCGCCGGCGGAGCCACATGACGCGCGACTCGGCCGCCTCGTACGCCCGATCGATCGGATTCACGCGCCGACCGTAACCGACGTCACGTTGTCAGCGGCCCGGACCACCCAGCCGGTAGTCCCGGCGGCGTCGCCAGGGCCCCTCCCCGCCGTGCGAGAACAGCGTGAACGCGGGCACGTGGAACTTCGCCGAGAAGCCGGCCAGGTCGTCGAAGACCGCGTCGAGCGCCTCGGCCGGCACGTCCTGGGCCACCGTGACGTGCGGGTGGTAGGGGAAGCGGGTGCCGCGGTTGACGTCGTCCGAGCTGACGATCGCCTCGGCCAGCAGCTCGCACTCGCTGATCCCGACGGCCAGCGTCACAAAGACGACCTCGGTGACCGGCCGGAACGTGCCGGTGCCGCGCAGGTGGATCGTGAACGGCGCCTGGGCCGCGGCCACCGCCTCGAGGTGCTTCTCGATGCGGGGCAGCGCCTCGGTGCGCACCTCGGTCGGCCCAAGCAGCGTCACGTGGGCCGGGGTGTAGGCCGCCTGCGGGTCTCCGGCCGCGGCACGACGCTGGGTGAGCAGCTCGCCCCACGGCTCGGGGATGTCGATCGCGACGCCGATGCGCGTCAGGTCCGGGTCTTCAGTCCGGTTCGGGGTGGCGGCGGGGTGGTTGGCGGGGGACAAGGGTCAGGCTCCGCGGGTGGGGCTCAGGAAACCGATGTTCTGGTACGCCTCGCCGAGTGTGACCGAGGCGACCGCGCGGGCCTTCTCGGCGCCGATCGCGAGCACCTTGTCGAGGTGGCCGGGGTCGTCGAGGTAGGCCCGGGTGCGCTCCTGGATCGGCTTGACGAACTCGACCACGATCTCGGCCAGGTCCTTCTTGAGGTCGCCGTAGCCGCGTCCCTCGTACTGCTCGAGCAGTTCGTCTATGGTCCGCATGGTCAGCGCGGCATAGATCGTGAGCAGGTTGCTGACGCCCGGCTTGTTCTCCTCGTCGTAGAGGATCTCGCGACCGGTGTCGGTGACCGCCGACTTGATCTTCTTGGCCGAGCGGGCCGGCTCCTCGAGCAGCTCGATGATGCCGTTCGGCGAGGAGGCCGACTTCGACATCTTGGCCGTCGGGTCCTGCAGATCAGTGATCTTGGCAGTGTCCTTCAGGATGAACGGCGACGGGATCGTGAAGGTCGGCCCGAAGCGGGTGTTGAACCGCTGGGCCAGGTCGCGCGTGAGCTCGAGGTGCTGCCGCTGATCTTCCCCCACCGGCACCTGGTCGGCCTGGTAGAGCAGGATGTCGGCCGCCTGCAGGATCGGGTAGGTGAACAGGCCCACCGTCGTGGTGTCGGCCGCCTTGGCCGACTTGTCCTTGAACTGCACCATGCGACCGGCCTCGCCGAAGCCGGTGATGCAGCTGAGCACCCAGCCGAGCTGGGCGTGCTCGGGCACGTGGGACTGGACGAACAGCGTGCAGCGCTCGGGGTCGAGCCCCAGGGCCAGCAGCTGAGCGGCGGAGATGCGCGTGCGATTGCGCAGGGCGACCGGGTCGTGCCCCATGGTGATCGCGTGCAGGTCGACCACGCAGTAGTACGCGTCGTGGGTCTCCTGCATGGCCACCCAGTTGCGCACGGCACCGAGGTAGTTGCCGAGATGGAACGAGTCGGCAGTCGGCTGAATGCCGGAAAGCACGCGTGGACGGCGGGCGACATCGGACATGCCGACCATTGTGACAGTCGGGCGGGTGACCCCGCGAACCGGATCTGGCCGCATGTCTGATGTTTGAAAGTGTTGACTTATGAGCGAACTTGGTGGAACCTTTTGAGTAGTCCGACGGGTGCCTAGGCTGGTCGGGGAAACACTCTGCGAAGGGGTAGCGCGCCGTGAAACTGCTCGTCACCGGGGGCGCCGGCTACATCGGCAGCGTCACCAGCCGACTGCTGCTGGACGCCGGCCACCAGGTCACCGTCCTCGACAACCTGGTCACCGGCTTCCGGGCCGCGGTCGCGCCGGACGCCACCTTCGTCGAGGCCGACATCGCCGACGCCGCCCAGGTGCTCACCCCCGGCTCCGGCTTCGACGCCGTGCTGCACTTCGCCGGGCTGATCGCGGCGGGCGAGTCGATGGTCCAGCCCGAGCGGTACTGGCACGACAACGTGGTGAAGTCGCTGGCCCTGCTGGACGCGGTGCGCGCGGCCGGGGTGCCGAGGTTCATCTTCTCCTCCACCGCCGCCGTCTATGGCAACCCGGTCGAGCTGCCGATCACGGAGACCGCGGTCAAGGCCCCCACCAACACGTACGGGGCGACCAAGCTGACCTTCGACCACGCGCTCACCTCCGAGGCGTTCGCGCACCAGCTGGCCGCCGTCTCGCTGCGCTACTTCAACGTCGCGGGAGCCTACATCTCCGGCGACCACGAGATCGGCGAGCGGCACGACCCCGAGACCCACCTCATCCCGATCACCCTGCAGGTCGCCGCGGGCAAGCGCGAGAAGCTGCAGATCTTCGGCGACGACTACCCGACGATCGACGGCACCTGCGTGCGCGACTACATCCACGTGCAGGATCTGGCCCGCGCCCACCTGCTCGCGCTCGACGCGGCCACCCCGGGCGAGCACCGCATCTACAACCTCGGCAACGGCAACGGCTTCTCCAACAAGCAGGTCGTCGAGGTCGCCCGCGAGGTCACCGGCGTCGAGCTGCCGGTCGAGATCGCGCCGCGCCGCGAGGGCGACCCGGCCACGCTGGTCGCGTCGTCGGCCCGGGCCCGCGACGAGCTCGGCTGGGTGCCCGAAAAGAACACGCTGCAGGCCATGATCGGCGACGCCTGGTCCTTCTACCGCTCGCACGTCGCATGATCGCCGACGACGCCGCGGAGGCCTTCCGCAAGGAATACGGCACCGAGCCCGCCGGTCTGTGGGCAGCCCCGGGCCGGGTCAACCTCATCGGCGAGCACACCGACTACAACGAGGGGTTCGTGCTGCCCTTCGCGCTGCCGCAGCGCACGATCGCGGCGGCAGGCCCGGCTCCGGCGGGCGAGTGGACCATCTGCTCCACGTTCGAACAGGGGGCGGTCAGCTTCGGCCGGACCCAGCCGGGCGAGGTCGGCGGCTGGGCGGCGTACGTGGCCGGGGTGGTCTGGTCGTTGCAGGACGCCGGCTACGAGGTGCCGGGCGCGCGCATCGCCATCGCCTCGGAGGTGCCGCTGGGCTCCGGGCTGTCGTCGTCGGCCGCGCTCGAGTCGTCGGTGCTGACCGCGCTGATCGACCTGGGTCACCTCGACGTGCCGGTCGAGAAGCGCCCGTCGATCGCCCAGCGCGCCGAGAACGTCTACGTCGGCGCCCCGACCGGCATCCTCGACCAGTCGGCGTCCATCCGCTGCCTCGAGGGCCGGGCCCTGTTCCTCGACTGCCGGTCCTACGAGGTCGAGCAGATCCCGTTCGACCTGGCCGCCGAGGGCCTGGCCATCCTGGTCGTCAACAGCAACGCCCCGCACCAGCACGTCGACGGGGAGTACGGCGCCCGCCGCAAGTCGTGCGAGGAGGCCGCCCGCATCCTGGGCGTGCCCGCGCTGCGCGACATCACCGGCGCCGAACTCGACGACGCGCTGGCCCGCCTGGACGACGAGGTCATGCGCCGCCGGGTGCGGCACATCGTCACCGAGGACGACCGGGTGCTGGCCACGGTCGAGCTGCTCAAGGCCGGGCAGGTCCGCGAGATCGGGCCGCTGCTCACCGCCTCGCACGCCTCGATGCGCGACGACTTCGAGATCACCGTGCCCCAGGTCGACCTCGCGGTCGACACCGCCCTCGAGGTGGGCGCGTACGGCGCCCGGATGACCGGGGGCGGCTTCGGCGGCTGTGTGCTCGTCCTGATCGACGCGGACAAGGCCGACGTGGTCATCGGCGCGGTCGAGCAGGCGTACGGGGAAGCGGGTTTCACTGCCCCGACGGCCTGGACCGTCACCGCAGGACCGGGCGCCGGACAGCTTTAGCGGCGGCCCCACCGGGTAACCGGTGGGGCATGACGACTTCCCAGAACGAAGGCCGCGAGCAGGGCAACGCCTCGGAAGAGCACGACGAGCCCAACGAGTTCGGCTTCGCCGGCGACGGGACCGCGCCCGAGCCCGAGCCCGGCGCCGAGGAGGGCTACGGCGAGAGCGTGGCCGTGCCCTCCGGTGACCTCACCGAAGCCATCAGCGAGGCGATCGACGAGGCCACCACCCGCGACAAGTCTTAACGCGGCGCCGGCTGGGCCTCGACGGTCGGTCCCTTCACCACCGGGCGGCCGTCGACCCAGTCCACCCGGTCGAGCCAGAGTTGCCGGCCGGGTTCGACGCTGCCGACCGCGCTGGGCGGCCAGGCGTGATAAAGCATCCACGACTCGCCGGCCGGCGTGGTCACCAGGAAGCCGTGACCCGGGCCGGCCGCGGCCGGTGACGTGTGCAGGATCGGGTTCTCGGCCGCCTTGGCGCACGGGCCCAGCGGGCCTTCACAGGTGGCGTAGCCCAGCGCGTACTCCTCCTTGTCGAACGCGTTGGCCGAATAGAACAGATAGAGCCGGCCGTCGTGACGCACCATCTGCGGCGCCTCGATGACGTGCGCCTCCCAGCCGGCGTCGTTGACCAGCAGTCGCTTCGACTCGCCGCTGATCTTGCGGCCGTCCTCGGTGAGCCGCGCGCCGTACAGGTAGGTGGGCTGCCCGATCGCGTTGCCGTCGTTCTTCCAGTAGAGCCAGCGCCGCCCGCTCTCGTCGGTGTACGGGCTGGCGTCGATCGAGCCACCTTCCCCGGCCTGGCAGACGAGCGGCTCGTCGGAGTCGTCGACGAAGGGGCCGCCGGGCCGGTCGGACACGGCGACACCGACGCACTGCACGTTCGTACGGGTCGACCGGGCGGTGTAATAGAGCAGGTAGGTGCCGTCCGGGCCCTCGATCACCTCGGGTGCCCAGGTGTTGCCGGCCGTGGCCCACTTGCCCACCTGCGGGAGCGCGTCGGCTGCGGGCGTCCACGTCACGAGGTCGGGCGAGGTCAGCACGGGCACGTTCCCCGAGGGGCCATTGGTCCCGTACGCGTACCACGTCTCGCCGACCCGGAGGGCCCCCGGATCGGGAAAGTTGTCCGAGTGCACCGGGTTGGTGAAGGTCACGCCCTGCCTCGCTTCCGATTCCGATGTCTCAATGGCGGGGGAGGCGGCGGGATCGTCGCCGGCCGAACAGCCTCCGGCCAGCAGCGCCACCACAAGCAGCGCCCGTCCCACCGCCAGTCCCCGCCTCACCACTTGTAGAACCGCAGGTAGTCGAACGAGGCGACGACCGCCGGCTCCGCTCCGCCGTGCGCGACCAGGCCGATCCGCGGAGAACTGTCCGCCGGCAGGGTCCAGACCCCACCCCACGTCCAGTGCTTGCCGTCCCGGCTGACCCCGGCGCGATACTCGTGCTCGCCGTTCGCCGGGTCCACCCGATGAGCGAGCCGCAGCCACGTCACCGACTCCCCCGGCGTGCCGGCGATGGTGCCGCCGTAGGACAACTGCCCCGCGTACGGCATCTCCTTGCCGAACTCGACCTGCCGCGTGTTCCAGATCGCGACCGCGCTGAGCCGCGCGAAGAGGTCGTCACCGGCGTACGCGATAAGCCCGGCCTGCTGGAAGTTGCGCACGGTGTCCTCGCCGAGGGGCAACGTCAGCTTGGTCTCGGCGATCCACTGACCGACGGGTGGCGTGCGCAGCAGGACGCCCGCGCTGTTCGAGGTGCCGGTGAGGTCGGCGCCCTGCACCGGCCAGCGCAGCGCTCCCCCGCTCACCGTCGCCGCGGCGTCCGGCCGGACCCAGTTCCAGCCGGGCGCCTGACCGCTGAACTCGTCGGCGAAGAGCAGCTTGCCGGGAACCGGGGTGCGGCCCGAGGGCGTGTCCCGGCCGTCCGAGGCCCAGGCCCCGCGGTTGACCGTCGGCCAGCCCCCGATCCAGTCGAGCCGGTCGATCAGCATCGGACGCTCGTTGATGCCGAACGGCTCGTCGAGGTACGGGTCGTTGCGGTCGATGGCGTGGTAGACGAACCAGTCCTGGCCCCGCCGGTCGGTGATCAGTCCGTTGTGGCCGGTTCCGACCCAGCGGTTGCCGTTGGGCGCGATCACCTGGGTGCCACCGGCCCGCGACACATCGAGCCGCAGACCGTCACGGTCGGTGAACGGGCCGAGCGGGCTGCGCGACCGCCCCACCGAGACGGAGTATCCGGTGGTCGGGCCGGCGCAGCAGTTGGCCGACGACGCGAACAGGTAGTAGAAGCCGTTCCGGCGTACGACGTACGCGCCCTCGAACTTGTTGTCGATGGCCACGCGCGTCGGCGTGCCGGTGATCCGCAGGCCGTCCGCGGTGAGCTCACTGACCCAGATGCCGCCGAAGTAGCTGCCGTAGTAGAGGTACTTGCGACCGTCCGGAGTGGTCAGCTGGCTCGGGTCGAAGGTCCACCACCAGCCGCCGTCGGGTGCGGCGCGCGGCGGCACGGCGGGTTCGGCGGCCCACGTCCACGGGCCGGTCGGCTTGGGCGCCGTGGCTACGCCGATCGCCGAGGCGCCGGCCGCGGTGGTCGTCTCGGTCACGGTCGCGTACAGAACCCAGCGGTTTCCGATCTTGCGGACGTCCGGCGCCCACAGCGAGGCGTTGGCCGCCGCGTACGGGGGCAGGTCGCCGAAGGCGTCCCCGACGTACTTCCAGCTCTTCAGGTCGGTCGAGCGCGCGATCGGGATGCGGTGCGCGACCTTCTCGCCCTCGCGCAGCGGGTCGGAGGTGCCGAATCCGTAGTAGAACCCGTCGTCGCCGCGCACGATGACCGGGTCGGCGAAGGTATCGGCGAAGCTCGCCGAGATCGGGTTGCGCGGGCCGCTCGGCGTCGCCTCGGCGGCTGTAGTTGTCAGACCCAGGAACGTGATCGCCGCGGCGAGCGCGGCCGTCAGGCGTCGCATGATCATCCTTTCAAGCCGGAGCGGGACACGCCCTCGATGACGTAACGCTGGGCGATCATGAACAGGATCAGCACCGGGATGCTGGCCACCAGCGCGCCCGCCATGATCACCGGATAGTTGATCGTGTAGGCGCCCTGAAGGATGGCCAGGCCGGGCTGCAGCGTGAACTGGTCGGGACTGAACAGCACGTAGACCGGCCAGATGAAGTCGTTCCAGTTGGTCAGGAAGCTGATCACGGCGAGCGTGGCCAGGGCCGGCTTGGACAGCGGCAGCACCACGCGGGTGAAGATCTGCCAGGAGTTGGCCCCCTCGAGGACGGCCGCCTCCTCCAGCTCGCGGGGCAGGCTGAGGAAGAACTGCCGCAGGAAGAAGACGCCGAACGCGCCCGCCGCCCCGGGGATGATCAGGGCCCACAGGGTGTCGAGCATGCCGAACCGGTCGACGATCAGGAAGTTCGGGATGATCAGCACGAAGCTGGGGATGAACAGCGTCGCGATGATCATGCCGAAGATCAGGCGCTTGCCCCGGAACTCGAGCCGGGCCAGCGCGTACGCGGCCATCGACGCGACCGCCAGCACCAGCACGGCCTGACCGGTCGCGGCCAGCAAACTGTTGAGGAACCAGCGGAGCACCGGCGTCTGAGAGTTGCCCAGCAGCGTGTCGAAAGCGCCCGTGGTGGGGTCCTCCGGCAGCACTGTGGGCGGCACCCGGGTGGCCTCGCCGGGCGTCTTGAACGCGTTGAGCAGCATCCACACGAGGGGTGCGATGAAGATCAGACTCAGTCCGATCAGGACGGTGTACCAGGCGATGGGCCGTACGCGTTTCATGCGTCCTTCTCCCTGAAGAACCGGAACACGATCAGGCTGATCACCAGCAGGCACGCGGTGAGGAGGTAGCTCATCGCCGCGGCGCTGCCCATCTTGAAGTCGCTCAGGCCGACCTGGGCGATATACATGATCGCCGTACGGGTCTCGGTGCCCGGCGCGCCCTGCGTGATCAGATAGGACTGCCCGAACATGTTGGCCGACACGAGAACCGTGTTGACCGTGACGAACAGCAGCACCGGGCGCAGACCGGGCAGCGTCACGTGGCGGAACTCGGCCCACTTGCCGCCGCCGTCGATGCGCGCCGCCTCGTACAGCTCACGCGGAATGTCCTGCAGCCCGGCCAGATAGATGACCGCGTTGAAGCCGAGCGTCCACCACACGGTCACGCCGACCAGCGTCACCCAGCCCCACGGCAGCGCGGTGGTCCACGGCGTGTCACCCGGCAACCCGATCGCCCCGAGGACCGCGTTGACCACGCCCAGGTTGGGGTCGAGCAGGAAGCGCCAGAGCACGCCGATCACGGCCACCCCGAGCACGTACGGCGCGAAGTAGATCGCCCGGAAGAGCGTGCGACCCTTGAAACTGCGGTTGAGCAGCAGCGCCAGCATCAGCGGGATGATCAGCAGAAGCGGCACGCTGAAAACGGTGAAGATGCCGGTCGCCGACAGGCTCTCCCACCAGAAGCTGTAGACCGCCGAGTTCGAATCGAACAAGGCCTTGTAGTTGTCCAGCCCCACGAACGGCTTGCCCGGAAGCAGGTAGTCCCAGTCGTGCAGGCTGATCCACAGGCCGTACACCGCCGGCGCCAGCACGAAGGTGCCGAAGACGACGAAGTACGGCAACAGGAACAGGTACGCCGTGAAGGGTCCGGTGCGGCGCACCCGGCCGCCGGTGCGGGCCTCCCCAGCCTGCACCGGCGGCGTACTGGTGAGTGCGGTCTCAGCTGCCATACTTCTTGGCGTTCTGCTCCAGGAGCTGGTTGGCCTTGGCAGCGCCGTCGGCGAGCGCCTTGGCCGGCTCCTTGCGTCCGAGGACAGCCTCGTTGATCGCCGTGACCATGGTGGCCATCACGTCGGCGATACCGGGCTTGGGCGGCAGGAAGTGCAGGTCGTCGATCTGCGTGCCGATCGCCGACTGCTCGGGCAGGGCCTTGAAGTCGGCGCCGTTGCGGATCTCGGCGCGGGCCGGCACCTGACCGCCGCGGGCCCACTCGATCGAGTGCTGGCTGATCCAGTTGATGAAGACCTTGCCCGCGGCCAGCTTGTTGTCGTCCTTGGCCTTCTGCTTGAACTGCACGAACTGGTGTGAGCCGGCCCAGGCGGCCTTCTGCGATCCGATCTGCGGCAGCGGCGCCACGCCCCACTCGAGGTTCTTGTCCTCCTTGAGCGTGTTGATCGTCCAGATGCCGTTCCAGTTGAAGGCGTTCTTGCCGTTGCGCAGGGCCACGATGTCGGCGTCCTGGGCCACGTTCTTGGGGCTGTAGCCGTTCTTGATGTGGTCGGTCATCCAGGTCAGCGCCTGCACGCCGGGCTGCTCGGCGAAGAGCGCCTTGCTCGCCTGGTCGTCGAACAGGTTGCCGCCGAACTGCCAGAGCAGCGACTGGAACTGCATGCTGCCGGTGAACTCGAACGGCGTGACCCAGTCGCCCTGGATGCCCTTCGACTTCATCTTCTCCAGCGCCGCCTGGTATTCGTCGTTGTTGGTCGGCGGCTTCTCGGGGTCGAGGCCACCCTTCTCCATCACCGACTTGTTGTAGAAGAAGCCGAGCGGGTGCACGTCGAGCGGAATGGCGTAGCGCGTGTTGTTGTAGACGCCCGCGTTCCAGACCGGCGGCGAGAAGTCCTCGGCCTTGAAGTTGAGCGCCTTGGCCAGGTCCTCCAGCGGCAGGATCACACCGCGCGCGGCGTTGGTGGCCACGTGGTCGACGTGCATGATGCCGACGTCTGGGCCGTTGCCGGTGGCCACGGCGGCCGGGGTCTTCTGGTAGTAGTCGGCCCACTGATAGGTGTTCATCGACACCTTGATGTTGGGGTGCTCGGTGTTGAACTGGTCGACCAGCTTCTTCATGAACGGGCCGTCACCGCCGGTGAAGCCGTTCCAGAAGGCCAGCGCCACGTTCGGCCCGGTGTAGCTGGTCGCGGCGGGCGCGGCGTTCTGCCCACCCCCGGTGACCTTGTCGTTGGGGCCGCTGTCGCCGCAGGCGCCGAGCAACACGGCTCCACCGGCGCCGATGCCGAGGCCGAGAACACCCCGGCGGGAGAGGTTTTTATCGATCATCGTGACTCCTCGGAGTGAGGCACAGCGCGTGCCAGGAGACGGGCGGTAGGAGGATTTCTTCGGTGGGCGCCTGCTCGACCGGCTCGGGCCGGTCCGAGCTGAGCGCGAGGTGCCGGCTCAGCCGATGCCGCGGGAAGGCCCGCAGGTCGACGGTGAGCGGCACGGGTTCGGTGCCGCGGTTGACGACGAAGACGTTCAGCTCGTCGGTCTCCTCGTCGTGGGTGGCCACGGCGTCCACGGCGGGCACGTCGCCGTAACGTCCGGTGCTCATCGAAGGGCCGGTGAGGGCGGGACGCAGCACGGTTCCCCGGGCGAGCCGGGCCGTATGCGCGAACGGGTGGAAGATCGTCTGCCGCCAGGCCTCGCCGCCGGCCCGGGTGCGGATCGGAGCGATCACGTTGACCAGCTGCGCCTGACAGCCGACGGTGAGCCGGTCGGCGTGGCGCAGCATGCTGATCAGCAGATTGCCGACGACCACGGCGTCCGTGCCGTTGTAGTCGTCCTCGATCAGCGCCGGGATCTCCTCGATGTCGCGGTCCTCGGGCTCGGTGAACCGGGACTGGTACCACACGTTCCACTCGTCGAGCGAAAGCTTGATCCGCTTGCTGCGGCGCATCTTGGCCCGGACGTGGTCGGCGGTGGCGACCACGTTGTCGATGAAGCCGTCGAGGTCGACCGCGGAGGCACGGAAGCTCGCGTCGTCGTGCTTCTCGGGGTCGTAGTAGGTGTGCAGCGAGATGTAGTCGACCTGGTCGTAGGCGTGCTCGAGGACGGTCGCCTCCCAGGCCGCGAAGGTCGGCATGTCCGAGTTGGAGCTGCCACAGGCGACCAGTTCGATGGTCGGGTCGACCCGGCGCATGGCGTGACCGGTCCGGGTGGCCAGGCGTCCGTACTCCTCGGCGGTCAGGCTGCCGATCTGCCACGGACCGTCCATCTCATTGCCCAGACACCACATCCGTACGTCGTGGGGCTGCGCGACGCCGTGCTTGCGGCGCAGGTCGGCGGCCGCCGTGCCGTCGGCCAGATTGCAGTATTCGACCAGCTCGGCGGCGGCCTCGATGCCGCGCGTGCCCAGGTTGACCGCCATCATCGGCTCGACACCGGCCAGCGAGGCCCAGCGCATGAACTCGTTGAGCCCGAACGCGTTGCTCTCCAGGCTGCGCCAGGCCAGGTCGAGCCGGCGGGGGCGGTCGCCGCGCGGGCCGACGCCGTCCTCCCAGCGGTAGTTGGAGACGAAGTTGCCGCCGGGGTAGCGGACCGTGGTCACACCCAGCTCGCGGACGAGCTCGAGCACATCGGTCCGCAGGCCGTCGTCGTCGGCGGAGGGGTGACCCGGTTCGAAGATTCCGGTGTAGACGCAGCGGCCCATGTGCTCGACGAACGAGCCGAAGAGCCGGGGGTCGACGGGAGCGATCCGGAAGGCGGGATCCAGAGTGAGGTGCGCCACTGCCATGCAAGGTTTTTACAACGTTGGATTCAACGTTGTAAAGAGATCCTCGTGAAGATCCTGAAACAATGCCGAAATGTGTCTATCGCAGCGCGGCCGCCGCGCGCCGCAGCCGGGTGTCGCCGCTGCGTGTGAACGATCACGGGCATTGATCGTGGGCCGGTTCCGCTGATGGCCTGAGGCCGGCGTGCGGTGATCACGACGTCGGGTCGCGGGTGTTGATCGCGGAGCAGCCGCCGCCTCCCCCGCCCACCCAGGGACGAGGCCCGACGCTACGCCGGGCGCAAGGGACAAAAAGGGTTATCCACAAGTGCTCTCGCGCACAATCAGGCGGTGATCCACCCGCAGTTCCCGCGGCGCCCCCGCGGCCGTAGGCCCGTCGCTCAGGCGCTCGGCCAGCAGGTCGACCGCGAGCTGGGCGATCCGCGGCGCATCCGGGGCCACGGTGCTCAACGTCGGCGTCGAGAAGCGCCCGTCCTCGATGTCGTCGAAGCCGATCACCGCCACGTCGCCGGGCACCGAGACCCCGCGGGACAGCAAGGTGCGCAGCGCCCCCAGGGCGAGCAGGTCGTTGAAGCAGAACACGGCGTCCGGCGGCTCGGGCCCGTCGAGCAGCCGGGCCATCGCCTCGGCGCCGTCGGCCCGGTGGAAGCCGTCGGCCGGCATCTCGAGCGCCGGGTCGACCGGCAACCCGGCCTCGGCCAGCGCCGCCCGATAACCGGCCAGGCGCTGGTGGGCGGTCACCGCCGACGGCCTGTCCTGCACGCCGATCGCCGCGATCCGGCGGCGGCCCAGTGAGGTCAGGTGCCGGGTGGCGTCGGTCGCGGCCGCGGTGTTGTCGATCGCCACGTGGTCGGCCGGTCCGTGCCACACCCGCTCACCGAGCAACACCATCGGGGTGCCGTCGCGCTGGGCCAGTTCCTCGCCGGCCAGCGCCAGCGGACTGAAGATCAGGCCGTCGATGGCGTGCCGGCGCAGACCGGCGACCAGGTTGCGTTCGCGCTCGGCGTGCCCGTCGGTCTGGTCGATCAGCACGGTCCAGGAGCGGCGTTCGGCGGCCTGCACGATCAGGCCGGCGATCTCGGCGAAGTACGGCGACTGGAGTTCGGGCACGGCCAGCGCGATGACCCCGGATCGGCCGCTGCGCAGTTGACGGGCGGCCATGTTGGGCACGTAGCCGAGCGCCTCGATGGCGGCCTGCACGCGGGCACGGGTGGCCGGGGCCACGTGCACATACCCGTTGACGACATTGGAGACCGTCTTGATGGACACACCGGCCCGCGCGGCGACATCCTTGAGTCCCGGCGGCACGAAAAGGGACTATACAACGTTGCAGTACTTAAGTCCGATCACCCGCGGGAGCTAAGGGTGCTCTAAACGATCTGTCTGCGCGATTACCGTGGCGGCATGTCCCTGAGCGCAGCGTGTCTGCCGGTGAAGGAGCCCTCGGTGCATTTCGAAAGCGACATCGACGCATCGGTCGCGGTCCTGACCGTACGTGGCACGTGGAACCGCGAGCTGTGGAAACGGACCAGCGAGCAGATCCGCAAATGCTTGGCCGAGCACCCCGAGGCGCTCATCGTGGACCTGTCCGCGCTGCACGACCCGACCGCGATCAGCGCGCCGACGTGGATGACGGCCCAGCACGCGGCGGCCGCCATGAATCCGCCGGTGCAGCTGGCCCTCTGCATCCCGGCCGACCTGCCCCTGGCCGACCGCATGCAACGCCTGGGCGCCCGGCACTTCCTGCCCGTCTACGCCAAGGTGCGCCAGGCCCGGGTGGCCATCGCGAGCCGGTTGCCGTTGACCGAGCGGCTCGGCCTCACCCTGGCTCCCGAGCCCGACGCGCCCAGCCTCGCCCGCAACCTGGTCGCCGACGCCTGCCTGGCCTGGGACCGGGCCGACCTGCTGCATCCGAGCCGGTCGGTGATGAGCGAGCTGGTCAACAACGCGATCGAGCACGCCGGCACCGAGATGACGGTCGTGGTCAGCCTGCGCGGGGCGGGCATCCATCTGAGCGTGGCCGACGGGGTCGCCGACGTGCCGCGGGTGACCAAACTGAGCCGGGTCCGCCGCGGTCAGCCGCTCGACGAGCGCGGCCGGGGGCTGCGGCTGGTCGGTGCGCTCGCGGTCGCCTGGGGCACGCTTCCCACCCGTACGGGCAAGGTGGTCTGGGCGACCCTGCAGCCGAAGCCGGACAAGGCGCGACGGCAGCCGCGGAACGGTTCTCCGCGACTGCCGTCGTCCATTCGCAACGATGGGCCTACTGGGCCTCGATGATCATCCCCGCCGCGACCGTACGGTTGGTGCTCTCGTCGACCAGGATGAAGCCCCCGGTCGTACGGTTGCGGCGATATTCGTCGGCGAGCAGCGGCACGGTCGTGCGCAGCCGCACCCGGCCGATCTCGTTGAGCTGAAGCCCGTCCGCCTGCTCGTCGCGGTGCAGGGTGTTGACGTCCAGGCGGTACTGCAGGCCGCGCACAACCGTGCGGGCCGAGCGGGTGGTGTGCTTGATGGCGTACTTGCCGCCGACCCGCAGCGGGGCCGTCTCGTCCATCCAGCAGACCATCGCCTCGATGTCCTGGGCGACCGCGGGGGCGTTGTGCGGCCGGCAGATCATGTCGCCCCGGGAGATGTCGATCTCGTCGTTGAGGCGCACGGTGACCGACATGGGCGGGAACGCCTCGTCGACCGGCCCGTCGGCGGTGTCGATGCCGGCGATCGTGCTGGTCATGCCCGACGGCAGCACCATCACCTCGTCGCCCGGCTTGAGCACGCCCGAGGCGACCTGTCCGGCGTACCCGCGGTAGTCGGTCACGGTCGTCGACTGGGGACGGATCACGTACTGCACCGGGAAGCGCACGTCGACCAGGTTGCGGTCGCTGGCGATGTGCACGTGCTCGAGGTGGTGCAGCAGCGACGGGCCGTCGTACCAGGGGCTGTTCTCGCTGCGCGACGCAATGTTGTCGCCGTTCAGCGCGGACACCGGGATGATCGTCAGGTCGCCGATCTCGAGCTTGGCCGCGAACGAGGTGAACTCGTCGGCGATCCGGTCGTAGACCGCCTTGTCCCAGTCGACCAGGTCCATCTTGTTGATGCAGAGCACCAGGTGTGGCACCCGCAGCAGGCTGGTCAGGAACGCGTGCCGGCGGGACTGCTCGACCAGGCCCTTACGCGCGTCGACCAGGATCAGCGCGAGGTCGGCGGTCGAGGCGCCGGTGACCATGTTGCGGGTGTACTGGATGTGCCCCGGGGTGTCGGCGATGATGAACTTCCGCTTCGGCGTGGCGAAGTACCGGTACGCCACGTCGATCGTGATGCCCTGTTCCCGCTCGGCCCGCAGGCCGTCGGTGAGCAGCGCGAGGTTCGTGTATTCGTCGCCGCGGGAGGCGCTGGCCGCCTCGACCGCCTCCAACTGGTCGGCGAAGATCGTCTTGGTGTCGAACAGAAGCCGGCCGATCAGGGTCGACTTGCCGTCGTCCACGCTGCCCGCGGTGGCGAACCGCAGCAGATCCATGCGCGCCGAGGGCGCCGCCTCGGTTTCCAGGACGGCCTGGCTCATCAGAAGTAACCCTCTCGCTTGCGGTCTTCCATCGCGGCCTCGCTGACCTTGTCGTCACCGCGGGTCGCGCCCCGCTCGGTGATCCGGGTGGCGGCGACCTCGTCGATCACCTTGTCCACCGTGTCGGCCTCGGACAGCACGGCGGCGGTCTGGGAGGCGTCGCCCACCGTGCGGTAGCGCACCCGGCGGACCTCGGAGGTCTCGCCGTCGCGCAGCCGGATGAACTCGTTGACCGCGTAGAACATCCCGTCGCGCTCGACGACCTCGCGGTCGTGCGCGTAATAGATGCTCGGCAGCGGGATGCGCTCCTTGGCGATGTAGTGCCAGACGTCGAGCTCGGTCCAGTTCGACAGCGGGAACACCCGGATCGACTCGCCGGGGTGGTGCCGCCCGTTGTAGAGCGCCCACAGCTCGGGGCGCTGGTTCTTGGGGTCCCACTGGCCGAACTCGTCGCGGAAGCTGAACATGCGCTCCTTGGCGCGCGCCTTCTCCTCGTCGCGGCGGGCGCCGCCGAAGAGCGCGTCGAAGCGGTACTTCTCGACCGCGGCCAGCAGCACCGGTGTCTGGATCCGGTTGCGGGTGCCGTCGGGCAGCTCGCGTACGAGACCGGTGTCGATGGCCTCCTGCACGCTGGCCACCACCAGGTTGAGCCCGAGGCCGGCGACCCGCTGGTCGCGGTATTCGAGCACCTCGGGGAAGTTGTGGCCGGTGTCGACGTGCATGACCGGGAACGGGATGCGCGCGGGGGCGAACGCCTTCTCGGCGAGACGCAGCATCACGATCGAGTCCTTGCCGCCGGAGAAGAGCAGCACTGGGCGCTCGAACTCCGCCATGACCTCGCGCATGACGAAGATGCTCTCGGCTTCGAGGGCATCCAGGTGCGTGACGCGGTACGGCTTCGTCTGGCTCATCTTGATGGGCTCCAGACCTCTCGGGAGGATTGCGTTGCGGCTACGTTGCCCTTAGACAACCGTCATTCTGACGGAAGGTGACGCTGCAACGCTGCAAGCAACCGAGGAGCGAGATCCTTACGGCACACCACCAGGTCCGGCAACTTTGGGTCGGCCTCGTTGTATTTCAGCTCAGAACCGTCGATTCGGCTAGCGTGCAGCCCAGTGGCCAACGCCACAGCGACCGGAGCCGCCGAATCCCATTCGTACTGGCCACCGGCATGCACGTAGGCATCGGCCTCGCCGCTGATGACCGCGGCGATCTTGACACCGGCCGATCCCATCGGCACCAGCTCAGCCCCGATCTCCTCGGCCAGGGCAGTGACGAAGGCCGGCGGCCGGGTGCGGCTGGCCGCGATCCGGATCGGACCGCCGGTGGCCGCGTTCAACGGCAGCGGCGGATAGGCCGGGGAGTGGTCGGTGGCGACCGTGCGGTGCTGGGCCGGCATCGCGACCGCGCCCGCGGCCAGACAGGACGGGCTCGAGCAGTCGGCCGTCCAGAGTGCGACGTGCACGGCCCAGTCGGCCCGGCCCTCCTCGGAGAACTCGCGGGTGCCGTCGAGCGGGTCGATGATCCACACCCGGGAGGCGCCGAGACGCTCGGGCCGTACGGTGGTGTGCTCGCCCTCGCGCCACGCGTCGCGGGCGTGGTCGTCCTCCTCGGAGAGCACGGCGTCGGCCGGGCGCCAGCGGGCCAGCTCGGCCCGCATCAGGTGGTGCGCGGCCTTGTCGCCGGCCGCCTTGAGGGCCTTGCCGTCGGCGAAGCCCATCTCCGCACGCACCTGGAGCAGGGTCTGCCCCGCCCGGTCGGCCAGCCAGCGGGCGAAGGCCGCGTCGTTGACCGGCGGAATGCCGGCGTCACTGCTCTCCCGCTGGGAGGTCACGCGCGCCGACGTCTCTGTCCGCTCGCCCATATCTCAGCCGCTCCTCTTCAGGCTCAGTACGCTCCGGAGGAGCGCACCACTGCGGTCATGGTGCGCAACAGGATCACCAGATCCAAACTGAGGGTCCAGTTCTCCACATAGCGCAGGTCCAACCGGACCGCTTCCTCCCACGGCAGATCCGAACGTCCGGATACCTGCCACAGGCCGGTCATGCCCGGCTTGACGGCGAGCCGGCGCCGCACGTCGTCGGCGTACGCCGCCACCTCGGACGGCAGCGGCGGCCGCGGGCCGACCAGCGACATCTGCCCCAGCAGCACGTTGAGCAGCTGCGGCAGCTCGTCGAGCGAGAACCGGCGCAGATACCGCCCGACCCGGGTCACCCGCGGGTCGTCACGGATCTTGAAAAGCACGCCGTCGTGCTCGTTGAGATGCCTCAGTTCGGCCAGCCGCGCCTCGGCATCCACATACATGCTGCGGAACTTGAAGATGCGGAACAGCCGGCCGTCGCGACCCACCCGCACCTGACGAAAGAGTACCGGCCCCTTCGACGTGCACCGCACAGCCAGTGCGATGCCGAGCAGCAGCGGACCGAAGATCATCAATAGCGCGAAGGCTCCGAGGCGGTCGAATGCCTCCTTGACCAGCCGCGATCCGCCGTGCAGGCGCGGGTGCTCGACGTGCAGCATGGGCAGCCCGTCGAACGGCCGGATCGTCGTGCGGGCGCCGGCCACATCGACGAGCGCGCTCGCGACCACGAGGTCGACCTCGTCGCGTTCCAGGCGCCAGGCCAGCCGGCGTACGGCCGCGCCGTCGAGCTCGGGACAGCTCAGCACCACCACCGTGTCCGCGTCGGCCTGCTCGACCGCGCCCGCGACGTCGTCGAACGTGCCGTAGACGGCCAGGCCCTGCGGTCCCCCCACACCCACGCCGTCGTGCCCCGGTGGCAGGCAGGCGCCCACCACTTCGAGGCCGTGATAGCGCTCCCGCCGCAGCTGGCGGGTCATGCCGATGACCGAGAGCTCGTGCCCGACCAGGATCACCCGGCGCATGCTCTCGCCGCGGTCACGGGTCAGGTGCAGCCGTTTGCGCAGCGCGAACCGCAGCACCACCGACGAGCCGATCGCCGCCGGGAGAGCGGCCAGCACATAACCTCGAGCCAGATCCAGATCGAGCCCGTACGACACCACGGACACCCCGGCGATCAGGCCGACCCCGCCCCGGAGCACCCGCTGGTACTCGTCCGTGCCGACGAAGAGATACCTGCGCTCGTACGCCCGGGAGACCGCAAGCACGGCCAGCAGCAGCACCGGCAGCAGCGTCGACAGGATCATGTACGCGCGGTTGTAGCTTGTCACCTCGTCGCCGAAGCGCAGGCCGAAGGTGGCCCCGCCGGCCGCCGTGCCCGCGAGCAGGTCGCAGAGCACGAGCGAGCGGACGTAGCTGCGTTCCCAGCGCTGCCGTCGCGACATGGCCGCATGCCGTCCGCGCACCCGGACGAAGGGCCGGGTCGCGGGACGGGCCGACGCCGACCGGTTGGGGCGCTCGGACCAGTGCCGGTCGATCGCGTTGTTGCGGGCCGCGTCGGTCTTACCCCGGGTGACCTGCGGCGGCGCGTTGTCCGGCCGGTCGGCAGTCCTCGGCGGACCGGTGTTCGGACGGGTCACCGTCACGTCGGCCGGCGTCACCGCCGGACCGGCCGGTGGCGGACCCGCGGCCGGGCGGGTCGTCGTCGCGCCGGCCGGTGGCGGGCTCAGCGGGACGATCGGCGCCGGAATCTTCGAACGGCGCGGCCCCCCGTTGGCGGGCGGATGATTCGCCCGGCCGTAGCCCTCGGGCGGACACACCGTGCCGGTCCCGGCGCCCTCCGGCGGCCGCACCGGACGGATGGCCGGCAGCAGCACAGTCGGCTGCGCCAGCACCGCCTCCGTTGCGGACAGGTCCCGCCGCATTACGAACCTCCCCCAACCGCCAGTCATTTGCCACCGAACCGGTGCATACGTGTGACCAACGGTCGGACACTCAAAGGCGTCACGGGACCGAGAGGCGGACAAAACCGCCCATAAGATCTATTTGTTTCGACCCCGCAAGATCAACCGCCGTGGTATTTGTTCTGCGCCCACTCCACGCCCTCGAGCACGACCGCCTCGACGACGTCGGCCGCCCGGTCGACGAGGAAGTCCAACTCCTTGCGCTCCGCGCCGGAGAAATCGGAGAGCACGTAATCGGCCGGCTCCTGCCGGCCCGGTGGACGGCCGATGCCGAAACGCACCCGGGCGTACTCCTTGCTCCCCAGGGACTTCGACATGGACCGCAGACCGTTGTGGCCACCCTCACCACCGCCACGTTTGGCTCGAACCTGCCCGAACGGCACATCCAACTCATCGTGCACGGCAATCACGTTCTCTACCGGCACTTTGAAGAACTGTGCGAGCGAGACCACAGGCGCGCCGGACAGGTTCATGTAGGTCAGCGGCTTCAGCAGCACCAGCTTGGGCCCGCCGAAGCCGAGCCGCCCCTCGGCCACCTCGGTGTGCGCGCGCTTGGCTCGGCCGAACTTGGCGCCCACCCGGGACGCCAGCAGGTCGGCCACCATGAAACCGACGTTGTGCCGGTTGCCGGCGTACTCCTTGCCGGGGTTGCCCAGGCCGACCACCAGCCAGGTCTCGTCGCTCACTCCGTGCCTCCCGGACACACTGGCTCTTCGGGGGAAATGCAGCCGGGGAAAGTGCCTGCCTGGCACTTTCCCCGGTCACTGCTCGTACGCCGACTTGGCGAGGGTCTTACTCCTCGGTGGAAGCAGCCGCTTCGCCGCCCTCGGCCGCGGACTCGTCGCCACCCTCGGTGTCGCCCTCCATCTGCTCGGCGGTCTGCGCCTGGGAGATGACGGCCAGAACGAAGTCGGGCTCGACGGCCAGCTCGGAGCCGGACGGCAGCGCGATGTCGCCCGCGGTGATCTGCGAACCCGCCTCGAGGCCCTCGATGGACACCTCGAAGCCGGACGGCAGGTGCATCGCCTCGGCGATCACGGCGACGGTGTTCGACTCGTTCACCACGAGCGTGTTGCGGGCGGCCTCGCCGGTCAGCGTCACGGGGACGTCGACCTGGACCTTCTCGCCACGCTTGACGATGATCAGGTCGACGTGCTCGAAGGTGTCCTTGATCGGGTCACGCTGGATGGCCTTGGGCAGGGCCAGCGTGGCGCCCGAGGCACCGACGATGTCGATAGTGAACACGGTGTTGAGCCCACCGTGCCGGATGGCGGCCGCGAACTCGCGGGCGGGCAGAGCGATGTGCACCGGCTTCTCGCCGTGGCCGTAAAGCACGGCGGGCACCAAACCGGCCCGGCGCGTGCGGCGGGCACCACCCTTGCCGAACTCGGTACGGGGCTCGGCGCTGATCTTTACCTCGGACACGGGGAAACTCCTGAAACTCTTCGATCGGGCTGCGACTAAGTCGGCGTGCGTACGGTCCGGCAGTGTGTGGAAATCGGCCGCCGTCGGTGCTGGAGGCCGTCGTCGGCGCTGCCGGGCAAGGGGGCGCGCTGGGCACAGGCCCGGAGCACCGCGTCGATCACGGTGCCCCCGAGCGGCTGCGAACCTCAGCAGACCGCGGGGCACCCTCGCCGTGGCAACCGTATTAGCTTACCTGCTGCACGCGCGCACGACTCAGCGGGTCCGCCCCGCTCAGGCAGTCCGTGAAAACTTCACCCGCTCGATGCAACTTGCATCAACGAATCCGCGCTCCGGCGCGGCCGGTGGAGGCGCGCGGTCAGTTGATCAGCTCAGGCCCCCGAAGAGCGTGGTGACCGAGCCGTCGTCGAAGACTTCGCGGATCGCCCGGGCCAGCAGCGGCGCGATCGACAGCACGGTGATCTTGTCGAGACGCTTCTCGGGCGGCAGCGGCAGGGTGTTCGTCACCACGAGCTCGCTGATCCGGCTGTTCTTCAGGCGCTCGGTCGCCGGGTCGGACAGCAGCGCGTGGGTCGAGGCCACGATCACGTCGGCCGCGCCCTCGTCCCAGAGGATGTCGGCCGCCTTGGTGATCGTGCCGCCGGTGTCGATCATGTCGTCGACGATCAGGCAGACCCGGCCCTCGACCTCGCCGACCACGCGGTTGGCCACGACCTGGTTGGGCTTGAGCGGGTCGCGGGTCTTGTGGATGAAGGCCAGCGGGCAGCCGCCCAGCCGGTCGGTCCACCGCTCGGCCACACGCACCCGGCCCGAGTCGGGCGCGACCACGGTCATCGGCCGGCCGGCGTACTTCTTCTGCACGTGCTCGGCCAGGATGTCCATCGCGAACAGGTGGTCGACCGGGCCGTCGAAGAAGCCCTGGATCTGGGCGGTGTGCAGGTCGACCGTGAGGATGCGGTTGGCGCCGGCCGTCTTGAGCAGGTCGGCCATCAGGCGGGCCGAGATCGGCTCGCGGCCGCGGTGCTTCTTGTCCTGCCGCGAATACGGATAGAACGGCAGCACGACGGTGATCCGCTTGGCCGAGCCCCGCTTCAGGGCGTCGATCATGATCAGCGTCTCCATGACCCAGCGGTTCACACCCTCGGTCATCGACTGCACCACGAACGCGTCCGAGCCGCGAACGGAGTCCTTGAAGCGGACGAAAATCTCACCGTTGGCGAACTCGTACGAGTCGGCCGGGGTCGGGGCCACGCCGAGCACCTGGCCGATCTCGTCGGCCAGCTCCGGGAAACCCCGTCCGGAGAAAAGCATCAGAGACTTACGGTTCTCCGCGACGATGCTGCCCATCGGCTCGCTACTCCCGTTGGATCGAGGGGGTGGGGACGTAATCGGAGTGAAGTATCCCCCGTGGCCACGGCGCCGCCACGTTCCGAGGCCGGCGGGTGGGATGCCTCACCCCGACCGGAACATTCCAGCTCAGGGCGGGTCGTCCTACCAGCCTACGGCTCCCGTACGCCATTGTCGGATACCCGGCAGTGGGCTTGCGGCCACCTGTTCGAGCACTCCGGTACGTCTCCAGCTAACCCCAACCGTCGCGGATCCGCTCGTCACTCGGCGGTGCTGATCTCCCCGTCGGCGTCCCGCGCGGCGATCGCCTTCTCGGCCGCGGCCGCCGAGACGGTGCCGGCCCGCTTGCGCGCGACCCAGCCCTCGACGTTGCGCTGCGGCGCCCGGGTGACGCCCAGGCTGCCCGCGGGCACGCCCTTCTGGATGGCGCTGCCGGCCGCGACGTACGCCCCCGGCTCGATCTCGACCGGCGCGATCAGCACGGTGTCGGAGCCGACGAACGCGGCCTCGCCCACCGTGGTGTGGCTCTTGTTGACGCCGTCGTAGTTGGCGAAGATCGTGCCCGCGCCGATGTTGGCCTTGGCCCCGATCGTGGCGTCACCCACGTACGACAGATGCGGCACCTTGGCACCCTCGCCCAGCTCGGCGTTCTTGGTCTCGACGAAGCCGCCGACCTTGGCCTTGCGGCCCAGCCGGGTGCCCGGGCGCAGGAACGAGAACGGGCCGACGGTCGCGTCCGGGCCGATCTCGGCGCCGATCGAGTGGGTCCGCAGCACTACCGCGCCCGCCCCGACCGTGGTGTCGATCAGCGTCGTGTCGGGACCGACGATCGCGCCCGCGCCGACCGTGGTCGAGCCCAGCAGCTGCGAGTTCTGGTCGATCTCGGCGTCCGGCTCGAGCGTCACGGTGACGTCGATCCAGGTGGTCGACGGGTCGAGGATCGAGACACCGGAGCGCATCCACGCCTCGTTGACCCGGTCGCGCAGCAGCGCCCGCAGGCGGGACAGTTCGGCCCGGTCGTTGCAGCCCAGCGTCTCGTCGGCGTCCGGCGCCACGAACACGCCGACCGGGTGACCGACCGAGGCCATGATCCCGAAGACGTCGGTCAGGTATTCCTCGCCCTGGTCGTTGTCGGTGGACAGCTTGGACAGCGCCTCCCGCAGCGACGCGACGTCGAACGCGTAGATGCCGGCGTTGATCTCGCGGATCGCCCGCACCTCGGCCGAGGCGTCACGCTCCTCGACGATCTTTTCGAGGTTGCCGGCGCCGTCGCGCACGATCCGGCCCAGGCCGGTCGGGTTGCCGACCTCGGCGGCCAGCACGGTCGCCCCGCGCGCGCCGGACTCGTGGGCCTCGATCAGGCTCGCCACGGTCTCGGCCCGCAGCAGCGGCACATCGCCGTTGAGCACGACCACGGTGCCGGTGGCGTCGGGCGCGGCGTCGAGGGCGATCCGCATGGCGTGGCCGGTGCCGTTCTGCTGGGCCTGCAGCACCGGCGTGGCGGCCGGCGCGACCTCGGCCAGGTGGGCCTCGACCTGGTCGGCCTTGTGGCCCACGACCACGATCGTCTGGTCGGCGGCGGCCGAGCCCGAGGCGGTGAGCACGTGCCCGAGCAGCGTGCGCCCGAGCATGGGGTGCAGCACCTTGGGGGTCGCGGACTTCATCCGCTTGCCCTCACCGGCGGCAAGGACGACAACGGTTCGACGAGGGGCCTGACTCACGCGGTACTCCTGATTCGCAGTAGTCACTCAGTTCGCAGTAGTCACTCAGTTCGCAGTAGTCACTCAGTTCGCAGTAGTCACTCAGACAGGGCGGCGACGAACTCAGCCGCGACAGGACTGCTCCCGGAAGAGGATTCGAACCCCTATAAACGGCACCAAAAGCCGCGGTCCTACCATTAGACGATCCGGGACTATCACGGACATCTCCCCCACGGGCCATGTCCACCGGTCACATCTTAGCGGCACCCGGTCAATCCCTTTCGACACCGCCGAGCCCGCGGTGCGGCGGTCCGGACCGGCGGGCCGCACGCTGTCGCCGGGACACTGGAATCGGACAGACCTGTCAGGATGGCCGGGTGACGGATCCAGAGGACGCCGAGGGCGGACAACGGCGATCCCGGGCGGCGGCCACGCCCCGGGTCCGCATGTCGGCCGCGCAGCGCCGCGAACAGTTGATCGCCACCGGCCGTCAGCTCTTCGCCGAGCGGGGCTACGACGCGACCAGCGTGGAAGAGGTCGCCGCCCGGGCCAAGGTGTCCAAGCCGGTGGTCTACGAGCACTTCGGCGGCAAGGAGGGGCTGTACGCGGTGGTCGTCGACCGCGAGGTCCGCGCCCTGCTCGACCGCATCTCCACCGCGCTCACCGCCGGCCACCCGCGCGAGCTGCTCGAACAGGCGGCGCTGGCCCTACTCGGCTACATCGAGGAGGAGCCGCACGGCTTCCGGGTGCTGGCCCGCGAATCCCCCGCGTTGTCCCCCGCGGGCACGTTCTCGAGCGTGATGAACGACGTGGCCCACCAGGTCGAGCACATTCTGGGCGCCGAGTTCAAGGCGCGTGGCCTCGACCCCAAGCTCGCCGAGCTCTATTCGCAGGCGCTGGTGGGCATGGTCGCGCTGACCGGGCAGTGGTGGCGGGAGGCCCGCAAGCCCAAGAAGGAGACGGTGGCCGCCCACCTGGTCAACCTGGCCTGGAACGGCCTGTCCCACCTCGAGGCGAAGCCCACGCTGCTGACCCGCACGCGATAGCGCGAGGCGGTGGGCGCCGGTCTCGTCGTCAGCGCGAGGCGTGGGCGCCGGCCTCGTCGGTCGCGCCGGACGTGTCGCCGATCTTGCCGTAGAGACCGGCGGTCAGGACGACCAGCCCGAGCAGGGCCAGCACCACGACGTTGATCATCGAGAAGTTGAAGACGTTGGCGTCGGTCTGGATCACCGCCATGACGATCATGGCGAAGGCTGCCAGCGCCCAGCCGAGCACGATCGCGACCTGGTGATAGACGTTGCGACCGACGACCACGGCGGCCAGCAGCACCAGGCCCAGCAGCAGACTGATCCAGGCCGTGGCCGGGTTGGTGCGCAGCCCGAGCACCCAGTCGGCGCCGCGGTGGAAGAACGGGTCGCCCGCCGTCACGCCGAGACCGATGGCGCCGAAGAGCGTCAGATAGGCCGCGGCGAGAAAGGCGAGCAGACGGTAGACGGGACGCAGGGGGTGGTTGAGGGGGTAGTGCGCCATCAGGCCGCTCGGCCCTCCCGCACCTGCCGCGGCGCGCCGGCCCGCTCCTGCGGCGCGACCTTGCCGTACAGGCTGGACAGGATCAGGATCAGGCCGACCAGGTAGGTCACCACGACGGTCGACATGCTGAAGCCGAAGAGATTGGCGTCGGTGCGGTTGGTGGCCAGCTCGTAGCTGCCGATGACCAGCAGGGCCCAGCCGAGGTACTTGTCGGCGGCGACGTCGAGGTTGCGGCCCATCGCGGTCGCGGCCAGCACGATCGCGCCGACGACCAGCGCGACGATCGACCAGAGCATGTTGGTCTCCTGGCCGAGGACCCGGACGCCGGTGATGCCGGTGAAGCTCTCGCCGGACGTCTGGATCAGGCCGATGACCCCGAACACGACCAGGTACGCGCCGGCGATGAAGCTGAGCGCGCGATAGATGGGCCGCAGCGGATGGTTGACCGGGGTATGCGCCATGGTGTCCGTCTCCAAGGTCAGGTGTTGTACCCGCCGATTCTCGCGTATTCCCCTCAAGCGGCGCAGGCACACCCCCCGGATCAGTTTCCGGGCACCTGCTCGGCCAGCTCGAGCCAGGCCTCCTCGACCTCGGCCCGCTCCTGCCTGACCGCCTTGAGCTGCGCGTCCAGCTCCATGATCTTGTCGTAGTCGCTGCCGTGCGCGGTCAACTTCTCATTGATCTTGACCTCGCGCTCGTCGAGCTTGGCCAGCTGCCGCTCGAGCCGGGTCAGATCCTTGCGGGCCTGGCGAAGATCACCCGCGGAGAGGCCGGTCACGGCGGCCGGCTTTTCCTCCCGTACGTCCGGAGCCGGCGCCCCGGCGACCCGCGCGAGGTATTCGTCGATGCCACCGGGCAGGTGCACGAGACGACCGTCGCCGAACATCCCGTACGCCGTGTCAGTCACCCGCTCGACCAGGTAGCGGTCGTGGCTGGCCACGATCATCGTGCCCGGCCACGAGTCGAGCAGGTCTTCCAGGGCGGCGAGCGTATCGGTGTCGAGGTCGTTGGTGGGCTCGTCGAGCAGCAGCACATTGGGCTCGGCGGCCAGCAGGCGCAACAGCTGCAACCGCCGCCGCTCGCCACCGGACAGATCGCTGACCGGGGTCCAGATGCGCTTGTCGGTGAAGCCGAACACCTCGGCCAGCTGCCCCGCGGAAAGCTCGCGGTCGCCCAGCCGGACCCGCTTGGCGACCTCTTCGACCGCCTCCAGCAGGCGCAGGTCGCCCGGCAGTTCCCTGAGCTCCTGCGAGAGGAACGCCGCCCGGACCGTGGAGCCGGTCACCAGGCGGCCGCCCTCGGGCGTGGTCAGGCCCGCGAGAAGCCGCAGCAGGGTGGTCTTGCCGGCCCCGTTGGCGCCCAGGATCGCGAACCGGTCGCCCGGCCCGACCTGCCAGGTCAGACCGTCGAGGATCATCTTGGGCCCGGCGTGCAGGGTGACGTCCTCGAGCTCGTAGACCTGCTTGCCGAGCCGCGAGGTGGCCAGACGCTGGAGGCTGACCGTGTCGCGCACCGGGGGCACGTCGGCGATCAGCGCGTTCGCGGCGTCGATGCGGAACTGAGGCTTGGAGGTGCGGGCGGGCGGGCCACGGCGCAGCCAGGCGATCTCTTTGCGCAGCAGATTTTGCCGGCGGGACTCGATCACGGCGGCGACGCGCTGCCGCTCGACCCGGGCCAGCGTCCAGGCCGCGTAGCCACCCTCGTACGCGTGAACCTGCTCGTCGACGACCTCCCAGGTGGCCGTGCAGACAGCGTCGAGGAACCAGCGGTCGTGGGTGACGACCACCAGCGCGCCTCGGCGGGTGAGCAGGTAGTGGGCCAGCCAGTCGACACCGGCCACGTCGAGGTGGTTGGTGGGCTCGTCGAGGATCAGCAAATCGCTTTCCCGCACGAGCAGGGCCGCGAGAGCGACCCGGCGGCGCTCGCCACCGGACATCGGGCCGACCGGGGTGTCGAGGCCCAGGTGGGGCATGCCGAGCCCGTCGAGGATGGCGCGCACTCCGGCGTCACCGGCCCACTCGTGCTCGGCCCCCATGCCCTCGGCCAGCCAGCCGGTGCCGAGCACGACGTCGCGCACGGTCGCCTCGGCGGCCAGGTCGAGCGTCTGGGGCAGGGTGGCGACGCGCACGTCGCGCCGGTGGGTGACGCGGCCGGAGTCGGGCTCCTCGCTCTTGGCGAGCAGACGCAGAAGGGTGGATTTGCCGGCGCCGTTGAGACCGACGATGCCGATGCGGGCGTCGTCGTCGAGCCCGAGAGAAACGTCGGTGAGTAGTTGGCCGGCAGCGCCGTAGCCCTTGTTCACCCGGTCCAGGTTGATGATGTTCGCCACGATGGCTCTAGGTTACCCGCGCGCCCGGCATCGGGCCCCGGGCGGTGACCGCCTCGCGGCACACACCGGCCGCGTTGAGCCCGGCCGCGACCCGACCGGCGTGCGCCGCGTCGGTGGCCAGGAACACACAGGTGGGGCCGGAGCCGGAGACCAGACCGGTGACCGCGCCCGCCTCGCTGCCCGCCTTGAGCACGTCGGCCAGCTCGGGCCGCAGGGCCAGCGCGGCCGGCTGCAGGTCGTTGCCGAGCGCGGCCCCCAGCACCTCGGGGTCGCGCTGACGCAGGGCGGCCATCAGCTCGTCGGCGTCGCCCAGCGCCTTGGGCGGCCAGGAACCGTCGCGCAGCTCGTCGAGCTTGCGATAGACCTCGGGGGTGGACAGGCCGCCGTCGGCGATCGCGACCACCCAGTGCCAGGTGGTGGGCCGGGCCAGGATCGGGCTGATCGACTCGCCGTGGCCCGTGCCCAGGGCGGTGCCGCCGTGCAACAAAAACGGCACGTCGGAGCCGAGCGTGGCGCCCACCTCGGCCAGCTCCTCGCGGCTGAGGCCGGTGCCCCACAGCAGGTCGCAGGCGATCAGCGTGGCCGCGGCGTCGGCACTGCCCCCGGCCAGCCCGCCGGCCAGCGGGATCGTCTTGCGCAGGTGCAGTCGCGCGTACGCCGGCACCCGGGTGCGGGCCGCGAGCGCCCGGGCGGCCCGGATCATCAGGTTCGACTCGTCGAGCGCGAGCGTGCCGGCGCCCTCGCCCTCCATGGTCAGCGCGAGCGTGTCGCCGGCCCGGGCGGTGATCTCGTCGAACAGGCTGATCGCGTGATAGACGGTGTTCAGCTCGTGGAACCCGTCGTCCCGCAGCGGACCCACACCCAGATGCAGATTGATCTTGGAAGGCACCCGGACCCGGACCGGTCCATGGTGCCGGCGCGGCTCGTCGTCGTCCGGTCCCCAGGCCTCGGTCACGGAGTGATGTCCCGAATCGGGAGCTTGATCTCGAACGGCGCGCTCAGCACCAACTCGGTGTCCGAATCACCGGCCGGCTCATACCTGCCGTTGACCAGGTCGTAGGCATGCACGTGCAGCGGATCCTGTTCGATGCGCCAGAAATGCGGGATGTCGAGAGCCGCGTACTCGGAGGGTTTTTCCAGGCGGTCCCGGCGTTTCGTGCCGGGAGAGACGATCTCGACGGCTATGGCGACCTGGGCGGGCAGAAAGAAGTGGTTGCTCATCTTGACGGGCTGCTGAAGGAGTAAGACGTCGGGTTCCAAGCTGTCCTGCGAAGTCACGGCGACGCCGACGGCTGTGCCCGCGGCGAACTGCTCCGGCGCGTTCTGCCGGAACCACAGCCACAAGAGGTTGCCGATGTTCTGATGGCCGAGCGTCGGTGAGGGGACCACGATCATGACTCCGTCGCGGAGTTCGACGCGGGGAGCGCCGTCGGGGAGGGAAAGGACATCCTCGAGAAGGTGGTCGGCCCGGCGCTGCCTGATCGGGTCAGGCGACCACTCGACAGGGCCTGCCGGCTGCGCGGTCATGAATCCACCTCCTCGGAACGCCTTTCGGACGGGCTGAGCTTACCGCCGGGCGGCGACACCGTGGCCGCGGCCGCGATCGCCACGAATTGCTCGACGGTCAGCGACTCGCCCCGGGCCTGCGGGCTGATTCCGGCCGCCACCAGCAGCTCCTCGGCCCGGGCGGCGCCACCGGCCCACCCGGCCAGGGCCGCCCGCAGGGTCTTGCGGCGCTGGGCGAAGGCCGCGTCGACCACCGCGAACACCGCTTTCCGATCGATCTCACCCGGAGGAGTGCGACGGGTGAAAGCGACCAGTCCGGAATCCACATTGGGCACCGGCCAGAAGACCGCGGGCGGGACCTTGCCGGCCGAGCGGGCGTCGGCGTACCAGGCCAGCTTGACCGACGGGACCCCGTACACCTTGGAACCGGGACCCGCGACGAGCCGATCGGCCACCTCTTTCTGCACCATGACCAGGCCCCCGCGCAGCGTGGGCAGTTCGGCCAGCAGGTGCAGCACCACGGGGACGGCCACGTTGTAGGGCAGGTTGGCCACCAGCATCGTGGGCGCGGGGTCGAAGTCGGCCCCGCGGACGTGCAGGGCGTCGGCGTTGTGCACGGTCAGATGGGCCGCCGTGACCGTCTCGGGCAGCGCCACGGCGAGCCGCGGGTCGATCTCGACCGCGTGCACGTGCCGCACCGCCCCGGCCAGGCCCAGGGTGAGCGAGCCGAGCCCGGGCCCGACCTCGAGCGCGACGTCCTCCGGCACCAGCCCGGCCGCCGTCACGATGCGGCGGATCGTGTTCGGGTCGTGCAGGAAGTTCTGGCCGAGCTTCTTTGTGGGGGCCACGCCGAGCCGGGCGGCCAGTTCCCGGATCTCCGCCGGGCCGAGAAGCGCGTCAGCCATGGGTTCCAAGCCTAGTCGGGACGGAAACCGGGCCCGGACCGCCCGGCCCCGGGGTCAGCGCCAAGGGCCGAACACCCGCTCGCCGTTGGCCGAGATCGCGGCGCACAGGGCGTCGACGTCGTCGCCCCGGGTCGCCGCCAGCGAGCGCACGGTCAGCGGGATCAGGTAGGAGGCGTTCGGCCGGCCCCGGTGCGGCACCGGCGTCAGATAGGGCGCGTCCGTCTCGACCATGATCTGCTCGAGCGGGGTCAGGACGGCCGCCTCGCGCAGGCTGCCGGCACTGGCGAAGGTCACCGTGCCGGCGAAGCTGAGGAAGAAGCCCCGCCGTACGCACTCGGCCGCGAACGCCGCGTCGCCGGAGAAGCAGTGCATCACGACCCTGTCCGGAGCGCCTTCGGAGTCGAGCACCCGCAGCACGTCCTCGTGGGCGTCGCGGTCGTGGATGACCAGGGCCTTGCCGTGGCGCTTGGCGATGGCGATGTGCGCCCGGAAGCTCGCCTCCTGCGCCGCACGACCTTCTTCCCCCGTACGGAAGGTGTCGAGGCCCGTCTCGCCGACGCCGCGCACCCGGGGCTCGGCCGCGAGCGCCTCGATCACGCGCAGCGACTCGTCCAGGTTGGACAGCAGCGGCGCCTCGTTCGGGTGCAGCGCCACCGCGGCCAGCACCGACGGGTGCCGGGCGGCCAGCTCCGCGCCCCAGCGCGATGACGGCTCGTCCACCCCGACCTGCACGATCCGGTCGACACCGGCCTTGGCCGCCGCGGTCAGCAGCGCCTCGACCGGGTCGGCGGACCCGCCGCCGGGCCCGCCCGCCTCCTGAATCGTCAGGTCGAGGTGGGTGTGGCTGTCGAAAACCGGGACGGCGAGCGGCTCGGGCTCGGCGGGAAACTCGCCGGCCCGCCGGCGCGACTTCTCCCGGCGGGATTCCGATGGTGACGATGACATGTGAGACATTCTGCACTTCGACCTTCAGGCCACTGTTTGTTCACCTGAAGTCCACTGCTGTTGTCTAGTTTCCGACCGTGACCGTCACCGGCGAGGACAGCGTCATCGAGTTCGATCCGCTCGAGCCCCCGCTCTCCGCCCCGCTGAGGCGCGACCTCGGCTGGGCTCAGGTGCAGCAGATGAGTCAGTCGGCCGGCTACCGCGACGATGCCGCGCTGCGGCAGATCCGGGCCACAGCGGCGGTTCGGCGCGGCACGCGGATGACCAAGGTGCTCTCTCCGGCCCAGGTCTCCGGCCATCTGGGCGGCTGGCTCCCGTACGGCTTCTGCTACCGCGCCTGCGACCTCGCGCACCTGACCGATCCCCGCGACCTGGCCCTGCTCGGCACCGACGGCGTGACCGACTCCGAGGTGGCGTACGCGTTGCGCTGGCGCGCCGTGGACCCACTCGACTACGAGGTGCCCGGTGGCCCGGCCCAGCCCGGCCTGGCCATGCTCCAGGCCCACCAGCGGATCGGCGCGATGATCCTCGGCACCGGCTTCTCGCCCAGCACCGACGACCTGATCCCGGAATTCGTCACGGCCGGGTTCGCCGACCTGCCGATCCCGGCCAACTCGCAGATCGTCGCGCACGTGCCGGGCGGCGACGAGGTCATCCTCTACACGTATCAGCCCGAGCAGAACGGCTGGCTGCGCCTGGCCGGCCCGCGGTGGCGCGGCCTGCTCGACAGCCTTCCCGGGGTGAGCCCCGACCGCGAGTACGTGCCCTGCACGACGACCGGCTCGGCCCGGCTGGTCGGGCAGATCAAGGGCAACGAGTACGAGGCCGTCGCCGACCCGCCGGAGGAGTTCCGGGTGCGGGCCCTGACCCGCGCGGCGCGCTACCCGGTGTCAACACTGAGCCGCCGGGCCGAACAGGCTCTGTGGCGCGGGGTGCCGTGCTGGGTGCTGCAGCGCGACCAGGCGTGGGCCCGGCTGCGCCTGGTGCGACCGGACAACGACTCGCTGTCGGCCACCGGCGCGCGCTGCTACGAACGCGGCGTCTACGAGTCGTGGGCGCCGGTGGGCGAGCTCCTCGACCACCACATCGCCGACATCCCGTACGAGCTCTGACCCCTACCGCCGATCGAGGATGTAGAGGTCGCCGGCGCCGCGGCGGAACTTCTCGCGCCAGTCGGCGGGCACGCTCTGCTCGAACAGGGCCGCCGACAGCACCAGCAGATCGGGCACCGGGCCGAGCGCGACCGGGCCGTACCGCATGAAGCTCTCCCAGTCGTACTCGAACGAGTGCCCGGTGTGGTCGAGCACCAGCCCGATAATTGATCCGTCTGCCCCGTCCGCCCGCACCGGGCGTGCGATCAATCACTCAACGCGCTCCGCTCATAACTGATCGGTGATCTACGATCAGCCGACGGCTGCGAGATTCGCCGTCGTAGATGTCATGCATCACGGGGGATCAATGTCTGCACGCCTGGGTGCGGTTTCGGCCGCACTCCTCACCGGCGTTCTCGCGGTGACCATCAGCGCGCCCGCCGCCCTGGCCGTGCCTCGGCCGGCCGCCGCGGTGGCGCTCAGTTCGGCCGAGGATGATCTGTTCTTCGTCCGCTGGTTGTCCACGTCGGACCCGCGGCAGGTCGTTCGGGTCGCCGCCCGCACCGCGATCGCCAGCTCGGCTCAGGAACGCGCCATCGCCCAGTTCCTGGCGTCCGGCTTCGATTCGGCGGTCGGCCGGGCCGCCGCCACCCGGGCCCGCAACACCGACTTCGCGGAGCGCGTGCTGGCCGCCACCGTGCCCGCGGTCTCACCCGAGGTGTACGCGGCCGCCCTGCACGCGGTGAACGGCACCGATGCCGATCGCGCGACCTTCGTGCGCGCCGGCTATCCCGGGGCCAAGGAGCGCGACCGGCTCGCCCGGGCCGCCGACGGCGCTCAGGCGCGGGCGCTGCTCGATTCCGACCGGGATTACGTCGCCCTGCTGCGCGACACCGATCCGGGCGAGCAGGTCCGCGTCAGCGCGACGTGGGCCACCCGGGACGACGCGCGGGACGACGACGTCGTGGACTTCTTCGCGTACGGCTGGATCAACGGCGCCTCGCTCGACCTCGAGGTCCACCGGATCCGGCTGGCCGACAACGAGGTCAAGTGGCGCAACACGGTGAGCGGCCTGGTCGTCAAGGCCCAGGAGGCCGAGCGGGCGGCGATCGACGTCGCCGGCGAGGCCGGTGTGCAGGCCCGCGCCGCGGCCGCCCGCGCCTGGCAGACCGTCGGCGAACAGGCCACTCCGGGCCGTACGGCGTGGGCCGGCGCCGAGGCCGCGGCCCGCCTTCAGGCCGAGAACTGGCGTCAGGTCGCCGCCGCGGCCGCCGGCGCGGAGAGCCCCAACTGGACGCCGGTGGCCGTGCCGGCCGACCGGACCAGCCTGACTTGGGCCGCCGAACAGAAACTGGCCGCCGAACAGGCCCGGCTCTGGCAGGCACTGCTCGATCAGGCCCGCGCCGGCGAGACCCGGATGTCGACCACCACCACCACCGACTGACCCCTCCGCAGCGGAACACACGACCGGCGACCGGCCTCGGCCGCCGGATGACGCTGCACACCCCAGGAAAGGAAACCTCCGGATGAGCACCATGAAACGGGCGACGCGCGGCCTGACCGCCGTCGCGGCCACCATGACCGTGGCGGCCGGGCTGATGTCCGGCCCCGCGGCCGCCGCCCCGGCCACCACCGGCGTGCGGGCCGCGGCCGACACCGATCCGCTGCCCGAGGCCACGCCGGACGAGAAGTGGCAGGCCGCGGTGGTCGTCAACGCCGGCGACGACCTGGACATGCAATCCCTGGCTGATTGCGACTTCGTGCACGAGGTCGCCATCCGGCCGGCCGCCGGCGCCGAGGTGGTGCGCACCGCGAACAAGGCCTTCGCCGACGGCACGGTCAGCACCGGCTCGGCGTCGTTCTGCACCCTGTACATCAGGCAGGGCATCTTCCAGGCGAACCGGCAGGACCAGCAGAACGAGCAGAACGAGCGGGCCGCGCGCGATGCCCGTCAGGCCGCCGCGGCCGCGATCCAACTGCCGGTCACCCCGGCCCTGCTCGGGTCGTCGGACTTCGAGTTCGTGGCCCAGATCGCCGTGCGCTCCGAGCCCGACACCCGGGTGAAGAACCAGGCCGAGGCGGCCGTACGGGCCAACGACCCGGCGCAGCTCAGCAAGTTCATCCGGGAGGACATCTTCGAGGCCCGGCGGCTGGACGTCCTCGACAAGATCGCCGCCGACACCCAAACGACCGAGGCGGAGAAGGAAGCGCTGAGGTGGCGCAGTGTCAAGGCCAATGCGCTGGCCCAGATCGGCGTGCCGGCCGACGACTCGATGCTCGCCCGCACCGACCTGGGACTTGTCGGCCTGATTCTGGGCAAGGCAGTGCCCGGCTCCGAGGTCGCCGCCGCGGCAACCGTCGTGCTGGCCGCTGACGACGCAGAGCGGACCAAGGAGTTTCTGCGGACCGGCGTCGAGGCGGCCAGCAAGCTGGACATGGCCAAGGCGCTGGCCAAGCAGGCCGAGGAGAACCGCGCCGCGGCACGGGTGATCAAGGCCAAGGCCGAGAACAGTCTGGTGCACCCGGCGCTGGTCGCCGCGGCCACCGCCGCGCTGGCCGGCAACGACGAGGCGGTCAGCAAGTTCCTGCGTGAGGGTCAGTACGCGGTGAACATCCAGACGCTGCGGACCACCGTCACCGGCCGCGCCGGCTGGTACGTGCGCGCCAACCCCGCCACGACGACCGTCGCGGCCGAGGGAACGGGCGAGGGCAAGTCCCTCACCGACGCCAAGTGGAAGGTGGTCGCCGGGCTCAGCGACGCCGCCTGCGCCTCGTTCGAATCGGTCTCGTCTCCCGGTTACTACCTGCGGGAGTCCGGCAACGGCGTGCGGCTGTCGGCCAACGACGGCAGCAGCGCACTCCAGGTCTCGGCCACCTGGTGCCCCACGGCCGGCAAGTCCGGGTCCAACGTGTCGCTGCAGTCGAAGAGCAAGCCGACCCGTTTCCTGCGGCACTTCGGCACCCAGCTGGTGGCGGCCGAGAAGGGCGTGATCGGCGACTTCGACCACGCCTGCAACTACGAGGCCAACACCACCTGGAAGATCGACGGCCCGAACACGCCGGCCCTGTCCGACAAGGGCGCCGGCGAGAACTGCGGCGACCTGACGGCAATCAGCATCTCCGAGACTCGAACCCATCTCATGCAGGCTCGCGAGAGCAGCGTGTCGTACGGGCTCGTCTCCGGCACCAGGATCACTGCGGTCGCCGGAACGGCGGTGACCCCGTGGAACAACATGGGCGAGCTCGCCGCCGGGAAAATGAACACCGTCGAAAAGGCGAACGAGGGTGTGCTGGCGGTCGAACGCACGACCGGCAAGCTGTGGCGCTATTCGAACCTTGTCAGCGGACCTGCCGGTTCACGATTCGAGGCCGCGCCCGGCACGAACTGGAACCAGATGCGGGAACTGAACATGGGCTCGTACTGCACCCTGGGCGGACTGCTGGGGCAGGAGGACCTGGTCGCCGTGGAGCGCTCCACCGGCACGCTGTGGTGCTATGGCAACATGCTGGCGGCGAGCCCGCCGGCGAGGGAGCAGATCGGAACGAACTGGGGGAACATGCGCGCGGTCGCCGGCGGCAATTTCGGCGGCAGCGGCCTGAACGGCTTCGCGAGTGACCTGATCGCCGTCCACACGAACGGCAACGCCTTCCTGTACTCCTCCAACGGGGGAGGTAAGTTCGAGCCGCGCGTCCAGATCATCAACGACTGGTCGGGCTACGTGAACATCGTCGGAGGCCAGTTCAACGGCTCGGGCGGCGACGACATCATCGCCGTCGACAAGTCCGGCCGTAAGTGGCTGCACGCCAACGTGGACGGTAACTTCGGCAAACGGGTCGAGCTCACCAGCTGACCCCGGTCTCACCGCCGGAAAGCCGAAGCCGGCGTCACCCCTCCAGGGGTGACGCCGGCTTCGCTGTCTGGCTGATGACTAGCTGATCGTACGCTCGTAGATGATTCCGAGGTTGGAATCGGCCTGGCCGTTCCAGTTGTCGGCCCAGTCAGTCGCGAACGCGATGACGCCCAGGTAACCCTTGGGTGTGTTCTTCAGGCCGATCGAGTACTTGCCCTTGGCCGGCTTCACCAGCAGGACGCAGCCGGAGGGGGTGCCGTTGGTGGCGTTGAGCCACTTCTTCGACTTGGGCGCCCAGCAGACGCCCGTGTTGTTGGACTTCGCCACCAGGATGACCATCGCCATCTCCTTGATGCCGGAGCCGGTGTCGGTCGCGGTGCCCTTGATCGCCTTCCACGAGGAGGCCTTGTTCGCCTTCGAGGGCGGGGTGACCCGGAGAACCGGTCGCGTGCCGTCCTTCTTCAGCGTCACCTTGCCGACGGAGATCGCCGCGGCCGTGCCGTAGCTGTTGGAGACGACCGCCTTGATCGTCTTCACGCCCGGAGCCACGAGGTCGCCGCCCGGCGTCTCGTAGTAGAACCGGGTGACCTTCTGCTTCTTGACCGCCAGGACCGACGAACGGCCGTCGCCCCAGGCCACCGCGATCTTCTTGGTGCCGGCGGGCACCCCGGTGATCTCCCAGGCGAACTTCTGGCCCGGCCAGACCGACGACGTGCTCAGCTTGACCTTGAGCGCCGGGGAGGAGACGGTCGGGCCGGCCGACTTGGACACCTTCTTGTTGCCCGCGGCGTCGGTGAGCGTCAGCGTGATCGGCTTCTTGCCGTTCGACTTGTACGTGTGCGTGATGTTCTTCGCGGTGTGGTGCAGGGTCTGGGTCGAGCCGTCGCCCCAGGTGACCACGCGCGTGATCTCGGCGGGACCGCTCACGTTGTCGGCCACGCCGACCAGCGAGATAGTGACCGTCTGGCCGGTCCAGATCGACCAGCGGTTGAGGCTGAAGGCACCCGACGGCGCGGCCTTGTCCCCCGCCGGCGGCGGCGTGGTGACGGGCGGCGACACCGGCGGCGTGGTGGCCGGCGGCGGCGTCGTCACCGGCGGCGGCGACGTGTCGGGAGTCGTGGGCGGCGTCACCGGCGGAGTGGCCGGCGGCGTCGTGTCGGGAGTGCTGGGCGGTGTCACCGGAGGGGTGGTGGGCGGCGCCGGCGACTCCGTCGCGGCAGGCGGCGCCGGCGGCTCAGCGAGTGCCGGCGCGGCAGCGAGGCCGCTGGCCAGGGCACCGCTGATCACGGCCGCGAGCAGCGGGCGCGAGAGTCGAGAGTTCAAGGAAATGCTCCTTCGAGGGGGTGAAACCTCACGAAGGGGGCACAACCGACACGACTCGGGACAGGACGGAGCCGTATCGATGTAACGCTGGTGTTCCCCCGTGGAGCGCGAACGCTACCGATCTTTCAGCTATCGATCAATCCCATAAAAGGACGAGGCCCGTTCGCACCGTTCGTGCCAACGAGCCTCGTCGATAGAACCAGTTCAGCCTGCTAGACGAGCCAGCTCCTCCTCGATCACCGAGGGCTCGAGCTTGCGGAAGACCGGTTTCGGCGCGGCCAACGGCGTTCCTGTGACCAACGGCACGGACTCCCAGCGAGTGCCCACTTTGTAGTCGCCCGTGAGCACTGGGTAAGAAGGACCGCCGTCCAGGTCGTCGACCTCCTCGATGCGCGGCATCGGCGCGTGCACGCCCTCGCCGCCGAGCAGCTCGAACACCTTCTGCGCGGAATGCGGCAGGAACGGGGTCAGCAGCGTGTTGGCGTCGCTGACGACCTGCAGCGCGACCGAGAGGACAGTGCCCTGGCGAGGCTTCTCCTCCTCGGCCTTGAGCTTCCAGGGGGCCTGCTCCGACAGATACTTGTTGGCCTCGGCGACGACCTTCATCGCCTCGCCGATCGCCGCCTTCTGCCGGTGCTTGCCGATCAGCTCGCCGACCGTGCCGAAGCCCGCCCGGGCCACGGCCAGCAGCGCCTCGTCCTCCGGCGTCAGCTCCCCCCGCTCGGGAATGGCGCCGAAGTTCTTGGCGGCCATCGAGATCGAACGGTTGACCAGGTTGCCCCAGCCGGCGACCAGCTCGTCGTTGTTGCGCCGGACGAACTCGGCCCAGGTGAAGTCGGTGTCGTTGGACTCGGGACCGGCGACCGCGATGAAGTAGCGCAGAGCGTCGGCGTCGTAGCGCTCCAGGAAGTCGCGCACATAGATGACGACACGCCGCGACGAGGAGAACTTGCGGCCCTCCATCGTCAGGAACTCGCTCGAGACCACCTCGGTGGGCAGGTTGAGCCGGCCCAGCTCGCCCGGCTCGCCGCCCTTGTCGCCCTCGCCGGAATAGCCGAGCAGCAGCGCCGGCCAGATTACCGAGTGGAAGACGATGTTGTCCTTGCCCATGAAGTAGTAGCCGACGGCGTCCTTGCCCTGGGCGTCGGCCGACCACCACTGCCGCCAGGCCTCGGGGTCGCCGGAGCGGCGGGCCCACTCGATCGAGGCCGACAGATAACCGATCACGGCGTCGAACCACACGTAGATGCGCTTGTCGTTGCGGTCGCGCCAGCCGTCGAGCGGGATCGGCACGCCCCACTCCAGGTCACGGGTGATGGCCCGGGGTTGCAGGTCGTCGAGCAGGTTGCGGGAGAACTTGAGGACGTTGGGCCGCCAGTTCTCCCGCTGGTCGAGCCAGTTGCCGATGGCCTCGGCGAACGCGGGCAGGTCGAGGAAGAAGTGCTCGGTCTCGACGAACTCCGGCGTCTCACCGTTGATCTTGGAGCGCGGGTTGATGAGCTGCTCGGGGTCGAGCTGGTTGCCGCAGTTGTCGCACTGGTCGCCGCGGGCGCTGTCGTAGCCGCAGATCGGGCAGGTGCCCTCGATGTAACGGTCGGGCAGGGTGCGCCCGGTCGAGGGCGAACGGGCGCCCAGCGTCGTCCGCTTGACGATGTATCCGTTGCGCTCGAGCGCGGTGAACAGCTCCTGTACCACGGCGTAGTGGTTGCGCGTGGTGGTGCGGGTGAACAGGTCGTAGGACAGCCCGAGGCCGTGCAGGTCCTCGACGATGACGCGGTTGTAGCGATCGGCGAGCTCACGCGGGGTCACCCCCTCGGCGTCGGCCTGCACCTGGATCGGGGTGCCGTGCTCGTCGGTCCCCGAGACCATGAGCACGTCGTGGCCGGCCATGCGCATGTACCGGCTGAAAACGTCGGAGGGCACCCCGAAGCCGGAGACATGACCGATGTGGCGCGGGCCGTTGGCGTAGGGCCAGGCAACCGCGGCGAGAACGTGACTCATGAGGTACAAGCGTAGTGAGCGGCCGGGGGCGCTCGCGAACGGATTCGCTCAGCCCCGCGCGAGATACCTATTTATCACGACACGCCCGATTCGAAACGCGATGGACGCTCGCCCGCGTAGTCCAATGGACCCGTGCTCGCAGACACGCCACAGCCTGGGGAAACACCGCGGAACGGGTCCGAACCGGGGTCGATGCCCGATCCCGACGTGGCCTGGTGGCGCGGCGGCGACACCGACGACCCGGCCCGGCGACGGCCTTCCCCGTCGGCCGCCGGGCCCGAACAGCCCACGGGCAGCACCGGGGTGCTGGTGCCGCCGGCCGTCGTGCCGCGCACCGGCGAGGCGGCCGAGGGGCACGCGTCCGGTGTTCAGGACGCCGCCGAGGAGCTTGCGCCCGCCGCCGGGAAGCCTCCGGCGGCCGTCGAACGCGACCACGACCAGCCGGATCCGCACCGCTACAACGTGCTGCGGCCGGCGGTCGGCTATACGGCGCGCAAGTCACCCGGAACGGTGGCCGCCGACGCCCCGGCGCCACCCTCGGCCCAGGCATCCCCGGCAAAGACACCGCCCACGCCGGCACCTGCTGCCCAGACGCCGTCCACGCAGTCACCGTCCACGCCGCCACCGTCCACGCAGCCACCGTCCACGCAGTCACCGTCCACGCAGCCACCGTCCGGGCGGCCCTCGTCCGTACGGGCCTCGTCCCCGCAGCCGGCACCGTCCCCGCAGCCGGCACCGTCCGCGCAGCAGTCGCCGGCCGCCCCGCCGCCGACCCCGCCGCTGCCACCGGCCGCGCAGCAGACGCCGGTCGCGCCGCCGAAGTCGAAGGCCGAAGTCACGCCGCCGCCGGACGACGTGATGGTGCTGCCCGAGCCGAGCCTGCACCAGCGGCCGACCGTGCCGCTGGACCGCCCGATGCCGATGCGCCCCCGCCAGGCGGGCAGCCCGCACGCGCGCCCCACCCAGCCGCTGCCCCCGCCCACCGGCGCCCCGGCCACCGACGCCCGTCTCCGCCGGCTCGAGAACTCCGCGTTCTGGCGCGACCCGATCGACGACACGCTGGAGGTGCCACCCGGCGAGGAACCCCCGCCGGTGCTCACCCGGGCCCGGCACCGGGGCAAGGGCCGCGCCCGCAAACAGTCCGGGCAGCCGCTCTCGGCCCAGGTGTCGCTCGTGGCGCTCGGCCTGGTGGCGGCGTTCTTCGCCTGGGTCAGCGCGGAACCCTTCTGGCTCGCGGTCGGGCACGGCGACCAGGGCTACGTCACCACGACGCAGTGCACCGGCGACGGCGTCACCCAGCGTTGCACCGGGCGGTTCGCGTCGGAGGACGGCCGCTACACGATCACGCGGGTGCGCCTGCTCGGCGTCGAGGGGCAGGCCCGGCTGGCGGGCACGGTCACACCGGCCCGCATGGTCAGCCCGGACAGCCTCCAGGCGTACGTGGGTGGAACCGGCCCCCTGCTGCAGTTGCGCTGGATGCTCGGGTTCGCGCTCGTGCTGCTCTGCGGCTATGCGATCGCCGGCGTGACCCGGGCCCGGCGGCTGGAGACGTCGCGGGCCCGGCGCGGCGCCGTGCTGCTCAGCCTGGCCGGCCCGCTCGCCCTGCTGGCCGGGTTCCTGGCCGCCGCCTACTGACCGTGCACCAGCGCGTAGACCTCGCGCTTCTTGATCCCGTACTCGTCGGCGACGGCCTGGATGGCGTCCCGCCGCGACAACCCGGTCGCCTCGCGGGCCGCGACCGCCGCGCGCAGGTCGTCGTCCGCGGGACGCTCAGCCGGGCGCGGCGGGGCACCGCCCACGACCACCGTGATCTCGCCGCGCGGCTCCTCGCGTTCCGCCCAGACGGCCAGCTCGGCCGCGGTGTCGCGCCGGATCTCCTCGTACGTCTTGGTCAGCTCGCGGCAGACCGCGGCGGGCCGCTCGTCGCCGAACGTGGCCGCGAGATCGGCCAGCATGCCCGCGATGCGGTGCGGCGCCTCGAAGAAGACCAGCGTGCGAGGCTCGGCCGCGAGCTCCCGGAGGCGCGAGCGGCGGTTCGACCCCGTACGGGGAAGGAAGCCCTCGAAGACGAAGCGATCGCTGGGCAGGCCGGAGAGCGCGAGAGCCGTCGTGACCGCGCTCGGCCCGGGCGCGGCGGTGACCGGATAACCGGCGTCCAGCGCGGCCCGCACCAGGCGATATCCGGGGTCGGAGACGCTCGGCATGCCCCCGTCGGTCACCACCGCGACAACGGCGCCGCCGGCCAGAGCCTCGACCAGTTCCGGCGTACGCCTCTCGTCGTTGCCCTCGAAATAGGAGACGACCCGGCCCTTGACCGTCACGTCGAGATCGCGGGCCAGCCGGGCCAGCCGGCGGGTGTCCTCGGCCGCGACGACGTCGGCGGTCGACAGGATCTCGCGCAGCCGGGCCGAGGCGTCGCCGATGTTGCCCAGCGGCGCGCCGACGAGCACGACACGACCTTCGTTGGTGGGAACCACCGGGAAAGTCCATCACACGCCGCAACGAGGTGACGGCGGGCACCGCCTTCCAGGCGCACGTCCTACGATCGCGGGGTGACTACGGCGGCGACGACGGAGACAGAACGCACCCCGGAACCGCCGGTGGCGGCCGAACCCGGGGGCGTCCGCGCCGTCCCCGACATCGTGCGGCGGCGGCTGCGGACCCTCGACAACTGGCTGAACCCGCATTCGTGGCTGGTCACGGCGGTGATCGTGACGATCGCGGCGATCCTGCGGCTCAGCGGGATCAGCAGCCCGAAGGGCTACATCTTCGACGAGGTGTATTACCCGACCGACGCCTGGGACATGATCCAGCACGGGGTCGAGTGGGACGAGAAGACCAACGGCCCGGCGTACGTCGTCCATCCGCCGCTCGGCAAGTGGCTCATCGCGCTCGGCGAGCTGCTGTTCGGCAACAACGAGCTGGGCTGGCGCTTCCCGGCCGCGGTGGCGGGCACCGTGATGATCCTGATTCTCATCCGGGTGACGTACCGGCTGTTCCACTCGGTGCTGCTGGCCGGGCTGGCCGGCCTGCTGATGACCCTCGACGGTTTCCAGCTGGTGCTGTCCCGCACGTCGCTGCTCGACATCTTCCTCGGCACGTTCATCCTGGCCACGTTCGCGGCCATCGTGCTCGACCGTGATCATTACCGGCGCCAGTGGCTGAAGGCGCTCGAGAACGGCTACGACCCGGCCACGACCGCGGCCGTGCCCCGGATAGTGCCTTGGTGGCTGCTGGTCGCCGGGATCACGTTCGGTATGGCCTGCGGCGTGAAGTGGAGCGCGCTGTTCTTCGCACCCTTCCTCGCCGCCCTGGTGATCGTCTGGCGGGTCCAGGCCCGGCGCTCGGCCGGTGTGCAGGGCCCGTTGCTGGCCGGCATCATCGGCGACCTCGGCTGGCTGCTCCTCAGCTTCGCGCTGACCTTCCTGATCTACCTGGCCACGTGGACCGGCTGGTTCGTCACCGACACCGGCTACTTCCGCCACTACCGCGAGGCCAACGGCATGAGCGAGCCGCCGATCATCGGCCCGCTGCTCAACCTGTGGCACTACCACCACGAGGCGTATCGGTTCCACAGTGGCCTGACCGAGCGGCACATCTATCAGTCGTGGCCGTGGCAGTGGCTGCTGCTGGGCCGGCCGGTCGCGTTCTACTGGAACAACAGCGGCAACTGCGGCGCCCCCAGCTGCGCCCGCGAGATCCTGCTGCTCGGCACGCCGATCCTGTGGTGGTCGTTCCTGCCCGCCCTGGCCGCCCTCGTCTGGTTCGGCCTGGCCCGGCGCGACTGGCGGGCCTGGGCCATCCTGGTGCCGGCGGTCGCGGGCCTGCTGCCGTGGTTCTATTACGCGGTCAAGGACGGGCGCACGATGTTCTCGTTCTACGTGCTGCCGGCCCTGCCGTTCCTGATCCTGGCCGTCGTCTACGTGCTGGGCGCGGTCATGACGCCCCCCGAAGGCATAGCCCAGGGCAAGGCCAGATCGGACCGCCAACTGATAGGCACGGTCGTCGTCGGGGCGTACATCGTGCTGATAGCCGTGTGTTTCGCCTACTTCTACCCGATCTTCACAGCCCAGCTGATCCCGTACGAGAGCTGGTCGGGCCGCATGTGGCTGGGCGGCCGCTGGATCTGATCCGGCCGCCGGCTTGGGGGACGGGCTGTCGGTACTCGGCCGTAGGCCCTCAGCGTTTGAGCCGCTCTTAGTCCTCGGTTCTCAGCCCTGGACCCTCAACGCTGGGCCGCCCTCGGTTCTCAATCCTGGGCCTCAACCGTCAGCCCTGGGCCTCAACCGTCAGCCCTGGGCCTCAGTCCTGGGCCTTGGCCCTCAGTCCTGGGCCTCAGTCCTGGGCCTTGGCCCTCAGCCCTCAGCTCGCACGAGCCGTCGCCGTGGCAGTCGCCGCGCGGCGGCTCGTCGCTTTGCGGGCATCGCCACGATCAGGCTCTCCGCCCAGGCTCGCCGCCCAGACTCGCCGCCCAGGCTCGCTCCTCGGCCACGGTGATGCCGAGGCCCGCGGCCACGAAGCCCAGCCGGGTCGACCCGGCTTCGAGATCGTTCAGCAAGATCGCTGTTCAGCCACCACCTCCCCCGCCCACCACGGGATGAAGGCGGCCGAACCCTACGTCATGTCAAGCCGGCTGGGCGGAGCTGTCCACAAGACACGATGGGTAGCTCAACCGGCATCCACAGGGATCGCGGAGTTATCCACAGGGCAAGCCGGCGACAGCGCGCTCGGGACGCGGGCTTGAACTGCGGCGCCGCTCGCGAGCCCGGCCGGACGCGCAGCAAGATACGCGGCTTGCACTGCGGCGCCGTTCCCGAGCAGGGCCGGACGCGCAGCAAGATGCAGTGCTGGAACCGAGGCGCCGCTCCCGAGCCTGGGCGCGCAGCTAGATCCAGAGCTGGAACTTTGGCGCCGCTCCCGAGCCCGAACTGGGCGCGCAGCAAGATGCGCGGCTTTAACTACGGCGTCGCTTCGGAGCTGCGGCGGCCGAACCTGTGATGCTGCGGTGTGAGGGCGGCCTGCGTCGCGGTCGGGCTTCACGCGGTGGGGCCAGGAAAGCAAGAGCGCGCCCCGATCGCCTGCCACGGGGGAAGCGGGCGATAGGGGCGCGCAAGATGAAGCTTAACGACCTCCGATGTCGGACACAACGGGTCGCCATCTGAACTTTCAAATTTCGATCAAGCCAATTCGACAACCCGGACATAGCGGTATATTCTCGTTAAGAAGTGCATATCGCCGCGTGAATATGCTTCGGGCTTTTGCCTCTTTCATTGTCGGAGATATGACAGCAAAGCATTTCCTGGAATCGCGTAACCCCTGCCGCCCCGCCCATTCGGCGCAGCTCAGCGAAGCGCGGTCGGTCGTGGCACACATGAGCCACCATCTGGTCAAACTCTCACGGTCATCATTTCGGTGGATTTCTGTTAAACGATCATCGGTCATGCGTAAGAGTGAGACGTCGCAAGATCGGCCAATATGTTTTTAAGCTCGCCGCGTGACTTCGCAGGAGCCAGAAAACCAGCATTTCGACGCCTCAGATCTTCCTGAGACCGAAGTGATCTCGGTCGAGACACCCGCGCCCGTGTTCGTGGACAGCACCGGCCGCCGCAGCCGGTTCTTGCGGCGGCTCGCGTACGCGTTCGGCGTGCTGGTCATGCTGTACGGCGGCCTGATCAGCGTGAGCCTGGCCGGTGGTCCGGTCCGGTCGAGCGCCGTGCTGCCGCTGCCCGGTCTCGAGCCCGAAGAGAAGGAGACGCCGGCGGTCCGGCCGAGCCCCGCCCCGACCCCGACCGTGACGCCGACCCAGGCGGCGCGGGCGCTCTACCTCCCCGAGGCCCAGCCGCGCCGGAGCAGCGTCCGGCCGCAGACGCCCCGGCTCGAATCGACCCGGGTGCCCTCGGCGACGAGGACGCCCACCCCGTCGCGCTCGGTCTCGCCGACCCCGACGAAGCGGACGCCGACCCCGGAGTCGTCCACGATCAAGCCCACCACGACTCCGACGGCGACGCCGACGACCACGCCGCCCACCACACCGCCGACGGATCCGATCATTCCGCTGCCTCCGGTGCCGCCCGGAACCGGCGGGGAGGGCGGCGGATCTGCCGTCGACGACCCGACGAGCCCGAGCCCGACCGGCTCGGGCTCGTCCGCCTCTGGGGGTGGAACAGGCGGCGGCAGCGGGAGCGGGAGCAGCGCAGGCAGCGGCAGCAGCAGCGGCGGCGGCGGGGCAGGCGGCGGCAGTGCAGGCAGCGGCGGCGGCGGGGCAGGCAACGGCGGCAGCGGCACCGGCAGCACAAGCGGCGGCACAAACAGCGGCGGCGGCAGCACAAGCAACGGGAGCAGCAGCGCCGGCAGCAGCGGCAGCAGCGGGGGCGGCAACGCAAGCGGCAGCACCGGCACCACCCGCACAGGCAGCACCGGAGGAGCGGAGGGCTCCGGAACTGGCGGCGGAACCGGCTCAAGCAGCGGCGGGAACAGCAGCACCGGATCGGCCTCGTCCGGCGACCCGTCCGAGACCACAGGAAGCTCCACACCCGACACCGCCACCGACCCCATATCCCTCACGATCAAGGTGCTCCAGTGACCTCCCACACCCCCGCTCACAAGGCCCCACCACCCAACACCCCTCCACCCATGCCGCCCACGAAGACCCGGACACGAGGCCGCGGCCCGGTCCGGCGCCGGCTCCTCCCCCGCCCGCGCATCATGCTCGGCTCGCTTCTGGTGCTGGTGTTCGTCGGCGTCCTGATCGTGCAGGCCTACATCAACGCCGAGTTCAAGAGCGACCACCTGGACTCCGAGGTCGGCGACCAGGCCGGCGTCCCCGCGGCGATCCTCAACGGCGGCCCGGTCATCAACACCACCGGCGGTCAGGCCAGCACCAGCCGGATGCCGCCCAAGACGATCGCCCTGACCTTCGACGACGGCCCGGACAAGATCTGGACGCCGAAGATCCTCGACGTACTCGAGGAGAACGACGCGCACGGCACGTTCTTCGTGGTCGGCTCCGAGGTGTCGCGGAACCCGGAGCTGGCCAAGCGCATCACCGACGAGGGCAACGAGCTGGGCCTGCACACGTTCACCCACCCGAACCTGCAGCGCCTCGCGCCCTGGCGGCGCACCCTCGAGCTGTCCCAGACCCAGGTCGCGATCGCCCGGGCCACCGGCGTGCACACCAACCTGGCCCGGTTCCCGTACTCGTCGAAGAACGCCGCCATCGACGAGACCAACTGGAAGATCATCAAGGATGCCGGGCGGCAGGGCTATCTGGTTGTCGTCAACGACCTGGACAGCGAGGACTGGCAGCGGCCGGGCATCCCGCAGATCATCAAGAACGCCACCCCGGCCGGGGACAGCTCGGCCGTCATCCTGTTCCACGACGCGGGCGGCGACCGGCAGCAGTCCGTCGACGCGCTGCGTCAGTTCATTCCGGCCATGAAGGCTCGCGGCTACCGGTTCACGACCGTCACCGAGGGCCTGAACGGCACGATCGAGCAGAGCAACAAGGCCGCGGCGGCGACCCCGGTGCCTCTGCTGCCGGAGAACCCGGACGCCGCGCACAGCGATGTCTGGCGGGGCAGCGCGGTCATCTGGACCGTACGGGTCGCGGACGGCCTGGTCTGGTTCATCGCGATCCTGTTCCTGGTCGTCGGGGGCCTGACCATCGGGCGTACGGCGCTGCTGCTGCTTCTGGCCACCCGGCACGCCCGGCAGCGACGGAAGCCGGGCTGGACCTGGGGGCCGCCGGTGGTCGAGCCGGTGTCGGTGATCGTGCCCGCCTACAACGAGAAGGAAGGCATCGAAGCGGCCGTACGCTCCCTGGCCGGCGGCAACTACCCGGAGATCGAGGTGGTGGTCGTCGACGACGGCTCCACGGACGGGACGGCGTCGCTCGTCGAGAAAATGCGGCTTCCCAACGTACGGGTGGTCCGCGTACCCAATGGCGGAAAGTCGAACGCGCTGAACACCGGCATCGCCCTCGCGCGCCACGACCTGATCGTCACCGTGGACGGCGACACGATCTTCGAACCGGACTCGATCAGCCAGCTGGTGCAGCCGTTCGCCGATCCGACGGTCGGTGCGGTCGCCGGCAACGTCAAGGTCGGCAACCGGGAGCGGATGGTCGCCGCCTGGCAGCACATCGAGTACGTGATCGGCTTCAACCTGGACCGCCGCCTGTACGAGGTGCTCGGGATCATGCCGACCGTGCCCGGCGCGATCGGCGCGTTCCGCCGCGAGGCCCTGGCCCAGGTGGGCGGGATCAGCGACGAGACGCTGGCCGAGGACACCGACGTCACGATGGCCATGCTGCGACAGGGCTGGCGGGTCGTGTACGCGGAGAACGCCAAGGCCTGGACCGAGGCGCCGGCCACGCTGGAGCAGCTGTACCGGCAGCGTTACCGGTGGAGCTACGGCACCATGCAGGCGATGTGGAAGCACCGCCGGGCCCTGTTCGACCAGGGTCCGTCGGGTCGCTTCGGCCGGCTCGGGCTGCCGTTCCTGGCCCTGTTCGGGGTCGCGCTGCCGATGCTCGCGCCGGTGGTCGACATCATGCTCGTCTACGGCCTGGTCTTCTGGGAGCTCGAGGAGACCGTCGTCGCGTGGCTGGGCATGCTCACGCTCCAGCTGTTCACCGCGGCGGTGGCGTTCCGCTTCGACAAGGAGTCGCTCAAGCCGTTGTGGCGGTTGCCGTTGCAGCAGTTCGCGTACCGGCAACTGATGTATCTGGTGTTGATGCAGTCGGCCACCACGGCGCTGACCGGCGGGCGGCTGCGCTGGCACAAGCTGCACCGCGCCGGGCTGGGCGTCCGGGCCGAGGCACTGCCCGTGCCCGTGTCCGTGCCCACTCAGGTTGCGCCCGTTGTGGACACTTGGCCCTCGACGCTCGGTCAGGGTCGCGCCGACTCGCATCCGGCGTCGGGCCGGGCGTTGGCGCGTCCGGCGGTGCCGTCGCAGTCGGTCCGTCTGCACGACACCGCGGAACTGGGTCCCGAGGATCTTCCGTCAGCCGGCTCGCCCCCGGGTGGCGGTTCCGGCCCGGTCTACACCGGGTGAGAGCCCGGCCGTACGCCGGGTGACGCGTCGGCCCGTGCCCGCTCGAACTGCAGCCGAGCGGGCGCGGGCCGATGTTCGTACGGGAAATCAGACAGCGATCAGGTCGTCGAGCATGGTCGCCGTGGTGAGGTCGGCCGACGGGAACACCACGTGCAGTGAGGTGCCGTCACCGGGCCGGTCCGAGAGCGCCACCGTGGCGTGGTGCGCGTCCAGGATCTTCTTGGCCACGGCGAGCCCCCGGTCAGGTCCCGGGATGTTGGCCGGGTTGGCGATCGCGCCGTAGTACAGGTGCGGGAACAGTTCGGGCCGCATGCCGTCGGGCATGTCCATGTCGTCGAGGCGTACGGCCGGGCCGGCCTCGATCTCGGTGCCGACTCGCACCCGCCCGCCCGACGGCGTGTACTTCACCGCCGCGAACAGCAGATGGGTGAGCACCTGCTCGAGGCGTACGGGATCGGCGATGATCGGCAGTGCGGGACCGCCGGCCTGGTTGAGAATCCAGATCTGCTTGCTGGCGGCGATCGGGCGTACGGCCTCGACCGCCCGCTGGGTGATGCGGGTCAGGTCGATCTGGCGCATGTGCAGGCTCTCGTTGCCCGATCCGGCCTCGGCCATCGTGCTCAGGTGGTGCAGCAGTTCGAGGAAGCCGCGGATGTGCCCGGCGGTGGCCCGCCCGATCAGGTCGGCCATCTCGGCGTCGTGATACCCGGTCTTCCCGAGCTTTCCCACGTACGCCGAGATGAGGCGCAGCGGCGCCCGCAGGTCCCCGCCGAGCAGGCCGGCCAGGTCGTCCTTGCGCCGCTCGAGCTCCTGCAGCCGGGCCGTGGTGTTGGCCAGCGCGACCGCGTGCCGGCGCAACTCCATCTGCGAGGTGACCTGCCGGGCCAGCGCACGCAAGGCCTGCAGCTGCTCGATTTCGAGGCGGCGGGGCTCGTTGTCGGTGACGCAGAGGGTGCCCAGCGCGTACCCGTCGGTCGTGACCAGCGGCGCCCCGGCGTAGAAGCGGATGCCGCCCTCGCCGAGGACCAGCGGATTGTCGGCGAACCGGCGGTCCTGGGTCGCGTCCGGCACGACCATCAGGTCGCGTCCGAGAATCGCGTGGGCGCAGAACGCGCTGTCCCGGTCGGTTTCGGTGCGTTCGGTGCCGATCCGGGCCTTGAACCACTGGCGATCGGTGTCGAGCAGAGTGACCAGAGACATCGGTGTTCCGCAGACGCTCGAGGCGAGCGCCACGATGTCGTCGAAGTCCTGTTCGGGTGCGCTGTCGAGGATGTCGAGCGAGTAGAGGGCGGCGAGCCGTTCGGTCTCGTTGTCGGGCAGGGCAGCTTTCATGAGTCACCTCCGAGGCTGACTCCAGAGGTACCACACAAAAGTAGCTATCCTCATGTTTCGGACTATCCTCAGCTCATTACATCGACGTCGATGAAATAACCATTCCCTGTACGCATATTTCGCGTACGGGGTGGAGGAATCGATCGCGACCGTGATATCCACAGGGGACACACCAACCAGTCACGGGGGAACGACTTGAAACGTTGGGGTGCCGCACTGCTGTGCGGCCTGATCATGTCCTTCGGCCTCGCGGGCACCGCCCACGCCGTCGAGCCCACCACTACGCCGGCTCCCGCGCCGACGGCGACCGAGTCGCCGGCACCGGCGGTCGCATCGGAATGCACCAAGCTCGAACCCGGTCGTCTCGGGGCGCTCACCGCCGAGCAGATCAGCACGGTGACGGTGGCGCCGGGCAGCACCGGCTGCACCGACGTCCACCTGCCCGCCGGGCGATACTTCCTGCAGGTCCGCGGCGCGGGCGTCGCGCACGGGGGCTGGCTGTTCCGGCCGGACGAGAGCCGCCTCTGCCCGGCCCCGCGCGGCTCCCTGTGGGAGTGCACCGTGGGCACAGAGGGCGATTACCAGCTGCGGATCAACAACCGCTCGACCACCGACACGCTGACCTACCGGGTCGCCGCGGTCCGGCAGGATCCGGCCGACTGCACCACCCGCATCTCCACCGATTGGGACGCGCCGCGTGTCCGGCTTCCGTACGGCGACCCGATCGAGGCGCAATGCGTGCGATTCAACGGCACGAACGGAGAGAGCATCCTCGGCTTCGCCGAGACCGGCAACGTCTTCGTCCGTGACCTGAACAACGCCGGAGTCTGCGGCTGGCCGCTCCGGTACAACCCGCCGTGCCAGCTCCGCGCCACCGGCGAATTCGTCGCCATGAGCACGGTGAACGCGACGTTGCCGGACAACGAGATCCAGATCCGGTCGCTGACCACCCGGGCCGGGTGTCCGGAACTCACGCCGGGCCAGATCGGCGACCCGACGACCGATCCGCTCAACGGTGTCCGCTGCCGCACGATCCACGTACCGGCCGCCGGCAAATACCTGATCACCAGCGCCACCGCTACCGGTGAGCCGCGCACCCTCATCGCGTACGAGGGAACGGAGTCGCTCGGCAACAGCGCCTGCAAGCAGACCTATTGGATCCCGGCTGACGGCACCTGCGTGTTCACCAAGGCCGGCACCTTCACCCTGGTCGCGAACGGCGACACCTCGAGCCTCGTCGACGACGTCCCGTACTCGGTTACGTTCTTGCACAACGAGCCGTCCCACTGCCAGGAGATCGGCGTCTTCGGGCTGCCCGAGCCGGCCCAGAAGGGCACGTTCACCACCGCCGGTGAGGTGCAATGCTACGAGTTCACCGGCGCCGACCCGGCTGACGTCAACGTCTTCTTCCCGCCGTCGGCCACCGGGGCCGCGCTTCCCAGGTCAGAGATGGTCCCGTCTCCCCGGTCCGGATACACCCGGTTGCTGTTCACCGCCCCTTCGTCCGGCGACTACAAGTTCGTCCTGCAGAACCAGCGGATCATGGCGAACTGTCTGCCGTGGACGGAGGAGGTGAACGCGGAGTTCGACGCCGACCACTTCACCCGGTGCTACCGGATGCCGGAGTACATCACCGCAACCCAGCTGACCACGACCATCGAGAAGCTGTCCGGCTCAGGCACCATCTATGGCCTCGTCAACCGCGACGCATACCAGCAATGCGCCGGCAACGACACCGAGTTCACCTGCGAGACCGGTGACCGGGAGGCGCCCACCCTGGTGCTGTTGGCCGACCCGGTCGCCAGCTACAAGATCACCCGCACGCCCACCACACCCGTGAGTTAGCCGGCATGTCCGCATCGGGGCCTCCCGCCAGAGGCCCCGATGCTCCGGCGTTCATTCGGCGTGGCGCAGCGCCCAGTCGACCGCGGTGTCGGCGATCTGCTCCCAGCCCGGCTCGGCGCAGGTCCAATGCGAACGCCCGGACACCTCGATCAGCTCGGTGATCGTGCCCTCGCCCTTGTCGTGGTGGGCGTTCGACCGGTTCACCGACGGCGGCATGATGTTGTCCTCGCCGCCCGCGATGAACAACAGCGGGGCCCGGTCGGGGTTCTTGAAGTCGACCCAGGTTTCCTGCTTGCCCGGCTTGAAGTTCGCGATCAGCCCGTACGCCCAGACCCAGCTGCCCGGGGCGGGAATCGCGTACCGGTCGTACGCGCTTCGACTCCTCCTCGGAGAGGGTGTTGCAGAACGCGTAGTGCCACTGCTCGGCCGTGAAGCCCGCGGCCTGGTGCCGCTTGGCCGGGTTGTTGAGGATCGGGAACAGCGATTTGATCTGCGACGGCGGGTTGAGGCCGTGGACGAGAACGATTGTTGCCATGCGTCGCGCTCCTTAACCAGAGTCCGGCGGGCGGAACGTATCGCCGCCGCGACGCACTGCGGTCGGCTGACGCTGCAGCGTCCTCGGCCCTGACTGCACAACTTGACCGGTCAAGCACGAGCGGCGGCCGACGAGCGCCGCACTGGCCCAGCGTCATCCCGTAGCGCGCCCGGAACCGCCGTGTGAAGTGGTTCGGATCGCGGAAACCCCAGCGCTGGGCGACCGTCGCGATCGCAAGATGGACGAGGTCGGGCTGGGCCAGCTGGTGCCGGACGCGGTGCAGCCGCTCCTTGATGATCCACTGTTCGAGGCTGAGCTCGGCATCGGCGCAGACCTTGTAGAGCTGACGCAAAGACACGTTGTGCGCGGCCGCGATCGATGCTCACCCCGGCCACGGCGGCCGACGACGGATCCGCGGTGATCTCGGCCGGCGTCCGGGCCAGGTGCGAGACGTGATCGATCACCAACCGGTAGAGCGGACTGGCCGCAATCCCCGGGGCACCCTTCCGCACCACGTCGAGCGGGAGCCCCAGCTGGTCGAACGGGATCTGGAGGCAGCCCGCCGCCCCTTCACCGGACCACGAGTGGTCGTTGGCCCCCGACAGATCGACGGCCACCAGTTCCCCCGGCGCCGCGACCCGCTGGTGCCCGCGCTACTCGAGCCGTCCCCGCGCCCGCTGCTGCACCGCCACCGCCACGATCGGCATGGCGTCCTGCCGGGCCACCTTGTCCGTACGCAGAAGCCGGATCCCGTGGACCGATGCGTGAAGATCGTCGCCGCCCGAGCTCCCACACCTCCATGCGAGCCCGCACGTCCCCACCCGGGTCCTCATGCAGCACATGACACGGGACCGACGCATACATCATCGCCGTGTGAACAGCCTCAACCCGCTCGTTCACCGGCATCACACTGGTATCAAGCACAAACCCCAACGGCCGCCCCGCCCCCAGTCGCGACAAGCCAGCTCAGCCGACCACAAGCCCCAACCCGAAGCGCAACCACCGGCCCGAGCGAACAACCGCACGAACGCAGCAACCGCCGATCGCAAACAATGCACTCAGGCGCAACAACACGCGAGCGGAACCGACCCGCTCAAGCGCAGCCACCGTAACGTGGGGTTTCCGGGGGCTCGGCCCCTGGAGCAGACATGACGAGCGCCCCGGGTCCGCGAAGTGTGCGGACACGAGGCGCCAAAGCTCGTGGAGCTGTGGGGATTTGAACCCCAGACCCCCTCGATGCGAACGAGGTGCGCTACCAGACTGCGCCACAGCCCCTTACCAGCCCGCGGACCGCAGTCCGTGGAACCGCAGCAAGGTTAACAGGTCGGCGGGCCCGCCCGCGAACCGACCCCACTCATGCGGTGTGGTGTCGGCCCCCGGCCTCGTAGGCCCGGCCCCGCAGGCCACCCGAGCGGCGGTAGTGCACCGAGGGTGCGGCGGCCGGGGGTTCGTCGCGGTCGAGGCCCATCGCCGTGCGGCGGGCGGCCTCGCGTTGGGCTGCCAGCTGCTTTTGCTTTTCGCGGCGGTCGCGGGCCCGCCGGGCCTGTTCGCGCCGGACCATCGCCTGCTGGGCGGCCAGCCAGGCGGCCTCGTGGGCCTCGATGCGACGACGGCGACGGTCGGCCAGGGCCCGGTTGCGCAGGTGCACCAGGTCGATCGCCAGCAGGGCGCCGGTGACCGCGAAGCCGATCCAGAAGCCGGGGCCGACGGCGACCACGCCGACCAGCTCGATGATGTTGAGGAGCAGCAGGGCGGCGAAGACGCGGCGGCGGCGTACGACCGCGGGGGTGTGCCGGCGCTGCGGCACGCGGCGGGCCGGGCGGCGGCCGGGGGTGACCAGGCGCAGCCGGCGTTGGGGCTGGGCGCCGCCGGGATCACCCGATGGGGCCGGGACCGTAACCGTGACCAGGCGTCCGGGGTTGATCGGGCGTCGTCCGGGCACAGTACGGCGACGGCGGTGGCGCTGCAGCACCCTCGCCGTCGACGACGCCCGCTCCGCGGCGAGCCGCTCGGTGGCGTCGTACCGGCGCACGAGCGCCGGTGCGAGGGCGAGCAGTCCGGCCGCGGCGAGGACGGCGAGGAGCACCGAGGTCGGCACCCTCACCCCTCCCGTCAGCTACGGGCGGCCCGCTGTGCACGTTCACCGCGGCGCGGACCGCAAGACCCAATCTCCCCGAGGCTACGGCCGCGAGCTGCGGAAATGCGCACGGCGCGCCGGGCGCGTCGAGCTGTAAGGATCAATAAGGCACACCCGGTTCAGGCCCGGACGCGCCGCCAGCGGGCCATGAGGCCGCCCTCGGCGGCGACCTCCTCGCTGGTCAACGCATATCCGAGATGGTCGCGCCAGCTGCCGTCGATGTGCATGTAGCGCTGGTGGTAGGCCTCCTCGCGGAAGCCGAGCTTCTCGACCACGCGGCGGGAGGGCCGGTTTTCCGGGCGGATGTTGACCTCGATGCGGTGCAGGCCACCGGGGCCGAACGCGTGGTCGACGGCGAGCGCGAGTGCTGTGGGGATGACACCGCGGCCTGCGGCCCGATGGTCGACCCAGTATCCGGCGTACGCGGAACTGAAGGCTCTCCGGACGATGTTGCCCAGGTTGATGTGGCCGACGAGCCGCTCACTGCCGTCGGATTCGCGCAGGCAGACCGCGAACGGCATGCTGTCGCCGCGCCGCGCGGCCCGCTTCATGTCGGCGTAGACGTAGCCGAACGCGCGCGTGGAGTTCATCTCGGACCACGGGCCGGGCGGCGCCGATTCCCAGGGGGCGAGCCACTCCTGGTTGGCGATCCTTACTTCGGACCAGGCCTTGCCGTCGCCGCGCTTGTAGGGACGCAACAACACCGGGCCGTCCGCCAGCACAGCGGGCCACCCGGGTGTGGACCCCAGCATCTATCGCCTCCGGTCGAGAAGCAGCACGTCCACGGTCGAGCCGGCGGTCGCCGTGGTGACCCGCTCACCGAGAACCAGCAGTCCGTTGGCCTCGGCCAGGCCGGAAAGAGTGTACGGTCCCCCGGCCAGCGGCTGCACCGTATGTCCCCCGCCGCGCCGCTCGGCCACGTGAGCCGGGCGGAATTCGCGCAGGCCACCGGGGGACGAGACGGTCTCGAGCAGGTGCGCCTTGACGCTGGGGCGGAAGACGGGCTCGGCCCCGGCCAGCAGCTGGATGACCGGGCGGGCCAGCACCTCGAAGCCGATCAGCGCCGCGCCGGGCTCGCCGGGCAGGCAGACGACGGGCACTTCCTCGCCGCCGACCGTGCCGAAGCCGAGGGTCGCGCCGGGGCAGAGCGCGACGTCGGTGAACTCGACGGCGCCGCGGCCAGGATCACGCCGGGACAGCACGCGCCGCAGCATGTCGCCCGGGCCGGTGCCGGTGCCGCCGGTGGTGATGATCAGGTCGGCCCGCAGGGTCTGATCCTCGAGCAGGCCGCGCAGCCCTTCCGGATCGTCGTCGCAGATCCCGATCCGGTACGCCAGTGCGCCCGCCTCGACCGCGGCCGCCGTCAGCGCGTGCGAGTTGGCGTCGACGATCTGGCCGGGCTGGCTGGGCCGGCCGACGTCGACCAGCTCGTCACCGGTGGCCACGACCACGACGCGGGGGCTGGGCCGTACCACGACGTGGCCGATGCCCGAGGCGGCGAAGGTGGCCACCATGGCCGGGGTCACGTACGCCCCGGCCGGCGCGAGCACCTGGCCCGCGGCGACCTCGTCACCGGCCCGCCGGACGCCGGAGCCCCGCTTGGGCGCGTGCGGGATCTCGACGGCGGCCATGCCCTGATCGGTCCAGTGCACGGGCACGACCACGTCGGAGCCGATCGGCAGCGGCGCCCCGGCGGCGACCGAGAAGCAGGTGCCCGGGGTGAGACGGACGGGACGCCAGCTCGCCGCGCCGAGGTCGCCCACGACGTTGAGCCGTACGGGTCGCCCGCCCTCGATCCGCCCGAAGGACGGGTGGGATCCGACCCGCCCGACCCCGGACAGGTCTTCCCAGCGGGCCGCGTACCCGTCGATCGCGGCCTGGTCGAAGGCCGGATAGGGGTGCGGGGCGACCACGTCGTTGGCCAGCACGTTGCCGTGGGCCTGGGTCAGGTCGAGGTCGAGCGGAGGCAGCGCACGAAGCCTGCGCAGCACGCTGCCCAGGTATTCGGCGAGAGGCATCAGCTCGTTGGCGGCCGCCTCGGCATCGGCCGTGGCCGTCATCCCCTCGCACCGCCGGCGACGAACTCGGCCAGCCAGCTCCGGAACTCCTCGCCCAGGTCCTCGCGCTTGGCGGCGAGCATGACGACGGTCTGCAGGTAGCCCAGCGGCATGCCGGTGTCGTAGCGGTGGCCGCGGTAGACGATGCCGTGCACGGGCACGCCATCGGCCAGCAGCTGCGCCATCGCGTCGGTCAGCTGGATCTCGCCGCCGCTGCCGGGCTTGGTGTTGGCGATCGCCTCGAAGATGCTCGCGGGCAGGATGTAGCGGCCCAGCACGGCCAGGTTGCTCGGCGCCTCGTCGGGCGCGGGCTTCTCGACGAGACCGGTGATCTCGACGATGTCCTCGCCCTCGGCCGACGGGTTGACCGAGGCGATGCCGTAACGGGAGGTCTCCTCCGGCTTCACCTCGCCCAGGGCCAGAACAATTCCCCCCGTACGGGCCTGGAGGTCGAGCATGGCGGGCAGGAGCGGCTTGTCCTCCTCGACGAACTCGTCACCGAGCAGGACCGCGAACGCGTTGTCCCCGACGTGCGAGGCGGCGACGCCGACAGCGTGGCCCAGCCCGAGCGGCTCGCCCTGACGGCAGGTGTAGATGTCGGCCAGCTCGCTCGTGCCGCGTACGGCGGCAAGCCTCTTGAGATCGCCCTTCTCCTCCAGCCGGGCCTCGATGTCGGGCCGCCGGTCGAAGTGGTCGACCATCGAGGTCTTGCCCCGGCCGGTGACGAGCAGGACGTCGGTGATGCCGGCGGCGGCGGCCTCCTCCACGATGTACTGCAGGACGGGCCGGTCGACCACGGGCAGCAGTTCCTTGGGCACGGCCTTGGTGGCCGGCAGGAACCGGGTCGCCAGGCCGGCCGCCGGAATGACGGCCTTCACCGCCCGACGGCCGGACGCGTCCGCGTTCGTGGTCATCAAGGTCACCGCACCTTCGCTCAGTCGTGCCCGTGGTATCCCGCGAGACTATCGGCCACGTCTGTGTGGCTGCGGTCGTAACCCGCCCGGCACAGCCGTCGTCTGATCAAAGTTTCCTTCATGATCCTCAGAAGAAACCTCTGACTTCGTCACATCTGCGGGTTCGGCCAACCGGTACGCGTCCCGGCCGGAGTTCTTGGCGGCGTACAGCGCCCGGTCGGCCGCCGCGAGCACCTGCACCGAATTCTCGCCGTGCTCGGGATAGACCGCCACTCCGATCGACACCGTGACCGGAATCTGGGCCCCGTCGACGGCCACCGGACGACTGCGCACGGCCGCGCCGAGACGTTCGGCCACGATCGCACCCCCGTACGCGTCGGTCTCCGGCAGCAGCACCACGAACTCCTCACCACCCTGGCGGAACGCCACGTCGACCTCGCGCAGCCCGACCCGGATCCGCCGGGCGAACTCACCCAGCACCGCGTCACCGGCCGCATGCCCGTACGTGTCGTTCACCTCCTTGAAGTGATCGAGGTCGAGCACCAGGACGGCGAGCATCCGCCCGAACCGGCTGGCCCGCTCCACCTCCCGGCGCAACGATTCCCGCAGGTAGCGGTAGTTCCACAGCCCGGTCAGAGGGTCGGTCAGCGAGAGCCGCTGCGCCTCCTCGTGCATCCGTACGTTGTGCACGGCCACCCCGGCCTGTCCGGCGAACGTACGAAGCGTGTGCAAGTCGGCGTCGTCGAACGCCTCCCCGCCGACCCGGTCGTAAAGGGCCAGCACACCCAGGGTCTCCGCCAACGGCACCGGATCGCCCGGCTCCTCGGCCACCGCCGGGGCACAGATCGGCACGGCCACGTACGTCAGGCAGGCCGGTTCGGCCGACGCCGGCGAACCCTGCCCACGCCGGGGCTCACCGGTCGCGGCAACCGATCCGAGCACGCCCGGACCGACCGGCAGCCGGCGCTTCGGCAGTTCGGTGTCGGCCACGTCCCAGTCACCGGACAGGCCCACCCCGCAGCGCGGGATCAGCTGACCGGTGGCCGGGTCGAGCAGCAGCACGAGGCCGGCCCGGGAGCCGGTCGCGGCCAGGGCCGTACGCAGCAGGACCTGAAGAATCCGGTGCAGGTCGTGGGTGCTCGAAAGGGTCTCGCCGAGGATCGACAGATGCCCGCGCAACTGGTCCCGGCTCGCGGTGAGCGCCTGCACGTAGGCCTGCAGCTCACGCGTCATCCGGTTGAAGGTCGCGGCGAGCCGGCCCAGCTCGTCGGCACGCGGGATCGGCACGCGGGTGTCCAGCTCGCCGTCGGCCACCCGGCCGGCCGCCCAGGCCAGTTCGCCCAGCGGGCGGGTGGTGGAGTAGGCCAGCCAGCGCGCCACCAGCACCGCGGCCAGCGCGACGGCCAGCACGACGGCCGGGAGGAGGGCGTACAGGAAGGTGGGTTCGCTCGGGGGGATGATCAGCGTGAGTCGCAGGGGCTGGCCGGGCTGAGCGTTCAGTCGACGCTGCTCCCCTTCGGTTTGCTCGCCAGCCTTTTCGCCGGTCAGGTGCACGTCGGTGCCGCTGGTGGCGGCCAGCCGGGCCAGGAACGCCGGGTCGACGGCCTGCGCGGCGGTGATCAACTGGTCTCCAGCGGCGGCCCGGGCGGCGATTGCCGTGGACGGTCCGTCGGCGGGCGCGGCGCAGTCCTGCCAGCCGGTGAACTCGACCGGCCGCAACGCCCGAACCGTCGTCCCGCCCCCTCCCGCCTCCACCCGGCGCCCGATCTTGATGTCGGTGGCCAGGCCGCGAGTGATCAGCTGGCCCGCCACCGCCGATCGGTCACCCGGAGAGACCACCGCCACGGCGTCCGCCGCCACCTGAAGCTGCCGGCAGGCCGCGGCCATCCCCGTTTGCACCGTCGACATGGCATGGTCGAGTCTCTCGGCGGTCCGATCCCGGCTCACCGTGGCGACAGTTATGGCGACGAAGATGGACCCGAGCAGCACCGGACCGAGCACGACCACCAGAAAGGCGGTGGTGAGCCGGCCACGCAGCGTCACGCATCCTCCCGGGAGTGGCCCTCTTTGGAGCGATGCTGACATAGTGTGCACCGTTTGCCGGTTTTCAAAAGGGGGTGTTGCGTGCCCGATTTAACCGGTGATGCGGAAAAATCTCGCACCGACAAGATCGCGCTCCGCAATCGCCTCCTTACTTCGCGTCGCGCCCTGACACCCTCGTCGCTGGCTTCCGCCGCCCTCGCCATTCAAGATCAAGCCCTTTCCCTCGTACGCCGTGAGCACCGCACAGTGGCGGCGTACGTGCCGGTGGGCCGCGAGCCCGGCGGGCCCGGCCTGGTGCCGTCGCTGTCCGCCCGGGCCCGGGTCCTGTTGCCCGTCCTCCTTCCGGACAACGACCTCGACTGGGCCGCGTATCCCTCCCCCACCCCTTCGCGTGCCCCCGCCCTCACTCCCGGGCCGCGTGGCCTGCTCGAACCCGGCGGCCCCCGGCTCGGCGTCACGGCCATCACCCAGGCCGCCGTCGTCTTCGTGCCGGCCCTGGCCGTCGACCGCCGGGGCATGCGCATGGGCCGCGGCGGAGGCTCCTACGACCGCGCCCTGTCCCGGCTCGCCGGCGACGCCTTCGTGGTCGCCCTGCTGCACGACGGCGAACTGCTCGACCACGTCCCCGCCGAGCCGCACGACCGCCCCGTACACGCCGCGATCACCCCACACGACGGCCTGACCGTTTTCGGCAACTGATCGCCGCGGAGGCTCAGCCCACATGCCGAGTGGACGAAATGACCTCCGATGGCGCAACATTGGCACTCGGAGTTGGCGAGTGCCAGCAGCCGACCAGATCCGGAGGAGCCGTGCCTACCTACCAGTACGCCTGCACCGAGTGCGGACAACAGCTCGAGGCCGTGCAGTCGTTCTCCGACCCGGCACTGACCGAGTGCCCGAACTGCCAGGGCAAGCTCCGCAAGGTCTTCAACTCGGTCGGCATCGTCTTCAAGGGTTCGGGCTTCTACCGAAACGACTCCCGGTCGGCCAACGTGGCGGCCGAAAAGACCGAGCCCGCCAAGAAGGCCGACGCCACCTCGACGCCGTCCTCCAGCGACTCGTCGTCGTCCTCGTCGAGCGGGTCGTCGACCCCCTCGTCCACGACGTCGTCCTCGTCTTCGGGCGGGTCGTCTTCGGGCGGGTCGTCGTCCTCGTCGTCTTCGTCGAGCAGCTCGAAGACCCCCGCAGCTTCCTGACGGACCTTCGAAGACCGCGCCGGCCCGCTCTTGGGCTTGGCGCGGTTTGCCGTGCCCGCCGGACAGCCGTTCGCTCGCCGACGGTGATGCGTGCCGGTAGACCGCCGCATCGGCACCACCGTCGGCACGCGATGTTGCCGCTCACCAGGTCGCCGTTCAGCAGAGTTCGCCCACCAGGTTCCCGCTCAGCAGAGCTCGCCCACCAGGTTCCCGCTCAGCAGAGCTCGCTCATCAGGCAGTGGTCGATTCCCAGCTCACCAGGCTGCGACCGGGCCACACGCACCCATCCCCGTCGAGACCACCCACCCAAGGCCCTCCCCCGAGACCACCCACCCAAGGCCCTCCCCCGAGACCACCCACCCGGGGGGCTTTGTGAAGGTACGCCACTCGCCAGCGACGCCTCGAGTTATCCACAATTCCGGGTTATCCACAGGGCCCGAGCGAACGATCTTCCGCCCGGCCTAACGTTCGCCCCGGCGCCGCAGCACTGCGACGCCAGAGCGACCGGAAGGGGCACGGCCGATGGGCAGGACCAGCACGTCCCGGTTGGGTGCCGCCCTCCCCAAGACCAACCGCGACGGTGGCGACGGGCGTCTCGACCCCGTGCGCTGGCGCCGACCGGCTCGCGGCAGGCTGTTACGCCTCACGGTGGTCGCCATCCTGCTGGTCGCCGCCGCTGTGGTGTCGTTGTCGCCCTCCAGCGACTGCAACGACGCGCCGCCTCACGCAGCGCCCGCCGTGACTACGCCAACCGGCCCCGCGCCGCCCAGCGAGGGCGGAGCTCAGCAGGTTCCGTCCGGCAGCGTCGGCGTGCCCGTCCGGCTGGCCGATCCGGCGGCGCTGGCGCTGGTCGAGGCGGGCAACCGGGTCGACCTGCTGCGGCTCGATCAGTCCGACGGCAGCACGACACCGGTCGCCGAGTCGGCCCTCGTTCTGCGGGTGACCGGCTCCGGCGACCCGACGATCGGCGGCCTGCTGCTGGCGCTGACGCCCGACGAGGCCGAACACGCCGTCGCCGCTCCGGGGCAGAGCTTCGCCGTGCTGATCCGGTCCGGGTAGCGGCGGGTATCGACCATCAGCGACCGGCGGTCACCAGTGCGGCGGGTCACCAGTGCGGCGGGCGGTCCTCGAGCAGGCGCTCGTCGTTGTCGTAGGAGCGTTCGCCCCAGCCGCGCTCGGTGTCGTCCCGTGTCTGGTCGGGAAGCACCACAGCCTCTTCCGAGTCGAAATCGACCTCACGCTCAGCGTCGTTGTCGCGCTCGGGCTCATCCAGGATGTCCACGCCTATGAGGGTAGGCCCGCGCCGCTGCGGACGTCTTCCCCCTCCGGCTGTACCGTCGGTGAACGTGAGTTCCCCCACCGGCGTCCCGGACGACGCGTACTGGCAACGACCGGATCCCGACTCCGTCGCGCCCGTTCCCGAGCCGAAGGCGCCCACGCCCAAGCCGGGCAGCGACTATCAGGGACCGCCGCGCACCGCCCGGCCGTCGCCGAACTGGCGCCCGCCGACGATCGCGCACCCGCCGCCGCCCCGGGCCATGCCGGCGCAGGACATGGACGCCCTCGACGACGCCGAGGGCTCGGCGCGCACGGTCACGTACGGCGTGGGCCTGGTCGCCGGCGCGATCGCGCTGATCCTGCTCTGCCTGCTGTGCGCTCGGATCATTTTCTAGACTCGGCGCCGGCGACGACGCGGGCCCGGCACACGAGGCGCGGGAACTCGGGCCCCGGCACGCGCGTACCGGGGCGTCCACCGCAGCTCTAGTAGGTGCCCCACACCGCCGTAGCCCCCGAATCACCCGTCTTGAAGACGTAGTAGCCCGAAAGAGCCGCGAGCACGATCAGCACGACCGCCGCCCCCACCTCGCCGATCATCGGGAGACGCCCGCCGCCACGGCGCCACGTGAGCGCGACCAGCACGAGGCTGGCCACGCCGAGGGCGAGCGCGAACCAGGCCGTGAGACTGCCGAAGCCCATGTGGTCGTCGAGGATCTCCTTGCCGGGACCGCTCATGCCCTGGTCGAGCAGCCGGTTGTAGAGCTCCGTCCCGGAGGCCTTCGCGACCAGCGCGGACACCGGTGCGATGACGGCGAGCAGCGCCACCGCCCAGCCCAGCTTGGGCCGCCAGCGGGGAACCAGCGCGTAGACCACCGCCCCCAGCGCCAGCAACGGGACGAAAACGACCGCGGCGTGCAGCACGAGCGCGTGCACCGGCAGGCCGTTGATCTGGTCGAACACGACGCCTCCTAGAAGTGGATCAGGGCCGTCAGCTTAGAGATATCTGACGACGCAAGCATCCTTTTCCTGCGCGTACGCCTGGGGAAGCGGCCCGGTTCAACGGGTGACGATCAAGGACAGGAGTTGGGGTTTCCCCGGTTCCGTGCTGTCATGGACCGATGTCGAACGGTGAGCAACTGCTGCGTGAGCACGGCCTTCGGGTCACGAAGCCGCGCCTCGCCGTGCTGGAGATCCTGTCCGAGGGAGGGCATCTCGAGGTCGAGGAGATCGCCACCCGAGCCCGCACCCGGCTCGACTCGGTGTCGACCCAGGCCATCTACGACGTTCTCGGCGCCCTGTCCCGGGCCGGGCTGGCCCGCCGCCTGGAGCCCGCCGGCAGCCCCGCTCGCTTCGAGGCCCGGGTCGGCGACAACCACCATCACATCGTCTGCCGGGGCTGCGGCGAGATCGCCGACATCGACTGCGCGGTCGGCGAGCGTCCCTGTCTGACCCCGGCCGGGTCGCACGGCTTCGAGCTCGACGAGGCCGAGGTGACGTTCTGGGGTCTCTGCCCGGCCTGCCAGAGCCGCCGCGCCGCGGAGAAAAGCTGAACGAGTTCAACTTCTGGCCGAACGCGTGGCACTGTTGATTGCATGAGCGTCGACGTCGGCCTGTTCGGCCCGGAATCGGTCACCTGGAAGCTGCACAACGAACCGATTCTGCTGCTCGGCGGCCTCCGCTCGCTCTATCTGCAGGCGCTGCACCCCAGGGCGGTGGCGGGCGTCGCGCAGAACTCCGCCTTCCGCTCCGACCCGTGGGGCCGCCTCAACCGCACCTCCGAGTACGTCGCCACGGTCGTCTACGGCACGACCGAGGAGGTCGAGCGGGCCTCGAGCCGTCTGCGCCGCATCCATTCCCACATGCGAGCGACAGATCCCCGTACGGGCGAGGAGTTCCGCATCGACGAGCCCGACCTGCTCCGCTGGGTCCACGTGGCCGAGGTCGAGTCGTTCCTGACCACCGCGACCAGGGCCGGTCTCAAGCTCACCCCCGACGAGATCGACCGGTACTACGTTGAGCAGCTCAGAGCCGCGGAGCTGGTCGGCCTCGACCCGTCGACCGTTCCCGCGACCGCCACCGACGTGGCCGCCTACTACGAGGCGATGCGCCCCGAGCTGTCCCTCACCAAGGACGGCGCCGAGACAGCCCTGTTCCTCACCGTCCCGCCCGCCCCCGACTGGGGTCCGGCCGCGCTGCGCCTGGGTCTCACGCTGGGCCCCACCCGCTGGGCCTATCTGGGCGTGGCCGGCACCGCGTTCGGGCTTCTGCCGCCGTGGGCCCGGCGCCTTTACGGCGGGCTGGGCTGGTCGACCACCGACGTGACGGCCAACCTTTCGGCCCGCGGCCTGCGGCTGCTGCTCGCCACGGTGATCAACTCGCTGCCCAGCAAGTATCGCGTGCCGCCCATCCGCAAGGCGGCGCTGGCCCGGGCCGGTCTAGCCGGAAGCTGAGGGCCCTAAGCCGTCAGGTGGTTGACCGACTCCCACGGATCCTTGGCCACGGATTCCTGACCGGCGGGGCACGATCGGCGGAAGTCGCACCACGAGCAGAGCGCCCCCGGGTTGGTGGGGAACTCGGCGTCGGGGTCGGCCCCCGCGGCCACGGCTCGTTCGGCCGCCATGATGTCGCGGGCCGTGTCTTCGGCCCGGCTCACCTTGCGGGCCAGCGACTCCTCGGTGTGCTCGTGCGAGGCGACCGTGCCGGTGGGCAGGTGGTGCAGCTCGACCCGGTAACTCGGCCGGCGGAAGACACGCTGGGCCGCGTACGCGTAGAGCGCCAGCGCCTGCGAGCCGCGCGCGTCGTCGGCGTCGAGCCCGGAGCGGCCGGTCTTGTAGTCGACGATCACCGCCTCGGGACCGGCGGGACCCTGACGTGAGTCGATGCGGTCGGCCCGGCCGTTGAACGCCAGCACCGACGTCTTGGTGGCCACGACGCGTTCGACCCCGAGCGGCTCGTCGAGAGGATCAAGACCGCGCACGTACGTCTCGAGCCAGCGCAGCGCCGCCCGATAGGCCACCCGTTCCTGATCGACATCGCGGTAGCCCTCGCGGACCCACGTCGCCTTGAGCAGCCCGGGCAGCGCCTCGGGCTCCCGGCTGCCGACGGGCTGCGCATACCAGTTCTTCAGCGCGGTGTGGACGCTCGCGCCCAGGGAGTTGTGCGCCCAGGGCGGCCCCTTGGGCGGGGTGGGCCGGTCGACGTAGGAATACCGGTAACGACGCGGGCAGTCCTCGAACGCCCCGAGTTTGCTCGGCGTGCACACGAAGAGCCGCTCGGGCATGCCTTCGAAGCCGAGCTGCTCGGGAACCACGCTGCGCGATCTGGTGGGGGGCACGGAACAATCCTGCCAGCCCGGTACGACAAAAACCCCGTCAGGGCGCGTTGATGTAGAGCTTGACGAAAGCGTCGATGGCGTCCGCGATCAGCTGCACCGCGATGGCCGCCAGCAGCAGGCCTGCGATGCGGGTGAGCACCTCGATGCCGGCCGGCCGCAGCAGCTTGACGATCACTCCGGAGAAGCGCAGCACGAGCCAGACGGCCAGCATGACCAGCAGGATCCCGATGCCGATGACCAGATATTCGTCGGGGCCCTCGGCCCGCTGCACGAACAGCATCGTGGCGACGATCGCGCCCGGGCCGGCCAGCAGCGGGGTGCCGATCGGCACCAGCGCGACGTTCGTGGTGCCGCCCTGCTCGGAGGGCTCGTCGGCCTTCCCGGTGAGCAGCTGCAACGCGACCAGGATCAGCAGCAGGCCGCCCGCACCCTGCAGGGCCGGCAAATCCACGTGCAGATAGTCGAGCAGGGTCTGCCCGGCGACCGCGAACCCGACGATCACCCCGAGCGCGAGCAGGACGGCCTGCGTGCCCGCCTTCATCCGGGCGCGGCCGTCCATCGTGCCGGTCAGGGCCAGGAACACGGGCACCATGCCGGGCGGGTCGACAATGACCAGCAAGGTCACGAAGACCTCGCCGAGCAGCTTCAGATTCACCCGATCAAGGTAGGTGCCACACCCGCTCGATCGCAGTCCGCTGCGTCCAGAGTCACCCCAGGACGGGAACTCCGGTGGCGGCCGACACAATTTTCTCGTACGCCTCGGGGTCGGTGGTGAAGGCGCCGAGCTGGACGGTCTTGTGCGTCCCGTGGAAGTCGGACGAGCCGGTGACCACCAGACCGAGGTCTCCGGCGAGCGCGCGCACGTGTTCCCGCTCGACCGGCGAGTGGTCCTCGTGGTCGGCCTCCAGCCCGAACAGCCCTGCCTCGGCCAGCTCGACGATCAACTGATCCGGCACGACCCTCCCTCGTACGGTGGCACGGGGGTGGGCAAAAACGGCCACGCCGCCGGCCGCACGCACTGCTCGCACCGCTTCGAAAACATCAAGATCTGCTTTCGGTACGAAGTAACGCGCGCCCAGCCACCGGGAGGCGAACGCCTCGTTCGTGGTGCGGACGAGACCGGCCCGGATCAGCGCCTGCGCGATGTGCGGCCGCCCGACCGAGCCGCCCCGGGCATAGCCGTAGACCTCGCTCCACGTGATCGGCACGCCGTCGGCGGCCAGCTTGCCCACGATCTTTTCGGCGCGCTGCTCCCGATCGGTGCGCAGGCGGGCCAGGTCACCGGCCAGGCGCGGCTCGGCCGGGTCGAACAGATAGGCCAGCAGGTGCAGGGCGATCGGCCATTCCTCGGCGCCGTGCCACCGGCAGGAGAGCTCGGCCCCGCGCACCAGCCGCAGCCCGTCGGGACGCGCGTCGGCGGCGGCCTGCCAGCCTCCGGTGGTGTCGTGGTCGGTGATCGCCATGACGTCGAGACCGGCCGCGGCGCCCGCCTTGACCAGCTCGGCGGGGGTGAGAGTGCCGTCGCTGGCGGTGGAGTGGCAGTGCAGGTCGATTCGGGTCACCGGAAAACGCTACCCCGCGCCGATCAAGCGTCGTCGCCGTCGCTGTCCTTGCCGAGGCGCGCCTCGACGGCCTGCGGCTCGTACATCTCCTCGACCACGCGCAGATAGAGCTCGTTCGGGTTCGGCAGGTGCTTGACCTCGCGGAGAGCCTGGTCCTGTCCGGCGGATTCGAGCACGAACGTGCCGTAGCTCAGCATGCGGCCGAGCGCGGACTGCTCGTACTTCATGTCGGTGACCCTCAACAGGGGCATCATGGCCACCCGGCGGGTGATGATGCCGTTGACGACCATGACCCGCTTGTTGGTCAGGATGAACCGGTCGAAATACCAGTCGAAGACCTTCCAGGCCACCCAGCTGATCACGCCCAGCCAGATCAGCACGGCCACGGTGACCAGGCCGTTGATGTTCTGCCGGGTGAGGAACCCGGCCAGATATCCGAGGAGGAGGGTGGCGCCCGCTCCGATGCCCAGCGGCGTGGTCAGGTGAATCCAGTGCCGCTTCCACTCACCGCGATAGCGCTCGGTGGGGAAGAGATAGCGGGCGACCAGAGTGGTCGGTTCGTCCTCCAGGGGGAGCACGCGGCGCGGGCCGCCGCCGCCCTCGGGGCCGAGGCCCTCGAGCTCCTCCTCTGTGAAGATAGGAGGCTCGTATTCGTCGCCGCCGTCGTCGTAGCCACCGCTGCGGTAGCCCGCGTCGCGCGCGTAACCCGCGTCTTCCGCATAGCCGGCATCGGGTGAGTAGCCGGCGTCCGGATTGAAGCCCGGGCCGTCCGAATAGGGCCGGCGGCGCCGCGTGGGATCGGGGTCCTCATCGAACGCCGGGTCGTTGTACCCGAAGTTCTCGTCATCGTCCCGAGGGCGACCGGTGCCCTCGCCTCGAGGCTCGTGCGGCTCAGCTGGACCACCCATGTGGTGATGCTAAGCGACGAGGTTCGTGAAGAACGTACCGAAGCCTCGGGCAATATCGGCGATCGTGCCTCCGAGTGACTCGAAGACCGATGCCGCCGAGTTCGGGTTGAAGGCAATGAAAAAGATCAAGAACGCGATACCGAGCCAGGTCAGAACCTTCTTGATCATGGCGGGCCTTCTCCTGTGGGTGCGGGTGACGGTCAGCGCCGCGGCAATACTGACGGTATCAGCTTCGTCGCTCGGTGTGAACATTGTGGCCGAAAAGCCGATTCCGTTCCTGCAGGTCAGGGCCCGACTTGGCTAGGCCTTGCCCTGCAGGTGCGGCGACGGCGCTCCGTACACGAGCTCGGACGGCAACCCCTCGGACAGGTCGTGCAGGACGACGTGCTCCGCGAGGAAGTAGCCCGCGCTTGCGGGCCAGGCTATCGCATAGAGCCACATTCCTTTCGCCTCACTCACGTATGCACTTCGATCCTCCGGGGACTTCACGCACCACAGTGGAGTGGGATGGCCACCCGCCCTGATCTTGGCATGTGGACCTTGGCGGTGATCGCCGTCGGCGAGCGCCTCGGCCACGAGGTGGCCCGGATCGATGCCGGGAATCCCGGCGAACCTGGTGCCGAGGCCGACGCCGGGCTGCTCGGCGATCAGCACCACATCGGCGGGTCCGCCACCCAGCGGTTCGGGCCCACTGCAGGCGAGCGCGGTGGCGCGTACGCCCCGGCGGTCGTCGCCCGCCCAGCCGGCGCCGGTGACCATCCACCCCACGGGCAGCGGCCACGGGCACCAGAACGGCGTCGCCTCCGCGGTGGAGGCCTGGCGGTCCAGCATGCTGCCGATGATCTCGGCGCTGATGTGTTCCGCGACGTGGAACGGCGGGACGTCGCCGCAGTGGTCGCAGCGCCAGTCGCTGTGCATCAGGTCGGGCCTGCGCACCTGTGCACCGCATCTGGGGCAACTCACTGTGACACCCACGCTCTTTACCGTGCGGCGCGAGCGGGGCCGCGTCAAGCGGATCGGCAGAACCCGGGCCGCTCAGCGCAATTCACCCGGGCGGGGGTCCCGCGTGCGCGCGAATCCAGGCGTGCATGGCGATGCCGCTGGCCACCCCGGCGTTGATCGATCGGGTCGAGCCGTACTGGGCGATCGAGAACAGCTCCGCGCACGCCGCCCGGGCCGGCTCGGAGAGCCCCGGGCCCTCCTGCCCGAAGAGCAGCACGCATCGACGCGGCAGGGTGGTGGTCTCCATCGGCCGCGAACCGGGCAGATTGTCGATCCCGATCACCGGAAGGTCGAGACCGGCGGCCCAGGCGACGAACTCCTCGATCGTCGGATGGTGCCGCACGTGCTGATAACGGTCGGTGACCATGGCGCCGCGCCGGTTCCATCGCCGCAGCCCGACGATGTGCACCTCGGCGGCCAGAAAGGCGTTGGCGTTGCGCACCACGGTGCCGATGTTGAAATCGTGCTGCCAGTTCTCGATGGCGACGTGAAAGTCGTGACGGCGGGTGTCGAGGTCGGCTACTACCGCCTCACGGCGCCAGTAGCGGTAGCGGTCGACCACGTTCCGGCGATCGCCGGAGGCCAGGAGCTCGGGGTCGTAACGAGGGTCGGTGGGCGGCTCACCGGTCCAGGGCCCGACGCCGACCTCGGCCGACCCGTCCTCAGCGGCAATCATGGGCGGTTACGCTACCCAGCCCCCGCGGCCCCAAGAAAAACCCCCGGCCGCGAAACCGGGGGGAGACGCAATGAGCGGCGGGGCCCTCCCCGGCACCCGCCGCCCACGCTCTGTTGCAGGAGAGTTTGCCTCACCCTGCGTATCGATGTGAAGAAAATTCGCCTGTGACGCAGGTCACATTTAGTAAACTTTCCTATTACCCTCGGCAAGAACAACGTCCGAGGTCAGAGGTGGTAGAGACCGGCCCTGGCCACCATGTCCGGATTCCTCGGCGCAAAACGGACGTCACAACTTGCGTAGTATTCGAGAGCACTGTCCTCACTAATCGTTACGATGGGTTGCCCACACCCCACACGGTGTTCCGAACAAGGTGCTCCAGACCACGTGTCGTCCGGCCCCGAAGCGGGAATTGCTGGTGTGAACTATGGGTTTCATCGCACGAAAGCCAATTTCCCGTGGACGGAGACATCATGGCGACGGTTGCGCTGACCGCTGAGAACTTCGACGAGGTCACCGGTAAGGACGGAATCGTCCTGGTGGACTTCTGGGCAAGCTGGTGCGGGCCGTGCGTCCGCTTCGCTCCGACCTACGAGCGGTCGTCCGAGAAGCACGAGAACATCACCTTCGGCAAGGTCGACACCGAGGCCGAGCAGGCGCTCGCCGCGAAGTTCGACATCCGCTCGATCCCGACGATCATGGCCGTCCGCGACGGCGTCATCGTCTTCTCGCAGCCGGGCGCTCTTCCCGAGTCGGCCCTCGAGAACCTGATCGAGCAGGTCGAGAAGCTCGACATGGACGAGGTACGCCAGCAGCTCGCGGCCCACAGCCACTGACCGGCAAGTTTTTCCTCGTCAGGCCCGCGAACCGGTTCGGTTCGCGGGCCTTTCGCGTCCCCCGGGAGCCGCAGCCGGCGACACACCGAAGCTGACTGGACAAGCGGATCGAACATGTGTTCGAATCCCTGCCATGCGATGGTCCAACCTGTCGGCCCCGACCGACGACGGCTCGCTCCCCGACAGGGCAGCGCCGGCGGCTCCACCCCTGCCGTTAGCGCTGCCCGGCGCCACCGTTCGCACGTTCGACACCCCGGGCTTCGCCGGCATGACGTTCTACGAGATCCGGGCCAAGAGCCTGATCAACCGCGTGCCGGGCGCGTCCCGCGTGCCGTTCGAGTGGACCATCAATCCCTACCGCGGCTGCTCACACGCCTGCGCCTACTGCCTGTCCGGCGACACCCCGATCCTGATGGCCGACGGCGCCACCCGTCGGCTGGCCGATCTGCGTCCGGGCGACGCCATCATGGGCACGATGGGCGCCGGCGCCACTCGGCGCTATGTCCCCACCACCGTGCTCGACCACTGGTCGACCACCAAGGCCGCTTTCCGGGTCACGCTGGCCGACGGCACCCGCCTGGTCTCCAGCGGCGACCACCGGTTCCTCACCGACCGCGGCTGGCGTCACGTCAGCCCGGCCGAGCCCCATCAGCCCGCGCTCGCCGTCGGCGATCTGATGTTCGGTGTCGGCCACTTCGCCGAGCCGCCCAAGGAGTCGCCCGACTATCGGGCCGGCTTCCTGTGCGGCCTGATCCGGGGTGACGCCGGCCGGAGCGAGACGGGCGTTCCCGGCCAGGCCCGCTCCCGCGAGGGCGACGCCTGGGTCCGGGCCGACGGCTATCTCGACGACGTGCCCCTCCACGAGGCTCTGCGCTGGCCCGATCTGCCGACCACGGGGTGGTACAGGGGATTTCTGGCCGGGGCGTTCGGGGCGGTGGGCACGGCCGACCGGCTGGCGATCAGCTTCACCAGCGGCGACCAGCTGTTCCTGGCCCGCGTCACCGAGGCGCTGACCTATCTGGGACTGCCGAGCCGCACCCCCGTGCGGGTCCGGGGCGGCGGCGGCAGCGGCACGGTCGAGATCGACCGCGACCTGTGGGCGGCGCTGCGCTTCCGGCATCTCACCGGCATCGATGGCGCCCCGCTCGACGCGTCGGGGGTCGGTGTGCGGGCCGGGCGGCAGCTGGCCGTGGTCGACATCGAGGATCTCGGTCTGACCCTTCCGCTGTTCGACATCTCCACCGGCACTGGCGACTTCATCGCCGACGGGGTGGTCAGTCACAACTGCTTCGCCCGCCACACCCACAGCTATCTCGACCTCGACACCGGCCACGACTTCGACAGCAAGATCGTCGTCAAGGTCAATTCTGGCGAGCTGATCCGCCGTGAGCTGGCCGCGCCGCGGTGGCGCGGTGCGCACATCGCCATGGGCACCAACGTCGACGTCTACCAGCGCGCCGAGGGCCGTTACCGGCTGATGCCCGAGATCCTGGCCGCCCTGCGCGACCACGCCAACCCGTTCTCGATCCTCACCAAGGGCACGCTGATCCTGCGCGACCTCGAGCTGCTGACCCAGGCGGCCGAGGTCACGCCGGTCGGGCTGTCGTTCTCGGTCGGCTTCGTCGACGAACAGGTGTGGCGGGCCGTCGAGCCGGGCACGCCCAGTCCGCGGCGGCGGCTCGACGCGGTTCGCCGGCTGACCGACGCCGGGTTCGCCGTCAGCGTCCTGATGGCGCCGATCCTGCCCGGCCTCACCGACACCGACGAGTCGATCGACGAGACCGTCGCGGCGATCGCGGCCGCCGGCGCCACCAGCGTGACCCCGCTCGCGCTGCACCTGCGCCCCGGCGCGCGGGAGTGGTATGCCGCGTGGCTCACCGGCGCCCGTCCCGACCTGGCGCCGCGCTATCGCGAGCTCTACGGCAACGGGTCGTATGCGCCGCAGACCTATCAGCGCGAGATCACCGCGCGGGTGCGCATCGCGGCCCGCCGGCACGGCCTGCACCGCGCCGAGCCCGGCGAGGCCCGTTCCGTGCCCGTCGCCCAGGAGCCCGAGGAGGATCGCCAACTGACGCTGTTGTGAGCGTGGGTGAACTCCGGAAGAGGACCTAGAGTCGTTCCCATGAGGGATGCACAGCAGATCCTGGCGGAGGCCAACGTCATCGCCGTGGTCGGCGCGTCACGGGACCCGTTCAAGCCGGCGCACACGGTGCCGTTGCAGATGCTCCGGCACGGCTGGCGGATCATCCCGGTCAACCCGTTCGTCGACGAGGTCTTCGGGGTGCCGACGGTGCCGACGCTGGCCGACATCGACGAGCCGATCGACCTGGTCGACGTGTTCCGGCCGGCTCGCGACGCGGTCGAGGTGGTCCGGCAGGCGGTCGCTATCAAAGCGCCCGCGGTCTGGCTCCAGAGCGGCATCGTGTCGGCCGAGGCGCGGCGGATCGCCGAGGAGGCCGGAATCGACTATGTCGAGGACCGCTGCCTGGCCGTCGAACGTGCCGTGGGCAGCCTGAGCAAACTGAAGTAAGCAGGGCCGGATCAGTCCGATTGCCGTCGCAACCTGCGGACACGTCCACCTATCGTGTCCTCCGCTGAGTCCCGACTAGTACCGTGCCGGGGAACGAGGAGGACCTGATGACTTATCCACCCGGTGGAACACCGGATCCATACCAGCCCCAGCAGCCCTACGGGCAGCAGCCGTACGACCCGACCACGCCCTATTCGCCCGAGCCGTCGAGCGGTCAGCCCTACGGGCAGCCGGCGAGCGGACAGCCGTACGGGCAGCCGCCGTCGAGCGGGCAGCCCTACGGTGCGCCCTCCAGCGGGCAGCCCTACGGTCAGCCGCCGCCCGTCTACGGGCAGGACGCTTACAAGGGCGGTCCGGCGTACGGGCAGCAGCCGGGCTACGGCCAGCCCTACGCCCCGGCCGTGGCCACGACCAACACGATGGCCATCCTGGCGCTGGTGTTCGCGTTCGTGTTCGCGCCGGCCGCGATCGTCATGGGCCACGTCGCCAAGAAGCAGATCCGCCAGACCGGTGAGCAGGGCGAAGGCCTGGCCACGGCCGGTCTCTGGCTGGGCTACATCTTCACCGGCATCGGTGTGCTGATCTGCGCGTTCTACGTGATCGTCGTAGTCATCGCGGTGGGCTCGAGCACCAGCCCGTAAGCCTCGCCACGCCGGCCGGTCAGCTGACCGGCCGGCCGGCGGCGGCTCAGCGGAACTCGGCCTCGCGGACGCTGTTGCCGCCATCGACGACCAGCATCTGGCCGGTGATGTAGGACGCGGCCGGCGAGCACAGGAAAGCGATCGCCGCGGCCACCTCGTCGGGGGTGCCGGGACGGCCGATGGGCGTACCCAGGCCCTGCTTGATCTCGGTGACCGTGGACGCGGCCGTATAGATCGTGCCGGGGGCCACGCAGTTGACGTTCACGCCGTCGGCCACCAGCTCCATCGCCAGCGCGCGGGTCAGGCCGACCACGCCCGCCTTGGCCGCCGCGTACGCCGCCTCGGTCGGCAGCGCGTTGACCGGGCCGGCCGTCGCCGCCAGGTTCACGATCCGGCCCCAGCCCTGCTCGGCCATGCCGCTCTGGAAGGCCCGGCTGCACAGGAACGCCGTGCTCAGGTTCCGGTCGATCTCGGACTTCCACTCGTCGTACGTCAGCTGCGACACCGGGCGGAGAACCTCCGGGCTGGCCCGGCTCGTCAGGCCGGCGTTGTTCACCAGCACCTCGACGTCGCCCAGCTGGTCGGAGACGGCGTCGGCGAGCGCGCCCACCTCGGCCTCGTCGGTCAGGTCGGCGACGAAGCCGATGATCCCGAGCTCGGCGGCACGCTCATGGATGCGCCGCGTGGTCGACACGATCGCCACCCGCGCCCCGAGGTCACGCAGCCGGCGGGCGGTCGCGTACCCGATCCCGTCCGGACTTCCCGCGCCCGTGACCAGGGCGACCTTGCCGTCCAGTCGCAACGTGACCGGCGCTTCCTGCGGCTCCGCAGTCTCCACCTCGACCCCTAACTCCTAGCGACCCCCGGCGTTCCCCGGGACATCCTCTCAGCCCGCATCCACCCCGGCACCCGGCGGGACGCCAATCCACAGCTCACGCGGGCGTTTCGCGCCCGGAACCTCAGTTGTCGCGGGGCGTGGCGGTCGGGTTGGCCAGCGGGCGTACGGGAGCCTCCTCGACGAAGAGCAGCGGCGCCTCGGGACCGTACCGGGCCGGAAGTTCCGTACGGGCCCGATCCAGATCCTGCGTGCCGATCTCGACGCCGGCCCCGTCGTGGCGGGCGCCGACCGAGACGATGCGGACGCCGTTGTGGGTCCAGAAGTCGAGGTCGGCCAGCACCCGGTCGTGCCAGACGGTCAGGTCGACGGCCGGGTGGGCGGCATCCCGCACGACGATGCAGGTGTCCTCGGCCGCACGGCGGATGAAGTCGTCGAAGGCGGCGGACGGCACGCGGTGCACGATGGCCCGGGCGTTCTCCTGATCGACCTCCAGCCCGGCGTAGCTGGTGGCGAACTCGCCCCGCCCGGCCCGGTCGATGCGGTCCATCGCGGCCTCGAGCTTGGCCGGGGTGATCGGCATCGGCACACCGGCCACGGCGATGTGCTCGGGCAGGCGCAGAAACTCGCAGCCCGCGGTGCTCCAGCCGCCGGTCAGCCCGGGGCCGTCGGTGGGTTGCTCGTCGGCCGAGTCGGCGCAGCCGCCGATCACGAGAACCGCTCCGAGCACGAGGAGACAACCGATTCGAAATCGAGAGCCGTACATCGCATTCCCCCTCTCTACCGCGCCCCGGCGCAGGCCGCCAGGCGAGCGCCCGCCAGGCTCAACGAACTAAAGCCGCAAATCGCCCGGCGGCGAGAGGTCTGCCTCAGTCCGTGAGCGTGGGATCGACCGGCACGCGGAAGGCTCGGGCCGCGCCCAGGACGAACACGGCGACGCCGGACATCAGCAGGGCGATCCCGGGCAGAGCGGCGGTGCGCGGCACCTGATCCAGCCACCACCAGGCCAGCAGCGCCGCGCCGGGAACCTCCAGGAGGGCCAGCACGCTGACGGTGGTGGCCGACGTGCGCTCGAGGGCGTAGTTGAACATCGAATGGCCCAGCAGCTGCGCCCCCGCGACGAGGCCCAGGATGGCCAGCCAGGTGCGGTGGTTGTAGCCGGCCAGCGGAAGCCCGGCGATCAGACAGACCACGACCAGGACGACGGCGCAGGTGCCGTAGCAGATCCAGGTGTACGTGGTCGTGCTCAGCTCGGTGCGGGCCCGCTCGCCGAGGGCGGTGTACACCGCGGCGAACACGCCGCCCAGCAGGGCCAGCACGTCGGCCAGCACGGCCTGGCCGGAGACGCCGATGTCGGCTCCCGTGGCCCAGGCGGCGCCGGCCACGGCCAGTCCGATGCCGATCCAGCCGGACAGTGAGGGGCGGCGGCCCTGGGCGGCGGCGATCAAGCCCTGCCAGACCGGCTGGGTCGCGACCAGTGCGGCCGCCGTGGCTACCGAACCGAGCTGGACGCTGGGCATCCAGGTGGCGAAGTGGGCGGCGAGCGCGAGACCGGCGAGCACGGCGAACAACCTCGTCCGGCTGGACGAACCGAGAATCTCGGAGCGCCGGGGCCCGTACGTGATCGGGGTCAGCACGACGGTGGCCAGCGCGTTACGCCAGAACGCGATGGCCAGGGCCGGAGCGGCCGCGAAGGCGATCAGCGGCGCCGAGGACGAGACGGCCAGCACCGCGACGGTGAGCGCCAGAACTGTCGTCAGACCGGCGGGATGGCGCGATGAGCGCTCATTCATCCCCGGCCGTCGCTTCTTGCGGACTGGTACGCCACAGTTTGCGAACCCCTATTGAACGGAAAGTGATGCTGTCGTTACAGTCACCGAGGTTTTCCGCCCTTCCATCCCCCTCGATGCTTCTGGAGGCGTTTCGCCATGCCCGCATACCGTGCGGTCGTGTTCGACTTTTTCGGCACCCTCACCCGATCCGTCCAACGGGGACCCCAGCACGCCGAGATCGCTCGATCGCTGGGTGTCGATCCCGAGACGGTCCGCGGGGTGCTGGACCGCACGTTCCGAGCCCGCGCCCGGGGGCGCTACGGGTCCGCCGAGGCCACCCTACGGTGGGTGATCGAGCAGGCCGGTGGTCACCCCCGTTCGGAACAGGTGCGCGCGGGCGTGCCGGCGCGGGTCGACGCGCTCAAGGCCGACACCCGGCTGCGCGCCGACGCGGTCAGCGTGCTCGCGGCGATCAAGCGACGGGGTCTGTCCACGGCCCTGATCAGCGACTGCACGCACGAGCTGCCGGCGTTCCTGCCCGGCCTGCCGGTCGCTCCCCTGCTCGACGCGACGATCTATTCCGTACGCGAGGGCGTCTGCAAGCCCGACCCCCGCATCTATCTGGCCGCCTGCGAGCGGCTCGACGTGGCCCCCGACGAGTGCCTCTACGTGGGTGACGGCGGCAGTCACGAGCTGACCGGGGCCGCCGCCGTAGGCATGACCCCGGTTCGCCTGGCCGCCCCCGACCTGGCCAACCATCTGGTCTTCGACGCCGACATCAACTTCGCCGGCCGTACGGTCCGGTCGCTGACCGAGGTCGTCGGGCTGGTCGATCACGCGCGCATCGCGAGCCGTACGGGTGCGGCCGCATAGGATGACGCGGTGACTTCCGCGGTGCTCGAAGAGGCGCTCAAGAAGGCCGCGCTGGCCTGGATCTCGGTCGGCGACGGCCCGGCCCTGGCCCTGTGGGTGATGCCGCTCGACGGCACGCTGATCGTGGTCAGCGGCCCGGGTGAGCAGTTCGCGCCGGGTCTGGCCGAGGCCACCCGGGCCACCGTACGGCTGCGCGGCGACAACGGCGGCCTCATCGTGATCACCGAGGCGGCCGTGTCCCGGCTGCCCCCGGGCAGCGACGAGTGGACCGAGGTCGCCCCGCAGCTGGCGGCCAAGCGCCTGAACGCCTCGGGCACGGCCGACGATCTGGTGGCCCGCTGGGCCTCGACCGGCTGCGCGGTCGTGCGGCTGACGCCGGTGGCCGAGCCGCCGGTGGCCGAGCGTCCGAACCTGCCGGCCGGGTCGGGCGCGGCCGAGCCCCGGGATACTCCGGCCCGCGTCGAGACACCGCGCCCGTTCCGCCTGCACCGGGTGAAGCGGCGCTGACCCGGGCGGCCTGACACCGGCCGGGTGCGCCGCGGCCTGACGCCGGCCGGGTGCGCCGCGGCTCGTCAGCCGATGAACGGCGGCACGATGATCTCGCCGCGGGCGATCGGGACGACGTGGCCGGTGACGGTGGCCTGCGTGGCGACGCCCCGGGAGGCGGTGACCGTGCAGTCCAACCGGGACGGACGCTTCATTTCCAGACCCTGGTGCACGCGGTAGGTCGCGGTGCCGTCGGCGGGCAGCCAGCCCGCGGCGACCAGCCACACGCCCAGGCCGAGCGCGGCCGAACCGGTGGCCGGGTCCTCGGGGACGGCCGCCCCGGGGCAGAAGACCCGGGCGTGCGCCTCGGAGGCCGGCTCCGACCAGGCGAACACCGACAGCTCGGTCAGACCGGCGCGCCGGGCCGCCGGAGTGTCGATCTCGATGCCGGCGAGCGCGGACCGGCGTACGGGAAGGAATGTCCAGTCGAGACCGCAGCCGGCCGACCGCGGAGGCGCACCCGCGAAATCCTCGGGTTGAAGGCCGGCGATGGCCAGCAGGGCCGGGGCGTCGAGCGGCGGGCCCAGCCGGGGCGGACCGCCGGTGACCGTGGCCGAACCGGTCGGCGTGACCGTGATCGGAAGCAGGCCCGCGCCGCACTCCTGCACCACCTGACCCGGTGAAAACAGGCCGCGCCGCATCGAGGTGACCGCGGCGCCGACAGTGGGGTGACCGGCGAACGGCAACTCGCCCTCGGGCGTGAAGATGCGGGCCCGATAGGTCGCGGAGGGATCGACCGGTGGCAGCACGAAAACGGTCTCGGCCAGGTTGAACTCGCGCGCGAGGGTATGCATCTGATCGGTGCCCAGCTCGGTGGCGTCGTAGACCACGGCGAGCGGATTCCCGGCGAACGGCCGATCTGTGAATACGTCGACGATCTCGTACGCCACTCCTGACATGTCCGGACCCTAACCTAGGCTGGAGCCGTGACCATGGGGACGAGGGTTTATCTGGCCCGGCTCGCCGGGCTGCCCGTGTTCGACCCCAACGGGGACCGGGTCGGGCGGGTCCGCGACGCCGTCGTGCGGCTGCGCACCACGAACCGGCCTCCGCAGGTGGTCGGGCTGGTGGCCGAGATGGCGCTGCGCCGGCGCATCTTCCTGCCACTCGGGCGGGTGACGTCGATGGACGCCGAAAGCGTCGTGCTGGCCAGCGGCTCGCTCAACCTACGCCGGTTCGAGAAGCGGCCCAACGAGCTGCTGCTGGTCGAGGATCTGCTCGACCGGCGGGTGACCGTCACGCCCGACGACGGCGACGGGCCGGGCAACCCGGGCACCGTGGTCGACATCGGCATGGATCTCAATCGCAACAACGAATGGCTGGTCACCCGGGTCGCCGTGCGCGAGCACACCGGCCGGCTGGCCCGCCGCGGGCACGTCTTCCAGGCCGAGTACGACCGGGTTCGCGGCCTGGTCGGCCCGACCGACACCCAGGGCACGTCGAACCTGCTGGCCCTGCTCGAGCAGATGAAGCCGGCCGACATGGCCAACGCCCTGCAGGATCTGCCCGACGCCCGGCGCAACGAGGTGGCCGCCGCGCTGAGCGACCGCACGCTGGCCGACGTGCTCGAAGAGCTTCCCGAGCACGACCAGGTCGAGATCCTCGTACGCCTCGATCGGGAACGCGCCGCCGACGTGCTCGAGCGGATGGATCCCGACGACGCGGCCGACCTGCTCGGCGAGCTGCCCAAGGCCGAGCAGACCGTGCTGCTCGACCTGATGGAGCCCGAGGAGGCCGCCCCGGTCCGGCAGCTGCTCGACTACCGCCCGGGCACGGCGGGCAGCGTGATGACCTCGGAACCGGTGATTATGACGCCCGACGCGACGGTGGCCGAGGCGCTGGCCCGCATCCGAGAGCCGGAGTTGTCGCCGGTGGTCGCCGCGCAGGTGTTCGTGGCCCGGGCCCCCTCGGCCACGCCCACCGGGAAATACCTGGGCATGGTGCATTTTCAGCGGCTGCTGCGCGAACCGCCCGCGTCGATCCTCGGCGGCATCATCGACAACGACCTCGAGCCGTTGCGCCCCGAGACCACGCTCGCCGAAATCATCAAGCGGATGGCCACGTACGACCTGGTGGCGATGCCGGTGATCGACTCGACCCGCCGCCTGGTCGGCGCGGTGACCGTCGACGACGTGCTCGACCACTCCCTGCCCCGTGACTGGCGCGACCGCGACCTCTACGAGGCCGACCAGGACGAGGTCACCCTGTGACCGAGCCCCGCCGCGACCGCCCGGACCGCCTGGACCAGCCGGTCGAGCCGGGCCGGGTGCGGCTGCCGCGCTTCGACCCGGAGTCGTTCGGCCGCTGGTCCGAGAGCATCGCCCGCTACATGGGAACGGCCCGGTTCATCGTCTGGATGACGCTGGTGATCGCGGCCTGGTTCGCCTGGAACACGCTGGCGCCGGCCGACATGCGCTTCGACCCGTACACCTTCACGTTCCTGACGCTGATCCTGTCGCTGCAGGCGTCGTACGCGGCGCCGCTGATCCTGCTCGCGCAGAACCGCCAGACCGACCGTGACCGCCTGGCCATGGAGGAGGACCGCCGGCGGGCCGCGATGCAGAAGGCGGACACCGAATATCTGACCCGCGAGATCGCGTCGCTGCGGATCGCCATGGGTGAGGTCGCGACCCGTGACTTCCTGCGTTCCGAGCTGGCCCGGCTGGCCGACGAGCTGGACGAAGCGGCCCACCGGCGGGAGAAGAGGGCCCGGTCGGACTGGGAGGAGGATCGCAAGGACTGGGACGAGGAACGCCGATAGGCCCGACGTAGCATGGGCATCATGTCCGCTCCCGCCTCCACCATCGAGGACGCGATCCAGGCCGCGCTGGCGACCGTCGACGACCCCGAGATCCGCCGCCCGATCACCGACCTCGGCATGGTCAAGGGCTTCACCGTCGCCGGCAGCTCGGTTGTGGTCGAGCTTCTGCTGACCGTGGCCGGCTGCCCGCTGCGCGACAAGCTCAACTCCGACATCACCGCCGCCCTCACCAAGATCCCCGGCATCACGTCGGTGAGCATCGACTTCGGTGTGATGAGCGAGGAGCAGCGCAAGTCCCTGCAGCAGACCCTGCGCGGGGGAGGCGCGACCGAGGAACCGGTCATCCCGTTCGCCCAGCCCGGCTCGCGCACGCGGGTCTACGCGGTGGCCAGCGGCAAGGGCGGCGTCGGCAAGTCCAGCGTGACCGTCAACCTGGCCGCGGCGCTGGCCAAGCGCGGGCTCTCGGTCGGCGTGATCGACGCGGACATCTACGGCCACTCGGTGCCCCGCATGCTGGGTGTGGAGGGCCGCCCGACCCGGGTCGAAGACATGATCATGCCGCCGCAGTCGCACGGCGTGAAGGTCATCTCGATCGGCATGTTCACGGCCGGCAACGCGGCTGTGGTGTGGCGCGGCCCGATGCTGCACCGCGCGCTGCAGCAGTTCCTGGCCGACGTCTACTGGGGCGACCTCGACGTGCTGCTGCTCGACCTGCCCCCGGGCACCGGCGACGTGGCCATCTCGCTGGCCCAGCTGCTGCCCAACGCCGAGATCCTGGTCGTCACCACGCCGCAGACCGCCGCGGCCGAGGTGGCCGAGCGGGCCGGCGCGATCGCCCTGCAGACCCATCAGCGCCTGGTCGGCGTGGTCGAGAACATGTCGTGGCTGGAACTGCCGGACGGCTCGCGCATGGAGGTCTTCGGCGCGGGCGGCGGGCAGGCGGTGGCCGACTCGCTGACCACGACGGTGGGCGCCTCGGTGCCGCTGCTGGGTCAGATCCCGCTCGACACCCGGGTGCGTGAGGCAGGCGACGCCGGCGACCCGATCGTGCTGGCCGCTCCGGACGCGCCGGCCGCGAAAGCGCTCGACGCGGTGGCCGACAAGCTGGCCGTGCGCCGCGAGTCGCTGGTCGGCAAGCCGCTCGGCCTGATGGTCAACACGCGGCGCTGAGCCGCCGGGCGCGGCGCTGTGCCTTCGGGCGCGGCGCTGTGCCTTTCGGGCGCGGCGCTGTGCCCTTCGGGCTCAGGTCGCGTCGAGGTCGAATCTCCGCGCCGGTGTGGCCGGCGCGGAAGCGGGCGCGTCCGACACCGTGCGGTTCTTGATGTCGGCGGCCGCGGCGACCTCGGTCAGGTCGGTCTTCACGCCGTTCAGATCCTGCTTGACGTCATCGAGAAGGCCCTGCAGCGGCTTACGGATCGCCGCCTCGTCCTCCTCGCTGATCAGATGCTTGCGGATGAACGCCTTGGGGTGCAGATCCTGCAGCTGAAGGTCGGTGCCGAGCTCGCGGTTGAGGTCGGTGGTCGCGTTCTGCGCCATGGCCCGCAGGCCCCGCAGCATGCGCAGACCGTCGCCGATGACCTTGGGAAGGCGCTCGCCGAAGATGAGCAGCGCGAGCATGAGCAGCGCGCCGATCTCCCACCAGTTCAGGTTCTCGAACATGTGGCCTCCCCAGGTCCGGCGCCAAGCCTACGCACGCGAGATGACACTTGGCAGTCCGGACGGCGATCAGTTGGAGTCGGCGACCAACGTCACCGATCCTGTCTGCGTCTTCGTTCCGCGACGGTACTCCACCGACACGGTCGTACCCGGATCGTATTTGCGGACCAGGGCGATCAGGTCGGTGCCCTCCTCGAGGACATGCCCGTCGAGCTTGGTGACCACGTCGCCGGACTTCATCCCCGCGGCGGCGGCCGGGCCGGTCGGCTCGACCGAGCGCAGCCGGGCCCCCGACGTGCTGTTGCCGCCGGTCACGACCTCGGCGCCGATCACCGTACGCCGGGCCTTGCCGAAATCGATGATGTCCTCGGCCACCCGCTCGGCCTGCTTGATCGGGATCGCGAAGGCCAGGCCGATGTTGCCGGCCTCGGTCTCGTTGCCGCCGACCGAGCGGATCACCGAGTTGACCCCGATGACCTGACCGGCCGCGTTGACCAGCGGGCCACCGGAGTTGCCCTGGTTGACCGCGGCGTCCGTCTGAATGGCCGCGTAGTACCGGGTCGTGCCGGAATCGCCGGCCTCGATGGTGCGGTCGACCGCGCTGACGATTCCGTACGTCACCGTGTTGCGCAGGGCCAGCGGTGAGCCGAAAGCAAGCACCGGGTCACCGACGGCGATCGCGTTCGAATTGCCGATCGCGACCGGGGTCAGACCGCTCTTGGCGACCTTGATCACAGCGACGTCGGACTGCGGGTCGCGCCCGACCAGCTCGGCGCGGGCGGTGGAGCCGTCGCTGAAGGCCACCGACATGGTGTCGTCGGCGTCCTCCACGACGTGGTCGTTGGTGATCACGTAACCGTCGGCCGAGACCACGAAGCCGGAGCCGATGGCGCCGGTGACCCGCACGGTCACCACGCTCGGCAGGACCTTGGCGGCGATGCCGGCGAGCGAGTCGGGAGCCCGGTTGGCGGCGGCCGGCGGATCCTCGGTGGTGGCGCCCAGCGAGCTGCCCCCACCACCGTTGCCGTAGCCGCTCTTGACCGCGAAAACATAGCCCAGCGTGCCGCCCAGGCCACCGGCCAACAGGGCCGTGACCAGGCAGATCAAGAGAACCGGCGTGTACGACCGGCGGGGCGCGTCGGGATCGGGAACGACCTCCGGCGGCGGCGCGGACGGGGTGCCCGGCGGCAGCACGACGGCGGTCGGCGCATAAGGGTCGCGCCACGGGTCGGCGAGCGCGTCGGACCACCACGGCGACCCCGGCTGAGCCGGGCCTCCCGCTGGTGGCAGGGGTTGACCGTTGGCGGGCGGCGGAAGAGGACGCGCGTTCCAGCCGTCGGTCACGTCGGTGCCTCCACTCAGTTCCTCCCGGATCCCACTCCAGAATGACACGGATCCCGGATCGCGCCCTGCCCCGGCCCGTTTATGCATCGACGGCCCGATGCATCCCTCCCGCACTTCCCTCTACTCTCTTATCCGATGTGCGCGGCTGAATCCACACGCGTCCGCAAACGCCCCCGGAGGTCGTCATCGTCCCGTCAGCCCGTCCGATCGGCCCGTCGACGAGCCAGGCCATGCAGTTCGCCGAGGCGTACGCCGACGAGGACGTCGTCCTGCAGACCGCGCGCAGCCTCGCGCACGAGCTCGGTCTCGACAGCGTCAGCCCGGCCGCCGGGTCGATGCTGCGGCTGCTCGCCGCGGCCGGCAGCGCCAAGGCGGTCGTCGAGATCGGCACGGGCGCCGGGGTGAGCGGGGTGTGGCTGCTGCGCGGCATGCGGGCCGACGGCGTGCTGACCACGATCGACGTCGAGAACGAGCACCAGCGGGTCGCCCGGCGCATCTTCGTCGAGGCCGGCTTCGCCGCGTCCCGCACCCGGATCATCACCGGCCGCGCCCTGGACGTGCTGCCCCGGCTGGCCGACGGCGCGTACGACCTGGTCTTCGTCGACGCCGACGTGACCGAGTTCGGGGCGTGCGCCGAGGCCGCGCTGCGGTTGCTGCGCCCGGGCGGCGTGCTGCTGGTCAACGGCGCGATGGCCGGCGGGCGGATCAGCGACCCGTCCGCCCGCGACGTCGACACGCTGACCGTCCGCGAGACCGTACGGGCCGTGCGCGAGTCGGAGGACTGGATCCCGGCGATCGTGCCGTCGGGGGCGGGCCTGCTCGCCGCCGTCAAGCGCTGATCCCGTCCGGAGTTAAGCGCTGAGCGCGTCCAGATAGCGCAACAGCGTCCGTACGCCCCAGCCGGTCGCACCCCGGGTCAGCTCGAGCTCGGTCGTCTCGGCCCAGCAGGTCGCGGCCATGTCGATGTGGGCCCAGCGCTCATGGTGCGGGCCCGCGAAATCGCGCAGGAACAGCGCCGCCATGCCCCCGCCGTGCATCGGCGAGCTGTGCCGGTCGGCGACGTCGCTGCGCAGCAGCTCGCGGTAGTCGCCGTGCAACGGCATCCGCCACATCTTCTCGCCCGCCGCCTCGCCGGCGGCCAGCAGCGCCGCGGTGAGCTCGTCACCGTCGCCGTAGAGCGGGGCGATGCTCGGGCCCAGGGCGACCTTGGCCGCGCCGGTCAGGGTGGCCAGGTCGATCAGCACGTCCGGCTCGAGCTCGGCGGCGGCGTAGGCGAGCGCGTCGGCCAGCACGAGACGGCCCTCGGCGTCCGAGTTGGTCGACTCGCTGGTCGTGCCGTCGTAGTGGGTGATCACGTCGCCGGGCCGGTATGCGGAGCCGCTGACGGCGTTCTCAGCCAGCGGCAGCAGGGTGGTGATGCGGACCGGCAGGCCCAGGTCGGCCGCGGCGAGCGTGGCCGCGGCCACCGCGGCCGCGCCGGCCATGTCGTTCTTCATCAGCTTCATGCCGTCGCGCGTCTTGATCGAGATGCCGCCGCTGTCGAACGTGATGCCCTTGCCGACCAGCACCACGTGGGTGGTCGCGCCGGGCGGATCCCAGACCATCTCGACCAGGCAGGGCTTGAACCGGGAGCCGCCGCCGACCGCCCGCAGGCCGCCGAACCGGGCCAGCTCGTCGCCCGCGCGGACACGGACGGCCAGGCCGGGACGCTTGGCCGCGGCGCCGCTGATCTCCTCGGCGATCCAGTCCGGGTTCTTGAGCGAGGGCGGCGTGTTGGTGAGGTCGCGGGCCAGCCACGTGCCACGAGCCGCCACCCGGGCCCGGGACAGGCTTTCCCCGTACGCCTCCGGGTCGCTCGTGACCAGGCCGACCTCGGCCGTACGCGGTTCCTCCCGGCCGTCGCGATAGCGGTAGCCGCCGAGCCAGAGCCCCTCGGCCACGCCGCGCACCGAGGCGGCCGACGCCGCCGCGCCGAGGTCGAACTGGGCCGGCTCGTCGTCGGCCAAGGTTCGCGCCGCAGCCGCTCCGGCGGCTCGCCAGCCCGCCTCGTCACCCGCACCGACATGCACCAGGAGCACCTTGGCCGGGCTGCGCAACGGGCGCGGAAAAGTCTGGACGGTGCCGGCCGCCTGGTCCGTCTCGGCCAAGGCGGCGATCTCGGCACCCAGGGCGCCATCGGGGTGCGACAGTGGACCCGGCGCACCGATCGGCACGACACGGGTCAGGGAGTCGTCGAGGTGGCCGGTCAACCGAATCGAATACACGAGAGCGTGACCTTTCTCGAAGACGTGGAAAGCCCGCCGGTCCGGGCGGTACCGTACCGGCGGGCTCGCGTGAAACGTCAGCCGGCGATCGACTTCAACGCGTCACCCAGCGCGCTGGCCTCGTCCGGAGTCATCTCAACGACGAGACGGCCACCACCTTCCAGCGGGACACGCATGACAATGCCCCGACCCTCCTTGGTGACCTCCAGCGGACCATCGCCCGTCCGCGGCTTCATCGCCGCCATCTTGTCTCCCCTCAGACCTACATCAGGGTGTCGGTGGGTTACCCCACAGCCACTTCTTACGCCGTGTGCTCAGCCCCACACGGCGCCCGTGCATCGTTTCCGACCGGCGGCCGAGGGCCATCGCGCGTGCTGACGCGACCCGGCCCACCGTGCCGATCAAACATTTTCCCTGATGAACACCGGCGAACCCAAACCCAGCCCGGGCGGATGTGACAGCGTCTAGCATATCGCCTTTCGGGCTGTCACAATGTGCGGTCATGCAGGCGCGGTCGGCACTCTTCGACCTGTACGGCGACTACCTCCGGCCGAGAGGCGGGCGCGCACCCGTCGCGGCCCTGGTCAGACTGCTTGCGCCGCTCGGCATAGCCCCGCCCGCGGTGCGTACGGCGGTGTCCCGCATGGTGCGACAGGGATGGCTCCACCCCCTCCGCCTGGTGTCCGGACCGGGCTATCTACTGACCCCCAAGGCCGCACGCCGACTCGACGAGGCCTCGGCCCGGATCTACCGCACCGGCCGGGTCAGCTGGGACGGAAAGTTCGATCTGGTCCTGCTGAACGGCCCGCTCGGCAAGCGCGAAGCGGGCCGGCTGGCGTTCCTGGGCTACGGCGCGCTCGGCGACAACGCGTGGGTCGCCCCGAGGCCGGCCGAAGAAGCGGACGCCGTGCTGCGCGAAGCCGGAGTGGGCTACGAACGGTTCAGCGCGAGCCACGCGGCCGGGTCGCCGGGCGCCGCCGAAGTGGTCGGGAAAGCCTGGAACCTGCCCGAACTGGCCCGGTCGTACGAGGACTTCGTCGCCGACCTGCGGCCGGTGGTCACATCGGTGAACACCCGCAGCAGCGACGAAGAGGCGTACGCGGCCCGCTTCCACCTGGTCCACGCGTGGCGCTCGTTCCTGTTCCGCGACCCGCAGCTGCCCGCCACCCTCCTGCCGCCGCGCTGGCCCGGGGCGAGCGCGGCCGGCTTCTTCGACCGCCACGCCACCCGTTTACGGCCCGCCGCGGACCGTTACGTGGAACGGTGCCTGCAGTCCGTGACTCGCGGACGTGTGGGATTCTCAGAGCCATGACAGCCGTCCAGCCGCCCCAGCCGTCGCCCGTGACCGAGCCCCTCCTCGTCGACCGCACCGGCGCGGTTGTCACGCTGACGCTCAACCGGCCCGAAGCGATGAACGCCCTGACCGTCGACCTCAAAGAGGCCCTGCGCGACACGCTGGCCTCGCTCGAGAGCGACAAGTCGTGCCGGGCGATCGTGCTGGCCGGGGCGGGCACGGCCTTCTGCGTCGGTCAAGACCTGCGCGAGCACGCGGCCCAGCTCGAAACCGGGCACACCGACCTCGACACCGTACGGGTCCACTACAACCCGATCGCCCAGCGACTGGCCAGCATGCCCAAGCCCGTGGTGGCCGCGGTGCGGGGCATGGCGGCCGGGGCGGGGGCGTCCTTCGCGCTGCTGGCCGACTTCCGGATCGGTGGGCCCAAGACCAGCTTTCTGATGGCGTTCGCCAACGTGGGACTGGCCGGGGACAGCGGCATTTCCTGGTCGCTGCCGCGGATCGTGGGGCATGCCCGTGCGGTCGAGTTGCTGCTGCTGGCCGAGCCTGTGCGGGCGCAGAGGGCCTATGAGATTGGTCTGCTGTCGACCCTGGCGGAGGATGACGAGAGCGTGTTGCCGGTCGCTCAGGAAATGGCGGAGCGGCTTGCTGCTGGGCCTACCGTCGCTTATGGGGCTATTAAGCGGGAACTCTCTATTGGGGATGCTGGGACTTTGTCTGATGCTTTGGCCGCTGAGGCTCAGGCTCAGGCCATTTGCGGGGGGACTGCTGATCATCGGGGCGCTGTGGATGCTTTTGTTAATAAGCGGAAGCCGGTGTTTGAGGGTCGGTAGTGGGGCGCTTAGCTTGATCGGCACGGGTTCACGCGAGTGCTGTATGGCTGAGGGAGCGCGCTCGACCTGATAGGCGCGGGTCCACGCGACTGCCGTAAGGCTGACGCGGGCGCGCTCAGCCCGATTGGCGCGGGTCCACGGGGGTTGTAGTGAGCTGACGGGGGCGCGCTCACCGTGATTGGCACGGGTCCACGCGACTGCCGTAAGGCTGACGAGGACGCGCTCAGCCCTATAGGCGCGAGTCCACGGGGTTGTAGTGAGCTGACGGGGGCGCGCTCACCGTGATTGGCACGGGTCCACGCGACTGCCGTAAGGCTGACGAGGACGCGCTCAGCCCTATAGG
>NZ_JBVHFW010000005.1:329166-332509 GCF_055562135.1 Actinoplanes sp. NPDC021490
GCGCGAGTCCACGGGGTTGTAGTGAGCTGACGGGGGCGCGCTCACCGTGATTGTCACGGGTGTACGGGGTTTGCAAATTTGGTTTGGTCGGCTGAGCCTAATTGTCGCCGCTCCGCGACTCCGAGAATTTCGCCCCGGGAGGCCGATGAGTTGGGCACCAAAAATGGCCTCGCTTCGCTAACCATTTTTGGCGCCCAACTCATCGACGGGCGAAATTCGACTTTGGTTGCGGTTAACCCCGCTAGGGCGACGGAATGCCGTGAGCGATCCGTAGCGGGAACGCTGTCGTGCAGCGCTCCCAGCCCAGCGCAGCCCGCCAGCCCAACGTCCCAGGCCCAGCGCCCCAAGCGCCAGCCCGCCAGCGCAGCGGCCCAGCCCAACGCTCCAAGCCCCAACAGCCCCAAGCCAGCCCGCCAGCGCAGCGGCCCAAGCCCAAGCCCAACCCGCCAGCGCAGCGCCCCAAGCCCCCAGCCCAGCGGCCCCGGCGCAGGGGCTGGGCGGGGGCCGCGGGGTGAGGGCGGGGGTTAGCTTCCTAGGGTTGTGGCTGCTGTGCGGATTGCTGAGGAGAAGTAGCTGACCTGGGTGTAGACGCCTGGCTTGTTGGGGCGGGCGCAACCGTCGCCCCAGCTGACGATGCCTACCTGGATCCAGGCGTTGGAAGCGTCGCGGCGGAACATGGGGCCGCCCGAGTCGCCCTGGCACGTGTCTACGCCGCCGGCGGCGTAGCCGGCACAGATTTCCTCGGCTGCGATTACCTGGCCTCGGTACATCGAGGAAGAGTTGCAAGTGGTGTCGCTGACGAACGGGACCGTGGCCTTCAGCTGGTAGCGCTGCTGGGCGCCGCCCTCACGGTTGGCGCCCCAACCGGCGATCGTGAAAGTGCCCGAGTCGTACGCCGTCGTCGTGGCGATCGGCAGGGTGGCCAACGTCGTCACGGGGCTGGACAGGCGGATGAAAGCCCAGTCGTCGCCGTTGCCGTTGTAGCCGGGCGCGCGGTAGACGTAGTTCGAAGTGCGGGTGATCCGGCTGCTCGCCTGCAGGTCGACGTTGCCGAGCGTGGCCGTGATCGAGGTGTTGGCGCCGGTGCGGCTCACGCAGTGCGCGGCCGTGAGCACCAGGCTTGGGCTGTAAAGCGCGCCGCCGCAGCCCATCGACAGACGGACCATCCACGGGAACTCACCCTGCGTGGCCCGGCTGCCGCCGACCACCGATGGGCTGGCGACCCCGTCGCCGGGCGGCGCGGTCGGCGCCGCCTCGGCGGTCGTGCCCCACGCCGCCACCGTGAGCGCAGCCACCGCCGTGCTCACGAGAATCCGCCACTTGACCATTCGGTCCTCCCCACCACGAGCGCGCCCGGTAGGACGCGATTGGGAAGGAGCGTAGGCATTGACATCTATGTATGTGACGATCCCAAAACCGTCATACCGCCGGCATCGGACGAGTCAGCTAGTCCTCGTCTTCGTCTTCCTCTTCGGGGTCCTGGTTGGCTTCCTCGCCGAGCACGAAGGCCTGCATGGCGAGCTCGTCGCCGGAGGGCCAGACGTAGGTCGGCAGCTCGACCGGGCCCAGCTCGAGCACGTGCGACCAGAACTGCCGCACCGCCTCGGCCGGTGTGACCGCCTCGATCGGCAGCGCGACGCTGACCAGCCAGGTCTTCTTGTCACCGGCGGGCGCGACCCGGCCGACCGCGGCGGCCAGCCGGCGGAACAGCTCGGGATCGACCGGGGCGATCCGGACATCGTCGTCGAGGCCCAGCTCGGCCGCGGGCACCGGCGCGTCGAAAGCGCGCCGCACGTAGGCCAGGACCAGCTCGTCGCCGTGGCCCACCGCCTGCGTCAGCGCCACCACGTCACCGTCCGCGACCAGCAGCACCTCGTCGTCGGGGCCGACCGGACCCGCGCCACCCGACACCGTCACCGTGTCGTGGTGGAACAGCCGCTCGGTCGCCCACCTCTCCGCCGGAATGATCACCGCCCACTGAGCCATACGGTCCATCTCATCACGTGGCGGGGACGGCATCGATCGGCGGGACCCAGCAGCCGGCCAGATGGTCATCGACCATGCCCGTCGCCTGCATCAACGCATAAGCCGTGGTCGGGCCGACGAACCGGAAGCCGCGCTTCTTGAGATCCTTGGCCATCGCCTTGGACTCGGGCGTCGTGGCCGGCACGTCGGCCCGGGTCGCCGGGCGGGGCGGGCGGCGCTCCGGCGCGTAGGACCAGAGCAGGGCGTCGAGGCCGTCGGGCAGGTCGGCGGCCACCCGCGCGTTGGTCAGCGCGGCGTCGATCTTCATGCGGTTGCGGACGATGCCGGTGTCGGCCATCAGGCGGGCGGCGTCGGCGTCGGAGAAGGCGGCGACCTTTTCGATCGAGAAGCCGGCGAACGCGGCCCGGAAGGCCGGCCGTTTGCGCAGGATCGTGATCCAGGACAGGCCGGACTGGAAGGCCTCGAGGGTCATCCGCTCGAAGAGGGCGTCGTCGCCGCGCACGACCTGGCCCCACTCGGCGTCGTGATAGGGCACGTAGTCGGGGGTGCTGCCACCCCAGAAGCAGCGGGCCCGGCCGTCGTCGCCGATCACGAGGCCCGCCTCGAGCAGGCCGGCCGGGGCCACACCGGGCTGCGGGGCCCCGAACGCCGAGGTGTCTGTCATGGCGAACACCGTAGAGCCGCCGTACGACAAAAAGCGGTCAGGGCAGTTTGCCCTGCTCAATCAGCCGGCCGAACTTCTTGAGCGCGCCGGTGAAGCCCAGCTTGGACCCCGGCCAGAGCACCGGCCAGGCCAGCTTGCCGATCGGGCCGACCGGCAGGTGGAACCACTCGTGCAGCACGACCTGGGTGCGGTCGCCGGACATGGCCGTGCAGCGCATCGAGCCGGGCCCGCGCAGCACCTTGCCGCAGTGCACGACCCGGACCTCGTACGGCGGATTGACCTTGACCACCCGCAGCTCGTCGCGCAGCGCCGCCGGGCCGAGCGCGGTGACCGCCTCGACCAGGCTGCCCTCGCCGCCGTCACCCTCGACCACCCGGACCTTGGTGAACGGGATCCAGTCGGACTGCTTCTCCCAGTTGAGGAAGGCCGCGAAGACGCGCTGGGCGGGCGCGTTGACGATGACCGTGGCGGTCACCTCGCCGGAGCCGGGGCGGGCGGCGTCACCCAGCCCGTCGACGGGTTCGGCCGCGCTCACTTGGTCTCGGCCGGCTCGGTGCGGGCCGCCACCGCGGCGTCGTCGGGCACGGCCGGCGGCTCGGGGGCCGAGGAGGGGGCCGAGGAGGGGGCCGAGGAGGGGGCCGAGGAGGGGGCCGAGGAGGGGGCCGAGGAGGGGGCCGAGGAGGGGGCCGAGGA
>NZ_JBVHFW010000005.1:332608-577280 GCF_055562135.1 Actinoplanes sp. NPDC021490
GGAGGGGGCCGAGGAGGGGGCCGAGGAGGGGGCCGAGGAGGGGGCCGAGGAGGGGGCCGAGGAGGGGGCCGAGGAGGGGGCCGAGGAGGGGGCCGGGTTGACCGAGACTTCCAGGTCGGGGGCCGGAGCCGCCTTCGCCGCGGCCTCGGACGGGGCGATCGCCGCCTCACGGGCGCGCCGGAGCACGTCGGCGTCGGCCGTACGCCCCTCGCGCAGCGCGATGACCTCGGCCTCGAGCACACTGATCAGCTCGCCCTTGTAGCCGATGTCGTACGCGGCGCGTTGCAGGGCCTGGTCGACCTGGGACATGCGGTAGCCGCGCCAGGCCGTGTCGAACTTCGTGCGGACCACGTCCTCCTCGCCCAGCGGCCGGTCGCTCGGCAGCGGCACGGCCGCGCCATCCGGCTCGACGGGCGTCAATGCGTTGTCGCCGCCACCGATCATCACGGTCACGCCGAACACGATCGCGGCGACCACCAGTGCCACGACGACGAAGAGGAGAAGCTGGCCCATGCGCACGATGTTGGCATGTCGGACAGCGCGTGGCGAGTCCGCCACCCCGACACGCCCGGCGGCTGGGACTTAAGTCCAGGTCAGGATCTTCTTACGCCAGGCGTAGAGGATGCCGAGGGCGAGGACGGCCACGAAGACGCCCATCTCGGCCACGGTGGCCCAGCCGAAGCCCGGCCGGTCGAAGACGACCGCCCACGGAAAGAGAAAAACGGCCTCCACGGCGAAAAGCACATAGAGGTACGCGTAGACGTAGTAGCGGATCTGAGCCTGTGCCCAGTCGCCGCCGACCGGGTCGATGCCGCTCTCGTAGGCCACGAACTTGCCCGGCGGCCGGGCCGGGTCAGCCGGTCGGAGCAGCTTGTTGGCCCCGAAAGCCCCCACGAAGACGAGCACGCCCGCCGCCGCGACCAGGCCGAGCGTGGCGTACGACCCCAGATACCCGTCCACGATCCGTCAGCGTAGCCGGATAGTGGACTCCAGTGGTTCAGGGAAGCCTTACCTGGCTACTGTGGTCACGGCCTGGGCCGGACCGGTAAGGACCGGCGACGTAGGCTGGAGATGACTAACGCGGGCCGGCCCACAGACGTGCTCAACCCGCCGGCCGGCACCCTTGGGAGGTTGCGAACGTGTCCGCTTCCGCTGGAGCGAAACGAGTCGAACAGCTGGACCGGGTGGTCATCCGGTTCGCCGGCGACTCGGGCGACGGCATGCAGCTGACCGGTGACCGATTCACCTCGGAAACCGCCCAGCTGGGCAACGACATCTCCACGCTGCCGAACTTCCCGGCCGAGATCCGGGCGCCCGCGGGCACCCTGCCGGGCGTGTCGAGCTTCCAGGTCCACTTCGCCGACTACGACATCCTCACGCCCGGCGACTCGCCGCACGTGCTGGTCGCGATGAACCCGGCCGCGCTCAAGGCCAACCTGGCCGACCTGCCGTCGGGCGCCGACATCATCGTCAACACCGATGAGTTCACCAAGCGCAACCTGGCCAAGGTCGGTTACGCGGCGAGCCCGCTCGAGGACGGCTCGCTCAGCGACTACGTGCTGCACCCGGTCGCCCTGACCTCGATGACGGTGGGCGCGCTGGCCGAGCTGGGCGTGGCCAAGAAAGACGCCGAGCGCGCCAAGAACATGTTCGCGCTCGGGCTGCTGAGCTGGATGTATTCGCGGCCGTTCGAGTCGACCCTGCGGTTCCTGGAGTCGAAGTTCGCCAAGCGTCCCGACCTGGTCGCGGCGAACAAGGCCGCCTTCCAGGCCGGCTGGAACTTCGGCGAGACGACGGAAGACTTCGCCGTCCGCTACGAGGTCAAGCCCGCGCGCATGCGGCCCGGCACCTATCGCAACATCACCGGCAACCAGGCGCTGGCGCTGGGCCTGGTCGCGGCGAGCGTGCGGTCCAAGCTGCCGCTGTTCCTCGGGGCCTATCCGATCACCCCGGCGTCCGACATCCTGCACGAGCTGAGCAAGCACAAGAAGTTCGGCATCACCACCATGCAGGCCGAGGACGAGATCGCCGCCATCGGCGCCGCGCTCGGGGCCTCGTACGGGGGCGCTCTGGGTGTCACCACGACCTCGGGTCCGGGTGTGGCGCTCAAGGGCGAGACGATCTCGCTGGCCATCGCGCTGGAGCTTCCGCTGATCATCGTCGACGTGCAGCGGGCCGGGCCGTCGACCGGCATGCCGACCAAGACCGAGCAGGCCGACCTCAACATGGCGCTGTTCGGCCGGCACGGCGAGGCGCCCCTGTCGGTAATCGCGCCCAAGTCGCCGTCGGACTGCTTCCACGCGGCCATCGAGGCCGCCCGGATCGCCCTGAAATACCGCACTCCGGTCATCCTGCTCTCGGACAACTACGTGGCCAACGGCTCCGAGCCGTGGCTGCTGCCCTCCTCCGAGGAACTGCCGGACATCTCGGTCGAATTCACCACCGGGGCCAACGGCGAGGACGGGCGCTTCCTGCCTTACCTGCGCGATCCCGAGACGATGGCCCGGCCGTGGGCGATCCCGGGCACGCCCGGACTCGAGCACCGCATCGGTGGGCTGGAGAAGGCCGACAAGACCGGTGACATCTCGTACGACCCGGCCAACCACGAGCACATGGTGCGCACCCGGGCCGCCCGCATCGAGGCCATCGACGTGCCCGACATCGAGGTCGAGGACGCCGACGAGAACGCCCGCGTGCTGGTGCTGGGCTGGGGCTCGACGTACGGCCCGATCGGCGCGGCGTGCCGGGCACTGCGGCAACGCGGACTGCCGATCGCCCAGGCCCACCTGCGCCACCTGGCGCCGCTGCCGGCCAACCTGGGCGAGGTGCTGGCGGCGTACGACAAGGTCGTCATCCCGGAGATGAACCTGGGTCAGCTGGCCCACGTGATCCGCGCGAAGTTCCTGATCGACGCGGTGCCCTTCAACCAGGTCAGCGGCCTGCCCTTCACCGCCGCGACGCTGGAGAACATGCTCGAGGACGTGGTCAAGAATGGCTAGCTCAACTATTCCTCTGACGCCGGTCAAGCTGACGGCCAAGGACTTCAAGTCCGACCAGGAGGTGCGCTGGTGCCCGGGCTGCGGTGACTACGCCATCCTGGCCGCCGTGCAGGGCTTCATGCCCGAGCTGGGCATCCCGCGCGAGAACATCGTCTTCGTCTCGGGCATCGGGTGCTCCTCCCGCTTCCCGTACTACATGAACACGTACGGGATGCACTCGATCCACGGCCGGGCCCCGGCCATCGCCACCGGGCTGTCGGTGTCGCGCCCCGACCTGTCGGTGTGGGTCGTGACCGGCGACGGCGACGCGCTGTCGATCGGCGGCAACCACCTGATCCACGCGCTGCGCCGCAACGTCAACCTCAAGATCCTGCTGTTCAACAACCGGATCTACGGACTCACCAAGGGGCAGTATTCCCCGACCTCCGAGATCGGCAAGATCACCAAGTCGACTCCGGCCGGCTCGGCCGACTCGCCGTTCAACCCGATCTCGCTCGCGCTCGGCGCCGAGGCCACGTTCGTCGCCCGCACGATCGACTCGGACCGCAAGCACCTGCAGTCGGTGCTGCGCGCCGCGGCCGAGCACCAGGGTTCGGCGTTCGTCGAGATCTATCAGAACTGCAACATCTTCAACGACGGCGCCTTCGAGCTGATCAAGGACGCGGGCAGCCGCGACGACCACCTGATCCGCCTGGAGCAGGGCGAGCCGATCACGTTCGGCGCCGAGAAGCAGTTCTCGGTGACGCACCCGGCAGGCGCGTTCGGGCTCAAGGTCGAGGAGGGCGGCGAGGCCATCGTGCACGACGCCACGGTTGACGACCCGGCGTACGCGTTCGCCCTGTCCCGGCTCTCCGGCTCCGACCTGGGCACCACGCCGATCGGCGTGTTCCGCAACGTGCAGCGGCCGTCCTACGACGAGCTGATCACCAAGCAGCTGGTCGACGCCCGGGCGCAGGCCGACGGCACCCCCGACCAGATGCTCGACGCGCTGCTCAACAAGACCGACACCTGGACCATCATGTAGGTCCGTCCTAGACCGCGACGTCGACGCTGCTGCGATCGTCGCGGATGTAGACGATCAGGTCACCGGTCTCGATCGTGATCTTCTGGCCGCCGCCGAGGGGCAGCACCTTGCCCCGGCGGATCAGCGCGACCGCCAGCGTCGGCAGCTCGCGCGGGTTGCGGCCCACCTCGGCCCGCTCGGCGCTGCGCATCGCCAGCGCCATGCCCTGGCCGGGGGTGAGCAGATCCTCCACGACGTCGATCAGCGGCGGCGCGGTGGTCGTGAGGCCCAGCAGGCGGCCCGCGGTGGCCGACGAGACGATCACGTGGTGGGCGCCGCTCTGCTTGAGCAGGGCGGCATTTTCCTGCTCACGGACCGAGGCGATGATCCGCACTTGGCCGGCGGTCAGCTGGCGGACGGTCAGCGTGATCAGCACCGAGGCCTCGTCGCTGTCGGTCGCGATGATCACGGCCTTGCAGTTCTTGACGTCGGCCTCGAGCAGCACGGCCGAGCGGGTCGCGTTGCCCTCGATCACCGCCAGCCCGTTCGCCGCGGCCTGGCGTACGCCGTCGGGCCGGTTCTCCACCAGGACGATCCGTGACTTGTCGTAGCCGGTCTCGAGCAGTGCGGCGACCGCGGCCCGGCCCTTGGTGCCGTAGCCGCAGATGATGACGTGGTCCTTCAACTTTCGCCTCCACCGCGTGACACGCAGGCTGTTGCGGTACTGGTCGGTCAGCACCTCGAGGGTCGTGCCGACCAGGATGATCAGGAAGAGCACGCGGGCCGGAGTGATGAACAGGACGTTGATCAGGCGCGCGTGCGGGGTCACCGGCGTGATGTCGCCGTAGCCGGTGGTGGAGAGCGACACGACCGCGTAGTAGAAGCAGTCGAGCAGGGTCAGCCCGTCCTCGTTGACGTCGCGGTAGCCGTCCCGATCGAGGTAGATGATCGTGACGGTGACCAGGACGAGCGTGATCGCGAGCGCCAGCCGGATGCCCAGCGCACGCAGGGGTCCCTGTCGGACCCTGGGAAGATTGATCATGTGATGCCCCGCACGGTGACACCTTAGCGATCGCGGCGGGGCGACTACCCAGGACATCACATTAATCATCGTTAAGGAACATCAACTAAGAGCTTCGGCACGCTTCGGCAAAGTGGGATAGACAACGTTGTATGCGTACGGCCGCGGTTCCAAAACTGCTGTGATGACCCGACGCATCGCTCTCGTCCTCGCCCTGGCGCTGGCCCTGCTCGCCCCCGCCGGGATAGCCCGGGCCACCACCGGAGACAAGGCCACCGTCCTGGCGAGCTGGACCCAGCCCAGCGCGGCCAGCACGGCCAAGTGGAACGCCGCCCGCCTCGACCGCGACCCCTGGCTGAGCTACGGCTTCGACTGGTCGACCGACTACTGCTCGGCCAGCCCGGAACGGCCGCTCGGCTTCGACTTCGCCAACGCGTGCTGGCACCACGACTTCGGCTACCGCAACTACAAGGACCTGGGCCAGTTCCCGGCGAACAAGGCCCGCATCGACGACACCTTCTACGCCGACATGAAGCGCGTCTGCGTCCCGTACAGCACGCTCGTGCGGGCCGCCTGCTACAGCGTGGCCTGGACCTACTACCAGGCCGTACGGGTCTTCGGTTCGGTGTCGTTCGTGCGCCAGGCCGACCTGGACCGGGCTGCCTCCCTCATGCGAAAGAGTTAGCTGCCCTGGAGGGTCTGGGCGAACCGGGCCGCGCCGTCCTCGAGGTCCGGGTGCTCGACGGCGAGCGCCAGGGCGACGATCCGGTCGAAACCCAGACCCACCCCGTCCGCGTACGCGGCGTCGAAGGCGGCATCGCCCAGCGACGAACGCAACGACAGCTGCTGGGCCGACCAGAAGAGCCCGAACATCTCCGTACGCCGGGCCCCGCGCGCCGCCTCGGCCCCGCCGAACAGCACCGCGGCGGTCGCGGGGTCGCCACCCATCGCGCAGCGGACCGCGAGCGCGGCCACCGCATCGGCCGCCGACCCCCGGAACCCGTGCCGCAGCCGGGACCGCAAGGCCACCACCAGGTGGTCGTGCCCGGCGACCAGATCACCGCGGCGCAACGCAACCATGCCGAGGAGCCAGTCGACCGTACGCTTACCGCGGTGCTCCGGGCAGCTCGCCTCGGCCTGCCGCGCGCCGCCCAGCAGCTCGGCCGCCTGGGTCAGCTCGTCCCGGCGCCACAGCAGTTCGGCCAGCGCGATCACGGCGGGCAGGGCCGACTCGGCCGCCCCGTTGCGCTCGGCCTCGGCGATCACCTCGCGGCACAGCTGCTCGGCCTCGTCGTACCGGCCGCCCTCGATCAGGGTCGTCCGGTGCCCGGCCAGCGCGTGCACGAGCAGCGCCTGGTTCTCCTCGGCGCGGGCGATCCGTTCGGCCCGGTCGAGGAACCTCGTACGCTCCAGCCGGTCGTCGGACAGGCCGGCGTGCACCATGTGGGCGTATGCGAGCATCGAAGGCTCCACCTCGACGCCGTCGAGCCGCTGGTACAGGCGGAACAGCAGGTCCCGGCCCTCACCGGCGCCACCGTGCTCGCGCCACCACGGGTCGAGCGCGAGGGCCAGCCGCAGACCGGCCTGCACACTGCCCTTGGTGGCGGCCCACCGGAGCGCAGTCTGCCACTCCGGCACGTACGGGGTCATCTCGGTGAGCGACGTCGTGCGGACCTGGCCGTCGGTGTCGACCGCGACGGCATCGAGCGTGTGCAGCGCCCAGGCGACGTGCCGGTCGCGGGCGGCGCGCTCGTCACCGGCGGCGGTCAGGCGGCGCGACGCGTACGCGCGAACCTGGGTCGACAGCCGGTAGCGCGGGCCCGGCACCACCTCGACCAGCGACTTGTCGGCCAGCTCGGACAGCGCGCCAAGCGCGTCGGCGCAGCACCATTCCACCGTGGCCAGATCGACGGTGCCGGCGAAGACGGAGAGGCGGCGCAGGAGGCCGGCGGCCGGAGGGCTCAGCGTGCGATAGGACCAGTCCAGAGTGGCGGTCAGGCTGTCGTGCCGGTCGCCGAGGTCGTCGTCGCTCGGGGCTTCGGGGCCGCCGCCCGGAACGATGTCGATCGGGTCGAGGGCGGCGAGCGGGTCGTCCAGGCGGGCCGCGAGCTGGGCCGCCGAGAGGGAACGCAGACGGACCGCGGCCAGTTCGACGGCCAGCGGGCAGCCCTCCAGCCGGGCGGCCACCTCAGCCAGGTCGACCTGATCGTCGGGCGGTCCGGGACGGCCACCACGGGCCTCGGCGGTGCGCTCGGTCAGCAGGGCGAAGACGTCGCCGGGCGACAGCGGCGGAATACGCCACAGCACCTCGCCCGGCACGTTCAGCGGCACCCGGCTCGTGACCAGCACACTGACCTTCGGGCAACGAGCCAGCAGACGGCGTACGAGGGTGGCGCAGGCGGCCTGGAAGGTGTCCGCGGTCTGCAGCACGATCAGCATGTGGCGCCCGGCGCAGTGCTCCAGCAGCGTCTCGAGCACCGGACGGCCCGGCTCGGTGCGCACGCCCAGAGCGGCGGCCATCGCGGGCGCCAACCCCTGCCGCGAGTTCGCGGCGTCGACCGTCCAGACGCCGTCCCCGTACGCGGGAAGAAGTTCCTCGGCCGCCGCGAGCGAAAGTCTCGTCTTGCCGGCGCCTCCCGGGCCCGCGACCGTGACGATGCGGTGGCGACGGATCAGGTCGGTGACCTCGGCCAGCTCGGCGCGGCGGCCCAGGAACCCGGTGAGCTGGGCGGGCAGGTTGTGGGACGGAGCGCCCGGGGTGCGCGGGCGGGGGAAGTCGCGTTCGAGGCCGGCCGCGAGGACCTGGAAGAGGCGCTCGTCGTCGTCGAAGCCGCGGAGCCGGTGCGGGCCGAGGTCGAGCAGGTCGAACTGCTTGTGCGGCGTCTGCCGGTTCTCGTGCTTTTCGGCGTTCTCCGTCTTTGCCGCGTTCACCGTCTTTGCAGCGTTCTCTGTCTTTGCAGCGTTCTCTGTTTGCAGGGCGAACGGGACTTCGGTTCCGGCGGTGACCAGGGCCAGGGCGGTGGCGCCGGAACACAGGATCTGCCCGCCGTGCGCGGCCGAAGCCACCCGGGCGGCGCGATGCACCTCGACGCTGGCGTACTCGTTCCCCCTCGGGCGAGCCCAGCCGGTGTGCATGCCCATACGCACCCGCGGCGCGACATCAGGACTGGGCCAGTTGAATGCGGACAGTTGCCGCTGGGCCTCCACACAGGCCGCGACGGCCGCCGCCGAATCCTGAAAAGCAATGAAGAAACTGTCACCCTCAGTGAAGAGCTCGACACCGCCGAAGTTACTCAGCGCAGTCCTCATCACCGAGCGGTGATCGCCGAGGACCAAGCCGTAGTCGTCACCAAGCATCCGAGCCAACCGCGTCGAGCCCTCGATGTCGGTGAACACAAAGGTCACCAGCCCGCTCGGCAGCTCGGTCCGTCCCCACACGGTTGAACCTCCGCCCCCTTCGGGAAGTCGCGCCTCATGCTGCCGTATCACTGTGTCACCGGCCATCGTAGAAACGGACGGTAATCATCCACCCACCACGAACGACCCTGGATGGAAGACATCAGCGGCTTCGTTAAGCACTACGCGTGACGTAACGAAATGGATCGAGCGGAGTCACGCTGCGGTCGGCCAGTTCCGGCCACCCGTTCGGCGGTCCCCGGTCGTGAGACAGCTCGCCCGGCCACCTCATACCGCTAGATCATCATATTTCTGCCCGTGTCGCCGCAGGTCGCACCGCTGGTCCGCCGTCCAGGGAGATCAGCGTGGAATTCCCCACTTGGGGGCACAGTCTCGCCATGTGGACGTGATCGGCTGCGGTAGCGCCGGATAGGGCTGCGTGGACTCGTCGGGCCGCGACGTCAGCTCGGGCTCGGGGGTGTTTCGCGGAGTCCGTCCGAGGGACTCGCGCGTAGGCCTGACCCCCGGGCGGGTGAGAACGCGGCGCGATTTCGTGGGTGCCTCAGCGCGGGCATCGCTGTAGTTGAGCGCAGGGCCGCCTGGCTTGGCGCGGGCGTCGTCGTGGCGCGGCCCGGAGTGGCCAGGCGCGGGCGTCGTCGTGGCTCGGCGCAAGCCCCGTAGTGGCTCGGCGCGGCGTTAGTGGCTCAGTGCGGACCCGTCAGCGGCTCGACGCGGGGTTCGCACTGCTCGACGCCGACATCGCGGCCTTGGACCGCGGGCTTCGCCGGCGGCTGGACACGGGCTCGCAATTGGCGGCACGGCCCCCACGGTGGCTTGGCGGGAGTTGCGCCGGGTTGGAGGCGGTCAGCAGCCGCAAGCGCCGCCGCAACAGCCGCCGCCGGCGGGCGCTGCGGGCCGCGAGGGCATGCTGCCGCCACGACCGGTGAAGGCCACAGTCGAGAGCAGCTTGACGGTGTCGGCATGGCCCTGCGGGCACGCCGTCGGGGCGGAGGCCTCGCTCATCGGCCGGTTGACCTCGAACGTGTCGCCACAGGCGCGGCAGCGGAACTCGTAACGCGGCATGCAGGAAGAGTAGGCCCTCAGCCCCGCCCCGGAACAGCCAACCACCCCTACCCCACCGCCCTGGGGGCTGGCCCAGACAATACGCCTCAGCGACGCCGGCCCGGCGAGTTATCCACAGGCCGGGGCGGAAGCCGAAAAACGGTCCTCGAGTTATCCACAGGCGTCAACGCGGGCACTCCCGGGCGGGCTCGGGTTGGGTAGTGTCGTCGGCGTGGTGGAGCGGCAGGACAAAGAGGTGGCACGGCCCGAGCTGAGAGCTGCGGCGCCTCATCAGGGTGGGCCTCTGGCCAGCTCCGGCGCGGCCCCACTCGAGCCGCTGCCGGCCTCTTCGGAGGCCGCTCGCGCCGCCACCACCGAGACGAATTCCGAGGGCGGATCGCAGCCGACCGCCGCCGAGTCCGAGGCCGCCGCGCAGCCGACTTCCGCGGGGTCGCCGGGGACGACGACCACGGCGACCGGCACGGCTGGTGCGGAGCCGGGTGGCGCGGTAGCCACGAGCGGAAACGAAGCTGCCGCGACGGGTCCGGTCGCGCCGGGGACTGATTCGGCGGGCGAGAGCGCCTCCGGTTCGAACGAGTCGGGCGGAGGCCCGTCGGGTGCGGCTGGGTCGAATGCGAACGCCAGCGGCGCCAATGCAGCCGGATCGGGCTCGGACGCCGTGGGCGCAGGAGGACCTGGGCCGGACGCGGGCAACACGGACGCAGCGGCAGCCGGGCCGAGCACGGATGCAGGCGCGGCAGGGCCGAGCGCCGCGGGCGCGGGAGCAACTGGGCCGAGCGCGGCCACCACGGGCGCAACAGCTGCCGGGCCGGGCACCGCGAGTGCAGGCGCGGCGGATCCGAGCGTGAGCGCCAGGGGCGTGGGAGCAGCTGGCGCGAGCGCGGGCATCACCGGTGCAGGCGCGACCGGGCCGGGCACAGCTTCCGCAGGTGCAGCAGCAGCCAGCCCAGGCACGGCCGGGTCGGGAACAGGCGCGCCGACCACGGCTGCGGCGAGCGCGGGGGCGGTGCCTAAGCAAGCGGCCAAGTCCGGGGCCTCGCCGAGCGCTGGGCCTATCAGTGAAGTGGAACGGGCGGCGCGGCTCAGTGCGGAGACTTCGAGCAAGGACGATGCCGCGGACAAGACGAAAGTCGAACCCGCCCCGGCCGGGAGCGCGACGCCGCCCGCGGTGACCAAGGGTGCCGCCGGGGCGAGGACGGCCTCGCCGGCGGCTGTGGCTGTGCGGCGGCGTGGGAGTGGGCCGTTCGGGTTTGTCGGGCGGGTGGGGCGTGGGGCCGCGGCCTGGGCCAAGCGGCCCAGTGGGCGGCTCATCGTTCCGGCGATCATTGCTGTTCTGCTTCTGGGGGCGGCGGGCACGGCGGGGGCCTATCTGGTTCCCGAGGCGCTTCAGTCGGCGCCCTCGCCCAGTGCGACGCCCGGGTTTCCGCTCGATGCCGCGGCCGGGGTTCCGTCGGCGGGGCTGCCGGGTGGGCTTCCGGGGAGTGCTCCGGCCGGGTTGCCCAGCGCGGACGTTCCGACGGGGGCGCAGACCCTCGCGCCCACCTTGGCGGCTCAGACCGGGGGCCGGCCGGCCGATGCTCTGGCGGGGTGGGCGGGGCAGATCGGCACGCGGGCCGGCATTCCGGTGGTGGCTGTGCAGGCGTACGGGTATGCCGAGCTTGTTACCGCGCGCACCACGCCGTCGTGCCGGCTGAGCTGGACCACGCTGGCCGCGATCGGCATGGTCGAGTCGTCGCACGGCAGCGCCAACGGGGCCGTGCTCTCCACCGATGGCATGGCGATGCCGCCGATCATGGGGCTGCCGCTGGACGGCAAGGGCGGACGGCAGCTGATCCCGGACACGGACCGTGGCGCGCTCGATCAGGACACGACCTTTGACCGGGCGATCGGTCCCCTGCAGTTCATTCCGGCTACTTGGAACTCCTACAAGGTGGACGCCGACAACAGCGGGATCGCCGATCCCAACGACATCGACGACGCGGCGATGACCGCGGCCAAGTATCTGTGTCAGAACGGGCGCGACATGTCCAGGGCGGATTCGTGGTGGGACGCGATCCTGTCGTACAACGCGGTCCGGCCTTATGCACAGAAAGTGTTCGACGCGGCCAACGACTATGGGAAGCGCTCCCGGAACTGACCGCTGACCTGCACGCACCGTGACGATGCCTATACATTTACGGTCGGAGCACTTCCCAGACGGTTCGCTTACCGGCAAGCTGTACGGGTGAGGGTGCGTGAATGGGATCCCCGGACCGCTTCGGCGGCGGAGATCCGGTCGCTCGTGGAGACGGTGAATGCGGTGATCGCCACCGACCTTCCCGACGATCCGCCGTGGGTGGACGGTCAGGTGCGCGATTACCTCTCCGAGACCATGCCCGGGGAACGCCGGATCAGCTGGGTTGCCGAGGATGACCGGCTGGCCGAGGGCGAGAGCGAAATCTTCGCCATGGTCAGCATGCTGCTGCTCGGTGACATCGGTGTCCTCGAAATAGTGGTCAGTCCCCGGCTGCGACGCCGTGGGCTGGGTCGCCAGCTCGTGGCGGTCGCGGCCCGCCGGGCGTACCTGGAAGGCTTCTCCACGCTCGGCGTCGAAGCGATCGGCGGCACGCCGGCCATCGCGTTCTACGAGTCCCTCGGATTCGAACGCGAATACGTCGAGACGCGCAGCGTGCTGGTGCTGTCCTCGGTGGACTGGCCCGCGCTGACGGTGATGGCCGGCAGCATCGGCGCCGGCTATCGCGTCGAGTTCCACCCCGGCGGCCCGCCCGACCACCTGCTCGAGGCGTACGCGCAGGCCAAGCTGGAAGCCCAGGACGACGACGACCTCGACCTGGCCCCCCGATCGTCCGACCCGCAGCGGCTGCGCGAGTCGCTCGACACGCTCCACAAGCGCGGCCTGAAGCCGTACATCGTGCTCGCCCTGCACGACGAAAGCGGCGTGGTCGCCGGCCTGACCGAGGTCGTCGTCCCCGCCCACCATCCCGAGCGCGCCGACCAGTACGACACCATCGTCGTGCGCGACCACCGCGGTTATGGCATCGACCGGGCGCTCAAGGCCCGCATGCTGTTCGAGCTGCGATCGGCCGAGACCGGGCTGCGCGAGGTGCAGACCTGGAACGCCCAGCACAACGAGTCCATGCTCAAGGTCAACGCCGAGCTGGGATATCAGCCCGACCGGGACTGGTACGAGTATGGTGCCGACGTTTCGCAACTGGTTCAAAGCCTCGAGTCCATCGACTAAGCTCAACCCCTGCGACCGGAAGACGAACGACTGACGTAAGCGCAGACGCAACCGCCGGTCCGCCGTGGAGGCACCGTGCTGGGTCGCATGCTGGTCGTCGGGCTCCTCGCCGCAACCGCAATGACGCTGCCCGCACCGGCCCAGGCCGCCATCGGCCAAGATCCGCTCACGGTCGGCGCGATTCAGGGCAACACCAGCCGTTCCCCGTACGCCCCGGCGACCGGCAACGGCTCGAGCAGCGCGAGATACCAGGTCCGCGGCGTCGTGACCCAGCTGGCCCTCTCGCACACCGCCGCCGGCGCCGAGCAGTACGGCTTCTTCCTGCAGAGCCGCGGAAACAACACCGACGGCGATCCGGCCAGTTCCGACGGCGTGTTCGTCTACATGGGCACGTTCACCACCCTGATCGGCGGCTACACGCCCAAACCCGGTGACGAGATCGTGGTCAACGCCCGGGTGGCCGAATACTTCAACTTCACCCAGCTCACCGGGGCCGAATGGATCACCACCTCGGCCACCGGGCTCGACGTGGCCGCCGAGGTGCGGATCGACGACGCGATCCCGCCCGCCGACCGGAAAGCCGCCGACCTCTTCTGGGAACAGCGCGAAGGCATGCAGCTGCGGGTCCGCGCCGGCTCGGGCGTCGTCTCGAACACCAAGACCTATGCGTCCACCGACGACGCCGAGGTGTGGCTGGTCGACCGCGACGATCCCCTGCTCAAGCGCTCCGACCCGTACGGGCGAAGGGTCTTCCGCGACGCCCACCCGCTCGACGACGTGCCCGGCCTGACCGACAACGGGAACGGCAACCGGATCATGCTGGGGCCGATGGGCGTGAAGGCCGCGGCCGGCGACAGCTCCGTGGTGCTGCCACCGGCCCGCACCTTCGACACCACCGGCGGCGACGCGGTCGGCGGTCTCTATTTCGCCTTCAACAAGTACGGCATCCAGGTCGCGAACGTCGCGTTCACGCGCGGCGCCGACCCGGCCGCGAACAATCCGCCGCGGCCCGCCGACCGGCAGCGCGAGATCTCGGTGGCCACCTTCAACGTCGAGAACCTGTACGACTTCCGCGACGACCCGGACGACGGCTGCGACTTCACCGGCAACACCGGCTGCCCGGGGGTCGACCCGCCGTTCGACTACACGCCCGGCAGCCAGTCCGAATACGACACTCGGCTCGGCCGGCTCGCCCGTCAGGTCACCGCCGGTCTGCACGCGCCCGACCTGATCCTCGCGCAGGAGGCCGAAGACCAGGACATCTGCCGGGTCGTGGCGGCCGCACTGAGCTGCGGGACGGCCGGCCAAGCCGACGGCAAGCCGGACACCCTGCAGGAGCTCGCGCTCGTCATCGCCCGGAACGGCGGACCCGCGTACGACGCCGCGTCCGATCGCAGCGGCGCCGACGCCCGGGGCATCGTGTCGGGCTTCCTCTATCGCACCGACCGGCTCGCGCTCTCCGCCGCCGACCCGGCCGACCCGGTGCTGGGCACTTCACCCCAGGTCACATATCGCGGCACCCCGCTGCCGACCAACAGCGACGTATCTAACCCGAAGACGTTGAACGCCACGCTGCCGGCCGACGTCGACCGTTCGACCGGCGTGGACGGAAGCAACGTCTACACCCGCGCGCCGCAGGTCGGGCTGTTCGAGGTGCGGGCCGCGCCGGGCTCGAACGACCGCTACCGGCTGTGGGCGATCAGCAACCACTTCTCGTCCGGACCGGACACCCGGGTTGGGCAGCGCCGCGAGCAGGCCGCGTACGGGGCCGCGATCGCCGACACCATCGAGGCCACCCACCCGTACGCGAGGGTGGTGTTCGGCGGCGACCTGAACGTGTTCCCGCGGCCGGACGACCCGGTCCCGGCCACCCCGGGCGACCAGCTCGGCCCGCTGTACGCCGCCGGGCTGCACAACCTGTGGGACAACCTGGTGGCCGAGGCGCCCAGCGCGGCGTATTCGTACGTCTTCGAGGGTCAGGCGCAGACGCTGGACCAGCTGTTCGTCAACGACGCGCTGCACGGCGACCTGATCCAGATGCGTTCGGCCCATCTCAACGCCGACCACCCGGACGGCGTGAGCGACCACGATCCGCAGGTGGCCCGGTTCCAGTCGCGGGCCGGTCTGTCGGTCGGGGACGCGAGCGTGGTCGAAGGCAACGCGGGCCGCACGCCGCTGGTCTTCCCGGTCACGCTGACCCGGCCGCTGAGCTTCCCCTTGGCGGTCTGCGCAGCCACCGTGCCGGGCACGACAACCCTCCCGTACGCCGACTACGAGCCGTACGTGGGCTGCCGGACCGTCCCGGCCGGCGCCGTGCGGGTCGAGTTCCCGGTGCAGGTACGCGGCGACCGGCTACGCGAGCACGACGAGCGGCTGACCCTCGAGGTCGTGGCGACCGGCGTACGGGTGGTGGACGGCCGCGGAACCGGGACCGTCCTCAACGACGACTAAGGCGTGTTTCAGTAGCGGTTGTGCAGCATCTGGGCGACCTCGGTGGCCCAGTAGGTGAGGGTGATCTGCGCGCCCGCCCGCTTGATCGACGTCAGCGACTCCAGCATGACCCGCTCGCGGTCGATCCAGCCGTTGCGGGCCGCCGCCTCCACCATCGCGTATTCGCCGGAGACCTGATAGGCCGCGACGGGCACGGTGACCCGCTCGCGGATGGCGGCGATCACGTCGAGGTAGGGCAGGGCCGGCTTGACCATGACGATGTCGGCGCCCTCGGCCACGTCCAGGTCGACCTCGCGCAGCGCCTCACGAAGGTTCGGCGGGTCCTGCTGGTATTGCCGGCGGTCGCCCTCGAGGGTCGACTCGACGGCCTCGCGGAACGGGCCGTAGAACGCGCCCGCGTACTTCGCCGAGTAGGCCAGCACCGAGACGTCCTGATAGCCGGCCTTGTCGAGAGCACGCCGGATGACGCCGATCTGGCCGTCCATCATCCCGGACGGCCCCACCATGTGGACCCCGGCCTCGGCCTGGGCGACCGCCATCTCGGCGTAGATCTCCAGCGTGGCGTCGTTGTCGACCGAACCGTCGGCGGCCAGCACCCCGCAGTGCCCGTGCGAGGTGAACTCGTCCAGGCACAGGTCGCCCATCACGACCGTGGAGTCGCCGACCTCCGAGATCAGATCCCGGATGCCCACGTTGAGGATGCCCTCCGGGTCGAGCCCCGCGGACCCCGACGGGTCCTTGTGCTCGCTCGTCGGCACGCCGAACAGCATCAGGCCGCCGACCCCGGCGCTGACCGCCTCGTGGGCGGCCTTGCGCAGCGACTCACGCGAGTGTTGCATGACGCCGGGCAGCGAGCTGATCTCGCGCGGCTCGGTCAGCCCCTCCTTGAGGAACAGGGGCAGGATGAGCTCGGCGGGCGCCAGCCTGGTCTCTTCGACCAGGCGGCGCATGGCCGGGCTGCGGCGGAGGCGGCGCGGACGGACATCCGGAAACATGACGCTCCTTAGCGGAAACGAAGAGCCGTGGGCCCCTGCACCTTGGAGCCGCGACGCTGCTTGGCCGGCATCGCGGCCAGCTTCTCGCGCAGCTCCACCGCGTACGACGCCAGCGCCTCGACCAGATCCGGCACCGAAGCGTGCTGGGGCTGGACGTCGACGCGCAGGCCGAACTCCGTGGCCGTCTCGGCGGTCTTGGGGCCGATCACCGCGACGACCGTACGGGCGTGCGGCTTGCCGGCGATGCCGACCAGGTTGCGTACGGTGCTGGACGAGGTGAAGAGCACCGCGTCGAAGCCACCCGACTTGATGGCGTCGCGGATCTCGGCCGGCGGCGGCGCGGCCCGCACCGTCCGGTACGCGGTCACGTCGTCCACCTCCCAGCCCCGCTCGATCAGGCCGGCGGCCAGCGTCTCGGTGGCGATGTCGGCCCGCGGCAGCAGCACCCGGCCGACCGGGTCGAGGATCTCGTCGTGCGGCGAGAACTCGGCCAGCAGGCCCTCGCTGGACTGCTCGCCCTGGGGAAGCAGCTCGGGCTGGATGCCGAACGCGCGGACCGCCTCGGCGGTGGCCTCACCGATGCAGGCAATCTTTACGCCGCCGAAGTGGCGGGCGTCGAGACCGTGCTCGTCGAACTTCTCCCAGACCGCGCGGACCGCGTTGACCGAGGTGAAGACGACCCACGCGTACCGGCCGTCGACCAGGCCCTTGACCGCGCGTTCCATCTGGGCCGGGGTGCGCGGGGGCTCGACCGCGATGGTCGGCACCTCGCACGGGATCGCGCCGTAGGCCCGCAGCCGGGCACTCATCGCGCCGGCCTGCTCCTTGGTCCGCGGCACCAGGACCTTCCAGCCGTACAGCGGCCGGTTCTCCCACCAGCTCATCGCGTCGCGCTGGCCGACGTCGGAGCCGACGGTCAGCACCACGCGGCCGGTGAAGCCGAGCGCGGCGGCGACGAAGCTGTCGACCGTCGAGGTGGTCGTGTACTGCGTCTCGCCGGTGCCGTCGCCGGTCACCGCAACCGGGATGCCCGGCTCGACGCCCGCGGCCAGCAGCCCGTCGCGGACGGCGGCGAGGTCACCCGCGTCGACGGCGACGGCGAACGAGCCCTTGAGCGCCGCGGTGGCCAGCGCGTCGAAGTCGAGTGCGGTCACGTCGCCGACGTCGGCCGTGACCCGCACGCCGGGCAGCGGGACACCCGCGTACGTGGCGACGCCCTCGGCCTGGCCCAGGCCGGGCACGACCTCGAAGTGCACCGCGGTGCGAGCGACCGCCTGCACCTCCTTGACCACGGCCTCGTGACCGAACGGGTCACCGGCCACCAGGTGCACGGCGGACAGGCCCGACTTGGCCGCGGAGAGCAGCACCTTGGCCACGTCGCCGGGCGCTCCCTCGGCCGGGCTGAACTGAGCGTCCTCCTTGGCCTCCGACCGGATCGCGGTCAGCAGGGATTCGGGCACCCCTCGGTCGTAGACCACCTGGTCGGCCTCGGTGAGCGCGGCGTGCGCGCGGCGGGTGAGCAGTTCCGGGTCGCCGGGTCCGGCGCCGACGAACGCGATGCGTCCAGCTGGCTTGCGGGCGGTGCGGGTGGTCATTCTGTGCTCCCGATCAGGGTGTCGGCGCCGGCGTCGAGGAGATCGGCGGCGAGCGCCTTGCCGATCTCCGCCGCGTCGGCGGGCGTTCCGGTGCGCGACAGCCGGATGGCTCGAACCCCATCCGGGCTGATCACCGCACCGCGCAGGTAAATCTCGTCGCCTTCCTCGCCCTCGGCGAGTTCGGCGTGGGCCGCGACCGGGGCGGAACACCCGGCCTCGAGCGTGGCGAGCATCGCCCGTTCCGCCGTGACGGCGGCCCGGGACGCTGCGTCGTCGAGCGAGGCCAGCAATTCCACCAGGTCTGCGTCGTCGGCCCGGCACTCCACGGCCAGCGCGCCCTGGGCGGGGGCGGGCAGCATGAGCATCGGGTCGAGCGTTTCTGCGATCTCGGCGACCCTGCCGATACGCACCACACCGGCCCGGGCGAGAACGACGGCATCCAGATCGGCCTCGGGTCCGTGAACCCGGGCGATCCGGCTGTCGATGTTTCCGCGGATCGGCGTGACCTGCAACTCTAGGCCCAAAGCATGCAATTGCGCGATTCGGCGCACCGCGCCGGTTCCGATCACGGAGCCCGGCGGGAGCTCGGCCAGCGTCTGGCCACCCTGGCTGATCAGCACGTCGCGCGGGTCCTCGCGCGGCGGGATGGCCGCGATGTGCAGACCCGGGTGCGCCGCGGTGGGCAGGTCCTTGTATGAGTGGACAGCGAAGTCGATCTCGCCGGCGAGCAGCGCGTCACGCAGCGCCGAGACGAAGACGCCGACGCCGAGCTGGGCCACCGGGGCCGCGGAGCGGTCGCCGGGCGTGATGATCCGCACCAGCTCGACCGGGCGGCCGGTGGCCGCGGTGAGCGCGTCGGCGGTCAGCTGCGACTGGGCGAGCGCCAGGGCACTGCCGCGCGTGCCGAGGCGCAAAGGCGTACTCACGCCTGTCCTCCGATCTCGGGAACCGCATTGGCGGGTGTGGCATGGGGCACGTCCAGGTCGAACAGCTCGCGCAGCAGTGCGGCGTACTGATCACCACCGGGCTCGGCGGCCAGCTGGCGCACCCGCACGGTGGGCGAGTGCAGCAACTGCTGGACGACGCGATGCAGCGTACGGGAAACGTCGGCTCGTTGCTCCTCGGAGAATTCCGACCGGCGGGAGTAGAGCTTGCGCAGCTCGGCGGTGACGACGTCCTCGGCCCGGGAACGCAGCGCGGCCACGGTCGGCGCGATGTCGGAGCCGCGCAGCCAGGCCAGGAAGTGGTCGACCTCGCTCGCGACGATCTGCTCGACGGCGGCGGTCTCGGCCGCGGCCGGCATCGACCGCCGCATGGAGGCCAGGCTGTCGATGTCGATCACGGTGATTCCGGGGATGCCGGTGGCGTCGGCGGCGACGTCGCGCGGGACGGCCAGATCGAGTACGACCAGCGGCGCGGCGGCCTCGAGCCGTTCGCGGGTGAGCACCGGCTCGGTCGACGCGGTGGCCGAGACGACCAGGCCGGCCTCGCGCAGGGCGGCGTCCAGCTCGTCGTAGGGAACGGCCACGGCCCCGTACGCCTCGGCGAGCCGGTCGGCCCGGGCGGCGCTCCGGTTGGTGATCCGCAGCGGCCCCACTCCGGCCCGGGTCAGCGTGGCCACCGAGAGGGCGCCCATCGCGCCCGCGCCGATCACCAGCGCGCGGCTCCCGGTCAGGTCGCCCAGCTCGCTCTCGGCCACGTCGAGCGCGGCGGTCACGACGCTCTGCCCGGCCCGGTCGATCCCGGTCTCGGAGTGCGCCCGCTTGCCGACCCGCAGCGCCTGCTGCATCAGCTCGTGCAGCAGACGGCCGGCCGTGTCGGACTCGGTGGCCACGTGGTAGGCGTCGCGCAGCTGGCCGAGGATCTGGGACTCGCCCACGACCATCGAATCGAGACCGCTGGAGACCTTGAACGAGTGCAGCACCGCCGCCTCGTCGTAGTGCACGTAGAGGTGACCGGCGAGCTCGGTGGCCGGGATGCCGGACACCTCGGACAGCACGTTGCAGATGTCGCCCAGGCCGCCGTGGAAGGTGCTGACCGCGGCGTAGATCTCGACCCGGTTACAGGTGGACAGCACGACCGCCTCGCCCACGAACGGCTGCGCGACGAGCTTCTCCAGCAGGCCGGGCACCGCGTCGTCGGCGATGACGAGCCGCTCGAGCGTGGCGACATCGGCGGTGCGGTAGGACGCACCGACGCTGAGGAGATTCACGACCCGACCGCCTCCTGATTGCCCGCCGCGGTGGCCGACCGGCCGCCCGGCAGCGCCGTCAACGACGCCTTGCGGTGTTCGTGGAAAGAGAGAATCTGCAGCTCGATGGCCAGGTCGACCTTGCGCACGTCGACGTTGGCCGGAACCGCGAGCACACACGGAGCGAAGTTGAGGATGCTGGTGACGCCCGCGTCGACCAGCACGTCGGCCACGGCCTGGGCGGCGGCGGCCGGGGTGGCGATCACACCGATCGCGATGTTTTCCTCCACGGCGACCCGGCCCAGCTCCTCGATGTGCCGGACGACGAGGCCCTGGATCTGTTCGCCGACCTTGGCCTCGTCGGCGTCGAACAGCGCGACGATCTTGAAGCCGCGGCTGGCGAACCCGTCGTAGCCGGCCAGCGCGTGACCGAGGTTACCGAGACCGACCAGGCAGACCGCCCGGCGCTGATCGAGGCCGAGAACGTACTCGATCTGCTCGATGAGCAGGGTCACGTCGTAACCCACGCCACGGGTGCCGTACGACCCGAGGTGGGAGAGGTCCTTGCGGAGCTTCGCCGAGTTGACCCCGGCCGCGGCGGCCAGCCCTTCACTCGAGATCGTGTCCGACCCGCGCTCGCCCAAGTTGTGCAGGGCACGCAGATATTCGGGCAGCCGTGCGATCGTGGCCTCCGGCAGATCCGGAAAGGCCTGCACCGCACCGGCTCGATCGCCGGGGGTGCTGCCGGGCGTAACTCCGTGACGCTGCTGGCTCATCTGACTCCGTGCCGACGAGGTGGCGAACCTGCGAACCCTCGGGCGCCTGGACTTACCGGCTGTGCTACCGGGGCTCTTCGGCATCAAAGACTAGGCGCTTGTGAAGGCGTGCACAAATCGCGATCTTGGTAGTGCGGGTGGACAAAGATCATCTGGCGTGATAATGACCCGAACCGTTGAAGTATGACCGGTTCGCCCCGCCACCGACCACCCTGCTACAGCGTACGGGCGATCGCGACCGCTTCGACGAGAGTGTCCGCGACCGGACGACCCGAGGCTCGCAACCGGGACGGGTCGGTGAAGCCGCCGGTGTAGAGCACGATCTCGCCCCCGACGGCGTCGGCCGCCGCGGCGTCGTCGAGCGAGTCGCCGATCAGCACCACCTCGCTGCCGGTCAGGCCCAGCTCGGCCAGGTGCTCGGCCAGGTGGCCCGCCTTGAGGTGCCCGCCGATCTCGGTGCGCAGCCCGTCGACCCGGGTGAAGACCCCGCTCAGCCCGTACGTCTCGAGGGCCGGCACCAGCTCCGAGTGGAACCACATGGACAGCAGCGACTGCGAGCCCGGCCACTCCTTGAGCGCCGCCGACGCGTCCGCGGCCAGCGTCATGTTGGTCAGACCCAGCCGGTACGCGTCGTGGAAGATGCGGTCGAGCCGGCCGAACTCCTCGTCGTCGACCGCGCGCCCGAGGATCTCGGCATAGAACTCGGCCACCGGCCGGCGGAACCGGCTGCGATGCTCGTCGGCGTCGACCAGCCGCCCGCCGATCGCCGTGAAGGCCTCGTTCGTGGACGAGACCACGAGGCTGAGGTCGTCGAGCAGGGTGCCGTTCCAGTCCCAGACAAGGTGAGTGCGCGCCACGGCGAACAACTTACAGGCGGGGCTCCCCCGGCGGCCGGGCCAGATCCCGGAGCAGCCGGGACTCCTCGACCTGCCAATACCCGTGCTCGGCCCCGTCGAGCAGCACGACCGGCACCCGGTCGCCGTAGTCGCGCTCGAGGTCGATCGACGAGTCGACGTCGACCCGGATCCACTGGCCGGGCACGATGCGATCGAGCACCGCCTCGGCCTGTTCGCACAGGTGGCAGCCGTCCCGGCTGATCAGGGTCACTCGGCTCATGACACTCCTCGCTAGCTCAGCTCTCGCTTGCGCACCTTGCCGGTCGCCGAGTGGGGAAGCTCACGCACCAGCTCGACCGACGGCAGCTTGAACCGCGCGAGCTGCGCGGCACAGAAGACCTGCAGTTCGGCGGGGGTGGGCGGCGGGTCGATGGCGGCCACGACGTACGCGTGCGGCCGCTGCCCGGCGTCATGATCGGGCACGCCGACCACGGCCGATTCGGCCACGCCGGGATGCGTGCCGAGCACCCGCTCGATCTCGGCCGGATAGACGTTGAAGCCGTGCACCAGGATCAGCTCGTCGATCCGGTCGACCAGGTGCAGGTCGCCCTCGCCGTCCGCGTAGGCCACGTCGCCGGTCGCCCACCAGCCACCGGCGTCCGGCCCGCCGCGCCCGTCCGGCCAGTAGCCGGAGAACAGGTTGGCCCCGCGCACCACGATCTCGCCCGGGTCGGTGCCGGCCACATCCTCGATCGAAAGGTCGAACTCGGCCAGGTCCTCCTCCGGCGAGGCGGTGCCGTCCTCCCAGAGGACCTGACCGCCGGTCGAGCGCAGCCGCAGCGACACCCCGGGCAGCGGTCGGCCGATAGAGCCGGGCTTGCCGCGGTCGCTGACGGCGGTGGTCGTGAGCACCGGCGCGGTCTCGGTCAGCCCGTACCCGACCAGGATGCTCTTGCCGGTCGCGGCGCCGAACCGGGCCATCTCGTCCGGGGCCAGCGGCGCGGCCCCGCACACCGCGGTCCGCACGCTGCCCAGCGCGACCTTCACGCCCGGCTGCCGGGACCAGGCCGAATACATGCCCGGCACGCCCACCACCACGGTCACCGCGCGCTCGGCGATCACCGCCAGCGAGGCCGCCGGGTCGAACCGGTCGATCAGCACGCCGGTCGCCGCGTGGTGGGCGACGCTGCCGAGGCCGGTGTTCAGCCCGTACGCGTGGAACATCGGGACAGGTAGCAGCACCACGTCGTCCGGGCCGACCACGGGCGGGTCGATCGCGTCGAGCTGATCGTGGTTGGCGGCCAGCGCGGCGTGGGTCAGCATCGCGCCCTTCGGCCGCCCGCTGGTGCCCGAGGTGTAGAGCAGCACGGCCAGATCACCGGCCGACACGTACGGCAGTTCCCCGCCCGCCTCGTGCGGCGCTTCCCCGCCCGCCTCGTCCGGATCCAAGCTTGCCCGTACGCGGGGAGGCTCGCTCTCTTGATCGGCCTCCGCCGCGATGACCAGGGCCGCACCCGAGTCGGCGATCGCGTGATCGAGCTCGTCGGCCGTGTATCCGGGGTTGAGCGGCACGGCGACACGCCCCGCCCGCAGGACGCCGAAGAAGGTCACGACGAAATCGACCGAGTTGCCGAGCACGATCGCGACCCGTTCGTCCGGTGGCACGAGCGCGGCCACCCGATGCGCGGCCGCGGTCACCCGCCGATCAACATCGGACCAGGTCAGCTCGGCGTCGGTGGTGATCAGCGCGAGGCCCTGGGGCCGGCGCGCGGCGGCCCCGGCGACCGGGTCGCGGGCTGCTTCGTCCACGAGGCACGAGTCTGGCACAAACATCCACGGAAGTGGACGGCGGACAGGATGTCCGTCGCGCAAACACCCGTGTCGGTCATCGTGGCAGACGTTCCTTGTGTCTTGTCTGCGCCACTTCGTACTATTTTTGCGCAGCGCACACGGAGTGCGACTCCGTGTGTTCGGGGTCCGTGATACTTCGCGTCTAAGTAACGGACTCCAAAACCCTGGGTGAGGTCGGTCGGCATTTTCGCGGGCCACTTCACCCGTTTTGCTATGAGTGATCACCCCTCATCCCGAGGAGGCCGCTGTGCCACAAGCACGAAAAAACTGCGAATCCCAGTCTGGCGGGGCGGATCAGCAGTCGGAGCAGAGTCGCCGGGTCGAGGAGGCGCAGTGAGTCATGTTTACGCCGGGGATCCGTACCGCCCATCCCTCGCCGACAGTCTGACGGGCCTCCGCCACTCGGTCGACGACCTGATCGTCAACACCATCCGCGGTGACGGCCCCAAACGCACCCGCAACCGCCCGCACGTCAACGAGTCACCGAACCAGCGGATGCCCCCGACCGGCAACGCCAAGCCGATGGCCGGGGGCGGCCGGGTGGCCGTGCCCGGGCGCCCGCCGATGCCGGCGCAGCCGACCGCCGGCCAGCGCAGCAACCTGCCGGACGCGGTGGGCGAGCAGACCGTCGTCGTGCCCTCGCAGAGCACAACCGGGCCGCAGCGGGACGCCGAGCCACCGAAGTATCCGGCCCGGCCCGACCCCGGTGACGCCGCCGCCGAGGTGTGGGCGCTGGTCGAGCGGGCCCAGGCCGGCGAGTCCGAGGCGTTCGGGCTGATCTACGACCGGTATGTCGACACGGTGTTCCGCTTCGTCTACTTCCGGGTCGGCAACCGCCAGCTCGCCGAGGACCTGACGTCGGACACGTTCCTGCGCGCGCTCAAGCGGATCGGCAGCTTCACCTGGCAGGGCCGCGACCTCGGCGCCTGGCTGGTGACGATCGCCCGCAACCTGGTCGCCGACCACTTCAAGTCCGGTCGTTACCGCCTCGAGGTGACCACCGGCGACGTGCTCGACGCCGATCGCGAGGCGCGCGGGCCGGAGGGCAGCCCGGAGTCGTCGGTGGTCGACCACATCACCAACGTCGCCTTGCTGACCGCGGTCAAGCAGCTCAACCCGGAGCAGCAGGAGTGCATCGTGCTGCGGTTCCTGCAGGGCTTCTCGGTGGCCGAGACCGCGCAGACCATGGGCAAGAACGAGGGCGCGATCAAGGCCTTGCAGTATCGCGCCGTCCGCGCGCTGGCCCGCCTCCTGCCCGACGGGTTCCAGGCGTGACCGCCTGCACCGAGCGGCAGCCAGCCGCAGCCGACAAACGGCCTCGCAGGCGAGGGCCAGAAGGGCACGCCAACAGCAAGCTCAGCGTGACCGCCTGCACCGAGCGGCACGCAGCCGCAGCCGATAGACGGCCTCGCAGGCGAGGGCCAGAAGGGCACGCCAACAGCAAGCTCAGCGTGATGCCACTCTCGCCCATTACCCGATGCGGGCCGTTGTCCCCCGTAACCGGGGACGCGTGTCGCGCGTTTGTCCGAGTGCGACCCCGGAAGGCACTGTCGGCCACCGGCATCGTCGCGACCGCCGGCGATGCAGCCGGCGAGACATTCACGAGCGAGGGGAGGTGCCCGCGGTGAGATTCGATTTTCTGGACCGGCGGAGCGCCGAGCGCTTCGCGGAGCTTCTCGACGAGACCACCGGCGGCCCCCGGCACCACAGCCGTGTCCCGGCCGACGAGCAGCTCGCCGAGCTGGTCGCCATCGGCAACAGCCTGTCCACGGCACGGCCCGGCGCCCGGGTCGATCCCGAGTTCCGCACCGGGCTGAGGGCCATGCTGGTCGCCACCGCCGAGCGGGACGGCATCGGCCGCACCGCGACCGCCGTCGATGAGCCCGCCACCGCCGTCAACGCCCAGCCTGACACGGCCCGCGCCGGTCGGCTGAAGCACGGACTGCTCGGCCACGGCGGCCGCATCCGGGCCCGGGGCGCGATCGTCATCGGGGTCGCCGCGGGCGCCCTGGCGGTCTCTGGGATCTCCGCGGCCAGCGAGAACGCGTCTCCGGGCGACGCACTCTACGGCGTCAAGCGCTCGACCGAGAAAGCCCAGCTGGCTATGGCCGGCTCGGACGTCACCCGGGGGCAGCTGTCCCTGGACTTCGCGCGCAACCGGCTCAGCGAGGCGGTCGCCATGAAGGGCGACGACGGCGGGTTCGCCGGCGTGCTGGACGACATGGACGCGGACACCCGCAAGGGCGTCAAGCTGCTGACCACCTCGGCGGTCGCCCGCCGGGACATCAAGCCGCTGGCCACGGTGGACACGTTCGCCGATCGGCAGCGCCGCACGCTGAGCCCGGCGCTGGACAAGCTCTCGTCGGCCAACCAGGAGCGGGCGTTCAAGTCGATCGCGCTGCTGGACTCGGCCAGCGGGCGCGCGCAGTCTCTGCGTACGAGCCTGACCTGCGGCAACGTGGCTCCGACGGGCTCCGACGCGCTCGGGCCCAAGCTGAAGGGCTGCGCGACCGGCAACGGCATGGACGACACCCAGGCGGCGCCGTCGAAGCCGTCCGGGCACAACAGCAACGGCAAGCCGGCCACCCGCCCGAGCAACAAGAACAAGCCGACGGCCAAACCGCGTAAGAGCGGCCCGGCTGTCGCGCCCACCGCCTCGACCGACGCCGGGGTGACGGGTCAGCGTACGCGGACGAGCGCTCCGGCCCTTCCGCTCGGCGGCACCCCGGTGCAGTCGACGCCGCCGGCCGACGAGTTCCTGCCGGAGGAGCCGCTCAACGAGGACGAAGACATGCTGGGCGGACTGCTCGGCAACATCTTCGGGAGCGACTAGCAACAGCAGACATGGCGAGGGGCGGTTGCCGGGAGTTACCGGCTCCGCCCCTCACTTGTCACTATAGGCCCACGAGTCGTCACGATCCAGTGACTCAAAGTCACAAACCGAAGGCGTCGGGCCTTTTCTCCAGCAACTCCAGCAACGTCGCCTGGATCGTCTCGCGCACCTGGTCGGCCAGGTTGTAGACGACCATCGGATCGTCCGCGAGGTCGGTCAGATGCTCGGTCGGGATCGGCGGGCAGAACTGGATGAGCCATTTGCTCGGCAGCGGCACCAGGCCCAGCGGACCGAGCCAGGGGAAGGTCGGCGTCAACGGGAAGTACGGCACGCCGAGCAGCCGGGCCAGCGGCTTGACGTCGGCCAGGATCGGATAGATCTCCTCGGCGCCGACGATCGCCACCGGGACGATCGGGGTGCCGGTGCGCAGGGCGGCCGAGACGAACCCACCCCGGCCGAAGCGCTGCAACTTGTAGCGGTCGGCGAAGCGCTTGCCGATGCCCTTGAAGCCCTCGGGGAAGACGCCGACCAGCTCGCCCGTGCTCATCAGCCGTTCGGCGTCGGGGTTGCAGGCCACGGTGGCGCCCGACTTGCGGGCCAGCTCGCTCACGAGGGGCATGCGGAAGACCAGGTCGGCGCCGAGCAGGCGCAGATGCCGCTCCTCGGGATGCTTGTCGCGGATCGCCACACCCAGCATCAGCGCGTCGAGCGCGAGCGTGCCCGAGTGGTTGGCCACGACCAGGCCACCGCCCTTGGCCGGCACGTTCTCGATGCCGAAGACCTCGGTGCGGAACCAGTCGTGATAGAGCACCCGCAGCAGCGGCTGGAACACGGCGTCGTTGAGCTCGCGGTCGAAGCCGAACTCGTCGACCTCGTAGCTGCCGGTGAGCCGCCGGCGCAGGAAGGCCAGACCGGCGGCCACGCGCTGGTCCCAGACGTCGAGGGTGTCCGGCTCGGGGTCGCTGACGTGGTGCCCGTTCCCGTTCCCGTTCATGGACGGCACCTCCGGAATCGGGCGGCGGCCGTTGACCCGGACCGGCTCGGCCGGCCGGGGCAGCGTGAAGTCGGCGTGCCCCGGCAGCATGCCGCGAAATTCGTCCTGACTCAACGCCGGTCACCTCCGGCCGTGCTCCCGGCCCGCACCCGGCGTATCCCGTCGAGGATCGCCTTTTCGGCCGCGGCGACCCGGTCGGAGGTCACGGAGGAGCCGTTGGCGTGGCCCTTGATGAAGTCGTCGAACGCCTCGGCCGTGGTGCGCGGTGTGAAGCCGAACTCGCGGACCAGGCGGGTCGTGTCGACCACGCGGCCGTGCACGAACAGGTCGATCTGGTCGAAGCCGATCTGACCGATGCCCACGTTGCGGGCGACCCCGGCCAGCGTGGAGAGCGTGCCCTCGGGCAGCGGCACCGAGATGCGCCCGGCCCGCCGGATGGCTTGCGAGAGGGCCAGGATGCCGGTGCCGGCCACGTTGAAGGTGCCCGGGTGTTCCTCGACGATCGAGCGGTGCAGGATCTCGAGGGCGTCGTCGACGTGCACGAACTGCAGCCGGGCGTCGCGGCCGAGAACGGTCGGCACGACCGGCTGGGCAAAGTAGCGCGTCAGTGTCGTGTCGGCCGTCGAGCTGATGAACGGCGCGAAGCGCAGCACGGTGGCCGACACCTCGGGGCGCCGGCGCCGGAAGCCGCGCACGTAGCCCTCGATGTCGAGGATGTCGCGCGCGAACGAGCCTCGTGGCACGGCCCGCGGCTCGGTGTCCTCGGTGAAGACGCCGGGGTCGCGGAACGACGCGCCGTAGGCGGCCGTCGACGACCGCACCACGAGCTTGCGCAGCCGGGGTGCGGCCTGAGCGGCCGCGAGCAGCTGCATCGTGCCGATGACGTTCTGCTCTTTCATCGCGGCCCGGCCGTGCTGAGCGTCGGGCGCGCTGGTCACCGCGAGGTGCACGACGGCCTCGGCATCGAGGTCGGCGATGGCGCCGGACGCGGCGCGCGCGTCGGCCCGGATCAACTCGACATCGGCCAGCAGCTCACGCAGAGCCGTGGGCGGTTCGTGCGGATCCAGGCCGACGACACGGTCGACCCGGGAATCTGATGCGAGGCGAGCGGCCACCCGGGCGCCGAGGTATCGGCTGACTCCGGTGACCACGACGACGCTGGGCGGAGAGGTCACGTCAGGCGCACCTTCTGATGCGTACGAGTGCCCATGCTCGTGAGAAGCACGGCGTGCGGCAAGTGCCCGCCCGGCGGGGTGTCAAACCCCGCCGCGGGTCACTTGCCGAGACGGCGACGCTGGACGCGGGTCTTGCGCAGCAGCTTGCGGTGCTTCTTCTTCGCCATACGCTTGCGGCGCTTCTTGACCACGGAGCCCATACGGAATGCCTCTCGAAACCTGGTGGCTCGGCCGGGCGTGCCCTAGGCGTCACCCGAATCCGATCTGATTCGACGGCCCCGGACCACACAGCAGCCGGGAGCCAACCGCACCAGCGTACCGGCCCGGCCGGGGCCGAGCCAAAACGACCCCGGACCGGATGACCTCCGGCCGCAGAATGACCGGAAGCCGAAACGACGCGGAGCGTCCTTACGCGGTCTGCGAGAAGGCGCCGCGGAGATATTCGTGCACGGCGTGCTCGGGCACGCGGAACGACCGCCCGACGCGCACGGCGGTGAGGTCACCCCCGTGCACCAGCCGATAGACCGTCATCTTGGAGACCCTCATCAGAGCGGCCACCTCGGCCACGGTCAGGAACCGCACCTCCGAGAGCTTTTCCTCGGTCTGGGCTGGACCTGTCATGTGTCGCACCGATCCTTTCGCAGGCACAGCCGCGGAGACCGGAAAGGTCTTGCGACGCGGCGGCAAACGTGCGTGTCATAAGGACGGTATCGATACGGCTGTGACCAACGCGATACGTTCCGTGAAAAAGGCCAGAAAAAGTCAAGGGCGACACGCCGGATCTGTTGCTGTTTAGCCCGAATTGTTGCTCATGGGGTGACTAGCGCCCCACCAGACCCCGCCCGAGAACGGTCACGTTGCGCGGGCGCTCGGCCAGCCGGCGCATCAGATAGCCGTACCACTGCTGCCCGTACGGAAGATAAACGCGCACGACGTTGCCCCCGGCGGCCAGCCGGGCCTGCTCGTCGGTGCGGACGCCGTGCAGCATCTGGAACTCGTACTCGTCGGCGGTGCGGTCGAACCAGCGCGCCCGGTCCTCGGCGATGGCGATCAACCGCGGGTCGTGGGTGGCGACCATCGGATAGCCCTCGCCCGACATCAGGATGTTGAGGCAGCGCACGTACGACTTGTCGATGTCGAGCGCCGACTGGAACGCGACCGACTCCGGCTCCACGTACGCCCCCTTGCAGAGACGAACCCGCGAGCCCGACGTGGCCAGTTCGCGGCAGTCCCCCTCGGTGCGCCGCAGATGGGCCTGCAGCACCGCGCCCGTGCCCGGGTGGTCCTTGCGCAGCTCGGCCAGGATCTCCAGGGTGGAGTCGGTGAGCGTGTGGTCCTCGGCGTCCAGCGTCACCGTGGTGCCGGCCTCGTCGGCGGCCACGCAGACGGCCTGAGCGTGCTCGTAGGCCAGCTTCTCGTCGAGCCGCTGCCCGAGCAGGGACAGCTTTACACTGACCTCGGCGACCGGCGTCAGCCCCGCCCCCTTGAGCTTGCCGAGCAGCGCGCGGTATTCGTCGCGGACCGCCACCGCCTGCTCCGCGCTGCGGGTCTCGGCCGTGAGGTGGTCGAAGGTGAGCGCCAGGCCGTCGTCGGCCAGCGCGCGACCGGTGAGCAGCGCCTCGTCGGCGTCGAACCCGCCGACGAACTTGCGGACGGCGCTCTTGCTGACCGGGGCGGAGCCGGCGAGGCGCCCGAGACGGTCCGAACCGGCGGCGGCCAGGAGCAGGGAACGGAGCATGTCCCGAGGGTATCGTCCGGAACACCCGGTATCGCGAGAGTGCCACTCGGGGCCCAGTCAGCCGCAACGCTGATGTTCGACCGGCCCGGGGACGGCTACCTTTGTCGGGTGAACTTCGATGCGTACGCCCGGACCGCGGTCGACCTCGTCAACGCGGAATTGGGCGATCTCGCCGGGCTGCGGGCCCTGTTCGCCGACGAGCAGGCCTGGATGCGCGACGAGGTCGTCGAGAAGGACGTGGCGATGTTCCGCCGCGCCCAGCGTCGTCTGCGCGAGGTCTTCGAGTACGGCACCTCCGGACGCGACGCCGAAGCCGTCAAGGAGCTCAACTCCCTGCTCGAGATGTTTCCGGTGCAGCCGCGCATCTCCGGTCACGACGCCGCCGACTGGCACATGCACGTGACCAGCCGGGGCTCGTCGGTCAGCACGGAATACCTGGCCGGCGCGGTCTGGGGCCTGTCGGTGTGGCTGTGCGAATACGGCAGCGCCCGCTTCGGCATCTGTGCCGACGAGCGTTGCGGCAACGTCTATCTGGACACGTCGTCCAACAACTGCCGGCGCTTCTGCTCCGAGCGCTGCGCGACCCGCTCGCACGTGGCCGCGCACCGCGCCCGCAAGAGGGCCGAGCTGGCCGGCTCCGCTCCGCTGCGCGAGCCGGTCGCCCTGTAACAGGCCGGCTCAGGCCCGGGTGATGGCGGGCGTCGCCGATTCGGCCGGAGCGAGGTGGCGGCGGGCGAACTCGAGGGACTCCCGCAGGTCGGCCTCGCGGACCGCGCGGCTGGCCGCCTTGCGCGTCGAGACCTCGAGCGCCACCGAACCCCGGAAACCGCGCGCCGACAGCGACCGCAGCAGCTCGGCGCACGGCTGATTGCCCCGGCCGGGCACCAGGTGCTCGTCGCGGCCCTCGCCGGTGCCGTCGCCCAGGTGCACGTGCTTGAGGCCGGAACCCATCTTGTCGGCCATGCCGAGCGCGTTGATCCGCGACGCCGCACAGTGCGAGAGATCGAGCGTGTACGCGTCGAAGCCGGTCTCGGTTGGGTCCCAGCCCGGGGTGTAGGGCACGAACCAGCGGCCGGCCATCTTGACCGGGAACATGTTTTCGATCGCGAAGGACAGGTCGGGGTGCCGCGCCTGCACCTTGGCCAGACCGGCGGCGAAGTTCTTGGCGTAGTCACGCTGCCAGCTGAACGGCGGGTGCACCACGACCGTGGGGGCGCCGAGCGTCTCGGCCAGCTGGGCGGCCCGGTTGAGCCGCTCCCACGGGTCGGGGCTCCAGACCCGCTGGGTGACGAGCAGACAGGGCGCATGCACCGAGAGCACCGGCAGGTCGTAGTGGTCGGACAGACCTTTCAGCGCACCGGCGTCCTGGCTGACGCGGTCGGTCCAGACCATGACTTCGAGGCCGTCGTAACCGGTCGTGGCGGCCAGTTCGAACGCGGCGGCCGTCGGCTCGGGGAAGACCGACGAGCTGGACAGAAGCACGGGAACGCGGGAGCTCACGAGGTCAAGCGTAGACCCGATTGTCGCGTACGCCGCCTCCTCGACCGGGTATATGCGGCCATACCGGGCGTCACCACTGCTTCCGTCCCCTGCGCGCGTACGCTGTCGCGAGTGAGCCGCCGTGTCCCCATCCGTATCACCCTCGACCCCGCGGCAGCCGAGCGCGCCGCCGAGGTCGATCTCGACTTCCCTCGCGAGTGGATCGAGTTCCTCGACCCCGATGACGAGAAGCACCTGGTCCGGGCCGACCTGACCTGGTTACTGTCCCGCTGGACCTGTGTGTTCGGTTCGGCCTGTCACGGCATCGTGGCCGGCCGCGCCCAGGACGGCTGCTGCTCGCACGGAGCGTTCTTCACCGACGCCGACGACGAGAACCGGGTCAAGGCCGCCGCCGCCAAGCTGACTCCGGAGACGTGGCAGCACTACCGGCGCGGCTTCAAGAACTACACGGAGATGGACTCGATCGACGGGTCCAAGCCGGCCCGCCGCACGGCGATCCAGTCCGAGGACGGGCCGTGCGTGTTCCTCAACGACGCGGGCTTCGCGGGGGGCGGCGGCTGCGCGCTGCACGCCCAGGCGCTGCGCGACGGCGTGCACCCGCTGGACTACAAGCCGGACGTCTGCTGGCAGCTGCCGGTGCGCCGCGAGCAGGACTGGATCAAGCGGCCGGACGGGTCGAAGCTGCTCCAGTCGACGCTGACCGAGTTCGATCGGCGCGGCTGGGGGCCGGGCGGGCACGACCTCGATTGGTGGTGCACCTCGTCGCCCGAGGCCCACGTGGGCAGCGAACCGATGTACGTCTCGTACGGGCCGGAACTGAGCGCGCTGATCGGCAAGGCGGCGTACGGGAAACTGGCCGAACTCTGCGACGCCCGGCTCGCGGCCGGCCTGGTCGCGGTGCACCCGGCGACCGTGGCCGCTCAGGGACCGAAGAAGCGCGGCGGACGTGAGCCCGCCGCGCCACCGAAGTCGTAGGGGCCTACGGCTCGAACTTGTAGCCCAGGCCGCGCACCGTGACGATGTAGCGGGGCGCGGACGGCTCCGGCTCCACCTTGGAGCGCAGCCGCTTGACGTGGACGTCGAGGGTCTTGGTGTCGCCGACGTAATCGGCGCCCCAGACCCGGTCGATCAGCTGGCCGCGGGTGAGCACCCGGCCGGCGTTACGCAGCAGCAGCTCGAGCAGCTCGAACTCCTTGAGCGGGAGCTGCACCCCGGCGCCGTCGACGGTGACGACGTGCCGCTCGACGTCCATCCGCACCGGGCCGGCGGCCAGCGTCGGCGTCGAGACCTCGGCGGCCTCGGTGCCCTGACGGCGCAGGACGGCCCGGATCCGGGCCACCAGCTCGCGCGGCGAATACGGCTTGGTCACATAGTCGTCGGCGCCGATTTCGAGGCCGACGACCTTGTCGATCTCGGAGTCCCGGGCGGTGACCATGATGATCGGTACGGCGGAACGCTGCCGCAGCTGACGGCACACCTCGGTGCCGGACATCTCGGGAAGCATGAGGTCGAGCAGCACGATGTCGGCACCGGTCCGGTCGAACTGCGTCAGCGCCGAGGTCCCGGTCGGGGCGACCGACACCTCGAAGCCCTCCTTGCGCAGCATGTACGACAGGGCGTCGGAGAACGACTCCTCATCTTCGACCACGAGCACGCGGGCCAATGTGGTTCCTTCCATCTTCCGGCGTCCGGGACTAGCGTCCGGCCGCACCGGACTCGATCTCAATTGCCGTCGGTAACGGCAAGGGGGCTTCGGGGGGTCGCGCCGGTAGGCGCAGGGTGAACGTCGAGCCGTCGCCCAGGCTGCTGGTCACGCTGACCCGGCCGCCGTGGTTGGTGGCGATGTGCTTGACGATCGCCAGGCCCAGACCGGTTCCACCGGTGGACCGGGAACGTGCCTGGTCGGCACGGTAGAAGCGCTCGAAAATGCGGTCGACGTCGTGTGGCGCGATGCCGATGCCCTGGTCGGCCACGTCGATCTCGACCCAGTCGTCGTCCTGACGCAGGGTGAGCTCGACCTTCGTGTCCTCGCCGGAGTAGGCGATCGCGTTCTCGACCAGGTTGGTCACCGCGGTGGCGACCTGGCTGTCGCTGCCGTAGACCATGCAGCCCTTCGGGCCGTTGTAGACGACCTCGATCGACTTGGCCGACGCCGTGGTGCGGGTGCGGTCGATCACCTCGGCGATCACCCAGTCGACCGCGACCGGCTCGGGGGTGGGCAGCGGCTCGGCGCCCTGCAGCCGGGTCAGCTCGAGCAACTCGCTGACCAGGCGACCCATGCGGGCCGACTCGTGGTGGATGCGCTCGGCGAACCGCCGGGCGGCCAGCAGGTCCTCGTTCTGCTCCTCGGCGGTGTCGGCGGCCGGCAGGTCGGTCGCGTCGAGCAGCGCCTCGGCCAGCAGCTGCAACGCGCCGATCGGCGTCTTGAGCTCGTGGCTCACGTTGGCCACGAAGTCGCGCCGCACCCGGGCCAGCCGATGCGACTCGGTGACGTCGGCCGCCTCGACCGCGACGTGCGTCTGGTTGAGGGCGACCGCGCGCAGGTGCAGGCCGAGCGGGGCCTGGGCGGCACCGGCCCGGCCACGCGGAAGATCGAGTTCCACTTCCCGCCGTACGCCCGTGCGGCGCACCTGGCCGGCCAGCGTACGCAGAATGGGGTGGGCGGCGATCGTGCCCGGGGCCCCGCCGGAACGCAGCAGGCCCATCGCCCGGGCGGCCGGATTGACCAGCACCGGATGGTCCTCGGCGTCGAGAACCACCACGCCGACACGCAGCGAGTCGAGGCTCTTGCGACCGAGCCCCTTCATGCCGTGCTTGCCGTGCGGCTCGTCGGTGTCGATGGCGCGTCCCCCCTCGTGCGGCCGGACGGCCTTTTCGTCCGGCCTCGGCGACCTGCGCACACGTGTGATCAACAGCCCCGCGACCGCGCCGACGACGAGCGCGGCGAGGATCAGAGGAATGCCGTACGCCAGGTCCACGCTGCGATCGTAGGGTCATTGTTTACCTGACCACTAGGATGAGCCGGACAAAACGGGCGCGCGTCGAATAATGTTCACCACTGCGCCCGGCGTCGTTCATCGCCGTTCACGTGACTGCCGTCAGGCGGACCTAGCGTGGAGGTCAGCTACGGTCGTGCCCTTTCCTGGGACGGCCCCACCGAACCCCGGGACGAGGACATGCGCGAGGAGTTCCAGGCCGACCTCAACGAGGTCAGTCGCCTGATGGTCACCATGGCGGAAGCCGTGCGAGAAGCGATGCGCAAGGCGACCAACGCCCTGCTCACCGCCGACCTGAAGTCGGCCCAAGCGGTGATCGAGCGCGACCACGAGGTCGACGAGATCTACAGCCAGGTCGAGGCCAAGGTGGCCGACACCATTGCCCGGCAGGCGCCGGTCGCCTCCGACCTGCGGATGGTCATCACGGCCCTGCACATCTCGGCCGACCTCGAGCGGATGGGCGATCTGGCCGAACACGTGGCCAAGACGGCGCAGCGGCGGCACCCGTCGCCGGCCGTGCCGGCCGAGCTGCGTCCCGTCTTCAAGGGCATGGCCGAGGTGGCCGACAAGATGGCCGAGAGCATCGCCAACCTGCTGGCCAAGCCCGACGCCGAGCTGGCGGCCAAGCTCGAGCACGAGGACGACGAGATCGACGACCTGGAGCGCCAGCTCTTCAAGATCATGCTGGACGATTCCTGGCCGTACGGCGCCGAGACCGCGATCGACGGCGCGCTGCTGGGCCGCTTCTACGAGCGGTACGCCGACCACGCGGTCAACGTGGGCGAGCAGCTGGTGTACCTGATCACCGGAGAGCCGGTGGGCGACCGGGCGGAGCCTGAGCTCGCCTGAGCCTTGCTCGCCTGGTCAGTGCTGAGGCCGGGACGCCACGGGGGCGTCCCGGCCTCTGCTGTTTCAGCGTTTCTTAACGGCCCTGGTTGGCGACCGCGGCCGCGGCCTCCTTGGCCGCGTCGGGGTCGAGATATTCGCCGCCCGGCTTGAGCGGGCGCAGGTCGTCGTCGAGGTCGTAGCGCAGCGGGATGCCGGTCGGGATGTTCAGCTTCGAGATCGCCTCGTCGGAGATGCTGTCGAGGTGCTTGACGAAGGCCCGCAGCGAGTTGCCGTGCGCGGCCACCAGCACGGTCTTGCCGGCGCGCAGGTCCGGCACGATCTCGTCGTACCAGTAGGGCAGCGCCCGCACCAGCACGTCCTTGAGGCACTCGGCCTTCGGCTTGGCCTCGGGCGGCAGGAAGGCGTACCGCGGGTCGTCGAACTGGGCGAACTCCGAGCCGGCCTCGATCGGCGGCGGCGGCACGTCGTAGGACCGGCGCCAGAGCATGAACTGCTCCTCGCCGTACGTCTCGAGGGTCTGCTTCTTGTCCTTGCCCTGCAGGGCGCCGTAGTGACGCTCGTTGAGCCGCCACGACCGCTTCACCGGAATCCAGTGCCGGTCGGTGATGTGCAGAGCAATCTCGCTCGTCCGGATGGCGCGGCGCAGGACGCTGGTGTGCACCACGTCCGGCAGCACGCCGTTCTCCTTCAGCAGCTCGCCACCGCGGCGGGCCTCGGCCTCCCCCTTGGCGTCGAGGTCGACGTCGACCCAGCCGGTGAAGAGGTTCTTGGCGTTCCACTCGCTGTTGCCGTGTCGCAGCAGCACCAAAGTCCCTGTCATGGCCTCCATCCTGCCGCAGCCGCCGGAGCGGCGCTCCGGGACCCTCAAGTGGCGACCACCACGTGGAAACCCGGTTGCGCCACACCCTAGGTTGTAAGGGAGCAGGGGCTGGGCGCTACTTACGGGGAGACAACGTGCGGGGTTGGTTCGACCAGGCCGTGGGTGGCCTGCCGCGGCAGTTCTGGCTGCTCTGGACCGGCACGCTGATCAACCGGCTGGGCTCCTTCGTGGTGATCTTCCTGGCCATCTACCTCACCGCCGACCGGCACTTCTCGCAGAGCCAGGCCGGGCTGGTCATCGGCCTCTACGGTGTCGGCGGCGCGCTCGGCACGACGCTCGGCGGGGTGCTGGCCGACCGCTGGGGCCGCAAACCCACGATGCTGACCGCCCAGTTCGGCGCGGCCGCCCTCATGCTGGCCCTCGGCTTCGCCCACGACTACGCCCACATCCTCGTCGCCACCTTCACCCTCGGCCTGTTCAGCGAGGCGGTGCGGCCGGCCTTCTCGGCGATGATGGTCGACGTCGTGCCCGAGCGGGACAGGGTGCGGGCCTTCTCGCTCAACTACTGGGCCATCAACCTCGGCTTCGCGCTCTCCGCGGTCGGCGCCGGGCTCGCCGCCAAGGTCGACTACCTGCTGCTCTTCGTGGTCGACGCGGGCACGACCCTGGTCACCGCGCTGATCTGCCTGATCTTCCTGCGCGAGACCCGGCCTTCCGGCGGGCACCGGCAGAACGGCTCCGCCGACACCGGCGGCGGCATGATCGCCGTGCTGCGCGACCGCGTCTTCCTGGCGTACCTGCTGGTCTCGGTGTTCGGCATCGTCGTGATGATGCAGCACATGTCGACGCTGCCGATCGCGATGACCACGGCGGGCCTGTCGGCCGCGACGTACGGCTGGGTGATCGCGGTCAACGGCGTGCTCATCGTGCTCGGGCAGCTGTTCGTGCCCCGGCTGATCGGCGGGCGCGAACCGTCCCGGGTGCTCGCGCTCGGCTCCCTGATCATCGGTGTCGGTTTCGGGCTCACCGCGTTCGCCCACGCGTCCTGGTTCTTCGCGCTGAGCGTGGTGATCTGGACGCTCGGCGAGATGATCCAGTCGCCGAGCAACGCGACCACCGTCGCCGCGCTCTCGCCCGCCTCGATGCGCGGGCGCTACCAGGGGCTGAACTCGTTGAGCTGGTCGGCCGGCACCGCCCTGGCCCCGATCGCCGGCGGCCTCACTCAGGAGCACCTGGGCAACAAGGCCCTGTGGATCGGCTGTTTCGTGGTGTGCGCGCTGGTCGCGGTGGGCCACCTGGTGTCCGGTCCGAGCCGGCAGCGGCGAATCCGGCAGATCACACCGGCCGCCGGTTTTGAGCCGCCGACGCCCGTGCCCGCCGTTGCCGAGCCGGTGGCCGACGCGCCGGCCGAGCTGCCCTCGCGGTAACGTCGATCTCTGTTAAGACGGTTACCTATTGCGGGAGCGCCGCATGCGGGCATGGCTGAGGGACACAGTCGGCGGGCTGTCCGCCACATACTGGTACCTCTGGACCGGGCTGCTGATCAACAAGGTCGGCGGCTTCGCGGTCCTCTTCCTCTCGCTCTACCTGACCTCGCAACGAGGCGCCGGAACAGCTCAGGCCGGGCTCATCGTGGGAACGTACGGGATCGGCGGTCTGGCCGGAACCCTGGCCGGGGGCGTGCTCACCGACCGCTGGGGACGCCGCCGTACGCTCCTCGCCTCGCACTTCGCCACCGTCGTGGCGCTGGCCGCGATGGCCTTCAGCACCCACCTCGCGCTGATCGCCGTGCTCTGCGCGCTGCTCGGCGTGGCCCAGTCGATGGCCGGCCCCGCGTTCGTGGCCGCGATCATCGACGTGACCCCCGCCGAGAAACGGTCGCGAGCCTTCAACCTGCAGTTCTGGGCGCTCAACCTGGGACTGGCCGGGGCGTCACTGCTGGCCGGCCTGCTGGCCCAGTGGAGCTACCTGGGCCTGTTCCTGATCGACGCCGGATGCACCCTGGTCACCGGCGTGCTGATCGCCTGGAAGGTGCCCGAGACCCTGCGGCGGCCGGTGGCCCGCCACTCGCACGGCGGGCTCGGCACCGTGCTCAGCGACCGGATCTTCCTGGTGTTCGCCGGGCTCACCCTGATCCAGGCCCTGATCTACACCCAGAGCAACACCATCGTGCCGCTGGCCATGCGGGCCGACGGGCTGTCCCCGGCCGCGTACGGCTCGGTGGTCGCCCTGGGCGGCGCCTTGATCGTGCTCGGGCAGTTGTTCGTGCCCCGGCTCATCGACGGCCGGCGCAAGCATCGCGTGCTGGCGCTGGCCCTGCTGGTCGACGGGGTCGGCTTCGGCGTGCTGGCCGTGGCCGACCACCTCGCCTGGTATCTGCTGGCCGCGGTGGTCTGGACCGTCGGAAGCATGCTGGCCGCACCCCCCAACGCCGAAATCAACTCCGAACTGGCGCCGCTGGCACTGAGGGGCCGCTATCAGGCGGTGTTCTTCTTGACCTTCCCGGCGGCGTCGTTCCTGGCCCCGTCGCTGGGCGGGGCGGGGCTGGAATACCTGGGGGACGCGCACTGGGTCTTGGTCGGGCTGCTGGGGGCGGTGGCCGCGGGGTTGCATCTGCTGGCCGGGCCGGCGCGGGAGCGGCGGGTGGCCACCCTCAAGGCCGAGACGTCGGTGACCGCCGACGTTCGCTGACTCTCCTTGTCCTCTGGGCGCGTATCGAAGCCCGGCCGTTGCCGTACTCAATCCGCCGTTTGCTGCTGAGCGGCGAGCAGTTCGGCTCGGTTGCGGCCGAACCAGCCGAGCAGGTCGGTCAGCGGCCCGGCCAGGCTTGTCCCCAACTCGGTCAAACTGTAGGTGACCTGCGGTGGCACGGTTGGCTCGACATCGCGGGCCACCAGGCCGCTGCTCACCAGGGCCTTGAGGTGCTGCGACAGCATCTTCTGGCTGATCCCGCCGATCCGCCGGTGCAGGGCGGAGAACCGGTGCGGCCCAGTGACCAGCGCGGCGACGATCAGCGTGCCCCAGCGGCTGGTGACCTTGTCCATGATCGGCCGGGTGGGGCAATCGCTGTCGAACGTGTCACTGGCCAGCAGCCGCAACGAGGTGGTGACCTGGTCTCCTACCGCCATGGCAGCAGCTTACGAAAAGGTACGTACTACCTGGCAGTGAGCGGCCCGCCTACCTTCGCGATCATGAACACATTGCAGAACCGCACCGCCGTGGTCACCGGAGCGGCCAAAGGCATCGGCGCCGGTATCGCGGCTCATCTGGCCGCGGCGGGAGCGAAGGTCGTCGTGAACTACCGATCAGACGAGGCCGCCGCGGCCCGGGTAGTCGCATCGATCATGTCGCTCGGCGGGCAGGCGATCGCCGTCCGGGCCGATGTCTCGCAGGCCGCCCAGGTGGCCGACCTGTTCCGGGCCGCCCGACACGCGTTCGGGCCGGTCGACATCCTGGTCAACAACGCCGGTATCTACTCGTTCGCGCCGCTGACGGCCGTCAGCGCGAAGGACTTCGAGCAGCAGGTCAGCACCAACGTTCTGGGCACCCTGCTGACCATGCAGGCGTTCGCCGGGCAGGGTGATCTCGGACCGGCCTCGATCGTCAACGTCTCGACCGCGGGCACGAGGAGCCATCCGCCGTACGCCGGTCTTTACGTCGCGACGAAGAGCGCGGTGAACTCGCTGACCCTGGTCGCCGCGAAGGAGTTCGCCGCGCGCGGCATCCGGGTCAACGCCATCGCGGCCGGCGTGTCGGACACCGACGGCACCCGGGCGATGGGCTTCACCGACTCGGCCCAGGCGCAGCAGGCCATCGCGGAGACCCCGCTGGGCCGGCTCGGCACTCCGGACGATTACGGCCCGGTGGTGGCCTTCCTGGCCTCCGACGCGGCTCGATGGATAACCGGCGACATCCTGCTCGTCTCCGGCGGGCAGCGTTAGCCGGCCGGCGCCACCACAGCCACCCAGGGCCGAGCACACAAAAAAGACGGCCCCAAGGGCCGTCTCTGGTTGGCACCGGCGGCGGCGGACGACGCCCATCCCCATAGGCGTCGCCCGCACTAACCGCCGGTCTCGGGTCGCGCCGTCCCCCAACGGCTTATGCCACCCGTCCCCAAACGTCGGCCGCGGCGATCGTTGCCGATCAACCAGTTCCCCGAACTAACGGTCCGACGTCCATTGATTACGCTAGTTGCGGCAGTCAAGGCAGACAAGCCAACTGGCTGTCTGCCATCTGTCTGCACCATCACAGTCATCGACAATTAGCCGATCGGCGGATGACCTGTCCCACATCTGGACCGGATAAAAGCCACAGTCCGGACACGTCATTCGTCGGGGTTCTCCAACTGGAAGAAGTTGCTGCGCCCGCCGCTCGACCGCTTCTCCTGATAAATGAAGTTGAGCCGGCGCTTGTCGAACGCCTCGAACCACTCCGCCCAGCTGACTTCGACGAGCCGATCGCCGGAGTAGCCCGGGAAGTCGAACCGCAGAACGCCGAGGTGGCCGTCGTGCTGGGTGCCGGCCACCGTCGAGGGCACCGCGCGCCGGGCCTTCGCCCACTGGCGGATCACCTCGTGGTCGGTGGTGACCAGGCTGCGACCGGGACGCTCGGGACGGTCGGAGGTCGACTTGATCTCCTGCGAGTAGTCCACGGACGACGAGGACTTCTTGCCGGTCCGCTTGCCACCGGTGGCGCTCTTCTTGGCCGACGAAGCCTTGCTCGCCGCAGCCTTGCCCGAAGAGGCCTTACCCGCAGAAGCCTTGGTCGAAGAAGCGGAAGCCTTGGCCGACGAAGCCTTGGCGGTCGGAGCCTTGGTGGCCGACGCCTTGGCCGACGAAGCCGCAGAAGCCTTAGAAGCCGCAGAGGCCTTGGCCGTCGACTTCTTGGCGGTCGTGCTCTTCTTGGCCGCCTTCAGCTCGGACTTGACGAATTTCTCGACAAGCTCCGGCTTCTTCATGTCGTCGGTGCCCTTGACCCCGCGCTGGGCCAGCTTCGTACGCAGCTCGGACGCCTTCATCCGGGCGATCTTGCTTTCGCTGACCTCGGGGGTGTTCGGAGTGTCGTTGTGGCTGGTCGGGTTCTTGCCACGGGAACCACCGGAGCCACCGGAACGCTTGCCCGACGCCGACTTCACCTCGGCCTTGATCAGCTTGTCGACCAGCTGCGGTTTCTTCAGATCGTCGGTGCCTTTGACCCCGCGGCTCCGGAGCTCTCGGCGCAGCTCGTCGACCTTCATCCGGGCGATTTTGCTTTCGCTCACGTCGGGGGTGTTGGGGGTGTCGTTACGGCTCGTCCGGTTCTTGGCGGTCTTCGTGGCGGCCACGCCGGTTCACCTCTCATTTCATCGGTGATTTCCTATCGATTTCGAAATACCCGATGCGAGCGCGGCGACACCCGGAAGTGGAGCGGCAATCAGGATTCGTCCGGTTGAGGGGCCAGGTGTTTGAACGCCTGCAGGTTGGCCAGGGACTCGCCGCGCTTGACCCGCCACTCCCACTCGCGGCGGATCGACGACCCGAAACCGATCTCCAGCATGGTGTCGAACGACTCGTCGGCGTACGTGAGAACCGCACCCAGCAGCCGGTCCAGCTCGTCCTCGTCGAGTCCGCCCAGCGACACCCGCCCGGTGAGATAGATGTCGCCCGCCGCGTCGATGGAGAACGAAACGCCGTACATGCGGGCGTTCTTGCGCAGCATCCAGGCCCACAGTTCCTCGTGCCGCTCGTCGGGGCGGCGCATGACGAACGCCTCCACGCGCATGGCGTGCTCGCCGACGATCAGGTTGACCGCGGTCTTCAGCTTGTGGGTTCCGGGCAGGGTGACGACGTACGCGCCGGGCCCGGTGGTGTCCCACTCGAGGTCGCGGTCGGTCAGCACCTTTTCGATCAGTTCGGTCACCATGCGTACGCCTCCAGTCGCTCAGCGATCAGGGCGCGGTGCGCGACCATCGCCTCACGGTAGACGGCCAGCAATCCTTCGGCCGTACGGTCCCAGGAGAAGTCGGCGGCGTGCGCGACCGCTCCCGCCGCGAGCCGCCGGAGCTCACGCGGCCGGCCGAGCAGGTCGTCGAGCACCCGCGCCCATTCCTGCGGTTCGTGCCCGTCGACGAGCACTCCGCTCAGGCCGTGCCGGACGGCGGTCACCAGTCCACCGACCGCGGCCGCCACCACCGGTGTGCCGCAGGCCTGCGCCTCCAGGGCGACCAGCCCGAACGACTCGTTGTGCGAGGGCACGGCGACCAGGTCGGCGCTGCGGTAGAGGGCGGCCAGTCCGTCACCGTTCTGCGGCGGCAGGAAGATGACCTTGTCGCTGAGGCCGAGCGAGGCGGCCTGCTCGATGAGCGCGCTGGGCCGGTCGAGGCCGGTGCCGCTCGGACCACCGCAGATGACCAGCGTGGTGTCCGGGTCGTTCATCCCGGCCAGCGCCGAGATCAGCACGTCGGGCGCCTTGAGCGGCTGGATCCGGCCGACGAAGGCGATGACCTTGCCGTGCTCGGGCAGCCCGAACCGGGCCCGCTCGCGGGGGCCGGAGCGGAACCGGTCGAGGTCGACGCCGGGCTGCACGACCGCGGTGCGGGCCGGGTCGGCGTCGTAGTAGGCGACCAGGTCCTGCGCCTCGAACCGGGTGTTGGCGACCAGCCGGTCGGACTCGGCGATCACCTGTTCCTCGCCGATCACCCGGGCCTTGGGCTCGGGCCGGTCGCCGTTGGCGATCAGCCTGTTCTTGACCTTGGCCAGGGTGTGCGCGGTGTGCACGTGCGGCACGCCCCAGCGTTCCCGGGCCAGCCAGCCGACCTGGCCCGACAGCCAGTAGTGCGAGTGGATCAGGTCGTAGCGGCCCGGCGGGTGAGCCGCCTCGGCCCGCAGCACGCCGTTGGTGAACGCGCACAGCTGGGCCGGCAGTTCCTCCTTGGAGAGGCCCTCGAACGGGCCGGAGGTGACGTGGCGGACGGAGACGCCGGGGACCATCTCGACGACCGGGGGAAGCTCGCTGCGGGTGGCGCGGGTGAAGATCTCGACCTCGACGCCGAGGCGGGCGAGCCGCTTCGAGACCTCGACGATGTACACGTTCATGCCGCCGGCGTCGCCGGTGCCCGGCTGTTCGAGCGGGGACGTGTGAACCGAGAGGGTGGCGATGCGCCGGGGGGTCGGCCATTCTGCCACGATTCAGCCTCCTGGACGGGTGTCACGCAGATAGTTGCGCAGTCATTAATCTTCCCCGCACGGATGCGCTCAACCACTATGCAGTCGCCCCGGGGTGACTCAAGTCATCGGGAATCATGGGGTCATGCAGAACATCGCAGTGGTGACGGGTGCGTCGAGCGGCATCGGGGCGGCCACCGCCCGCCGGCTCGCTTCCGAGGGGTTCCACGTCGTCGCGGCGGCCCGGCGGGCCGATCGGCTGGCCGCCCTGGTCAAGGAGATCGGGGCCGGGGCGACCGCCGTGGAGTGCGACATCACGTCCGACGAGTCGGTGGCGGCGCTGGCCACGGCGGTGGATGGGCTGGGCGGTCCGGTCACGCTGCTGGTCAACAACGCGGGCGGGGCGCAGGGGCTCGATCCGGTCGAGTCGGGCTCGGTCGAGGACTGGCAATGGATGTACGACGTGAACGTGCTGGGCACGCTGCGGGTGACCAAGGCTCTCCTGCCGGCGCTGGTGGCGAGCGGAGCCGGGACGATCGTGACGGTCGGCTCGACGGCGGCGTTCACGGTCTATGAGGGCGGCGGCGGGTACACGGCGGCCAAGCACGCCCAGAACGCGCTGGTCGGGACGCTGCGGCTGGAACTGTCGGGCCGGCCGGTGCGGGTGATCGAGGTGGACCCGGGGATGGTGCGCACCGACGAGTTCTCGCTCAAGCGTTTCGGCGGTGACCAGGCCAAGGCCGATGCCATCTACGACGGCGTACGGGAACCGCTGGTGGCCGACGACATCGCGGACATCATCGCGTACGCGGCCACGCGTCCCCACCACGTCAATCTGGACCGCATCGTGGTGCGCCCGATCGCCCAGGCGGCGCAGCACAAGGTTCACCGGGAGAAGTAGTCGTGAAGCCGGTCGGCGCGATCACCCGGGGGACGACCAATCCCAACCGGCTGCGTCGCGTCGACAACTATGTGGCGTACCGGTGCGGTGATCTTCTGCGGAGCGCGGCCGACCCGCTCGTGATCGACCTCGGCTACGGCGCCACCCCGGTCACCGCCGTCGAGCTGCGGAGCCGTCTGGCCGCGTCCGTGCGTCCCGACGTCACGGTGATAGGTCTCGAGATCGATCCCGTACGGGTGGAGGCCGCGCAGCCGTACGCCGATCCACCGCACCTGCAGTTCCGGCGTGGCGGTTTCGAGCTGGCCGGTCTGCGGCCGGCGGTGGTGCGCGCGTTCAACGTCTTGCGGCAGTACGCCGAGGACGAGGTGGCCGCCGCGTGGACGGCGATGACCGCGACCGGGGCCGTGCTGGTCGAGGGCACCTGCGACGAGCTGGGCCGGATCGCGACGTGGACCGTGGTCGAGGCGGCCGCGCCGACCACGCTCACCTTCTCGGCCCGGCTGCCCGACCTCGATCATCCGGCGACCTTCGCCGAGCGGCTGCCCAAGGCGCTGATCCACCACAACGTGCCGGGTGAGCCGGTGCACGCGTTCCTGCAGGCGCTGGGCCGGGCCTGGGAGACCGAGGCCACCCCGTTCGGGCCGCGGCAGCGCTGGCTGGCGACCTGCCGCCGGATGCGCGCCGAGGGGTGGCCGGTGCTCGACGGCCCGTCCCGCTGGCGGCTCGGCGAGCTCACCGTGCCCTTCGCTACTCCTCTTCGCCCAGCACCGAGCGCAGGGTCTGCACCAGCACCTCGCTGCTGAACGGCTTCTTCACCAGCAGCGCGTCCTCGCCGATGAGCCCGTCGGCGACCGCGATCTCCTTGGGCAGGCCGGAGATGTAGACGACGCTCATCTCGGGCCTCAGCTGGGTGGCCGACCGGGACAGCTCGCCGCCCGAGACGCCGGGCAGGCCGAGGTCGGTGACCAAAATGTCGATGTCACCCGGATGTTCTCGGCAGGCGGCGATGGCCTGCTGGGAGTCGCCGGCGATGAGGGTGGCGAAGCCGCGGCGCTCGAGCATCCGCCGCATGATGTCGCGCAGGTCCTCCTCGTCGTCCACAACCAGGACCGTGGGCCGCGTCTCGGATGCGGGCGCCTGCGACATGGATCCTCCCGGTGGTTCTGATGTCACGTTCCGTGCCGGTTCGCGCCCTCACGCTATCCGCAGCAGGTTGCACGGTCCGGCCTTTGCATTTGTTAGTGACTTCACCCGGCCCGCAAGGCATGTCCGGGCCGGGTTGCGGGCATCGTTGAGGGATGACCCGGTTGCACCTGGGTTGCAACACCGGCGGCCCCGCCGGACGGCCCTGGAAGATCGAACACAACAGCTAAAGCGGCGCGGACGAGGACCGATTGACACCTCGTACCGCTACACACCGCCACTGAGCAAGGAGAGCGATATGTCCAGCCTGCTGTCGCCCGAGATCACCACCGTTGCTTCGCTGACCGAGCGCTGCGACCGTTGCAGCGCCGCCGCCAAGCTGGTGGTCACGCTGACCAGCGGCGGCGAACTGGCCTTCTGCGGGCACCACGGCAACCGCCACCACGAGGACATCGTCAAGGTCGCCGAGCGCATCGTGCTCGAGGACGGCTACGAGTGGGCCGGAAAGTAACCGCTTGATACGCATACGCCGCGTTATGCTCGCTTCCTCAGATCTTGAGGGGATTACGTGCATGAAGCGGTGCGTGATCTGGGCAGGCTCTCCCGTCTGACCGCGGGGTGCGCCGGCGTCGCGGTCGCCGTCTTCGGCATCACGGCCCTGCTCATGTCACTGAAAGGCGCTCCGCCGGACGGCTTCCTCGCCGATCCGGCGGCCGCGCTCGTCCCGGCCGGACTCGCCCTGCTCCTGCAGACGATCCCGGTGCACAGCCGGACCGCCGGCCGGGTCGTGCACGGCTTCGCCGCCGTCCTGGTCATTGCCGCGGTCGCGTTCTGCGTGGCCGTGCTCCCCCGCCACGTCGCCGCCTCGATCGCCACCCTGCTCGCGATCGTCGTGCTCGTCCTGCTCGGGCAGTTGATCCGTACGCTGGTCGGCGCCGACCGGCGTCAGCGCGAGCTGGCCGGCTTCACCGACACGCTGTTCCAGTCGATGAACGAGGCCGTCATGGTGCTCGACGCCAACTACCAGGTGATCGACGTGAACCGGCGCTGGCGCGAGCTCACCGGGCACGACGCCGACGAACCCGTCCGGCTCGATCCGCCTCCGGTGCCGCCCGTGTCCGGCGGCGACTGGCTGCTCCCCCGCGTCGACGGGGGCACGGTGCCGGTGCTGGCCAGCGTGGCGCCGATCCCGGACGACCACGGGCGGCCCCGGGCGTACGTGGCCACCTATGTCGACATCGCCGAGCGCAAGCAGGCCGAGGAGATCCTCGGCGAGAAGGCGGCCGAGCTGGAACGCGGCAACGCCCGGTTGCGCGAGACCAACACCCGGCTCGAGTCGGCGCTGACCTTCAAGAACGACCTCACGTCGATGCTGACCCACGACGTCGCCCAGCCGATCAGCTCGATCGCCAGCCTGGCCGAGCTGCTCCGCGCCGACTGGGACGACCTGCCCGACGACATCCGGCTCGAACTGGCCACGAAGATCGACAAGAACACCCAGCGGCTGATCAAGATGCTGAACGACCTGCAGTTGCTGTTCCGGCTGGACATGGGCTCGGTCACCGCGCGGCGGGCGCCGGTGCCGCTGCACGAGGTGGCCACGGCGGTGGTCGCGGCGTCGTCGGCCGGCCCGGGCGAGGTGCTGGTCGAGATCGGTGACGACATGGCGGCGCTGGCCGATCGCGGCCATGTCATCGCCGTGCTGCAAAACCTGGTCAACAACGCCATCGCGTACGGGGTCGCACCGGTTGTGATCTCGGCCGTGCGGCACGACGAGCGGGTCGACCTGATCGTGCAGGACAGCGGCAAGGGGATCCCGGACGAGCTGTTGCCCAACCTGTTCGGGCGTTTCATGCGCGGCTCGGGGCTGGGGCTGTTCATCGTGCGGCACCTGGCCGAGGCCAACGGCGGCTCGGTGCGGTACGAGCACGCCGTCCCGCACGGGGCCCGGCTGATCGCCTCCTGGGAAGCGGCGCCGGTCTGACCGGCACAGACCAAACCGCCCGCCCCACGGCTGCGGGGCGGGCGGTTCGTCAGACGTTGCTCACCAGTCTTGGGCGCTGCCGCGGTCCTCTTCGTTGATCATGCCGTCGCCCCAGGCGTCCTTCTGGTCGGCGCGTCCGCCCATCCGCGCGCTGCCGCTCGCGGAACCGCTGACGGCGCCGGGGCCGGCGATCCGGCGGCCGGGGGCCAGCACGTTGTCGAGGTCGTGCGGGTCGTTGATGCCGGGCGCCGAGGTGATGTCGACGCGAGTGCCCATCGTGGACGCCGACATGCCGTGATAGGGCAGATCGGCCCGGCTGGCGTTGCTGTGCTCGGCGGCGCTGGTGCCCCAGCCGGCGCCCGGGTGCGCGCGGCTCTTGGTCCGCGCGGCGATCGCGGCCGGGGTCGGCACCGGGCGGGCCAGCTTCTTCGAGCTGGCGCCGAGCGTACCGCCCTCGACCAGGCTCTTGAAGGTGGTCAGGTCGGTCTTGAGGCGCTTGTTCAGCGAGGCCTGCCCGTGCCGGTCGTTCGGCATCAGGAACGCGATGTCGGCCTCGAGCTGGGCCACCACCTGCGTCTTGGTCTCGCCCATCGGCCGCAGCGTGATGGTCTCGGCGAGCAGCGGCCCGTCCATGGTCGACCAGGAGACACGCTCGTCCAGTGAGCGCTCGGTGATCTGCGCGTCGAACTCCCGGCGGTGCCCCTCCACGTCCATGATCCAGTGGGTCTGGTCGTTGCCGATCGGGGTGACTTCACGCACGCCGCTCATGAACTGCGGGTAGTTTTCAAACGCGGCGAGCTGTTCGTACACCGTGTGCAACGGCGCACTCACCTCGATGGCCTGCTGAACCATACTCATCGCATCTCTCCCATGCCTACGCGTTCCTACAGCTGGCATGACTGAGAGTACGGAGACGGCTACGGTGAGCGGCCGGTTTCGCTCAGACCCGGCGGACGTACTGCCAGTGCCCGACCTCGGTCGCGTACCGGGCGTCACTCGCGGGCACCATCGCCACCCCCGCCGCACGCAGCATCGCCACCACACGGGGCGACGGTGAGCGCCAGGCCTCACTGATCTCGACCACGGTGCCGGTCTCGCGGCAGGCCGTGGCCAGGGCGCCGATCAGGTCGGGGCCAAGCACGGCGTCGTCCAGGCCAACCTGGGCCAGCAGGCAGAGCGGGCGGGCGAGCTGGGTCGGCGCGTACCGGGAGGCGCGCTCGATGCCGCGTACGGTGACGTCGACCAGCTGCTCAGCCACCTGGTCGGCGCTGAGCTCGCCCGAGGTCAGCATGGCGCGCACCTCACGGGCGCCGGCCACACCGGTCGTCAGCGGCAGGCGCGAGACGGCCACCGAAAGCGCCTCGAGCGAGCTGATGTCGGGCGGAAGGGCGAGCCACCCGTCGGGGCGGACGACCTCGACCTCGGCCGCGAGGCGCAGGGTGATCTCGGTGCGGAGCTGCGCACGGCGCACCGAGTCGGCGTACGCGGAAAGCCACGTCGCATCCGGTCCGGCCTGGTCGGCGAAGGTGATCGCGGACAACCCGGCCCGGTCGGCGGCCGAAACGACCACACCGACGGCGTCCCGGCCGGCCGAGAAGCCGGTGTGCACATGCGCATCGGCCATCAGGTCGAGAGCGTCGACGGCGCTGACCACCCCGATTACTGATTCCCGCTCCGCGCTCACTGTCACTCCCCGACTCTGCTCGACGGGATCTTCCCGTCTGACCAGAAGAGTGCGGCCCGGCCGTTGTCAACCTCGTTCCGCCGACGGTGCAGTCCGGGTGCGCCGCCTGTGGATAGGTGCGCGGCCTGTGGATAACTGCCGCCGCCGGCTTGACACGCCGTACTGTTCCCACCGCTGCCCCCAGGGTGGGTGGAGGGGGCGGTGGAGGGCTGAGAACTACCTACGCCTCAGATCCGGAACGAACTCACCAGCGAGCGCAGATCATCCGCCGTCCGGGCCACCCCGTCCGAGGCCTGCCGCGTCTGCTCGACGCCCTGCACGGTCGCCGCGCTGGCGCTCGACACGTCGGCGATGTTGGAGGCGATCCGGGCCGATCCGCCGGCCACCTCGGCGATGTTCCGGCTCATCTCGCCGGTGGTGGCGGTCTGCTGCTCGACCGCCGACGCGATCGTGGTCTGGAAGTCGTTGATCTGCCCGATGACCTCGCTGATCCGCGAGATGACCTCGACCGCGCCCCCGGTGTCCTGCTGGATCGCGGCGACCCGGGTGCCGATGTCCTCGGTCGCGCGGGCGGTCTCCTGGGCCAGGTCCTTGACCTCGCTGGCGACCACGGCGAAGCCCTTGCCCGACTCGCCCGCGCGGGCCGCCTCGATGGTGGCGTTCAGCGCGAGCAGGTTGGTCTGCTCGGCGATCGACGTGATCAGCTTGATGACGTTGCCGATCTCGGCCGACGATTCACCGAGCTGACGTACGGTGTCGGTCGCCCGTGCCGCCTCGGACACCGCGACCGCCGCGATCTGCGCCGATTCGCTGGTGTTGCGGGAGATTTCGCGGATCGCCAGGCCCATCTCCTCGGAGCCGGCCGCCACCGACTGCACGTTGCGGGAGATCTCCTCGGCCTCGGTCGCGGCCGCCGCGGTCTGCCGGTCGGTGTCGCCGGCCGCTTCGGCGATCTGGGCGGCCACCGCCGACAGTTCACCGGCCGCGCCGGCCAGCGAGTCCGCGTCCCGGCCGATCGTCTCGAGCGAGCCGCGGATCGATTCGAGCGCGCCGTCCAGGCCGGCGGCCATCGTGCCCAGCTCGTCGCGGCTGGTGATGCCGCTGCGGCCGGTCAGGTCGCCGCGAGCGAGCGCCTCGATGACGGCCGCGAGCGTGCGCACCGGCACCAGGATCGAGCGGGCCAGCGGGATGGCCAGGCCGATCAGCAGCACGAAGCCGACGACGGCGACGACGATCGAGAGCGTACGGGTGTGGCTGACCGTGCTTTCCATGTCGGCGTGCTCGGTCTCGACGCCGGCGATGACGCGGTCGAGCAGCGCGCCGAGCTCGTCGTCGGTGACGTTGTTGCGTTCGGGGATCTCCCCGATCCGGCTCCGCTTGTCCGCGGAGGCCACGAAATCGGAGATGAACTCGCCGAAGGCGACGAAGTCGGCGCGGTCCTGGGCGAACGTGGCCGCCATGTCGCTCGGCAGTCCGCAGCTGTCCACGGCGTCCGCGGCCTCGGTCGCCGACTGCACGTCGTCGATCACGTCCTGGGTGACGTCCTGTCCGAGCGCCGAGCGGTAGGCGTCCACCTTGAGTTCGCTCTGACGGGTGTCCAGGTGGTTCAGGGCCGCCTGGCAGGCATGCAGCCTGGAGACGTTGTAGCCCTGGTCGGTCAGCCGGTCCTGGCCGCTGAGGGAGATCGCGGCCAGCGCGGCCAGCGCGACGGCGCCCACCCCCACGATCAGGGCGAGACGTTTGGCGATACCGAGTTCGGCCAGGCGCGACATCGATCCCCCTTCGAAGCCGGAACAGCACCGCACGAGCGGTAATGAACATCTTTCAGCTATTCCGGTCCCGCGGTTGCGTTTTCGCCTTTTCCCGGCCGAATGGCCAAAAGCAAACGCCCCGCCGCGATTGCGACGGGGCGTTCGAAATGGCTTTCAGTCCGATGTGGTCGGCGGCTTCAGCATCTCGCTGACCGCCTGCACCTCGTCCTGTGTGGGCGAGGCGGCCTCTCGGTTCGAGGCCTGCAGCTCCCGGTACACCTCCTCGCGATGCACCTGCACGTCACGCGGAGCCTGGATGCCCAGCCGGATCACGTCTCCACGCGCCTCGAGCACGGTGATGACGACATCGTTGCCGATCATCACGCTTTCCCCGGAGCGCCGGGTCAGTACGAGCATCGTCGGTGCCCTCCTCCATCCGTGGACGGACAGCATCGCGAGACAGGCGCGACCGCCGGCCGTTCGAACGGCCGCGCCTGCGGAGACGTCAGTAGACCGGGTTCATGACCGCGCGGACGGGGAACCCCGAGCCGCTCAGCACCACCTGCATGGCGCGCATGGAGTCCCGGTCGACAACGATCGGGGCCATCAGGTTGGCGGTGGTCTCGTTGGCGCCGGCCGTGATGACGGTCAGCAGCAGCAGACGGTCGGCGTCCTTGGTGTTGAGCGCGGCGAAGACGTCGGCCTCGATCTCGGGCGCGTAGTCCGGGAAGAACGGCTCCGGCGGCGCCACGAGGAAGCGCAGATCCGGGTCCTCAGTGGACGTGAACGCGTAGAGCAGGCCGTCTTCGTTGAGCCGCACGAGCACGAATTCCCGATGCGCCGGGAAACCGGGCATGGGCACCGCCATCGTGATGGTCGGCAGACCCAGCGACGGGTCGGACATCGTGGCCTCAATCGGTCGGGTCGCGGTACGAGTAGTCATGGTCACCTCAGGAAATCGATGAGCGAGGGCTGGATCACCTTGGCCGAGGCGGCCAGGGCGGCCTGATAAGACGTCTGCTGGATCTGCAATTCCATGATCGCCTTGGGCAGGTCGACATCCTCGATATCGGACAGCTGCGACGTCACGGACAGCAAGTGATCATCAGCGGACTGCTTCATCTGCGTAATCCGATTATATCGGGCGCCAACGTCCGAAAGGGTGGACTTTAGTAAATCGTGGGCCGTATCCAGGTTGGATAGGCCGTCATTCAGCGCGGTGTCGTCGTTGGCCCGAAGCGCCGCCGAAATGTCGCCCAGCACCTTGAAGAGCTGCGTGGGGCTGCCGTTCGCTCCGTACGCCTCGGCGCCGGTCGTGTCGATTCGTACCTTCGCGTTGGGTCCGACCGATCGGGTCGTCTGCCCGTCGTTACCGACGTACGTCCCGGTTGCGTCGAAGGCCGCCGAGCCGGGCGTGGTCCCGCCGAAGACGGGCCGGCCCAGGTACTTGGTGTTCGCCTCGCCGATCATCGACTGGCGGATGTTGTCGATCTCGACGGCGATCGCCTCGCGCGCCGACGCGTTGTTGGCCGAGCTGAGACCCTGCACGGTCAGATCCCGTGCGCGGATCAGCTGCCCCGACGCGTCGCCGAGCTTGTCCTGAATGGTGCCGAGCCAGCCCAGGCCGTCGTCGGCATTGCGCGAGAACTGCTGCGTGGAACGCAGTTCGCCGCGCAGCTGGAGCGACGTGACCGTCCCGGTCGGCGAGTCGGACGGGCGGCTGAGCTGCTTGCCGCTGGAGATCTGTTCCTGCAGTTTCTGGCCCCGGGCCATGCTGCGGTTGAGGTCGCCCAGCATGCGGTGCCGCATGCTGGTGTCGGTGACCCTGCTGGGAATGGTCATGCGGTTCCCTTGCCGTTATCGGCCGACGAGACCGGTGCGGTTGATCAACTGATCGAGCATTGAGTCGATCGTGGTCAGCACCCGGGAAGCGGCTTCGTAGCCCCGCTGGAAGGTCAGCAGGTTGGTCATCTCCTCGTCGAGGTTGACGCCCGACTCGGCCTCACGGGAGGTGTCGACCTGATCCCGTACGGCATCCTGGATCTCACTGCGCCGGGACGAGGCCTGCGAGGCCACACCGAGCTGCCCGATCATCTGCTGATAGGTCGCGTCCGGACCGTTCTGCGAGGTGCCCAAGGCGGCCAGTTCGTCGGCCCGGTCGTTGTCGATCGCGGCGACCGCCGGCGGCACGGCCTTGGGGTTGCCGGCCGAGAACGCGACCTTGTCCGGATCGTCGATCGCAACCTTGAGGTCGCGGGCGTTGGTGCCGGTGAAGAACTCGGTGCCGGGGTCGCCGTTGACGTCGTAGCCCGTGGTCGTCAGCGCGTTGACGCTGTCGGCGAGGCTCTTGGCCACGTCGTCGAGCTGGCCCGAGATGCCCGGGATGATGTTGTTCATCGTGTCGAGCATCGAACCCATCGTGCCGCCCGCGGGCGCCGGGGTGTCGGTGCCGGCCCACTTGAGCGCGACCTGGTTGCCCGGGTCCCACGAGTCCAGGTTGGGCGGGCCGGAAAGTTCCAGTTTGCGCGTCGAGAAGTCGCTGACCAGAGGCGACGTTCCGACGTAGATGTTGACCGAGCCGTCGGTCTTGGCCAGGGAGGTGGCGCCGACCAGCTCGGAGAGCTTCATGACGGCCACGTCGCGCTGGTCCTGCAGCTCGTTCGCCTCGAGACCGGCCGCCCGGGACACGACGACCTGGTTGTTCATGTGCGCGATGTTGTCGGCCAGCGTGTTGACCTGGTCGACGTACGCGCTCATCTCGTTGCGATTCGCGCCGAACTGACTGGCGAGCGAGGCCCGCGCGTCGTTCAGGGTGATCGCCACCGTGCGGCTCTTCTCAAGCAGCGACGAGCGGGTCGACGGGTCCTGCCAGTTGTTGGCGACGTCGTTCCAGCCGTCCCACATGTCGTGCAGACGGGCCTGCAGAGCGGTGTCGCTGGGCTCGGCGAGCACGGTTTCGATCTGCGCGTACGACGCCTTCTGGCTCTGCAGATAGGCCGAGTTCGCGTGCTCGGTGCGACCCCGTTCCTCCAGGTACGCGTTGCGGCCGCGCTCTACGCCGGCGACGGTCACACCGTTGCCGACCTGAGTGGTCGTCGCGTAGACCCCGGGGTTGAGGCTGCCGGTCTGCGACGCCATCCGCACCCGTTGCTTCGTGTACCCCTCGGTGTTCGCGTTCGCGATGTTCTGGCCCGTGATGTCCAGGCCGCGGCGCTGCGCGTAGAGCGAAGTGAGCGCCGTGTTGATGCCACTGAATGAACTAGCCATCAGATCGCCTCATCCACCAGGCTGGAGCGGCGGATGCCGCCGGAAACGGTCTGGCCTTGCGGTCCGTACGTTTCCACAGTTTCGGCGAACGCGAGCATGGTTTCGCGTGCTGCGCGTTGCCCGGCCGTGAGCAGGTCGCGGTTGACGTCGGCAAGGGCGCTGATCTCGGAAGTGAGCAGCAGGAACGCCTTGCGATGCTGGTGCAGCAGATCAGACCAGGGCGCGGGGGCGGCGTCGGCCAGTTCGCCGAGCGACGCCTCGGGGGCGAGCCCGAGCTCCACCGCGACGTCCTGGGCGTAGGCGGCCCGGATGACCTCGGTCTGCCGGATCTGCTCGAGCACCACCTCCACCTCACGGGTGGCGTGGCTCAGCCACCGGGAGCGGTTGGCCGCGAGGAGCAACTGCTCCTCCTCCAGCTTGAACAGCAGCATCTCGAGCAGCTCACGTGAACGCCACAGGACGCTGGCCAGGTCGGTGAGGCTCACCCTGGTCCTCCGTCTCCCTTCGGTCGGGCTCGACGAACCCGCTCATTCGGACACGTCGGCACGTCTGCGACTCCGCTGAGGGATTTCCCCCGATCCGGTCGATTCCGGCGTCATGTGAAGTCGTCTCGGGTTTCTTCGGGTTCGCCGGAAATGACCGCGGAAATCTCGCAGACTGCTGAGGAACCGTCGGCATCGCGCCGATCGGACCTGGCGTACCGCCACGGCCCCACGGATGGGCCGGCTTCGAGACCCCTCAAGGAGGAAGTACTCATGGGTCTTCGTATCAATCAGAACATCGCCGCGCAGAACGCCTACCGGAACCTGTCGGTGACCGACAGCCAGATGTCGAAGTCGCTGGAGAAGTTGTCCAGCGGTTTCCGCATCAACCGGGCAGCCGACGACGCGGCGGGCCTCTCGATCTCCGAGGGCCTGCGCTCGCAGGTCGGCGGTCTCAAGGTCGCCGTGCGGAACACGCAGGACGGTGTCTCGGTCGCGCAGACCGCTGAAGGCGCGCTCAACGAGACGACCGCGATCCTGCAGCGCATGCGTGACCTGTCGGTGCAGGCGGCCAACTCGGGCGCCACCGACTCGACGGCCGCCGAGGCCGCCAACAAGGAGATGGGCCAGCTCAACGCCGAGTTGGACCGGATCGGCAAGAGCACGTCGTTCGGCAAGCAGAACCTGCTCGACGGCAGCTTCGGCAACACCGTCAAGACGCACTTCACCGACGCCGCGACCAACAGGCTGGACGCCGACCCCACCACCAAGGCGGCCGCCCCGGTGCCGACCGGCGCCACCTCCGGCACGTTCAGCTTCGACATCGGCAAGGTCGCCGGCGCCACCAAGAGCCCGAACGGCCAAGACCTCGGCACGACGCCGATCACCGTGTCGATCGACGCGCTGCCCGCCGACGCGACCGCTCAGGACCTGGCCAAGGCCGTCAACTCGGCCACCGAGAAGGCCCTCAAGGCGGCCGGCTTCCAGGGCAACGAGCTCACCATGTCGGCCAAGGTCGACGCGCAGAACAACACGACCTACTCGATCGGCGGCTCCGGCGACTTCGCAATCGCCGACAACACCGGGGGCGTCCTGGCCGGCGCCAAGATCGACACCGCGACGGCGCTGGACAAGACCGGCGGCAACACCGGAAAGTTCCAGGTCGGCGCGAACGCCAACCAGAAGATCGGCATCTCGATCGGCGGCGTGGACTCCGAGTCGCTCGGCACCGCGGCCCTCGACCTCACCAAGGACCCCGACGCGGCCATCAAGATCATCGACAAGGCTCTGGCGTCGGTGACCGAGAGCCGCGCCACGCTCGGTGCCGTGCAGAACCGCTTCGAGCACACCATCAACAACCTCAACGTGGCGGTCGAGAACCTGTCCGCGTCGGAGTCGCGTATCCGTGACACCGACATGGCCCAGGAGATGGTGTCCTTCACCCGGTCGCAGATCCTGACCCAGGCCGGCACCTCGATGCTGTCCCAGGCCAACCAGTCGGCGCAGAACGTTCTTTCGCTGCTGCGCTAACCGAACTGCCACCGTCAGCAACTGAATCTCATGGGCAAGTGACCGAATAGGTGGGGGTAGCCGTCAAAAGCGGCTGCCCCCGCTTCTTTGTTGAGCAGTGAAAGGCAGGCTCCGGTGAGCACAGCGGTTGACGGACTCGTCAGTGGCCTCAGCACCACTTCCATGATCAATTCGCTGATGCAGGTCGAGGCGGCGCCTCAGACCCGCCTCAAGTCGAAGGTGAGCAGCGCCCAGACGGCGATCGCCTCCTACCAGTCGGTCAACGCCGCACTGACCTCGCTCAAGAACTCCGCGGACTCGCTCGGCCAGCTCAGCACCTGGCGCGCGGTCAAGGCGACGTCGAGCTCGAGCACCGTGACGGCCACCGCCCTGACCGGCACCAACGGCGCCTCCGGGACCACGGTATTCAACGTCAAGAGCCTGGCCAAGAACCAGATCACCACGGCCAAGGTGCCGACCAGCGGCGACATCGGCTCGGGCACTATCCAGATCACCACCGGCCCGCTCGACGGCAGCACCAACGACAAGGTCAACACGATCACGCTGGGCGACGACAAGTCGGCCAAGGGCGTCGCCGCCGCGATCAACGCGGCCGGCATCGGCCTCAAGGCGACCGTGGTCACCACCGGTGGCGACAACAACATCCTGCAGATCAGCGGGGCCAAGACCGGCACCAACGCCGCCTTCCGGATCGACAGCGGGCTCGACGGCGTCGCCTCGCCGCTGACGAACGTGGCCACCGCCTCCAACGCCCAGCTCGACATCGGCGGTGGCGACGCCAACGCGGCCAACGGCGGTTACTCGGTCACCAGCGACACCAACACCTTCGCCACGCTCATGCCGGGCGTCTCGATCACCGTGTCCAAGCTCGAGAACGACGTCACGGTCACCTCCGACCAGGACGTCAGCGGCATCGCGGCCAAGATCCAGGCGCTCGTCGACGCGGCCAACGGCACGCTGAGCGAGGTCGCCAAGCAGACGGCCTACGACGCGGCCACCAGGAAGGGTTCGCCGCTGACCGGTGACTTCTCGGTCCGCAACATCTCGCAGAGCATGCTCGGCAAGATCAGCCTCGGTCTGACGTACGCGAACCCGTCGTACGACAAGAACCAGCCGACCGACGCCGCCACCCGCACCAACCTCGAGAAGATCTCGATCTCGCTGTCCAAGCTCGGCGTGGAGCTCGACCGGAGCGGCCGGCTGACCTTCAACTCGACCAAGTTCACCGACGCCTACAACGAGAACCCGACTCAGATCCAGGCGGCCGGCATCGAGTTCGCCGATCAGATGGAAAAGTACGCGCTCGACCAGACGACCAACATCACCTCGGTCATCCTCGGCCGCAAGAACGAGATCGACGGCCTCAACACCCAAATCAGCAGCTGGGACCTCCGCCTCGCGGCCAAGCGGACCTCGCTCCAGAAGCAGTACTCCGACCTCGAAACCTCACTGGGCAAGCTCAAGAACCAGTCCACCTGGCTCGCCGGCCAGCTTTCCGGCCTCTGATCCACCGCCCCGACCAGCCATCGCAGGGCCCTGACTTAGGAGACCGATGAACTCGAACCCGCGCAACCGCTACCTGCAGGACTCGATCACCACCGCATCTCCCGCCAAGCTGCTGGTCATGCTGTACGACCGCCTGATCCTCGACCTGGCACAGAGCGAGGAGGCCATGCGGGCGGGCGAGCTCGAGACCGCCCACGAGAAGATCACGCACGCCCAGGAGATCGTCATCGAGCTGCAGGTCAGCTTGGACGTCGAGGCCTGGTCGGGCGCGCCCGGCCTGGCCAGCCTGTACGGCTACCTGATCACCGAGCTGATCGGGTCCAACATCGCCAAGGACCCTCAGCGGGTCGCCGTCTGCCGCGGGCTGGTCGAGCCGCTGCGGGACGCCTGGCGTGAGGCCGCCGCCGCGGCGGTTGCCGGCTGACGAGCGGATGACCGACGTGAGCGGCGGAGACTGGCGGAACGCCTGGAGCGAAGCTCTGGACGAGCTCGAGCTGGACGTGTCCACGATCGAGTCGATGCTCGCCGACGAGCACCGCCACGCCGAGACTCCGCCGGCCAGCCTGTGGAAGCCACCCACGGAGCTGGGCGCGCTGCCGCTGGAGCTCAAGCCGCGAGCCGACGAGATCCTGACCCGCCAGCTCAAGGCGGCCGAGGAGATCGCCCGGCGGATGACCGCCACCCGCCAGCAGATGACGATGACCACCCGCATCGAGACGGGAGAGGCGGTCAAACGACCCGTCTACGTCGATCGGGCCATGTAACCACCCAGCCGGAACGCCTCGGGACCCCCTATGCGGGGACCCGGGGCGTTCTCGCGTTTCAGCAACCGGCTGGCAACCGTCTGACACTCAGCGGATCGGCGCGCGAGCCGAACTGCAAGGTACGAGCGACGGATCGCTCACCATAAAGCCACGGATCGGCCCTTGGAACTCACACAAGGAGCTGCTGTGTTCGACGATGTCTCGTCTTCCGCCCTGCGCGTCGCGGTCACCGGCCTCGCGGCCCGGCAGAGCGCTATCGCGAACAATATTGCGAACATCGAAACCCCAGGCTATCGGGCTCGTAAGGTTGAGTTCGAGGAAGCGTTGCGCGGCGCCGTAGCCAAGGGTTTGTCGCCGCTCGGAGTCGCTCCGCAGACCGCGACGTCGCTGGAGCCGACCCGCCTTAACGGCAGCAACGTCAACCTCGACGAGGAGACGCTCTCCCACATCGACACGACGATGCGCTATCAGCTGACCCTCCGGGCGCTGGACACCAAGTACTCGATGCTGCGCGACGCGATCAAGGGAGCCTGACGATGAGCACTTTCAACGCTATCGGCGTCGCCGGTTCGGGCGTGACCGTCTACCGCAAGTGGCTGGATGCCGTGTCGGACAACATCGCCAACATGGACAACACCAGCCGTACGTCGGAGAAGGCGTTCCAGGCCCGCTATGTCATCGCCCAGGAGGCCCAGGACGGCAACGGCGCGCAGGTGGGTGGCGTTGCGTTCGGCAGTTCGGAGGGTGTCCTGGTGCACGAGCCGGACAACCCGCTCGCCGACAACCAGGGCTACGTCCGCAAGCCGGACATCGACCTGGGCTCCCAGATGGCCCAGATGATGATGGCCCAGCGCGCCTACCAGGCCAACCTGGCGGTCGTAGACCGGGCCAAGGACTCCTACACCGCTGCGATCAACCTCGGAAAGTGAGGTAGGCGATGGTCTCCCCGATAAGCCCGATCGGCAACCCGTTCGGCAGCATCTCTCCGGTGTCCGGGCTCGACAAGGTCACCGACATCGGCCACCTGGGCGCGGCCGGCGCACTGACCGGCACCGACAAGGCCACCGAGGCGCAGGGACCGAACGAGAGCTTCGCCAGCATGCTGTCGCGCGGCCTGGAAAGTGTGCAGGCGGCGCAGGGCAAGGCGAGCGACCTCGCGGTGCAGGCCGCCGACGGCACGCTGCAGGACCCGGCCCAGTACACGATGGCGGCCAACGAGGCCCAGCTCGGCCTCCAGCTCACGCTGGCCGTCCGCAACAAGGCCGTCGAAGCTTTCCAGGAAATCATGAGGATGCAGGCCTGACATGACCGACCGCCTTCCCGCTCCGGTTCGCCGCGTCACGGACACGTTCCGGTCCTTCACCCCGGGACAGAAGGCCGTCACGATCGCGGCAGTCATCGCGCTCGTCGTGGGCGCCTACTTCTTCGCCACGTGGGCGTCGAAGCCCTCATACTCGATTCTCTTCAACAACCTCTCGTCCAAGGACGCCAGCGCGATCGTCGAGTCACTGAAGAAGACCGGCACCAGCTACGAGCTGGCCAACGACGGCCAGACCATCCTGGTGCCGCAGGACCAGGTGAACGACCTGCGCCTGTCGCTGAGCGGCGAGGGCCTGCCCGGCGACGCCGGCACCGGGTATGCGCTGCTCGACCAGCAGGGCATCACCACCAGCGACTTCATGCAGCAGACGAACTACCAGCGCGCCCTCGAGGGCGAACTCTCCAACACGATCAAGTCGATCGAGGGCGTCGAGGCGGCCACCGTGCACCTCGTAATCCCCAAGAAGGACGTCTTCGCCGACGAGCAGGACAAGCCGACCGCGTCGGTGCTGGTAGCCTCGAACGCCAGTCAGCCCCTGGACAGCCAGCAGGTGCAGGCCATCGTGCACCTGGTCGCCTCGAGTGTGGAGGGGCTGGACCCGACCGAGATCACCGTGGCCGGCGCGGACGGCAAGATCCTCTCTACCGGTGGTGGTGCGGCCATCGGCACCGGCGGGGACAGCGGGACTGAATCCCAGACGGTCGCCTTCCAGAACCGGATGAACCAGTCCATCCAAAGCATGCTGGACAGCGTCGTCGGGCCCGGCAACTCGTCCGTGGTGACCACGGCGCTGCTCGACTTCGACCAGACGCAGACGACCAGCAAGAGCTACAACTCCGACCCGTCGGTGCCCGCGCTCTCCGAGCAGAACTCGCGGGAGGCGTACAACGGCGCCAACAACTGCGCCGGCGGCGTACTCGGGCCGGACAACATCGCCGGCCCCGGCTGCACCACCGGCGGGGGCAGCAGCAGCGGGCCGGGTCAGTACGAGAACAGCACGAGCGTCAAGAACAACGCCGTCAACGAGGTCAACGAGGTGCGCCGGAGTGCCCCGGGCGGCATCAAGAAGCTCAACGTGGCCGTGCTGCTCAACAGCAGCACCGCCGGCACCATCGACCCCGCCCAGGTGCAGCAGCTGGTGACCGCGGCGGCCGGCATCGACAGCACCCGCGGCGACACGATCGCGGTCTCGGCGATGCCGTTCGACCAGAGCGCGGCCAAGGCGGCCCAGGAGGCCCTGGCCGCCTCCTCGACGGCGGCGCAGCAGGCCAAGCAGATGTCGCTGATCAAGACGGGCGCGCTCGGCGTGATCGTGCTGGCCCTGCTCTTCCTGGCCTGGCGCTTCAGCCGCAAGAGCAAGAAGCGGCGGGGCCTGAGCCCCGAGGAGCGCAAGCACCTGGAGGACATGCAGGCCGCGCTCGAGGCGCAGCGGCTGGCCGAGCTCAACCAGGCGATTCCCTCGCAGATGCTGGAGGCCGGCATGGCCGTGGACGACACGAACGTGCAGGCTCGCGAGGAACGCCAGCGGGAGATCGAGCAGATGGTCAAGGATCAACCTGACGAGATGGCGGTGCTCTTGCGCGGCTGGCTGGCCGCCGATGTGACGCGCTGACCTTCAAGCGGCGGCCGGCTCAGCCGGCCGCCGCCACCGCCTTTCCGCGTCGGCGTGACGATGCCGGCCGGATGTTCCTGCTGACGGTCCGAGGGAGTACGCGTTGACCACACCGGCGCTCACCACCATGTCGATGACGGGCGTGCGCAAGGCCGCCATCATGCTCGTGCAGTTCGGCAAGGAGCAGTCCGCCCAGATCATGTCGCAGATGTCGGAGAAAGAGGTCGAGATGGTCTCGGCCGAGATCGCCCGGCTCGGCAAGCTGGAACCGACCCAGGTCGACGACGTGATGGACGAGTTCTATGCCATGGCCACCACCCGGTACGCCGGTTCGGGTGGCATGGACTACGCCCGTGAGCTGCTCGAGGCCTCACTGGGCAAGGACCGCGCGGCGCTCATCCTGGACCGCCTCGAAGCCTCGATGAACGACATCCCGTTCAACTTCCTCAGTCACGCCGACCCCCGGCAGCTGCTCTCCTACGTGCAGTACGAGCATCCGCAGACGATCGCGCTGGTGCTCGCGCACATCCCCTCGGCGCTGGCCTCGTCGATCCTGGCCGGTCTCCCCCTCGAGGTGCAGACCGAGGTCGCGCACCGCATCGCGGTCATGGACCGCACCTCCCCCGAGATCATCCGCCAAGTCGAGCAGGCCCTGCAGCGCAAGCTCTCGTCCGTGCTGCAGCCCGACGATCTCTCCACCGTCGGCGGCCTGCAGCCCCTGGTCGACATCATCAACCGCGCCGACCGCACCACCGAGCGGCTCATCCTGGAAGCCCTGGACGCCCGCAGCCCCGAGCTGGCCGAGGAGATCCGGCGCCGGATGTTCATGTTCGAGGACATCATCAGCCTCGAGGACCGCGCCATCCAGCTGGTGCTGCGCCAGGTGGAGCCGGCCGACCTGGCCACCGCCCTCAAGGGTGTGCCCGACACCGTGCGCGACAAGGTCACCAAGAACCTGTCCGAGCGCGGCCGCGAGAACCTGCTCGAGGAGATCGACCTGCTCGGCCCGGTCAAGGTCAAGATGGTCGAGGAGGCCCAGGCCAAGATCGTCTCGGTGATCCGGTCGCTCGAGGACTCCGGCCAGATCGAGGTCCAGCGCGGTGGCGAGGCCGATGAGCTCATCGCCTGAGAGCAGCAGCCCCGTGCTGCGCGGCTCGATGGCCGAGTCGGCCTCGGCGGCCCGGTTCTCGGTCGACCTGCGCACCGGGCTGCCGGTCGACGGCGACTCGCTCGACCGCGCCAAGCAGCAGGCCCGCACGGCCGGTTACGCCGAAGGCTGGGCCCAGGGCCAGCGCGAGGCGGCCGCGGCCGCGCAGAACGCGCAGGCCCGGGCCGCGGCGGCCGAGCAGGCCCACGAGCAGCGCCGGGCGACCGCGCTGGCCCAGGCGGTCAACGCGCTGGGCCGCGCCGTCACCGAGCACGAGAACCAGCTCATGCCCACCTTCGCCGAACTGCAGGAGGTGCTGCTCGCGCACGCCTTCGAACTGGCCGAGGCGATCGTCGGGCGCAGCCTGGAGGACCCGCAGGGCCGCACGGTGGCCGCGCTGCGCCGGGCCATGGCGGCCACCCCGGACGCGGGCTCGCTGGTCGTCAGCCTGCACCCGGACGACTTCCACACGCTGGTCGGCGACGCCGGCGAGACCGATTTCGAGTACGAGGGACGTCAGGTGCGTCTGCGCCCGGACGGCTCGCTGCGGCCCGGCGACGCGATCGCCGAGACCGGCATGGCGACCGTGGACGCCACCATCGCCGCCGCGGTCGACCGCGCCCGGGAAGCGTTGCGGCTGCTGTAGCGCCGGAAAAGGAGTCGCAGGATGACGGATGTGTTCCGCCACCGCATGTCGGCGGCGATCGAGGCGGCCCGCCCGCTCACCCGGGGCCGGGTGACCGGGGCCGTCGGCCTGCGCGTGACCGTCAGCGGGGTCGACGCCCGGGTCGGCGACCTGGTGCAGATGGGCGAGGGCCCGGAGGCGATCTTCGCCGAGGTCGCCGCCATCGACGGCGAAAAGCTCTCCTGCCTGCCGCTCGGCCCGATTGCCGGTCTGGGCGCGGGCACGCCGGTGACCAGCACGGGCGGTCCGCTGCGGGTCGCCGTCGGACCCGACCTGCAGGGCCGCATCCTGGACGGGCTTGGACGCCCCATGGACGGCGGGCCGCCGCTCAAGGGGCACATGGTCAGCATCGACGCGGCACCTCCGTCGGCCATGGAACGGCAGCTGGTCGACAAGCCGATGCCTCTGGGCGTACGGGTGCTGGACACGCTCGTGCCGTGCGGGCGGGGGCAGCGCATCGGCATCTTCGCGGGCTCCGGCGTCGGCAAGTCCACGCTGATGAGCATGATCACGCGGGGCACGTCGGCCGAGCTGAACGTCGTGGCTCTGGTCGGTGAGCGCGGCCGCGAGGTACGCGAGTTCATCGAGCACGACCTGGGCGAGGAGGGACTGGCCCGGTCGGTGGTGGTGATCGCGACCTCGGACACGCCACCGCTGGTGCGGCTGCGGGCCGGCGCGGTGGCCACCCGGATCGCCGAGTACTACCGCGACGAGGGCGCCGACGTGCTGCTGATGATGGACAGCGTGACCCGGGCGGCCATGGCCCAGCGCGAGGTGGGCCTGTCGGTGGGCGAGCCGCCGGCCACCCGCGGATATCCGCCGTCGGTGTTCGCGATGCTGGCCTCGCTGCTGGAGCGGGCCGGGCCGGGCGCGCGGGGCAGCATCACCGGCCTGTACACCGTGCTGGTCGAGGGCGACGACCACAACGAGCCGATCGCCGACGCGGCCCGTTCGATCCTCGACGGCCACATCGTGCTCGACCGCAAGCTGGCCACCGCCGGGCACTTCCCCAGCATCCAGGCGCTCGACTCGATCTCCCGGGTGGCCAACAAGATCACCACCAAGGAACAGCGCGCCGACGCCACCGAGCTGCGCCGCCTGATGGCCGCCCACCGCGAGGTCCGCGAGCTGGTCGAGATCGGCGCGTACGTGGCCGGCACCAACCCGGACGCCGACCGCGCGACCGCGATCTGGCCGCACATCAACGCGTTCCTGCGCCAGGGCCTGGACGAGCGCGTCACCGCCGACGAGGCCTGGGCCCAGCTACGCGCCCTGATAGCCGCCGCCTGACCCAAGCAACGCCATAAACGCGAGCGGAGCGACGCCATAAACACAGTTGCAGCTCGGGTGCAGGACCTCAGCGATTGGGGTCCGGGGCCGACCGGACAAGGTGAGGGCCCTTCCCCGGCCGTGCTAGGAGGCAGATCGTGAACCGTTTCTTCCGGCTCTCTCCCGTGCTCCGCGCCCGCAAGGCTCAGGAGGACGCGGCCAAGGGCGCGGTGATCCAGTCGCGCGCCCAGATCCGTGACGCCCAGGCGCTCGTACGCCGGAAGCAGCTCGATCTTGTCGGTGCCGAGGCGCCCACCGAGGGCACGGCCCGGGCGATCGTGGCCTCGATCGTCGCCCGGCAGTCGCTGGCCGGCGCCCTGATGAGCGCCCATCGGATGGTCGAGGACGCCGAGGAGCTCGAGCGCGAGCGCATGGCCGTGCTGGCCGACGCGGCCAAGCGCCGTCGCGCGGTCGAGATGATGGCCGAGCGGCACGCCGAGATGGTGCGGGCCAACGACCTGCGCCGCGACCAGGCCAACCTGGACGAGCTGGCGATGACCAGCAAGGTCCGCAACGCCGCCCGCAGCGGGGGCGCTGAATGATCGGTGTCACCGGGGTGCTCAACCGCATCCAGGAGCTCCAGACGCAGCTCGGGCTCACGCCGGTCAACCCGGCCCCGGGCGCCGCCGGTACGGTCGGCACCACCGGCGCCGCCGGCACCACCAACTTCGCCTCCGCCCTGGCCAGCGCCACCGGCCAGGCCGGCGCCGGCCTGCGGCTGAACAGCCAGGCCACCGGCCAGAACGTGGTCGATGCGGCCAAGAAGTACCTGGGCACCCCGTACGTCTTCGGCAGCACCGACCCCGACAAGGGGCTGGACTGCTCGGCGCTGGTCCAGCGCGCGTACGGCGACCTCGGCATCAAGCTGCCCCGGCTGTCGCACCAGCAGGCCAAGGCGGGCGAGCCGGTGGCCAACCTGGCCCAGGCCAAACCGGGCGACATTCTCGCCTTCGACTCCCCCGTCGACCACGTCGCCATCTATCTCGGCGACAACAAGATGATCGCGGCCCCCAAGCCGGGCGACCAGGTCAAGATCCAGAGTGTGTACGAGAAGCCGACGCACATCCGCCGCGTCGTCCCGGACTTTCCCACGGTCGCGCCGAACGCCGTCTCGGCCGTCCGCCCGGCCAGCCTGCAGGGCACCGGATCGCTGGCCGGTGTGCCCTACGCCGACCTGTTCGTGCAGGCCGGCAACCGGTACGGCGTCTCGCCCAAGCTGCTCGCGGCGGTGGCCAAGGTCGAGTCCGGGTATGACCCGAAGGCGGTCAGCAAGGCCGGCGCCCAGGGTCTGATGCAGCTCATGCCGTCGACCGCGCGCGGCCTCGGCGTCAAGGACTCGTTCGACCCGGCCCAGGCCATCAACGGTGGCGCCAAGCTGCTGGCCCGCAATCTGCGCGAGTTCAAGTCGCTGCCGCTGGCCCTGGCCGCGTACAACGCGGGCGGTGGCGCGGTGCACCGATACGGCGGCATTCCGCCGTTCTCGGAGACCCAGGCGTACGTCCCGAAGGTCCAGAAGGCCCTCGCCGCGCTCGGCGGCTGACCGGCCGACCGCTCGATCTGAGGAGAGCCGCATGAAGATGCCGAATTCCGTCAGTGGCGCCGACCGCGCGTCGGCCGCCGACATCGCCCGTCGCCCCGGCAACAAGCGGGGCGAGGGCGCGGAGGAGTTCGGCTCCGCGCTCTCGGCCGAACTCGACAAACCGAAGCGGGACGACAACTCCCGGCCCGAGAACCGGGACGCCGCGGGCCGGCGCGCCGGCGAGGACCGGGCCGCGGATCGGGCCGCCGACCGGCGGGCCGACGCCGACCGGGTGGCCGTGGGACGCAGCGCCCTGCAGCGCGAGGCCGCCGACCGGGCCGCCGCGGTCAACCGGGCCGACCAGCGCCGCGCCGACTCCGGCAGCCGGCGCGGGCCCGACCGGGACACCGCCGCGGGCCGCGCCGACGCCGACCGGCCCCGCACGGACGCCGACCGGCCCCGCACCGACCGGGCTGACGCCGACCGCCGCACCGACCGGCCGGGCGAACGGCGAGACCCCGACCGGGCCGGCGACGCCGAGCGGGCCGGCACCGCGGGGACCGGCACGGACCGCACCGAGACCTCGGGCCGCGACCGCGCCGGATCCGACGGCAAGGCCACCGAGACCAAGACCGACGAAGGCGCCGAAGCCAAGCCGACCGATCCCCAGGCCGCCGCGGCCGCCCAGGGGAACGCCGCTCAGGCGGCCGTGGCCGGAGCGAGCGCTGCGGTGGCCGGAACGAACGCCGCCGTAGCCGGTGCGAATGCCGCCGTAGCCGGTGCGAATGCCGCCATGGCCGGTGCCAACGCCGCCGGGGCCGGTGCCAACGCCGCCGGGGCCGGAGCGAACCCCACCGTCACCCAGGCCGGGCCCGCACCCGCCGCGCCGGGCACACCGGCCGAGGCCGCAGCCGCCGGCGTCCCGTCCGTCGGCGGTCCCGCCCAGCGGCCCGCCGGGGTCCCGCCCACCGGCGCCACAAACGTGCCCGGCACCCCGGCCGCCGCCGGTACACCACCGACCGCCACCGGGCCCGGCACGCCCCTGCCCCCGGCCCTGGCCGCGCAGATCGCCCAGAGCGGCGCCGTTCAGCCCGGGGACGGCCGCCCGGCCACCGGCACCGACCCGACCGGCACCGCCACCCCGGCCGGCCCCTTGGCCGCCGCCGACGCCGCGACCGCGCTCACCGCACCGGCCACCACCGGGACCCCGATGGCCGGCCCGCGTCCGGCCGGCCTGACGCCGCCCCCGACGACCCCGGCGACCGACGCCGCCACCACTCCCACCGGCCCCACCCCGGCCCCGGCCGACGCCGCCCAGCCCGCCCCGGCCCAGCCGGTCGCGCCGGCCGACCCGGCCGCAGCCGATGCCACCGCCGGCATCGTGACCGCCAACCCGGTCGATCCCGCGGCCGTGCCCGGCGTGGCTCCGGACGGCACCGCCACCCCGGGCGCGCTCGGCCAGGCCGGCCTGGCTGGGGTCTCGGGCCCGCAGGCGACCGCCCCGGCCGCGCCCGCCGCCGGGGCCCCGCCGCCGCAGGCTCCGGCCCAGCCGTTCCAGCCGCCCGCCGCCCAGCTCGCCATGCGGATCGTGCCGCTCAAGCTGGACGCGGACGGCGTGCACCGGCTGACCGTGCACCTGCACCCGGTCGACCTGGGCCCGGTGCAGGTGGTCGCCGAGATCCGCAACGGCGAGATCAACGTGCAGCTGACCAGCGGCACCGACGCCGGCAACGAGGCGCTGCGCAACGCCATGGACGACCTGCGGCGCGAGCTGAACGACGCCGGCTTCCGCAACACGTCGCTGGACCTGCGGCAGGGCAACGCCCAGCAGGAGCAGGCGCGTCAGCAGTTCGCCGCGGCCGGTTTCCCCGGTGGCGGCCGACGCGACGACGGTCCGGCCCCGGCGGCCGCCGAGACGAACGTGCCGACGATCCGGCCCGCCGCCCCGGGTTCCAGCCGGCTGGACACCACCGCGTAGCGAACCGGACACAGCAAAGAGGGGGTGGCCGCCGAAGCGGTCACCCCCTCTTTGTGTGGACCTGTCAGGCCGGCTTCTCCGCGTCGAGCGGGGTCGGTGTCACCGGGGTGCCTTCCGGCTTCCCCTCCGGCCGGCCGTATCCCGCGGTGACGAACCGCAACCCCGCGAGCAGCAGGGCAGCGATCGGCACGGCGATCACGAACCGGATCAGAACCTCGGTGAGATCGACCTCGTCGAGCACGTAGCGGTACAGCGCCGGCGCGCTCATCAGGAGCGCGAACAGCAGGACCGACGGACGAATCACTGCCGCACCGAGCGGGTGACGCGCCGCGGCGCCGCGGCGACCGGCATGACATCCGACGCGATCCGCGCGCAGAGCATGGCCGCCCAGGCGTGCGGGGTGGCCGGCTTGCCGTCCAGCGAATAGATCGGCAGGTCGAGCCCGAGCACCGAGGCCGGGTCACCGGTCAGCTCGACGCCGTGCACCACCAGCGACTCGACCTCGCCCAGTGACCGCAGGTGGCGGCCGCTGTCCGCGGTCTTGCGGGTGGCGTCGACGATCGCCCAGACCGCGGTGGCCCCGATCGCGTCGCACATCTCGTTGACCCAGATCGGGTCGGTGCCGCCGACCGGCGCCTCGAGCACGACGACCCAGGGCTCCTCGGCGCTGTGCAGCTTCTCGGTGCGGGTCTCGGCCGCCTCGGGCGTCGAGATCAGCCGGGAGGAGTGCAGCCCCGTGCCGGCCGTCGACTGGGCGGCCAGCAGGAGGTGGTTCTCCGGGACGCCGATCTGCTCGAGCAACTGGCGGCCGATGGTGACGCCCATGTTGATGTCACCCGCGAGCACCAGAATCTCGCCCGGCCCGTCCGGGATTCCCGGTGCGCTGGGCCGCGCGGCCAGCACGCTCAGGACCCCGGCGTACGTGTCGCTGCCGGTGATCTGGCGGGCCATGTTCTCCGGCATGCCGACCGACATCAGGTTCCGTACGACCGGCTCGTTGTCGGCGACCGGGGTGGCCGCCGCGGGCGCCGGGGCCGGGACCGCCGAGACGGGCGAGGCCTGCTTGAACCCGTACGGCTCGGCCGGGGCCGGCGCGGCGACCGGCTCGGGCGCCGGAGGCACCTCGTCGATCTCGATCTCGCTGGCGGCCAGGCCACCGATCCGGTCGGCGAGCCGGGGCGCGGGCGAGGTCGGCGCGACGGCCGCGGGCGACGTCGGCGCGACGGCCGGGGCGGCCGCGGGCGGCTCCGGCATGAAAGCGGCCGGGGCGGCGGGTGACTGCGGCGCCACCGCGGGCGGCGTGGGCGCCGCGATCGGGGCCGCGATCGGGGCCGGGGGCGGGGCGGGCGTACGGGCCACGTTGACCGGCGCCTCGCTGGCCGCGGCCGGGCGGAACGGCCGTACGGTCGGGGTCTCCTCCCGCGGTGGCTTCGGACGCGACGTGAGCTGGTCGCCGCCGTTGAGACCGGCCATCAGCTCGGCGAACGCGGCCCCGGTGTCCCCGAGTGCGGCGGTGCGGCCCTCGTCGGCCCCGAAGTTGTTCTCGGCCGCCGGCCGGGGCGTGGTCTCGCCGGGCCGGGTCATGCCGAACGACGCCGGCGTCACCGACCGCGGCGAGGCCGTGCCGAACGGGCGCGGCGCACTCCGTCCCGTGTCGTCCATCCGGTCCTGCGATTCGGCCCGTTCGAGGAGCCGTTCCAGGCTGTGCTGGCCGGTGTCGGCCGTCTTCGTCCGCTGAGCCATGTCATTCCTGTCCTCGTTCGGGTCCGGCACCTCGACCGACAGCTCGTAATGCTGTTTCGCGAAGAAGCCACCGACACCGCCACTGCGGACCTTGTCGGCGGAGATGATCCGGACACGGGAGCCGTACTCATCGCGCACCTGAGCCAGAAGAGGCTCGATGGCCGGTCCCTCAAGCAGCACCCGCGTAGGCACCGTTGACCACCCCAATCGTCTCGATCTGTGCTGTGGAACCAGAGATTTCGCCGTACGACAGCACCTGAACTCGGCGCGATCCGGCGCGCAGTAGTCGCATCAGTGGCAGCCGCAGCTGTGGCGAGCAGGCCAGCACCGGGGCCAGACCCTGCTGTTCCGCGGTCTCGGTGAGCCGGGCCGCCTCGCTGACGATCGCCTCGGCACGCATGCCGTCGATCGCCATGAAGGCCCCCGTCTCACTGGGCCGCAGAGATTCGAGCAATTGCTGCTCGAGCATCGGATCGAGCGTGATCACCGTGAGTCGGCCGGCGGTCGTGTACTGGGCCGCGATAGCGGGACCCAGCGCCGCGCGGGCCGCCTCGACCAGGCTGTCCTGGTCGACGGAGACCTTCGCTCGAAGGGAGAGCGCCTCGAAGATGCGTACGAGGTCGCGAACGGGCACACCCTCGTCGAGGAGCGCCTGAAGCACTTTCTGGATCTGGCCGAGGCTCAGCACCGCGGGGGTGAGCTCCTCGACCACGACCGGGTGGGTGCGCTTGACCATCTCGGTCAGCGCGCGCACGTCCTCGCGGCCGAGCAGGCGGCTGGCGTTGCTGCGGACCACCTCGGCCAGGTGCGTGATGATCACGCTGGCCCGGTCGACGACCGTCGCGCCGGAGAGCTCGGCCTGGTAGTGCAGCTCGGACGGCACCCACTTGCCGGGCAGGCCGAAGACCGGTTCGACCCCGGCCTTGCCGGGCAGCCCCTGCAGGCCGTCGCCGATCGCCAGCACCGTGCCGGGCGGCGCCTCGCCGGTTCCCGCGTCGACGCCGGAGATCCTGATGGCGTACGAGGAAAGCGGCAGGTCGAGGTCGTCGCGCGTGCGCACCGGCGGCATGATCACGCCCAGCTCCATGGCCATCTTGCGGCGCAGCGCCCGTACGCGGTCGAGCAGGTCGCCGCTGCTGGCGTCGACCAGGTCGACCAGGTCCGGCGACAGCGCGAGCTCGAGCGGGTCGACGCGCATTTCGCCGAGCAGTTGTTCGGGCGAGTCCGCGGGCGGCATCTCGACCGCGTCCGCGGCCGCCGCCGCGGCCAGGGCGGCCTCGTCCTCGGGCACCGGGTCCTTGAGCCGCTGGGCGGCGACCAGGATGGCCGCCCCGACCAGCAGGAAGGGCACCTTGGGCAGGCCCGGGATGACGCAGAGGGCGAGCGCGGCGCCACCGGCGATGCGCAGCGCGAGCTTGTTCTGGCTGAGCTGGGCGGTGACGGTCGAGCCCATGTCGCCCGAGGTGGCCGAGCGGGTCACGATCAGACCGGTGGCGACCGACAGCAGCAGCGCGGGGATCTGCGAGACCAGGCCGTCGCCGATGCTCAGCAGGCTGTAGTGGTTCATCGCGTCGCCGGCCGCCATGCCCTGCTGGGCCACGCCGATCGCGAACCCGCCGACCAGGTTGATCAGCGTGATGATGACGGCGGCGATGGCGTCGCCCTTGACGAACTTCGAGCCACCGTCCATGGCGCCGTAGAACTCGGCCTCGGCCGCCACGTCGGCCCGGCGCTGCTTGGCCTGGTCCTCGTCGATCAGGCCGGCGTTCAGGTCGGCGTCGATCGCCATCTGCTTACCGGGCATGGCGTCGAGGGTGAACCGGGCGCCGACCTCGGCCACGCGCTCGGCGCCCTTGGTGACCACGACCATCTGGACGATCACCAGGATCAGGAAGATCACGAGGCCGATGACCAGGTTGCCACCGACGACGAAGCTGCCGAACGCGTGGATCACCTTGCCGGCGTCACCGTCGCGCAGCACCAGCCGGGTCGCGCTGATGTTGAGCGCGAGGCGGAAGAGGGTGGCCACCAGCAGCAGGGCCGGGAACACCGAGAAGTCGAGCGGCTTCTGAACGAACATGCTGGTCAGCAGGATCAGCAGGGCCGCCGTGATGTTGAGCGCGATCAGCGTGTCCAGCAGGAAGGTCGGCATGGGCACGACCATCATGAGGATGATGCCGATGACCCCGACGGGTACGGCAAGCCGGCTGATGTTGCGTTTCTTCACGGCACCTTCCAGGAGTGGACGTGGGAGCCATCCCTGCGCGGGGTTCGCCGTCCTGGCGTACTACTGATCGGCGTTCCGTCGCCATCGCTGAGCAGGGGCTGCTCTCGCAAAGCGATCTTCCCCCGTTCGAGGTACCGATGTGAGGAAATCTCCTAACTTTTCAGTTATGCGGCTTCTGATTCAGAATGTGGGTTGCGGTGCAGGCCTGCCGCCGACCCCTTCGTCTTCAGGCTCATGACGAACGCCAGCACCTTGGCCACCGCGCCGAAGAACTCGGCCGGGATCTCGTGGCCGACCTCGACGCCGCCGTAGAGCGCCCGGGCCAGCGGCTTGTCCTCGACCATCGGGACCCGGTGCTCGGCCGCCAGCTCACGGATCTTGGTGGCCAGCGGGCCCTGGCCCTTGGCCACCACGCGGGGCGCGCCCTTCTGCGGCTCGTAGCGCAGCGCCACCGCGACGTGGGTCGGGTTGACCATCACCACGTCGGCGGTCGGCACGTCGGCCATCTGCCGGTTGCGGGCCATCGCCATCTGCCGGGCCCGGATCTGGGCCTTGATGAGCGGGTCACCCTCGGAGTTCTTGTACTCCTGCTTGACCTCTTCCTTGGTCATGCGGAGCTGCTTGTTGGTGCGCCGGCGCACGACGAAGTAGTCGGCCGCGGCCATCGCGATGCCGGCCACCGACGCGGCCCGGATCAGGTTGAGGGCGGCGTCCACGACCGTGCCGAACAGGGCGGCCAGGGGCAGCTGCCCGGCGCTCATCAGCGCCGGGAAGACGTCCTTGGTGGTGGCATAGAGCACGCCGCCCAGCACGCCGGTCTTGACCAGGGCCTTGGTGCCCTCCCAGAGGGCCTGCGGGCCGAGCATGCGCTTGAGGCCGGGCCACGGGTTCAGGCGGTTGAACTTGGGGATGAACAGCTTGGTCGCGACGCGGATGCCGCCCTGAGCCCCGGCCGCGGCGATGCCCACCACCATCATGGTCAGCGAGAGCGGCAGCACGGCCCACACCGTGCTCATGCCCGCCTCTTTGAGCAGGGCCATCGCCTGGGCCGGCTGCGGGTCGGCGATGACGTCGGGAATCTGCGCCACCAGCTCCTCGGCGTGCTTCATCGCCGTTTCCAGGGTGCGCGGCAGCATCACGCTCGCGGCCAGCATCCCGAACCAGGCGCCGATGTCCTGGCTCTTGCCGATCTGGCCCTCGCGCTTGGCCTTCTTGAGTTTCTGGGGTGTCGGTTGTTCTGTCTTCTCGCCCGACATGCCACCCCCTAAGGTCCGGCCTAACCGCTGCTGAGCTGGAGCACCGCCTTGACCGCCCGCTCCACGATCGAGTCGACCACGCCGGGCAGCGCCGAGATGGCGATACCGGAGATGAGCAGCACCATGAAGATCTTGGCCGGGAAGCCCAGCTGGAACGCGTTGAGCGCCGGCGCGACCCGGTTGAGCAGACCGAACGCGACGTCGGTGAGGAACAGGACGGCGATCAGCGGCCCCGCGATCTGGACGGCCGCCATGAACAGGTCACCGATCCCCCTGATCAGCAGCTCGCTGAACGTGTTCGTCGAGAAGGTCCAGTTCAGCGGTACGGTCTGGAACGTCTGCAGGTAGCCACGCAGCACCATCTGGTGGCCGTCGGTGGCGAACAGCAACGTGATCGCGACCAGGTTGTAGAACCGGCCGAAGATCGAGCTCTGGTTCTGCGACAGCGGGTCGTAGCCCATGGCCAGCGTGAAACCGCCGAACAGGTCGATCAGGTCACCGGCGGCCTGCAGGGCAGCGAACAGCAGCGCGGTGACGAAGCCCAGCCCGGCGCCCACGAAGACCTGGATCAGGACGCTGAAGATGATGTCCGAGGTCTGCAGCGACGGCAGCGTGCCCCGCAGGTACGGCGCCATCGGCAGGGTCAGGCCGACCGAGAGCAGCGCCTTGACCGTGCCCGGGATCAGCCGCGAGTTGAACGGCGGGCACACCATCATCCAGGCTCCGGTGCGGGCCGCGCCGAGCATGAGGGCCAGCAGCTCGGCGGTCGGGACGCTGAAGTTCATCGGTACGACGCCACCAGCGCCGTGAGGATCAACCCCCATCCGTTGACCAGCACGAACAACAAGAGCTTGAAGGGCAGGGCAACGGTCACCGGTGGCAGCATCATCATGCCCAGCGACATCAGGGACGCCGAGACCACCATGTCGATCAGCAAAAACGGGATGAAGATGACGAAGCCGATGATGAACGCGGCCCGCAGCTCGGAGAGGACGAAGGCCGGCACCAGCGTGGTCAGCTCGACGTCCTCGCGGTTGCGGGGCCGCTCGTCACCGGCGAGCCGGATCATCAGCGCCACCTCGTCCTCGCGGGTGGTCTGCCACATGAAGTCGCGCAGCGGCTTCACGCCGTCCTCGAAGGCCTGCGACTGGGTCTTGTCGCCCTTGAGATAGGGCTGCACGCCCTGCTCGTTCATCGCCGACACGGTCGGGCCCATGATGAACAGGCTGATGAACACGGCCAGCCCGGCCAGCACCTGGTTGGGCGGCATGCTGGTCAGGCCGAGCGCGTTGCGGGTGATGCCCAGGACCATGAAGATCTTCGTGAAGCAGGTGCACAGCAACAGCAACGCGGGGGCGACCGAGAGCACGGTCAGGCCCAGCATGATGATCAGCGACGTGGCCGGGCGGCTGCCGTCCGGGTTGGTGCCGTTGATGTTGACGTTGATGTTGGGGCGGCCGGGACGAGCCGGCGGTGTGGGCGGCGCGGGGGCCCGTTCGGGCAGCGCGACCGTCACGGTCGCGGGGGCGCGTTGCGGTGCGGCCGGCGTACGGGACGGCTCGGCATTGGCCGGTCCCGGCAGCAGGACGAGCGCGAATCCCAGGCTCACCAGCAGAAAGAACAACGCGCGTTTGATCATCGGTGGCTGGTCCGATCCCGGAGGAACTCCATCGCCGACTTCCAGGTGCGCGGCGAGAGGATCGACCCCTCGATGCGACTGTGCCGGGGCGCCGCCGGATGCCGCCCGGGCAGATCCTGAGGGCCGTTGGCCAGTTCCGCGGCGAGCTCGGCGTCCACCTCGAGGTGGTCGCGGTGCTCGGCGTGGTGGTGCTCGAAGATTTCGACCTCGGCCTCGCCCAGCAGGCTCACCTGCTGATCGGTGACGCCCAGGATGATCGCGCGGTCGGCCACCTTGACCACGGCCACCGCGGCGCCCCGGGAAAGCTGCTGACGGTTGAGCACCACCAGCGACCCGTGCCCGCGCCCGAGCAGGGGGCGGCGGACAAGCCGGGCCAGGCCCCACATCATCCCGAGGATGAGGAAGAGCGAGAAGCCGATCCGCAGGACGAGCTCGAACAAGGCCGTTACTCCCGCTCGGTGCCGGGAGCGATGATCTCGGTGACCCGGATGCCGAAGTTCTCGTCGACCACGACGACCTCGCCGCGCGCGATCAGCCGGCCGTTGACCAGCAGGTCGGCCGGGCTGCCGGCGGCCCGGTCGAGCTCGACGATCGCTCCGGGCGTCAGGGACAGCAGCTCCCGTACGCTCATCCGGGTGCGGCCCAGCTCGGCCGAGACCTCCATCTCGACGTCGTGCAGCATGTCGAGGCCGCCCCGCAACTGCACCGCGGGCCCGGCCGACTCGCGCCGCGCGACGTTGCCGCCCGCTCCCGGGAGGTCGGACGGCCAGGGGCTCAGCGAGAGGGCGAGCACGGCCCGGATGTCACCGCCCTCGACCAGCGGCACCGCGACGGCGTCGTCCTTGGCGGCGATCGCGCTCAGCGCCACCTGCGGCTCCATCACGACGCCGGGGTCGAGCACGACCGGCCCGAAGACGCGCGCGGCGGCCTCGAGTGCCGGCCGCACCGCGGCGGTCAGGTCGAGTTCGCCGAGCGGGCTCTCCTTGAGCGCGTCCGCCAGGTCCTGCCCGACCACCACGACGACCTCGCCGGAGGCCGCCCCGCTGAACCGGGCGGTGACCGCCTGTCCCTCGACGAGGACGTCCGCGGTCGCGGCGATCGGTTCGGCGACGGCCAGGGGCCGGCTGGTGGGAAGGACGGCCAGCGCGGCGTCGGCCGCGTTCCGGGCGAGCGCCAGCTGCGGCGCGGTGATGGTGGGCGCGGTCATGGGCGACCAGACTCCTTGGGCGATTCCTTGGGCGCGGGCACGACGAGGCAGGCGAGCCGGGCACCCTGGTTACCGGGAACTGCATGGGCGAAAACGGTCTCGTTGACGGTCACCTCGAGCGGCTGGCTGGTCGGATGACCGAGCGGGACCACATCTCCGGGCCGTAGGTCCACGATGTCATCGGTACGCATCCGGATGGGCTGGAATCGGACCGCAACATCGAGTGGAGCGGAGGAGAGGCCGGCCGTCAGGTTGCGCAGCGCCATGTCCTTGGCGGCCCGCTCGGCCTCGCTGAGCACCACCGTCTCGGTGCGCGAGAGCACCGGCAGGATCGTGTTGAACGGCAGGCAGAAGGTGTGCATCGTCTCCTCGGCGCCGATCTTCACGTCGAACGAGGCGATCACGCACGCGTCACCGGGTTGATGGGCCCGGAGGAACTGCGCGTTGTACTCGATGTCCTTGAGCTTCGGGTGGATGTCGACCAGCGTCTCGAAGCCGTAGCGCAGCTCGCCCAGCATCCGCTCCAGCAGGCCGCGCAGCAGGGGCATCTCGACCTCGGTCAGCGGCCGCTCCGGCTGGGGACCGCCGGGACCACCGAGCATGTGATCAATTGCGGTCATCGACGCCGAGGTCGAGATTTCCATCAGGGCCGTGCCGGGCAGCGGGTCGAGCGCCACCACGGCGATCACGGTGGGGTTGCCCAGGGCCGCGACGTACTCGTCGTAGTTCAGCTGCTCGATCGAGGCGAGCGTGACGTTGCTGACCGCCCGCAGACGGGTTGTGAGCAGCGTCCCGCAGCTGCGCGCGTAGGTCTCGAAGGCGATCTGCAGCGTCCGGACGTGTTCACGGGAGAGCTTGATCGGCTTGCGGAAGTCGTACGCGGTCGGCCCTGCGCCCTGACCACGGCGGGACATCCGGCCGAGGGAACGTGCGGCGTTGGTCACGTTGTCCCCATCGGCTCGCTTCCAGGTCGGCTGAGCGCGAGGACCGTTTTTATCCCCTTAAAGCCAGTTGGGCGGGTTCACCGAAGTGAACCCGCCTGCCGGAGCTAATCTGAGTTGTTCGTTACTGGGTGACGAACGAGGTGAAGTAGATCCCCATCACCATCTTCTTGTCTTCCTCGGTGTACGCCTTCACGATCTTCGTGAGCAGCTCTTCCTTGGCGTGCTCGCGGCCCTTCTCGGTGGAGAGCTCGGCGACCGTCTTGCCGGTGTACTCGTCGATCGCCAGCTCGAGCGCCTCGCTGGTGTCGACCGACTCGGCGCCGGCGTCCGCCGTCTGCTGCAGCGAGAAGCCGAGCTTGAGGTAGTGACCGTCGGCCAGGTTGATCGTCAGCGGCTCCTCGATCGCGGTGACCGAACCCTTGACCGGCGCGGCCTCGGCCTTGTCGCCCTTCAGCATGAAGAACGCCCCGGCGCCGCCGCCGCCCAGCAGCACGACCGCGGCAACCACGATGATCATCAGCATCTTCTTGGACTTCTTGGGGGCGTCGGCGGCGGTGGTGGTGGTCGTCTCGTCCTTGCTCATCGAAAGCTCCTCTCAGTCGTGCGTTGGGTTGGTGTTGGACTCGCTGTTGTTATCGGTCGTGCCGGCGGCCGGTTGAGCCGCCTTGGCTGCAGCTGAGGTTTGACCCGGGTGCAGTTTGTTGTTGGCGCCGGCCGCGGCCGGCAGCAGCGCTGCCTGCTCGGCCGAGAGCGTCGTCAGCACGACGATGTCGACTCGGCGGTTCATGACGATCGAGCGGGGGTCGGACGGGTCGATCAGCGGCTTGGTGTCGGAGAAGCCGACCGCGGTCATGCGGTTCTTGGCCAGGCCGTGGCCCACCAGGTAACGCACCGTGGTGGAGGCGCGGGCCGCGCTGAGTTCCCAGCCGCTCGGGTAGAACGTGGTTTTGGCCTTGAGCTGGTTGGTGTTGCCGTCGACCTCGATGTTGTTCGGCAACTTGGTCAGGGTCGGGGCGATCGCGTCCAGGATCTTCTTGCCGCCCGGCTGCAGGTCGGCCCGGTTGCCGGCGAAGACCACCTCGTTGGTCAGGACCGTGACCACGAGGCCACGCCGGTCGATGGTGAACTGCACCGAGCCGAGCAGCTTCTGTGCGGCCAGAGCGTCAGCGATCTTGTTCTCGACCTTCTTGAGGTTCTCCGCCTCCTTGGTGGCGGCCTCCGCGTTCTTCGAAGCCTTCTTGCGGTCCTCGGCGGCCATCGCGGCCTTGAGCGCTTCCTTTTGCTGAGCGGTCAGGTTCGACGCGCCGGCCTTGCCGTCACCCGGGTTGGCGCCGGGGTCGATGGCCACGATCTCGGCGCTGTTGCCGGAGCCGTCCATCGGCCCGGTCTGGCCCTGGAATGCGACGCTCTGAGCGCCGAAGCCCGACGACAGACCGGAAGCCAGCTGAGCGAACTTCTTCATGTTGACGTCGCTCATGGAGTAGAGGACCACGAACAGAACGAACAGCAGGGTCAGCATGTCGGCGTAGGACACGAGCCAGCGCTCGTGATTGACGTGCTCCTCGTGCTCCTCGTGTCGCTGCTTACGCTTACCCCCGCCACTGCTCATCGGGTCAGGCCGCCTTCTTCGTGTTCGCGGCCGACTCGGCCTTCTTGGCCTCGTCCGGCGGGAGGAGGCTGCGGAGCTTCTGGGCCACCAGTCGCGGGTTCGAGCCGGCCTGGATGGCGAGGACACCGTCGACGACCAGCTCCATCTCCTCGGCCTCGACGCCGCTGAGGCGGGTCAGACGGGCGGCGATGGGCAGCCAGATGACGTTGGCGCTGAGCACGCCCCACAGGGTCGCGACGAACGCGGCGGCGATGGAGTGACCGAGCGTGTCGGGCTTGTCGAGGTTCTCGAGCACGTGCACGAGACCCATGACCGTGCCGATGATGCCGATCGTGGGGGCGTAGCCGCCCATGTTCTCGAAGAGCTTGGAGCTGGCCTTGTCGGCCTTCTTCTTGGCCGCGATCTCGGCGTGCAGGATGTCGTGCAGCTCGTCCGGGTCGGTGCCGTCGATCGCCAGCTGCAGACCGCGCTTGAGGAACGGGTGCTCAACCGTCTTGACCGCGTCCTCGAGGGCCAGCAGACCCTCGCGGCGGGCCCGCTCGGCCAGCTTCACGACCTCCTCGACCAGCTTGGTCGGCGGCGTGACCTTGGCCAGGAACGCCTTCTGGAGCTGCTTGCCGGCGCCGGTCGCGTCCTTCAGCACACCACCCGCCATACCGGCCGAGAAGGCGCCGCCGAACACCAGCAGCATCGAGGGGATCAGGATGATGGAGGTCGGCGAACCGCCCTCGAGAATCTGAACAGTGAAGATGATGATGAGGCCGGCGACTACACCGACGATGGTTGAGATGTCCATCAGCGTCCATTCCGGTGCAGCGGGAGCACCTTAGCGTCGTCGTCGTCGCTGTCGGACGACGTGGCGGAGGAGTGGGTGTTGGTGGGCTCGGCCTCGAGGCGACTCGCTTGGGCGATCAGCGAGGCGCGGTAGTGCCGCACTGACTCGATGAACTCGGGCACGGACTCGGCGATGACGTACTTCGTGCCGTCCACCAGCGTGATGACCGTGTCGGGCGTGCACTCCGCGCGCTCGATGAGGTCGGGATTCAGGGCAAACACGGCACCGTTGATGCGGGTAACGAGGATCACTTACGTCCATCCTTGGTGGTCATGTGTTCCTGGCTGGTGGGCCGTCCGTGGCCCTTCGATATGTGTTTCGGCCTGATCCCGGTTGCCGATGAGATCCAACCGGTGGCCGTACGGGTGCAGCCTCCGGCTCGAACGACGACGGCCGGGGCAGACGCGGATGCGCCTGCCCCGGCCGGCGGCCGAACTCTTTCTTTGATGCCGATTACCGCTTCATGCTGACGAGCTCCTGGAGCAGCTCGTCGGAGGTTGTGATGATGCGGGAGTTCGCCTGGAAGCCGCGCTGGGCGATGACCAGGTTGGTGAACTCCTGGGCCAGGTCGACGTTCGACATCTCGAGGGCGCCGCTGATCACCTGGCCGAGGCCGGAACTGGTGGGCGTGCCGACCTGGGCCAGACCGGAGTTGACGGTGGAACGCCACTGGGAGTCTCCGGTCTTCTCCAGACCGTTGACGTTCTTGAAGGTGGCCAGGGCGACCTGGCCCAGCACCTTCTTCTGGCCGTTGCTGAACGCGCCGACGATCTCCCCGGTGTCCGACACGGTGTACGACAGCGAGGCCAGCGTGCCGGCTGCATGGCCGTTGGAGTCGGAGACCCGCGCCTCGGTCAGACCGTGGAACATGGTCAGATCCTTGACGTCGACGCTGAGCTCTTCGGACAGGTTGGGGTCGATCCCGGTGCCGGTGGCGTTGATACCGCTGAACGTCAGCGGGTCGGTAGTGGTCGGCTTGCCGTCGTTGAAGCTCATCTTGGCGCTGGCCGTGATGGCCGGCGTGTCCTGGCCCGACTTCGTCAGGGTCACGGTGTACGTCTGCGGATCGCCCGCGGTCGGGTCGGTGTCTCGGGTGAACTTGGCCGACAGGCTCATCGGGTTGCCGAACTTGTCGAACGCCTTGAACGGGATCTCGATGACCGGGACCTTGGTGACGTCGGTGATGCCCTCGGGCATGTCGTTGGTCAGGTTGCCCTTCATCTCCACCGTGCTGGTCATCTCCGGCGTGATGCTCTTGCCCAGCGGCATCTTGATGTCGCCCGGCTTCGCGGCCGGGTTGACCACGCCGTTCTCGTCGGCGGTCCAGCCCTGCACGGGCTCGCCGGTCGCGGTGGCCAGCGTGCCGTTGGCGTCGAAGAAGAACGAGCCGGCCCGGCTGTAGAGCTCCTCGTTGCCGCGGCGGGTGATGAAGAAGCCGTCACCCTGGATCATCATGTCGCCGGCCTTGCCGGTGGTCTGCGCCGAACCCTGGCTGAAGTTCGAGGTGATACCGGCGTTGCGGACACCGAGGCCGACCTGACCCGGGTTGGAGCCGGCCTGGCCGTTCTGCGGGGCGCCGGCCGCGGCGGTCATCTGGCTCAGCGTGTCCTGGAACTGGACGGAGCTCGCCTTGTAACCGACGGTGTTGACGTTGGCGATGTTGTTACCGGTCACGTCCATCATCTGCTGATGCGCGTGCAGGCCACTGATGCCGGAATAGAGCGAACGCAGCATGGGTGGTTCCTTCGCTTTGAGATTGCGGCGGTTGAGGATTACGCCTTGGGCGTCGCGTCGGTCGCGCCAGGCTGAATCTCCTGAACTTCCGTGACCTTCGACAGCGGCACTTCCGTGTTTCCGATCCGAAGCATCGGTTCGCTGTCACCGTTGAGCTTGGCGGCCGAGATGGCCCCGGTGTGCCGGACGCCGTCGGCGTCCATGTACTCCACGTTCTTGCCGACCAGGGAGCTGGCAGTGATCAACTGCTGGCCCTTGAGCATGTCGGCGATGCCCTCCAGCTTTTCCACCTGGGTGAACTGGGCGGTCTGGGCCAGGAACTGGGTGGAATCGGCCGGCTTGCTGGGGTCCTGGTACTTCAGCTGGGCCACCAGGAGCTTCATGAAGGTGTCCCGGTCGCCCAGGGTCTTGCTCTTCTCCTTGGCCGCGCCGGCTCCGGCCGCAGCCGCGGCACCGGAGATTCCAGAGGTCGGTGAGGTCATGGGTTGCTCCCGTCCGTTCAGCACGCTCAAACTCTGATTCGGCCGGGACGGCAATTTGCTTAGCACCGGACTGAACCCGTCCGGCAACCGAAGAAGGGCCCGCCGGATGGCAGGCCCTTCGTCGGTTCGCGTGCGATCAGGGAGCCAGTGAGAGGCTGAGCTTCCCCTTGCCGTACCGGTTGACGTCGACGAGCAGGTCGACCCGGCGGCCGAGCGCCATCAGGTGGGCCCGGGCGTCGCCGGGCAGCGGCTCGCCGGGATAGACCACCTGGTGGAGCTTGATGTGCGGGCCACCCTCGCGGTTGAGCAGGCTGGTCAGCACGTTGCAGAGCTCGCCGACGTTCTCGGCGAGGTTGGGGTAGAGCTGCTTGTCGTCGATGCTGTCCTCGGCCGCACCGGCGGGCAGCAGACCGAGCGCGGCGCCGGCGTTGGCGGCCAGCGCGAGCTCCATCCCGAGGACGGCGTAGATGTTCTGCGCAGTGTCGATGAAGATTGCGACCGTCGCGGTGGGGATCTCATCTGCGCTGAGAGGCTCACCGGGGCTGACGGTCACCTCCCGGCCGAGCAGATCCTCGAAAAGGTTGCGGACGGCCAGGGTGCCAGGAAGAACCGTTACGTCGGACATGTCGTAATCATCCCAAAATAGGAGCGAAGACCTCATCGAATCGCTCAGCCGAGAACGGCTTCACGATGAAAAACAGAGCACCGGCGGAATCCGCCTGTTCCTTCATCTCAGGAGTGCTCTCGGACGTCACAAAACCGAACTTGACGTCGTTTCCGGCGGCACGAAGCTTCCGGAGAACCTCGATGCCGGTCATTTCCGGCATGTTCCAGTCGGACAGCACCAGATCCGGGCTCTCCGACGTGACCATGTCGAACGCCTCTTGCCCGTTGGCCGCCTCGATCAGGTCGTGATCGCCGAACCCGGCCTGACGCAGGGTGCGGACCACGATCTGCCGCATCACCCGGCTGTCGTCAGCGATGAGAATCTTCATTCCGCGCCCTCCTTGTTGTCACCGCGGCTCTGCCACATGGAAATCGACACCGGCTCGCCCTCCCACATGCCGTAGACACCGCTGATCCTCTGGGTGCCGGGAAAGCGCGCCGTCGCTTCGGGAGCGAGCACCACCTGCGGCAGCGACAGCAGCGCGCCGGGTGGCAGCATCGCCTTGACGTTCCCGCCGATGATGTTGGCGAGTTCGCCGAGCACGTCGGACAGATCCTCGTCGCCGACCTCGTCCGGCTCCATGGCCAGGAACGCGCCGGCGGCACGACGGGCCGCCTTGGTCGAGGTGGCATAGACGACGTACCCGGTCCAGGAACCGGTGATGGAGACCGAGGAGTGCACCTCGGACGGCTGGTTCTCGTCGTAAGTCGGGATCAGGGGGCTCACGCCCTCCGGATCCAGATACGACTCCCACACCTGCTCCACCATCTCGGCGAGGTCGCTCTCGTGGACCTCGACTTCGATGCTCATGAGTTCGCTCCGGTCGGGACGAGGCCCAGCAGGGCCAGTTTTTCGATCATGGCCCCTTCGGTGAAGGGTTTGATCACGTATTCGTGGGCCCCCGCGGCGAGCGCCCGGACGATCTGGCTCTGTTCGCTCTCGGTCGTGACCATGACCAGCGTCATCTCGCGCAGGCGCGGTTCGGCCCGCGCGTGGGTGACGAACTCGAGCCCGTTCATGTTCGGCATGTTCCAGTCGATGAGGGCCAGTTCCGGCACCTCGGTCATCGCGTTCAGGAGGTCGAGCGCCTCCTTGCCGTCGCCCGCCTCCACCGCCTCGAAATTGAGCTTGGTGACGATGCGCTTGAGGATCATGCGCATAGCGCGGGAATCGTCGATCACCATGGCGCGCATGGGCGTCATCCCCTTCTCGCGGCGCCCAGGGACGCCCCGCTACGGACTCGGTAGGCGGAGGTGCGGCCGGCGGCCACACGCTCGTAGTTGTCGTCGATCCCGATCGTGGTCTCGGCCGCACCCAGGAACAGCCAGCCGTCCGGACGGAGCAGCTTGGCCACGTTCTGCAGCACGGTGCGCTTGGTCGCGACGTCGAAATAGATCAGGACGTTGCGCAGGAAGATGACGTCGAACGGCTGCATGGCGGGCAGCGGTGCGGTGAGGTTCATCAGCCGGAAGGACACGTTGCGACGCAAGGCCGAGGTGATCCGCCAATGCGCGCCGGCCCGCTCGAAGTACTGCACCAGCTGCGAGGCGGGCAGTCCGCGGTTCACCTCGACCTGGCTGTACTCGGCGGTCTCGGCCCGCTTGACCATCTCGGTCGAGATGTCGGTGCCCATGATCTCGTAGTTCCAGCCCGGCGGGAGGTTCTCCTGCAGGGTGATGGCCAGGCTGTACGCCTCCTGGCCGCTGGAGCTGGCGGCCGACCAGATCCGGACCTTGCGGGTCGCGGACCGCGACTTGACCAGCTCGGGCAGCACGACGTCGGTGAGGGCCGCGAACGGTTCACGGTCACGGAACCACGACGTCTCGTTGGTGGTCAGCGCGTCGATGATCTTGCGCTGCTTGGTCGGGTCGGGCCGGCGTTGCAGGTCGGCCAGGAACTCGTTGACGCTCGCCGCCCCGACCGTGCGGGCGACCGGGATGAGCCTGGCCTCGACCAGATACTCCTTGCCCGGCGCGAGCACGATGGACGCCTCGCGCCGCACGAGCTGGGAGACGAAGTTGAACTCGGCTTGCGAGAGTGTCATCGGGCCACCGCCGCCGATCGGGCGGTCTTGATCCGGTTGACCAGGTGCGGGGCGATCCGGTCGAGCGGCAGGATCTCGTCCGCCAGCCCCGCGCCGACCACGGCGCCCGGCATCCCCCACACCACCGAGGTGGCCTCATCTTGTGCCAGCACCTCGGCGCCTGCATCTCTCAGCACCTTCGCACCACCTCGTCCGTCATGTCCCATTCCGGTGAGCACGGTCGCATAAGCGGATGCGCCGTAGAGGGCCGCGACCGAGCGGAACATGACGTCCACGGCCGGGCGGCAGGAGTTCTCCGGGGGCGCGCCGCTGAGCTGCGTCAGCGTGGCGGTTCCCCGGCGGTGAAAGACCAGGTGCTGATCCCCCGGAGCGATGTACGCCCAGCCGGGCGTCAGCTCCATCCCGTCCCCGGCCTCGACCACCCGCAGCGGCGTGCTGCGGTCGAGCCGTTCGGCGAACATCTTGGTGAAGACGGGGGGCATGTGCTGCGTGACGACGATGGGCACCGGGAAGTCGGCCGGAATGCCCTGCAGCACCTTCGTGAGCGCGTCCGGGCCGCCGGTCGACGAGCCGATCGCCAGGATGTCGATGCGGCCACCGGGCGTGCCCCGGCGAGGAGCGGCCGGCCCGGCGCCGGCGGGCGGGGCGCCGGGGCGTCCGTGTCCGGCCGGTGGCGCACCGGCGCGCGACGGGACGCCGCCCGGGCGTCCGGCCACCGGACGGGCCGGGGCGGCCGGGGCGCCGGGACGCGACGGTGGTCCCGCCGGGGCGCCGGGCCGGCGACGGCCGGCCAGCGCGTGGATCTTGGGGACGAGCTCGTCGCGGACCGCCTTGATCGACTCGTTGATCGAGCCCACGTTGCTCGGCTTGGTCACGTAGTCGGTGGCGCCGGCCGAGAGCGCCTCCAGAGTGGCCGTCGCACCCGAGGCCGACAGCGTGCTGAACATGATCACGGGGATCTGCTTGTGCCGCTTGCGCAGCTCGCGGACCGCCGTGATGCCGTCCATCTGCGGCATCTCGATGTCCATCGTGATCACATCAGGCTTGAGCTGATCGATCTTGGCCTGGGCCAGCAGACCGTTGGATGCCGTGCCGACAACCTCGATGTTCTCGGCTCCGCCGAGGGCATCGACGATCAAGCGGCGGACGACCACCGAGTCGTCGACGACGAGGACCGAAATCATCTGGTCACCTCCTTCACCCCAGCCACCTCAGGCCAGCCACGCGGGGCCGAGGGCCGCCACCACCGGCGCGAGCAGCCGATGAGCGGTCGACGTATCCAGCAGGTCGCGCACCACCAGCGCCTGTACGGCGCCGCTGAGCATGTTCCACACCCCGCCGGCCCGATCGGCCAGCGGAATGGCAGCCGTGTCGACGGCCTGTACCAACAGCATCTGCGCCGCGGCGGCCGTGCGGACCCGATCCGAGAGATAGGCCGCCCAGGACGCCGAATGCACGGCCGGGGACCAGCCACCGGCGTTGCGGCGGGCGTCCTCGGCCGAGCTGATCAGCCGGCTCAGATCGCTCGACCGCAGCGAGCGCAGCCGGTCGAGCAGGGCCGAGACCGTGTAGTGGTGCGGGCCCAGGTCGATCGGCGCACCGACCGGCACCTTGCGCATGGCCGCGACCCAGCCCGCGCCGAGCCGGCGGCGGGTGTCGGCGTCGAGCACCTCGCGCAGGTAGCTGGCCACGGCGGCGTCGCAGATCAGGGCGGTGGCCGCGGCCGCCACCTCGGACTGCTGGGCCTCGCGGCCGGTGCCGGTCCAGGTCCAGGCCATCACGTCGTACCGGAGGCAGGTCAGCAGCGCGTCGACCGTGCCGATCGGCGCCCGCTCGACCAGGGCCAGGCTGCCGGCCGCGTCGTCCTTGTTCATGCCCTTGAGCGACGGCATCCGGCGCGCCGCGCTCTCCACCTCGACCCAGAGCGGGCCGCGCGCGTCCTCATTGGGCAGTCGCTCGGCCAGCAGCGGAAGGTCGTCGGCCTGCAGCCGCAATCCGCGCAGCACGACCTCGGCCGTGGCCGACCCGCCGGTGAGGCGGGTCAGGTCGAAGCCGAGCACCGGGGCGCTGACGAGGCTGTACATCAGGTCGTGGCGCGGTACGTGTCGACGGCCGCGTTCACGTCGAGGGCGAGCATCAGCCGGCCGTCCAGCTTGAACGTCCCCACGACCAGGTCGCGGGTGGGCCCGCTGAGCGTGTCCGGCGGCGGCTCGAACGTGTCGTCGTCCAGATCGACCACCTCGCCGATCCGGTCCACCACGAGGCTGACGGGCTCGCCGTCGCCGCGCAGGATCACGTTCATCACCGGACCCTCGAGCTCCTTGCGGACCAGGCCGAGCTGGACTCGCAGGTCCACCGCGGCGATCACCTGGCCCCGCAGGTTGAACAACCCGCCGATGGCCGGCGGCGCCAGCGGCACCGGGGTGTACTCGTTGTACGAGAGCACCTCCTGCACCGTGTGCACCTCGACGCCGAAGAGCTGTTCCGCCACCTCGAACGTGGCGAACTGACGGCTCGCCATCTCAGGCCTCCACCAGCAGCTCGTCGTTTTCCAGGTCGGTGTAGAAGTTCGGGTCGGCCGCGAGGATCGCGCGCCGCACGTCCAGCAGCTCGGTCACGCGCTGCTGGATGACCGCGGTGCCGACCAGGCCGTCCTCCTCGGCGTCGCGGCGGGCGGTGGTCGAGTTCTCGGCGATGTCCACGATCCGGTCGACCACCAGTGCCACGCTCCGTGATCCCTCGCTGTAGACGACCACCGAGACGGTGTCGCCCTCCGGTTCCTCCCCGTACGCCCCGAGCAGATGCGACAACCGCACCAGGGGCAAAATCTGACCGCGGTACTGCACGACCTCGCGGGAACCGGCGTGCTCGATCCGGTCGCGCGGGAACTCCTCGAGCCGGGTGACCGTGTCGAGCGGGATCGCCACCCGGCGCTCGCCGACCGCGGTGACCAGCAGTCGCTCGCCGCTGCCGCTGCCTGCGGCCGCTCGCGAGGAGGCCTCGAGGTTCTTCCGTTCGGCGTCGGCGGCCAGGTGGCTGCGCCGGGCCAGTGACGAGACGTCGAGGATCAGGCCGACCTTGCCGTCGCCCAGGATCGTCGCCCCGGCGTACAGCCCGATGTCCTTGAACCGGCTGTTCAGCGCCTTGACGACGACTTCCTCGGTGTTGAGGACCCGGTCGACGACCAGGCCGAAGCGCCGTCCGTCGGCCTGCAGCACCATGATGTAGACGCCCTGGTCGCCGCTCATTCCGAGGCCGAGCGCCTTGTCCAGGCGTACGAGGGGAAGAAGTTTGCCCCGGAGCCGATAGACCGGCGCACCCGAGGCGTACTCGATCTTGGTGGACTGGCCGTCGATGAAGACCAGTTCCAGCACCGCGACCTGCGGGACGACGTACCGCTGATCGCCGCAGTCGACGGTGAGGGCCTGGATGATGGCCAGGGTCAGCGGGATGGTCAGCCGCCAGACGGTGCCCTCGCCGGGCGTGGAGTCGACGCTGACCGCGCCGCCGATGCTCTCGATGTTGGTCTTGACGACGTCCATGCCGACACCGCGGCCGGACACGTTGGTCACCTTGGCCGCGGTCGAGAAGCCGGGCTGGAAGACCATCGCCATGATGTCGCGGCGGTCCATGTTCGGGATCTGGTCGGCGCGCAGCAGGCCGTTCTCGACCGCCTTCTGCGCGATCCGCTCCACGTTCAGGCCGGCGCCGTCGTCGGCGACCTCGACCGCCACGTGCCCGCCCTCGTGATAGGCGCGCAGCGTCAGCGTGCCTTCGGGGCCCTTGCCGGCCGCGGTCCGCTGCTCCGGGTTCTCGATGCCGTGGTCGACCGCGTTGCGTACGAGGTGGGTCAGTGGGTCCTTGACCGCCTCGAGCAGGCTGCGGTCGAGCTCGGTCTCCTTGCCCTGCATGACCAGCTGGACCTGCTTGCCAAGGCCGTTGCTCAGGTCGCGGACGACTCGGGGCAGCTTCGACCAGATGTGCTCGATGGGCTGCATCCGGGTCTTCATGATGCCCTCTTGCAGCTCGCTGGTAATCATGCCGAGCCGCTGGGCGCTGCGGACGAGGGTGGCGTCGCCGGTCTCCATCACGCCCCGGACCAGCTGGTTACGGGCCAGGACCAGCTCGCCGACCATGTTCAGCAGCGTGTCGAGCAGGTCGACGTCGACCCTGATGGCGCTGTCGGCGATGCTGCGCTTGGGCGTCTGAGCCTGCAGGGCCTCGCTGACCGCGGCCGGCTGGGCCTTGCCCTCGTCGAGCAGGATCGTGCCGAGCTTGCGCTCGTCGCCCTCGATCTGCTGGGCCAGCGCGGAACCGACGTCCGAGGCCTGCGCGGCGCCGGTCTCGACCAGGATCTCGCCGATCGGCTTGCGCTGGTTCTCCACCGGCTCGGGGGCCGGACGGGCCGGAGTCTCCTCGAGCGGCTCGGGCTGCTCCGCCTCGGCGGCCGGCGCTTCGGCCGCCGCCGGGGGCTCGGCGGACTCGGCGGGCTCGGCGTTCATCTGCGCGTTGACCTGCGCGATGATGCTGTCGATGTCGACATCGCCCTCGGCCTGCGTCTCCTCGATCGCGGCGAGGATCGAGCGGACACCGTCGATGGTCGCGAGCAACGTGGTGATCGTCGTCGGAGTCACCGGCATGACGCCGTCGCGCAGCTTGGACAGCAGCGACTCGCCCGCGTGAGCCAGTTTCTCCAGCCGGCTGAACGCCAGGAAGCCGCTGGTTCCCTTGATCGTGTGGATCGCCCGGAAAATGCGGGAGATCAGGTCCCGGGAGTTGGGGTCCTGCTCCAGCTCGACCAGGTCACGGTCGATCTGGTCGAGGTTCTCATGGCTTTCCATGAGGAATTCGCCAACGATCTCACCAAGGTCTTCCACGCTTCAATACCTCCTGCTCGGCGTCCCAAGGCCCTCATCGGTTGTCGGCTTCGTCACCTGAGGACACCCGGATCACAACCAAGGGGAAATCAGGCCTCTCCGCCGGGACGGCGGTAGCGGTAACCGAATCCACGCACGGATTCGATGGGTGAATCGTCGGGGTCGGACCAGCCGAGCTTGCGGCGCAAGCGCAGCACGGCGAACTTGACGCGCTCCTGGCCGATGCCGGTCGGGTCGTCCCACGCCTGGGTCAGCAGCTGGTTCGGGCTCAGCACCGCCCCCGCGTGCCGGACCAGCGCGTTGAGCAGCCGGAACTCGGTGGGGGTCAGGCGCTTCTCGTCGCCCTTGACGTAGACCCGGCGCTTGGTCGGGTCCAGATGCACGAGCCCGTCGTCGTAGACCTGGCTGGCCCAGCTGTTCTGCCCGCTCGACGAGCGCCGCAGCAGGGCTTCGACCCGGGCCAGCAGCTCGTTGTTGGCGAACGGCTTGGTCAGGTAGTCGTCGGCGCCGCCCCGCAGCCCGCGCACCTTCTCGGCCTCCTGGCCGTGCGCGGTCAGCACCAGCACCGGCACGTCGGAGACGTCGCGCAGACGCTCCAGCACCTGCCAGCCGTCCATCTCGGGCAGGCCGACGTCGAGAACCACCAGATCCGGGTGCTCCGCGTACGCCTCCTTGAGGCCCGTACGACCGTCGCCGGCGTGCGCCACCTCGTAACCCGCACGGCTGAACAACAGTCGCAGGGCGAGTGCGATGTCCGGATCGTCCTCGACGACGAGTAGGCGACTCATCCTGTGCTCACCCTGCCCCACCCCTCGTTCGTGCTTGGTGCGGACACACGACCGCCCGTCCGCACGCTGGTGGGCGCCCGGTGCAGGTCGGTGTCGTGTGTTCTGCTCCGGCGACAGCCGGCGGCGGAATCAACCGCGCAAAGCCACGATAGCGTGATGTCACGGTCTATTTACGGACAGTGACAGATTAGCGGGCTATCGGCCTGGCCGGACCCGGTCGGACAGATCCCCGGGAAGCCGGTCTCCGTCCAAGATCGCCAATCCCCTCAGACTGACAGGTTCTACGACTTGGTTTCCGGTTTCCGGCAAAGAAGGGACGTACGCCCCGATAACGGCTCCGATATCCCTAGGTGGGCGACGCCGCCCAGGAAAGGAGCCATGCCGTGCTGCACCGGGTGCTGCGACATCTCACCCCGCTGATCGCCGGTCCGGCGGCCGCGCTCGCCGTGGCCGCTCCGGCCCACGCCACGGTGCCGGTGCCACCGGCGCCGCCCGCGGCCGCGCCGGCCGTCGTCGCCCCGCGGACGCTGATGTCCCAGGTAATCACGATGACCAACCAGCGGCGCTGGGCCGGCGGCTGCCGCCGCCTGCTCACGGTCGATCGCGAGCTGGTCGTCGCGTCCGTGCGGCAGAGCGTCTACATGGCCCGCACCGGCCTGTTCAGCCACGTCTGGCGGGACGGCACCACGTTCGTGCGACGGTCCCATCTGGCCGGCTACGAACAGCCGTCCGGCGAGAACATCGCCTGGGGCTACCGCACCGCGACCGAGGTGATCGAGGCGTGGATGGCCAGCCCGCGGCACCGCGCCAACATCCTCAACTGCGGCGCCAAGTCGATGGGCGCCGGCGTCGTCTACGCCGCGAACGGGGTGCCGTATTACACCCAGGTGTTCGGCTGGGACTAGAGAGCGCAGTTGATGAGGACGGGTTCCGGGTGCAGCTCGACGCCGAAGCGCTCCCGGACCCCGTCCCGCACGGTGCGGGCCAGGCCGAGCAGAGCCTCGGTGGTGCCGTCGCCCCGGTTGGTCAGCGCCAGCGTGTGCTTGGTCGAGATGGCCACGCCGTCGCCCGCGAAGCCCTTGGCGAAACCGGCCCGCTCGATCAGCCAGGCCGCCGGGATCTTCACGGTGCCGTCGTCGCCCGGCCAGTGCGGGGCATCCAGCCCGAGGTCGGCCCATCGCCCGGCGCTGACCACGGGGTTGGTGAAGAACGAGCCGACCGACCACGTGTCGCGGTCGTCGGGGTCGAGCACCATGCCCTTCTGCTCGCGCAGCTTGCGCACGGTGTCGCGGGCCTGCTGCAGCGGGACCCGGTCGCCCACCTCGACGCCGAGGTTGCGGGCCAGCTCGGCGTACCGGATCGGGGCCGACTCGGGCGAGCGGGTCAGCCGGAAGTCGACCTCGAGCACCACGTACCGGTCGTTGTGCTTGAAGACGCTGGCGCGATAGGCGAAGCCGCACTCGGCCGGGGGCATCACCCGCAGCGTCCCGGACTGCCGGTCGTACGCGTGGACCGCCACGATCGTGTGAGCGACCTCCTGCCCGTACGCCCCGACATTCTGGATCGGGGTGGCGCCCGCCGAGCCCGGGATCCCGCTCAGGCACTCGATGCCCGAGAGACCCCGTTCCACCGCGTACGCCACCAGGTCGTCCCACGGCTCGCCCGCGGCCACCCGCAGCACGACGCTGTCGTCGCTCTCCTCGACGGCGCGGATGCCCCGGGTGCGCAGCAACACGACCGTGCCGTCGAAGCCGCCATCACCGATCACGACGTTGCTTCCGCCGGCCAGAATGAGCAGCGGACGCCCCTCCTGGGTGGCGTTACGCACGGTAGCTACCACTTGGTCCGTTTCGGTGGCGACCGTCAAGGTGCCGGCTGGGCCGCCGAGGCGTAGCGTCGTGTACGCCGAGAGGGCGGTTTGCGGGGCGGCGGTAACGTCAGGCACGCCAACCACCCTAAGCTCAACGGGTTGGGCATTCTCATCGGCGGTCCGGTGGAGCGGAGAGCATCGCGATGAACAGGCTGCACGCGACGAAGGACTTCTGGCTCGCGGCGTTGCGGGCCGACGGCCCGGCGCTGCAGGACGCGGTGGCCCAGGCCGGCCCCGGCGCGGCCGTGTCCGGCTGCCCCGACTGGACGGTGGCCGACCTGGTCGAGCATCTGACGTCCGAACTGAACTGGGTGCGCGAGATCGCCGCCCGCGGCGTCACCGAGCGTCCCGACCAGCCGCAGCTCCCGGCCCGCCCCGAGTGGGACGCCGCGCTCGACGGCCTGCGCCGCGAACTGACCGGCACGATCGAGACGCTCGAGGCCCTCGACGCCGACTTCCCGGCCTGGAACTGGGCGCCGCAGGCGAAAAAGGCGTCGTTCTGGCAGCGCCGGATGGCCCACGAGATCTCGGTGCACCGCTGGGACGCCGAGTCCGCGGCCGAGCGGCCCACCCCGATCGAGACCAAGCTGGCCGCCGACGGGGTGAGCGAGGTGCTCGACACCTGGCTGCCGGCCGGCCGCCGCAAGGGCCCGACCGACCTGCACGGCGTGGTCCACCTGGTGGCCAACGACGCGGGCTACGAATGGTTCGTGCGGCTGCGCGGGGCCGGGGTGGCTCTGCTCGACACGGGCACGATTCTCGACTCCGACGATCACCACGCCCGCGCCCAGGCCACCGGCACGGCCAGCGATCTGCTGCTGATGCTGATGGGCCGGGTGCGTACGGATCGCCTGGTCATCACCGGTGACCCGCGTCTGATCACGGCCCTGCGCACCGGCTGACGCACCGCTGCCTTCCCCGGCCAACCGCCCTCGCTCGGACGTAAGGCTGGCTTACATTCGACTTACCGGTATGGCGGCGAAAGTTTCCGCCCCTATGATTAACCGGTTAAGTTTGGACTTCGTGAGCGAATAAGGGGAACGCATGACGGCCACCGTCACGTCCACGTCGGCGCAGCCGGCCCTCGCCGCGATCACCTTCCCCGACGACTTCATCTGGGGCGCCGCCACGGCGTCGTATCAGATCGAGGGCGCGGCGCGGGAGGACGGTCGCGGCCCCTCGATCTGGGACACCTTCAGCCGTACGCCGGGACGCGTCTTCAACGGGCACACCGGCGACGTGGCTTGCGACCACTACCACCGCTACGTCGACGACGTGGCGCTGATGGCCGATCTGGGCCTGGCGTCGTACCGGTTCTCGATCGCCTGGCCGCGCATCCAGCCCGACGGCACCGGCCCGGTCAACGTCAAGGGCCTGGACTTCTACGACCGGCTGACCGACGAACTGCTCGGCAAGGGCATCGACCCGGTCGTCACGCTCTATCACTGGGACCTGCCGCAGACGCTGGAGGATCTCGGCGGCTGGGCCAACCGGCTGACCGCGGAGGCCTTCGCGGAGTACGCCCAGATCGTGCACGCCCGTCTCGGCGACCGGGTCAAGACCTGGACGACCCTGAACGAGCCCTGGTGCTCGGCCTACCTGGGCTACGGAAGCGGCGTGCACGCGCCCGGCAAGCAGGACCCGGCGGCCGTCTTCGCCGCCGTGCACCACCTGCTGCTCGGCCACGGCATGGCGGCCCGGGCGCTGCGCTCGGCCGGCGCGCAGAGCATCAGCATCACGCTCAACCCGTCGGTCGTCTTCCCGGTCGACGCGGGCAACGCCGCCGACCGCGAGGCCGCCCGGATCATCGACGGGCTGTCCAACCGGATGTTCTTCGACCCGCTGCTCAAGGGCCAATACCCGGCCGACATGCTCGAGCACATGTCGCGGTTCACCGACCTGTCGTACATCGCGGACGGCGACCTGAGCACGATCAACGCCCCGATCGACGTGCTGGGGATCAACTTTTATCAGCCCGCGTACGTCTCGGCCAAGCCCGGCGCTCCGGCCGCGCTCGACCAGCCCGGCAGCGAGGGCATCGCCTGGCGCGCGCCGGACGGCCCGGTGACCGACATGAACTGGCTGATCGAGCCGTCCGCCCTGACCAGCCTGCTCAAGCGGATCAACGACGACTACCCGGGCACCCCGCTGCTGATCACCGAGAACGGCGCCGCGTACCCCGAGGTCCCGTCGGCCGACGGCGAGGTTCACGACGCCCGTCGGGTCGACTACCTCGACGGCCACCTGCGCGCCTGCCATGATGCCCTGGCGGCCGGCGTCGATCTGCGTGGTTACTTCGTCTGGTCGCTCATGGACAATTTCGAGTGGGCCGAGGGTTACCGCAAGCGGTTCGGGGTCGTGCACGTCGACTACGCGACCCAGAAGCGCACGCTGAAGGACAGCGCGAAGTGGTACCGGGAGGTGATCCGGCGCAACGGCATCGCCGCGCCGGAATCGAACGAGGGGTGAGCTGATTGGTGACGCGGGAACGGCCGACCCTGGAAGCAGTGGCCCGCCGGGCCGGAGTGTCCCGGGCGACGGTCTCCCGCGTCGTCAACGGCTCGACGTCGGTGGCCGCCTCCATCCGTGAGGCGGTCACCCGCGCCGTCGACGAACTGGGCTACGTGCCCAACCAGGCCGCCCGCAGCCTGGTCACCCAGCGCACCGAGTCGATCGCGCTGATCCTGCCCGAGACCGCCAACCGCGTGTTCTCGGACGACCTGTTCTTCCCGGCGATCATCCGGGGCGTCGGCATTGAACTCGAGGCGGCCGACAAGCAGCTCGTGCTGATGATGGCCGGCTCGGCCAAGAGCCACGACCGGGTCGAGCGGTACGCGGTGGCCGGTCACGTGGACGGCGTCATGTTCGCCTCCATGCACGGCGCCGACCCGCTCCCCGGCAACCTCGCCCGTCTCGGCATCCCGGTGATCTGCAGCGGCCGCCCCATCGGCGGCCCCCAGGTGCCCTATGTGGACGTCGACCACTTCGGCGGGGTCGCCGCGGGCGTACGCCATCTGGTCGCGGCCGGCCGCCGCCGGATCGCCACCATTGCCGGCCCACAGGACATGGTGGCCGGCATCGATCGCCTGGCGGGCTATCGGGCCACGCTCGACGAGGCCGGCCTGGCCCAGCATGTGCAGTTCGGCGACTTCACCCGCGAGTCCGGCATCGCCGCGATGCGAACGCTGCTGGCCGACGACCCGGCGCTCGACGCGGTCTTCGTGGCCTCCGACATGATGGCCCACGGCGCGTTGCTGGCCCTCAAGGACGCGGGCCGCCGGGTGCCGTCGGACGTCGCGGTGATCGGCTTCGACGACTTCGAGATCAGCCGCTACAGCGATCCCCCACTGACCACAGTGCGCCAGCCGATCGCCGACATGGGACGCACGATGGCCCGCCAGCTGCTCGGCCTGATCAACGGCCAGGCCGGCCTGCCCGACGCCGTGGTGCTACCGACCGAGCTCGTGGTCCGCGAGTCGGCCTGAGCCGGCCCCGTCACCGGGCCGGCCGGTGTGCGGCGGGACGCCGCCGGCCGTCTGGATCGGGTGGCCGAGCGACTTGCGGGCCAGCAGCGTGGCGCCCGCGATCGCGGCGGGCATCAACAGGATCGCGCCCAGCGGAATCAGAAAACAGCAGAAGACGGCCACGCCGAAACCGAGCGCCAGCGGCCGGTTCGCCGCCAGCACCACCCGGCGCTGCCGTAGCCGTTGCCCGCGCCGCTGAAACGGCACGCCGGTCAGTTCGAGGGCGAGCACCCACCCACCGACCGCGCCGCCCAGCACCGGCACGACCGTCTGCCCGACCACCGGCACGAACCCGAGCAGGAACAGCGGAATGCCGATCAGGATCGACAGCCCGATCAGCCGCAACGAGTCGAACAGGCTGCGTCGCAGCGACTCCCAGAACCCCACCTCGACCTCGTCGGCCACCCCGCCGAACCGTTCCTCGACCAGCCCCGAGATCCGCTCGTAGAACGGGTCGCCGATCAGCAGCGTGACCGCGGTGAACGTCAGCACCCCGAGCAGCACCGCCACCCCGAGCAGCGCGATGCCGCCGAGCACCTGCATCGCCTCCCGAACCGACTCGGCCCAGTCGTCGGCAAACCAGGTGACGGCCCGGCTCAGCTCGGGCAGATAGTCGACCAGAAAGAACAGCGCCGTGGCATAGAGCACGCCGGAGATGAGCGCCGGCAGCAGCCCGAGCCCGAGCACCTTGGGACTGCGCAAGACGATGCCGAGGCCCCGGCCGAGCAGCCCGGCCCCGGTGAAAAATTGCCGTACAGCGGTCACGCCCGGCAGCCTAAAGCAGCCGACGTCAAACCGCTGCGAGGCCGGAGGGGCGAGGGCCCGCTTCAGTCGGGCTGACGGCGGCTCCACTCGGGAAAGTCCCGCGACGGGGGCCGGAAGCTTTCGCTGATCGGGGGCTCGACGGACGGCGGCTCCCAGCTCGGCGGGGTGCTGATCTCGGTGGGGGTCGGCACCGGGGGCTGGTTCAGCGGTGGGAGCGGGTCGTCGGTCGGGGTGGTCGTGGACGGTGTGGGGGACGGCGACGTCGTGGGCGCGACGGTCGTCGTGGCGCTCGGGGACACCGATGGCGTGACCGAGGTGGGGACGGGGGCGCTGCCGGACGTCGTGGGGGCCGGGCGATAGGGCTGGGCCGTGTAGCGGACGGCCACCGGCTCTCGTTTCGTCGACGTGGGAGCGGCGCCGAGGGCGCCCTCGCCGCCGGGGACGCCCACTGCAGCAGGGCGCTGGGCCGGGGTCGCGAGGGTCCAGCCGATCGTGACGGCGAACGGCAAGCCGAACGCCACGAGTCCGACAAAGACTGATTTGGGGGATAGCCGCACGTTCTAGACAACGTGCTGAGAGCCGAAAAAGGTTACGGCTCAGCTGGTAGAACGGGCTTGATCAATGAGCCGTCGCACCGGTACTGTCCGCTGGCTCCCCTCTGTCGTGACGGGGAGGCAGAAACAACGGGGGACAGATGAAACTCGTTTACCGTCGCGCCCTTCCCGCCCTCCTCACCACGGCCCTCACCGCCGGTGTGGTCGGGGTCGGCGCGCCCGCCCACGCGGCTGGTGAGGCTCCGACCGGCACCTACGGCCTGGACAGCAACGCCATCTGGCCCGGCCAGACGGTGACGCTGACGCAGAGCGCCCTGGCCGACGACGACACCGAGCCCGCCGCGATCAGCCGGGTCATCACCTGGGGCGACGGCACCGCCGCGCAGACCGCGGCCGCCGGCGAGACCAGCTGGACGCACACGTACGCCGCGGCCGGCGCCTTCACCGTGGCGGTCACGCTGAACGACGGCACCGTCGAGGGCAAGGGCACGCTGGCTCCGGCCGCCGTCGGGGTCGCCGCGCCGACCGGCAACCTGGGCTGGCAGAAGAGCACGATCTACACCAACACGTACGTCTCCGGCGGCGTGACCTACGACTACCAGGTCGAGGGTGTCTTCACCCCGTCGGCGCTGCCGGCCACCGCCTCCGAGGCGTGGACCGAGTGGGGCGACGGCGAGTTCACGCTGCTGCGCAAGGGCGCCGCGTCGACGCAGGTGCCGCACTACTTCGGCGAGGGCACTTTCACGCCGCGGGTCGAGTTCTCCAACAAGCAGGGCAAGGCCGCCCGCAACGCGTCGCCGCTGCGGGTCGCCTACGACAAGACGCCTCCGAAGGTGGCCGTGAAGTTCCCGGCCAGCCCCAGCAAGGCGAGCTCGTGGAGCACGGTCCGGGGCACGGCCAGCGACTCCCAGGCCGGGGTCGACTACGTCAGCGTCATCCTGCTCAAGTGGACCGACGCGGCCGGCATGTACATGTACAACTTCGACACCAAGAAGTGGTTCAAGTACACCGGACAGCCGCTGAGCTCGCTGCCCTCCGGCATCGAGGACCGCGCACCGGTCAACTCGGCCGGCGCCTGGGCGTCGCGGTCGGTGGCCGGGCTGTCCAAGGGCTGGCACTTCGAGATCTGGCCGATGGCCATCGACAAGGTCGCCAACTGGAGCAGCGAGGACTACTACGTTCCGGTCTGGCTGGCCAGCTGATCTGAGCACACGTCAGAGGGCCTCTCCGGGAAACCGGAGGGGCCCTCAGTCGTTCAGGAAGGCGGAGATGCGGGTGCGCAGTTCGGCCCGGTTGTTCCAGAGGACGGCCGGGCGGTCGTAGACGTGCAGGTCAGCCTTGGGCAGCAGCGACGCCAGCCGCTCGGCCCACGCGACCGGGTGCACGTCGTCGCCCAGGCAGCCGAGCACGAGCGCGCGCCCGCGGAACGCCCGCAGGAGGGATTCGTCGGCCACGGCGGGCTCGTGCCACAGCGTCGTGAGCTCGGAGGCCAGGCCGTCGCGTTGCAACTGCTCGACACGCTGGCGCAGGAAGCTCCAGCCGGTCGGCGTGTTGCGCACCGAGGGCGGCAGTTCGGCCTCGACGGCGGCGGCGATCGACGCCGCCTCGCCCGACTCGACCGCGGCCAGCAGTCGTTCGACGCGGGCCTCGGCGGCCGCGGGGCGGGTGCCGTCGAGGGGCGCGGGCAGATAGAAGACGACGCGCTCGAACCGGTCGGGCGTCTCGCTGAGCAGCCGGCACAGCGCGGCCGCGCCCATGCTGACGCCGAGCGCCCGGGTCGCGCCGGCCAGGTCGGCCACGCCGCGCAGGTCGTCAGCCAGGCCGGCGAAGCTCCACGGGCCGACCGGCGCGTCCGAGCGGCCGTGACCCCGGAAGTGGAAGAAGACCCGGCGCCCGGCGACCGCGCTGCCCAGCGGGCGGGTGCCGGAGATGTCGCCGCCCAGCCCGTGCGCGAACACGGTGACCGGCTCACCGACACCGGTGATCAGCTGCTCCAAGCGTACGCCGGAGGGGGTGGAAATGATCTCGGTCAGCGGCCCGGGAAGGGTCGGACGGCCCGAGCGCGGCCCGGTCGGGTCCGCCCGATGCAGGCGGGGCCCACCATCGGGCGGCGGCGGGCCGAACCGCCTCACCAGAAGCCTTTGCCGTCCGACAGGTCCTTGAGGCCGGGACGGACGTCGAGCAGATAGATCAGGGCGGCCGCGATGCCGATCAGGCTGAAGATGCCGACCGCACCGCTGATCAGCAGCGTCAGGACGATGCAGATGGCGAGGATCGCCGCCCACGCGCCCTTCGGCAGGGTGCCGATGGCCTGGAATCCGTCGCCCCGCTGGGTCAGGCAGTGAATCAGCGCGACCGCCTGCACCACCAGCGACAGGATGAGAATGAGCAGGTTGAGATAGCCGACGACGGCGGCGTAGAAGATCGGCGCGGAGGAGGCCATGAGGGGAAGTCTATGCCGCGGGGCCCAGCCGATGCCGGGCCCCGCTGATCATGTCGTGCCGGGTCGTCACTTAGTGGCGGCGCGCTTGCGCGGCTTCGGCTTCGCCTCGGCCTGGGCCGGCTCGATGGCGGCCGGCTCCTCGGTGGTCTCGATGTCGGCGTTGACCACGTCGGCCGCCTCGACGACGCCGGTGCCGACGACGCGCTCGCCCCGGGCCACCAGCGCGGTGTACGCGGCGACGGCACGGTCCTGGGCGATCTGGGCGAACGAGGTGGCGACGCTGGCCGCGTTGCCCCGCAGCGCGGTGAAGTCGGTCGTGGACGCCTTGTCGCGCAGCTCGGCGGCCTTGGTGCCGGCCTGCTCGTTGTACGTGCGCAGCGACGCGGCGGCGCGCTCGCTCAGCTCGTTGACCACGGCGGGCAGCTTGCGCAGCTGCTCGACGGCGATGTCACCGGCGCCGGCGGCGGCGTAGAGCGGGGCGGGGAAACGGGTCTTGGTCTGCTCGGTCATTTCTGCTCCTCGGAAGTGGGAGTGGTCTCTTCGGCGGGCTTGTTGCGCGCGTTCTCGCTGCGGAACGTCTCGTAGATCTGGGTCAGCGACTGCTTCTGCGGGATCGTGAGCTCCGGATCGGCGGCGATCGCGGCCAGCACGCCCTGCTGTCCCTCGCTGTCGAGGAGGCCGGCCCGCAGATACATCGCGGGCGTCGACACCCGCAGCGCGCTGGCAATCTGCTGCAACACCTCGGCGCTGGGCTTGCGCAGGCCACGCTCGATCTGGCTGAGATACGGGTTGCTCACGCCCGCCTTGTCGGCGAGCTGGCGCAGCGAGATCTTGGCGGTCTGCCGGAGATCACGGATGAAACCACCGATGTCCTCGGGCAGATCCTTGGGCGTGGCCATGCATTCGAAGGTAGCCCGGAGTGCTAGCTGTTGCAAGCAAAACGCTAACTACAGCTAGCGTGAGTCGAGTCACCGCACCGCGCGTACGCGGCCGACCGGCTCTCCCCCACCCAGGATCAGTTCCTCGATCACCGGCACCTCGACGCCGAGTCTCTGCAGCTCATCGAGCAGTACGGGGGTGCGCGCCCGCATCCCGCCGTCGTCGACCTTGATGGCGATCGCGCCCGCCCCCGGCACGGCCGCCGCCACCACACCCTCGGCGCCGCCCTTGGCCAGCAGCCCGGGCACCGCCGTCATCAGCACGGTGTCGTCGGCGCCGGTGCCGGCGACCAGTTCCGGGTGGGCACGCATCTCGTCGGCCACCCGGCGTTCGTGACTGCCCGGCTCGGCCGTGACCAGACGTTCGAACGCGCGGGCCAGGCCGGTCAGCGACAGGGCCAGCACCGGCGCCCCGCAGCCGTCCACTCCCACCGCGGCCACGTTCTCGCCGGCCAGGTCGGCCACCGCACGGGCGATCGCCACCTGCAGCGGGTGGGCCGGGTCGAGGTACGACTCCAGCGGCCAGTCGTTGGCCGCGCAGGTGGCCAGCATCCCGGCGTGCTTTCCGGAGCAGTTCATCAGCACCCGCTCGGCGGCCCCGCCCGTACGCAGCCAGTCGTCCCGGGCGTCCTCGGCCAGCGGCAACGAGGCCGGGCAGCGCAGGGCGCCGGCGTCGAGGCCGGCCGCCGTGAGGATCTCGCGGACCCGGCGTACGTGGAACGGCTCTCCGAAGTGACTGCCGCTGATCAGGGCCAGGTCGGCGTCGTCGCGCGGCACGAGACCGGCCCGCAGCATGCCGACCGTCTGCAGCGGCTTGTTCGACGAGCGCGGGAAGATCGGGGCGGTCACCTCTCCCCGGCTTCCGGCGCTCGAGAAGACCGAACCGTGGTGGACGCTCTCGATGAAACCGGAGCGGAGAACCTGAGCGATGATCATCGAGCCGGGATACCCAGCAGCTCGCGGGTCTCACGCGCGGTGAGCGGAGGGCGCTGGGCCAGTTGGGCGAACCCGACGGCCCGGGCCACGAGCTGCATGTTCGACTCGACCGGGCGGCCCTTGGCGTACGTGACGGTGTCTTCCATGCCGACGCGCAGGTGCCCGCCCGCGCTCAGCGAGGCCAGCATGACCGGGATGGTGCCGCGCCCGATGCCGGTGGCCGAGAACGTCGTGCCCTCGGGCAGGTCGCGCAGGGCCTGCTCGCACGCGACGAGCGCGGCCGTCGTGGCCGGCATGCCGCCGGGCACGCCCATCACCAGGTCGACGTGCACGTGACCGCCGAACGGCAGCCCGTACTTGCTCAGCAGCCGCTGCAGCGAGGCCAGCTGCCCGAGGTCGAAGATCTCGTACTCCGGCACGATGCCGCGCTCCTGCATGCGGCCGTGCAGGTCGACGATGAACTCCCAGCGGTTGAGGAACACCCCGTCGCCGAAGTTGACCGTGCCCATCGTGCAGGAGGCCATCTCGGGGCCGGCGTCGAGCACGGCCAGCCGGTCGGACTCGGGATCGGTGACCGCGCCGCCCGACGACAGCTGCACGATCAGGCCGGTCGACTCGCGCAGCGCCGACACGGTCGCGCGCAGCCGCCCCTGGTCGAGGGTCGGCCGGGCCTCGGCGTCCCGGATGTGGACGTGGATGATGGCGGCGCCCAGCGCTTCGCACTCCTTGGCGGTGGCCACGAGTTCGTCGAGCGTGACGGGCAGCGCGGGCACGTCGGCCTTGCTGCTTTCGGCGCCGGTCGGAGCAACGGTGATCACGGTCCCGGTCATGGGACTGACCTTAGCGGGGGCTCAGGCGGGATCGACCGCCACCACGGACTCGCCGACCATGAGCCCGTCGGTGGCGTTGCGCTTGAGCACGACGAGGGCGATGAGGCCCAGCTCGTGGTGGCGCACGGCGGTGCCGACGAAGCCGACCTCACGACCCTCGCGGATCACCGGGGTGCCCTGGACGGGCGGGTGGTCGGTGGCGATGCCGTCGAAGTGCACCAGGGCGAGGCGGCGGGGCGGACGGCCGAGGTGGTGCACCCGGGCGACCGTTTCCTGACCGCGATAGCAGCCCTTGTCGAGGTGCACGGCGGCGGCCAGGAACTCGGCCTCGGCCGGGATCGTGCGGTGATCGGTCTCCCAGCCCAGCCGCGGGATGCGCTGCTCGACCCGGATCGCCTCGTAGGCCCACAGACCGGCCAGGGGCACCCCGAGCTTCTCGATCACCGCCGTCTTTTCCGACCGGGGAACCAGCAGGTCGACGCCGAGGGGCACGCGACGGGCCAGACCAAATTCGGTTTCCCGTACGTCGTAACGGCTGGTCGACCCGGGCGGGACATCGCCGGCCGCGAACTTGGCCCCGGGCACCGCGTTGATCTTCGGCTCGGCGAGCCCGGGGAGGACATCGGCCGCGCCCGGGCCCACCAGGGACAGCACGGCGATCTCGGACGACGCGTCGCGGGGCTCGACACGCGTGAAGAAGCGCATCATCTCGAGGTATTTGAGCAGCCCGGCCCCGGCGCCGGGCTCGGTGTCGAGCCAGGCCGTGGTGCCGTCCTCGGTGACGAAGGCGTGCTGCTCGACGTGGCCGTTCGGCGAGAGGACGAGCAGTTCCGTCCCCTGCATGCCGGACAGATCCGACAGATGCTGAGTGGTCAGGGTGTGCAGCCAGGACGCGCGTTCCTCGCCGGGCACGGCGATCACGTCACGGTTCGACCGATCGACCAGGCCCACGGCGGTGGCCAGCGTGCGCTGCTCGCGCATCGGGTCGCCGTAGTGGGCCGGCACGCCGGCGTCGGCCGATGCGGGGTCCAGATCCTCGACCATCACCACGGTCATGTCACAGCTCCTTGCAGTCCCCGCACACACCGAAGAGCGACACGTGACCCACGTCGACCCGGAAGTCGCGCTCGCTCAGCAGCCGATCGGTGACCGGCTCCATCACACTCGGGTCTACCTCACTGATCGACCCACATCCACGGCAGACGAGGTGAACGTGCTGATCCTCACCCGCCGCGTGATAGGTCGGCGACCCGTGCGACAGGTGCGTGTGGTTGACCAGCCCGAGCTCTTCCAGCAGCTCGAGCGTGCGATAGACCGTGGTGATGTTGACCCCGGCCGCGCGTTCCCGCACGTGGTGATGCACCTGCTCGGGCGTGGCGTGGCCCAGCTCGTGCACCGCCTCGAGGATCAGCTGGCGCTGGGGAGTGAGCCGCAGGCCACGCTCGCGGAGCATGGCGGCAAGCGCAGTGGCGGACACGTAGGCCAGATTACGCCCTCCGTGCTCAGCCGCCGACCCTGAGCAGCCGGGCCGACATGTGCGGCTGCAGTTCGCTCTTGTCGATCGACACCTCGTGCGCATAGAGCAGGGCGCCCTCGACGATGCCGAAGAGCCGCCGCGCGCCGGTCAGGTGCTGGCCGCTCGGGGTGTAGGCCACCGCGTCGGTGTCGATCTCGAGCCGGGTGGTGCCGATGGTGTTGCCGACGTAGATCTCGACGGTGCCCTCGGGGCTGACGATGACGGCTTCCATGTCGTCGGTCGCGCGGCCCTCGGCGTTGAGCACCGGCCGCCAGAAGCCGGACTCGACGATCCACTCGCCCGCCGGCTTCGACTCCTCGTCGAGCAGCCAGGACCGCGACTCGTAGCGCAGGAACGGGCGGCCGTCGTGGCTGACCCGCACCTCTTGCGCGAAGTCGTAGTCGTTCTCGGCCGGGAAGCCGCCCTTGCCGCGGCCGCGCCACAGCCCGACGAACGGCAGCAGGCCGAGCAGCGCCGGATTGAGGTCGGCGCCCCGGCGCAGGTCGTGGGTTTCCTCGTACGGATACGCGTCGACCGGCGGGGCGTTGAGCCAGGGCGGGGGTCCCAGCGGGTTCTCCTGCTGATCGGTCACCAACGCCCCCTCGAAACACGCATCGCCAGATAGCCGAACCCGCCCGCCAGCGCGCCGAGACCGGCCACCAGCAGGCTCACAAACCCGATTTCCGTAACCATGACCGGCCCATCTTATGCTGACCCGCATGACACGCTTGCTGGTCGTCAAGGCAACCGCGGGCGCCGACGCGCCGGAGCGCTGCTCGCAGGCCTTCACCGTGGCCGGCACGGCGCTTTCGTCCGGGGTGGACGTCTCGTTCTGGCTCACCGGCGAGTCGACCTGGTTCGCCCTGCCCGGCCGGGCCGCCGAGTTCGAGCTGCCGCACGCGGCGCCGCTGCCCGATCTGCTCCACCTGTTGCTCTCGACCGGCCGGGTGACCGCCTGCACGCAGTGCGCCGCCCGCCGCGACATCACCCCCGACAGGGTGCTGCCCGGCATCCGCATCGCCGGGGCCGCCGTCTTCGTCGAGGAGATCATGTCGGAGGGCGCGCAGGCCCTCGTCTATTGACAGGCGGTGCTGACGACGACCCGCAAATCGGGGCCGTCGGGCAGGAGCAGGACGGACTGCTCGCCACGGCGATAGGCGCGAGCCGTGTCGTCGTCCCGCACGACCTCGGCCCCGGCGGCCAGCTTGCCCAGCCGCGCGGTCAGATCGGGCGGTTTCCGTACGCCGTCGACCGCAAAGGATCCGGCGGCCGGACCCGCCGGGCAGGCGACGGTCTGCGCCTCGGGGGTCCGCGGCGCCGCGCCCAGCGCCGACAGCGACCGGGCCAGCAGCGAGGGCGGCCCGGGCGCGTCCGGACCCGCGGTGGCCGGGGTCTCGTCGCCGTCGAGCGGGCGGCAGCCGGTGAACAGCCGCAGCGTGAGGGTGCGGGCCGACGACTCGGTGCTCATGTCGATGCCGATGAAGTTGCCCGCGTCGGCGTGCAGCGAGACCCGGGTGCCGCCCCGGCTCCGCCCCGCGTCGGCCTGATAGCCCGGCGGCAACGCGGCGGCGATCGCCTCGGTGGCCTCGACCGCCTCGCCGTCCGGCACGTACACGGTGATGTTGCGGGCCGCGATCAGCCCCGACCGCACCGGCGTGACCCGGCAGTCGCGGGTGAACTCGAGCCCGCCGAGCACGACCGCCCGGCCCGGCCCGGCCGCCGACGCGTAGACCACCCCGGCCGCCCGCTGCAGGTCGGTCACCGCGAGCCCGAGGTCACGCTGCTCGGGCACGGTCGCCTTCTCGTGCCCGACCGACCAGACGGCCAGCCCGGACACCACCACGATCCACACCGCGACGACCGCGACCAGCAACCAGCGGCGTTTGCCGCGGGGCGGCCCTTCCGGCCGGCCCGGCGACGCCACGGCGGTCACTTCGCGGCGAGGCGCTGCAGCGCGCCCAGGGCGACTTCGGGCCGGGTCGTGTACCAGAACGGGGGCAGGGACTTGCGGAGGAAGGCGCCGTAGCCGCGCGCTGTTTCCAGGCGGGAGTCGAGCACGGCGACCACGCCCTTGTCGCCCGTCGAGCGGATCAGGCGGCCGACGCCCTGGGCCAGGCGGATGGCCGCGATCGGGACGCTCACCGAGGAGAAGCCGGAGCCGCCGCTCGCGTCGACCGCGGCGGCCCGGGCCGCGGCCAGGGGCTCGTCGGGACGGGGGAACGGCAGGCGGTCGATCACCACCAGCTGGCACGCGTCGCCCGGCACGTCGACGCCCTGCCAGAGCGACATGACGCCGAACAGGCAGCTCGTCTTGTCTTCCTTGAACCGGCGGACCAGCACCGGCAGCGATTCCTCGCCCTGCAGCAGGATCGGCAGGTCGGTGCGGGCGCGCAGCAGCTCGGCGGCCTGGGTGGCGGCCCGGCGCGACGAGAACAGGCCCAGCGTGCGGCCGCCCAGGGCCTCGACCAGCTTGACCAGTTCCTCACCGGCCGCGTCGGGCAGGCCGGACATCTGCGGGCGGGGCAGGTGGGCCGCGACATAGAGGATGCCCTGACGCGGATAGTCGAACGGGGAGCCGACGTCGAGCGACGTCCAGCCGTCCCCGGAGGCCGGTGACTGCGGGTCGGACGGCGGGGCGGGCGAGGCGGCGGGCAGGCCGAGCGAGCGGGCCACCGTGTCGAAGCGGCCGCCCAGCGTCAGGGTGGCCGAGGTGGCCACCACCGTACGGTCGGAATAGAGCCCCTGGGCCAGCGTGCCGGCGACCGAGAGCGGAGCCACGACCAGCGCGCGCCGCCCGCTGCCGGTGTCGGACTTCTCGACCCAGGCGACGTCGAAGTCGGATTCCTCGAGCAGCCGCTGGGCCGTGTCGTTGAGGTCGTCCAGAGCCGCCTTGGCCTGCTGCTTGCGTACGGGATCGGGGTCGTCGCCCTTGATCTCGCCGATCGCCGTGAGCCCGGCCCGGGTGGCCGACTCGATCAGCGCGACGGCCTGCTGCAGCAGCTCGGGCAGGCCCGCCGTGATGCGACCGGCCGGCGTCTCGGCCAGGCCCACGGTGAGCGCGTCGGCCGCCTCGGCCAGCGATTCGGAGGCCGCAGGTGGGATCAGGGTGCGGGCGCGGCGGGACGAGCGCTCGAGCGCCTCGGGGGTCAGCTCGGCCTGCGAGGCGGAGGAGACCCGGTCGGCCAGCTCGTGCGCCTCGTCGATGATGAGCAGCTTGTGCGGGGGGACGATGTGCCGCTCGGCCAGCATGTCGACCGCGAGCAGGCTGTGGTTGGTGACCACGATGTCGGCCTCGCGGGCGCGGGCGCGCGACGCCTCGGCGAAACACTCCGGCCCGTACGGGCAGCGCTGGGCCCCGACGCAGTCGCGCGCGGGCATCGAGACCTGACGCCAGGCCGTGTCGTCGACGCCGGGATCGAGCTCGTCACGGTCGCCGGTCTTCGTCTTCTCGGACCACGCCTGCAACCGCTGGATCTGCTTGCCGAGCCGGCCCGCCTCGCCCAGCCACTGGGTCTTGGGCGGCGCGTCGTCGAAGAGCGTGTCGGTCGGCGCTTCTTCATCGGCGTGTTCCATCTTGGCCACGCACAGGTAGTGGTGCCGGCCCTTGAGCACGGCGAAGGTGGGTCTGCGGCCGAGCACCGGCTCGACCGCCGCCGCGAGACGGGGGAGGTCGTGCTCGACCAGCTGATTCTGCAGGGCCAGGGTGGCCGTGGAGACGACCACCGGACCGTCGACGAGAAGGGACGGCGTGAGATAGGCCAGACTTTTGCCGGTGCCCGTGCCGGCCTGGACGAGCAGATGCTCACGATCGCGTATCGCCTTGTCGATGGCCGCGACCATGGCCTCTTGACCCGGACGGGAACTGCCACCGGGAACGGCGCCGACGGCAGCCTGCAGGAGTTTGTCAGCGGTGGCGTTCTTCTTCGTTGCTGCGGGCACGCGCAGACGGTACCCGCCACCACCGACAGAAGCCGACCACCGTTAGGGTTCTCGCATGCCGAGTGACACGGTCCGGGTCGTCTACACGAAGTACGACGGTTCGGCCCATCGGGACTACCCAGCCCGCCGTTTCGACTCCGACGAGCTGGGCGTCTGGGTGGGCGTGACCCGTGGCACCGAGTCGGTCTACCACGGCCGTCCGTCGGTCGAGCAGATCCCGTTCGTGCTGCTCATCCCCCATCACACGTGGTGGACGGGCATGTTCAACCCCGAGCCGCGGACGAGCGAGGTCTACTGCGACATCACCACCCCGGCGCGCTGGGAGGGTGACACCGTCCACATCATCGACCTCGACCTCGACGTGGTCCGGCGACGGTCGACGGGCCTGGTCGAGCTGCGCGACGAGGACGAGTTCTCCGAGCACCGCGAGCGGTTCGGTTACCCCGATGATCTCGTCCGCGAGGCGCGCGCCGCGGCCGAGGAGCTGCTGGTGGCGCTGGGCGACGGCAGCGAGCCGTTCGCCACGAAATACCAGCAGTACCTACAGAAGGTCGCTGACTAGCAGTTTCGACGGGTTGAGCTGCTGGAACAGGCCGGTGATGCGGCCGTCCGCGATGGTCAGGCCGAGCGCGCCATAGACGCCCTCCCCGCGTACGAGGACCCCGGCGGTGCCGTTGATCAGCGCCGGCTCGAGGACGGCGCCCGCCATGCGGCTGCCGTGCGCGATGCCGACGAAGAACCGGGCCACCTTGTCGGCGCCGAGGATCGGACGCAGCGCGGTGCGGGTGAAGCCGCCGCCGTCGCTGATCGACACCACGTCGGGCGCGAGCACGGACGCCAGCGCTTCCATGTCACCGCTGTTCACCGCCTCGATGAAGGCGCTCAGCACACGTCGCTGCTCGATCGGGCCGGCGTTGTGCCGCACCCCGCCCTCGGCGGCGGCCTTGCGCCCGCGGGAGGCGTGCTGCCGGGCGGTGGCCTCGGTGGTGCCGAGCACCCGGGCCACCTCGTCGTACGGCACCGCGAACACGTCGTGCAGCACCAGCGCCACCCGCTGCTCGGGGCTGAGCCGCTCGAGGACCACGAGCAGCGCCAGGCCGACCTCGTCGCGCCGCTCGGCCTGGGCCGCCGGTCCGGCGTCGGGGTCCACGAAGTACTCCGGGAGCCACATGCCGGTGTACGCCTCGCGCGACACGCGGGCCGACTTGAGCACGTCGAGGCAGAGCCGGCCGGTGACGGTGGTGAGCCAGCCGCGCAGGTCGCGAATCTCCTGATCGCTCGCGCGGATGTAGCGCAACCAGGCCTCCTGCACCACGTCCTGCGCCTCGGCCACGCTGCCGAGCATCCGGTAGGCGACGGAGACGAGATGGCTGCGCTCGGCCTCGAAGGCCTCGGCGGACGGTGGCATGGGGGAATTCTGCGCGAGATTACCCGGGGTCGGGTAGCACTTGTGACACAGTAGAGAACGGATTTTTGGTACGAATCGGATGGTGTGCAGTGAACAACGGTCTGATGATCGCGGGTGGCCTCGCGGGTGCCGCGGGTGTGGCCGGGCTGGTCACGGCCGGGCTGTCACTGGCCCGCCGTAACAGCCGCCCCTATCTGCCGGCCGGGCACGCGCTGGCCCGTCCGGCCGACGTCGACCCGTTGCCGAGGGTCATGCGGCACGGACTGGGCGGGCTCACCGTGCCGGTCACCCCCGGCCCGCGCGGCGAGCTCTTCCTCGGGCCGGGCGCGCCGCAGCCGGGGCGTACGCTGCGCCGGCTCGTCCTGACCCCGCTGTTCGCCCAGGCCCGCGGCCACGGCGGGCGGCTCTCCCGCGACCAGCAGGTGCCGTTCCGGCTCGTCGTCGAGTTCACCGGCGCCGTCCGCGACGCCGAGACGCTGCTGCGGGCGTACCGGATGCTCGACCAGCAGCTGCGGGACCACGCCGGGCTGCTCAGCCACTGCGAGGGCGACGAGCTGACGCCGGGCGCGGTCACCGTGTCGGTGACCGGCATCGTGGACGTCCGGGAACTGCTCGCGACCGAGGAAGTCCGGCTGGCGTTCGCCGAGGGCTCGTTCGACGACATCGGCTCGCGGTCGGCGCCGCCCTCGATGGTGCCGATGATCAGCGAGCCGTGGAGCCGGCGTTTCGGCTGGGACGGGCTCGAGCCGATCCCGGCCGAGGAGCGTCACCTGCTGCACGCGATGGTGCGGTCGGCGCACGACGACGGGCGTACGGTGCGCATCTCGGGTCTGCCCGAAGGGTCCCGGCGCGCCCGGGCCGCCATCTGGACTGAGCTGGGCGCGGCCGGGGTCGACGTCATCGCCGATCGCGACCAGCGCGGGCTGGCCCGCCACCTGCGCCGGCACCCGGTGAGCCGCTGGGTGGCCCGCGAACCCCTGCCGACCAGGGCCGTACGCCGTCCTTCGCCCAGACCGGACGCCACCCGGGCAGATCGGCGACGAGAACCCGTTTAGCGGGCGAACGACGGGTGAACCAGGAGAGGCCTTAGCATTCCTGGTGATCACCCCATGCCCGCCGATCGAGGTTCGTGACGTGAAGTTTTCTTTCCGCCCCGTCGAGGGCGCCTTCTACGACCTGTTCACGCAGGCCGCGAACAACCTCGTGAAGGGCACGGCTCTGCTCAACGAGCTGGCGCTGCCCGGGGTCGACGTCCAGTCGGTGAGCGACCGGCTGACCGACGTCGAGCACGACAGTGACCAGATCACCCATGATCTCTACAAGAAGATCAACTCTACGTTCATCACACCGTTCGACCGTGAGGACATCTATTCGCTGGGCTCGCAGCTCGACGACGTGATGGACCACCTCGAGGCGGTCGGCAACCTGCTCTACCTGTACGGGCTGACCGAGCTGCCGTCGCTGCCGCGCGAGATGCACGAGCTGGTCGACGTGCTGGACCAGCAGGCCAAGATCACCGCGGACGCGATGCCCAAGCTGCGCAGCATGAAGGATCTCGACGAGTACTGGATCGAGATCAACCGGCTCGAGAACGAGGGCGACCGCTCGTACCGGATGCTGCTGGTCCGGTTGTTCTCCGGCGAGTACGACGCGCTCACCGTGCTCAAGATGAAAGAGGTGGCCGACGAACTGGAGGCCGCCTGCGACGCGTTCGAGCACGTGGCGAACACCGTCGAGACCATCGCGGTCAAGGAGTCCTAGGCCTTGTCGCCCGAACTCCTGGCGGTCCTCGCGGTGGTTGTGGCCGCGATGATCTTCGACTACACCAACGGCTTCCACGACGCCGCCAACGCCATCGCGACCAGCATCAGCACCCGCGCCCTGACCCCGCGGGTGGCGCTGGCCATGGCCGCCGTCGGCAACTTCGTGGGCGCGCACCTGGGCGGCGAGGTCGCCAAGACGGTCGGCGACGGCCTGGTCGAGCTCAAGCTGGGCGTGCCCAGCCTCGCCGTGGTCTTCGCCGGCGTGGTCGGCGCGATCGTCTGGAACCTGGTCACCTGGTATTTCGGCCTGCCCTCGAGCTCGTCGCACGCGCTGTTCGGCGGCCTGGTCGGCGCCACGCTGGTCGCGTCGTCGCTGGGCACGGTCCAGTGGGACACGATCATCGCGAAGGTCCTGATCCCGATGGTCGCGTCGCCGCTGGTCGGCTTCCTCATCGGTTTCATCGTCATGGTCGTGGTCATGTGGACCTTCCGCCGCGGCAATCCCGGCCGGCTGAACCGCGGCTTCCGGATGGCCCAGACCGCCTCGGCCGCGCTGATGTCGCTGGGTCACGGCATCCAGGACGCGGCCAAGACGATGGGCATCGTGGTGCTGGCGCTCTACACGGGCGGCTTCCAGGACAGCCCGACCCACATCCCGTGGTGGGTCTACATCACGACCGCGACGATGCTGGCCGCCGGCACCTACTCCGGCGGATGGCGGATCATCCGTACGCTCGGCCGCAAGATCATCGACCTGGGCCCGGCCGAGGGCTTCGCGGCCGAGACGGTGGCCAGCTCGGTGCTCTTCTTCAACGCGTACGTCCTGCACGCCCCGATCTCGACCACCCACACGATCACCTCGGCGATCATGGGCGTGGGCGCGACCAAGCGCCTGAACGCGGTGCGCTGGAACGTGGCCGGCAACATCGTGATCGCCTGGGTCACGACCTTCCCGGCGGCCGGCCTGATCGCCTGCCTGGCCTACTTCGCCTGCCGCCCCCTCTTCAACTGAGAACGGGGGCGGCACGCCCTAGTAGGCGACCCCGATCTCCTCGCGGATCGTGTCCAGCAACGTCATGATCTCGAGGGTCGTCGAGTGCGGCATCAGCGGGCTCTCCAGCTCGCCGGCGAGCAGGCAGCGCTGCACCTCGGCCGCCTCGAACTGATAGCCGCTGCCCGGGAAGTCGAACTCGTGCGTCTCGGGCTCCTGACCCGGCCGGTGCAGCACGAACGAACGCGGCACGAAGAAGCCCTCGGGCAGCTCGATCCGGCCGTCGGTGCCGGTGATCGTCGCGTTGTTGCGGCTCTGGCCGTTGATGCTGCAGGTCAGCGCCCCGACCGCGCCGGGCTCCCAGCCCAGCAGGATGCCGGTGTTCTCGTCGACCCGCTCAGGGGTGAGATGCGCCCAGGCCTGCACCGACGTGGGCGCCCCCATGATCAGGTGGGCGAAGTTGATCGGGTAGACGCCGAGGTCGAGCAGCGCGCCGCCGCCCAGCTTGGGGTCGCGCAGACGGTGGTCGGGCTCGAACGGGCCCTGCAGGCCGAAGTCGGCGTGGATGGCGCTGACCCAGCCGATCGCGCCACCCTCGACCAGCTCGGCGATCTTGCGGATGGCCGGGTTGAGGCGCATCCACATGGCCTCCATGAGGAACACGCCCTTGTCGCGGGCGGCGGCCACGAGCCGGGCCGCTTCCGGCAGGTCGAGGGTGATCGGCTTCTCGACCAGCACGGATTTGCCCGCCGCGACGCACAGGTGCGCGGCCTCGGCGTGGAACGCGTGCGGGGTGGCGATGTAGACGACGTCGACGCCGGGGTCGGCGGCCAGATCCGCGTACGAGCCGTGGGCCCGGGCGAAGCCGAACCGCTGGGCGAACTCGGTGGCGGTCTCCTGGCGGCGGGAGCCGACGGCGGCGAGCTCAGCCCCCGGCACGTGCTGCAGGTCGGCGGCGAACGAGGCGGCGATCCCGCCGGGACCGAGAATGCCCCAGCGAACCTTCTGATCGGTCATGATCCTTACGGTATCGTCCGGCGCCGCCCCGGTGTCAGGATCGTCAGGTGACCGATTCCACGCCCCTGCGGCTCCCCCCAGCCCTGATCAAGCGAGCCCGCGAGTTCAACGGGACACCGGCGCCCGTACGCGACGCGGCCACGGTCGTGCTTCTGCGCCCCTCGGGCGAGAGCTTCCAGCTGTACGTGCTGAGGCGCGCGACCACGATGGCGTTCGGCGGTCTGTACGCCTTCCCTGGCGGCGGTGTCGATCCGGACGACCGCCCGTCGACGATCCGCGGCGACTGGCCGGCCCGGCTGGGCGTGGACGAGAAGCGGGCGGCCGCGGTGGTCGGCGCGGCCGTACGGGAGCTCTTCGAAGAGACCGGGGTGTTGCTCGCCGGTCCGGTCGAGCAACCGGACCGGACGATCGCCGAGGTCGGCACCGACGACTGGGAGGCCGACCGGGCCGCGGTGCTGGCCCGCGAGCTGACCCTGAGTGAACTGCTGCGCCGTCGCGGCCTCCGGATGCGCGACGACCTGCTGTTCCCGTGGGCGCGCTGGGTCACCCCGGAGTTCGAGCCCAAGCGCTACGACACATGGTTCTTCGTGTCGCTGCTGCCCGAGGGTCAGGCGCCGCGCGACGTGTCCGGCGAGAGCGAGGACACCACGTGGGTCACGGCGGCGGGCACGGCCGGGCTGGCGATGCTGCCACCGACCCGCTCGGTGATCGACTCGCTCACCCCGTACGCCGGGATGGCGGAGGTGGTCGCGGGCGCGAGCCGCCGTGATGCCGCGACGCCCGTCATGCCTCGCGTGGAACTGACGGAAGACGGCGGCGCCCTGCTGCACCTGCAGTAGAGCGCCGCCCACCGGCCCTACCCCACCCACCCAGGGGGCTGGCCTGAAAGTACGCCGAGCGGAACGGGCAAATCGACTTATCCACAGGGTCCCGTGGGTGATGTGCGGGACATTGTCAGCCGAAGCGACCGGTGATGTAATCCTCGGTCTTCTTCTCGGTCGGGTTGCTGAAGATCTTCTGCGTGTCGTCGTACTCGATCAGGCGGCCGGGGTCGCCGGTCTTGTCGATCGAGAAGAAGCCGGTCTTGTCGCTGACCCGGGCGGCCTGCTGCATGTTGTGCGTGACGATGATGATCGTGAAGCGGTCCTTCAGCTTGAACATCAGGTCCTCGATCGCCAGCGTCGAGATCGGGTCGAGCGCCGAACAGGGCTCGTCCATCAGCACGACCTGGGGCTCGACCGCGATGGTGCGGGCGATGCAGAGACGCTGCTGCTGACCACCGGAGAGACCGGCGCCGGGCCGGCTCAGGCGGTCCTTGACCTCGTTCCACAGGTTCGCCGACTTGAGCGACTGCTCGGCGGCGTCGTCGAGAACCGACTTCTTCTTGACGCCGTTGAGCTTGAGGCCGGCCACCACGTTCTCGTAGATCGACATGGTCGGGAACGGGTTGGGCCGCTGGAAGACCATGCCGATCATGCGCCGGACCGCGGTGACGTCCACGTCCGGGTCGTAGATGTTCTGGTCGTCGATGGTCAGCGAGCCCTCGATGCGGGCGCCCGGCAGCACCTCGTGCATGCGGTTGACCGACCGCAGGAAGGTGGACTTGCCGCAACCCGACGGGCCGATGAGGGCGGTGATCGTCTTGGGCTCGACCGTCATGGAGACGCTGTCGATCGCCTTGAACGATCCGTAGTAGGAGGAGACGTTGGTCGCCTCGATGCGCTTGGCCATGGGTCTACCTCTACTTCGACAGATTGTTGCGGCGGGCGAGCAGCTTGGCGGCGATCGTCAGAACGAGCACGATCGCGACCAGGGTCAGCGCGGCCGTCCAGGCCCGCGCCGGGGCGTACCGGGAGGCGTCGCCCGCCTGCTGGTACACGAAGAGAGCCAGGGACTGCTGGCCACCCGAGAACGGGTCGAAGTTGATCGACGCCGCGCCGCCGGCGACCAGGAGCACGGGGGCGGTCTCGCCGGCCGCCCGAGCCACGGCGAGCATCACGCCGGTGACGATGCCGGGCAGCGCGGTCGGCAGGACCACCTGCAGGATCGTCTTCCACTGGGGCACGCCGAGCGCGTACGCGCCCTCGCGCAGCGGGCCCGGCACCAGGCGCAACATCTCCTCGGTGGACCGCACGATCGTCGGCAGCATCAGCACGGTCAGCGCCAGGGAGGCCGCGAAACCCGAGAACCGCGGCGTCCCGTTGTTGAACCACGGGCTGACGATCAGGACCCAGAAGGACAGGATGAACAGACCGGCGACGATCGACGGGATGCCGGTCATCACGTCGACGAAGAACCGGACCGTGTTGGCGAACCGGCCCCGGCCGTACTCGACCAGGTAGATCGCGCCGAGCACGCCGAGCGGCACGGCGATCAGGGTGGCGATGCCGACCTGCTCCAGCGTGCCGATGATGGCGTGGTAGGCGCCGCCCTCGGGGTCACGGGCGCCGATGTTGTTCATCGACGTGCCGAAGAAGTTGCCGTCGAGGCGCCCGACACCCTTCGAGACGAGCGTCCACACCACCGAGGCCAGCGGGAGGATCGCCAGCAGGCAGGCGGCGTAGATGAGCGTCTTCCACATGCGGTCGCGCGCGGTGCGGGAACCCTCGATGCGGCCGGCGATGAACTGCAGGCCGAGCAGATAGAACACCACGCCGAGCACGACGACCAGCACGTAGTTGCCGATGCCGAAGCCGTAGACCACGGCCGCCGCGAGGGCCAGGCCGCCCACGGCGATGCCGAGGTTGACCGCCACCGGCAGTTTCTTGGAACGGATGTTGTCCGGGGTCATCACGACGCCGGAAAGCTCACGGTCGTCCATCACGCTCATGCTGCACTGTCCCGGAACTCGCGCCGACGGTAGATGATCGCCCGGGCCGCCATGTTGACCACCAGGGTGATCGCGAAGAGCACGAGACCCGAGGCGATGAGAGCACCGCGGCCGGTCTCATTGGCTTCGCCGAAGGAGTTGGCGATGTTGGCGGCGATCGAGTTACCGCCGTTCTCGATGATGTTGAAAGAGATGTTGAAGACGATGCCGAGGGTCATGGCCAGGGCGATCGTCTCGCCGAGGGCGCGACCGAGGCCCAGCATCACCGCGGCGATCACGCCCGGCTTGCCGTACGGCAGAACCGCGGTGCGGATCATTTCCCACTTCGTGGCGCCGAGGGCGAGCGCGGCTTCCTCGTTCATGCCCGGGGTCTGCCGGAAGACCTCGCGGGAGAGGGAGGTGACGATCGGCAGCACCATGATCGAGAGGACCAGGCTGCCGAGCAGCACCGAGCGGCCGAACGGTCCGTCGCCGCCGAAGATCGGGATCCAGCTGAAGTACTTGTTGAGCCACCCGGAGAACTCGCGGACCGGCTCCATGAAGACGTCACGGCCCCAGAGACCGAAGACGACACTGGGCACGGCGGCCAGCAGGTCGATCACGAAGCCCAGCGGGGTGGCCAGCCGCTTGGGCGCGTAGTGCGACAGGAACAGGGCGATGCCCAGAGCGATCGGCACCGCGACGAGCAGCGCGATGATCGAGGTCAGCAAGGTGCCGAAGGCGAGAACCGCGATGCCGAACCGGGGCTCGGTCTCGTTCGGGAACCACTGGTTGAACGTCAGGAAGTTCTCGTTGTCGGCCCGGATGGCCGGCACGGCCTTGGAGATCAGGAAGATCGCGATGGCGACGATGATGACGAGCACCATCGCGCCCGCCGCCACGGACAGGCCCCGGAAGCCGGCTTCCATGCCGAACCGGGTCTTCCGGGGAAGGGCGCCCCCGCCACCGAATGGGGGTTCGTCGTGACTACTCGGCGAAACACCGGTGCCAGCGCCCCGGGCATGACGTCCAGTCACACCCGAGTCGCCGGCAGTGGCGTTCTCCGAGCGGGAGGAGGGGTTGTCACCCATCTGCTCGCTCGCTGTCGTCTCGGAGGGATTCGTTCGTCAGGTCAGGAGATCGAGGCGACCGCGGTCTCGACCTTGCCGCGGATCGACTCCGGCAGCGGGGCGTAGCCCAGGTCGCCCAGGGCCTTCTGGCCACCGGTGCTGGAGGTGTACGAGAAGAAGGCCTTCAGCGGAGCGGCCTTGGCGGAACCCTTGCTGCAGGCGATCTCGTAGGTGACCAGGACGATCGGGTAGGCACCCGGGGTCGTGGCGGTGTAGTCGATGCTGAGCTTCAGGTCGTTGCCCGTGCCCGCGATCTTGGCGCCCTCGATGCCCTTGCCGGCGCTCTCGGCGGTCAGCTCGGTGTACTCGCCGGCGCCGTTCTTAATCTTGGCCTTCGACAGGTCGCTGTTCTCGGCGTACGAGAGCTCGACGTAGGAGATGGCGCCCGGGGTGCCCTTGACGGCGGTGGCGATGCCGTCGGACTTGGCCGCACCGGTGCCGCCCTTGGCCTTCCAGGCCTTGGCGTTGCCGTACGTCCAGTCGGACTCGGCGGTCTTGCTCAGGTACTTGGTGAAGTTGTCGGTGGTGCCCGACTCGTCCGAGCGGTGCACGGCCGTGATCGCGCTGTCCGGGAGCTTGGCGCCCTGGTTCTGCGCGGCGATCGCCGGGTCGTTCCACTTGGTGATCTTGCTGTCGAAGATCTTGGCCAGCGTGGGTGCGTCGAGCTGGAGGCCGTCAACACCCTCGAGGTTGTAGACCACCGAGATCGGGCCCACGACCATCGGGAGGTTGAGCGCGGCGCCACCGGGGCACTTGGCGTCGGCCTGGGGCTGCTCCTCCTCCTTGAGGGCGGAGTCGGAACCCGCGAAGTCGGCGGTGCCCGCGATGAACGCCTGGATGCCGGCGCCCGAGGCGGTGCCCTGGTAGTCGACCTTGGCGTCGGCGCACTGGGCCTGGTAGGTCTTGATCCACTCGTCCATGGCGTTCTTCTGCGCCGACGAACCCTGAGCCGTCAGGCTGCCGGCGACACAGTTGCCGGCAGCGGCGGAGTTGGCGGCGCCGTCACCGGACGGCGAGTCGTTGTCCGAGCCGCATGCGGTGAGCGCGAGCGACGCGGTCAAAGCAATGCCGGCTGCCAGAAAACCGGACCGCTGGAGCTTCACAATGTTCCCTTCGATGGTGTGCATGCCGGCTTCGCACCGGCACCACCGAAGCTAAGAGTGAGAGGTAGCCGGTTTCCCCGGGCTAAATGAACGCGCAGTGAACACGTTTCCGCCTCAACATGGCCTTGCCCTGAGGGCGAGTTGTCCGTTGCGTGAACTGAGTGACGAGAGACGGAAATGTCGGTTATATGGAGGCACTAGTTACCGCCTCGAGACACGTCCTTGTCCGATTCGTGACTGGTGGGACTCGCCCGATGTGGCGGCCGACACCCTCGGCGAACTATGACCGTTGGTAGTTGATGTCAGCCTTGTGAACGGTGAAGCCCAGCCGCCGGTAGAGCGCCACGGCGGCGGTGTTCGACTCGTCGACATAGAGGTTGGCGACGGTCAGGCCCTTCCCGGCCAGATGTCGCAGACCGGCGACACTGAGCGCGGCCCCCAGGCCCTTGCGGTGACCGGCCGGGTCGACGCCGAGCACGTAGATCTCCCCGATCGCCGGGTCGGCCCCGGACGCCGGGTGCACCTTGGTCCAGTGGAAGCCGAGCATGGTGTCCTGCGGGTCGACCGCCAGCAGGAAGCCGGCCGGGTCGAACCAGGGCTCGGCCTCGCGCAACAGGACGTCGTCGCGGGTCCAGCGGCCCTGCTCGGGGTGGTGCGCGAAGGCGCGGGAGTTGACGCCGAGCCAGGCGTCCTCGTCGGCCCCGGGACGGAAGCCGCGCACGGTGACACCGGCCGGGAGCGGGATGTCGGGCAGGGGCTCGGTGAGCGGGCGACGCATCTGCCACAGGACCCGTACGCGCTCGAAGCCGTTCTTTTCCGCGAAGGCGCGCGCACCGGGCTCGTCACCGTGTGCCCAGAACCGCAACGGCCCCGAACCGGCCGCCTTCAGCAGGGCGGTGCCGTAACCGTGCCGGCGGCGGGCGGGATGGACGACGAGCTCGCCCGAGCCGTCCTCGTCCAGAAACGCGTACCCGGCCAGGGTCTCGTCGCCGGAAAAGACCAGAACATGCTTGTGCGCGGCAGGGGAATCCCCGCCGCGCACACGAAGCACCACGTCTTCCGACAGTGGGTAGACGCCGTCGGCCTGTTCCGCCGCGGCGGCCAACGCGAGAACGTCGGCCGCTTGGGCGGCACTCAACCGATCAAGTATCTGAACAGGCGTCATGCCCTCAAATCTAGACCGGCAGCGAGACCGGCTCGTTGTCGGGCAGCTGGCGGCCCGACGGCGGAACCACGAACTTGTAGCCCACCTGGCGCACCGTGCCGATCATCGACTCGTATTCCGAGCCGAGCTTGGCCCGCAGGCGCCGGACGTGCACGTCGACCGTGCGGGTGCCGCCGAAGTAGTCGTAGCCCCAGACCTCGCGCAGCAGCTGGTCGCGGGTGAAGACCCGGCCCGGGTGCTGAGCGAGGAACTTCAGCAGCTCGAACTCCTTGTAGGTGAGGTCGAGCGGACGGCCCTTGAGCTTCGCCGCGTACGTGTCGGGGTCGATGTTGAGCTCGCCCGCGCGGATCGAGCCGCCGGCGCCGGCGGTCGCGTTGCTGAGGCGGCCCACGGCCAGGCGCAGACGCGCCTCGACCTCGGCCGGACCGGCGCTGGCCAGGATGACGTCGTCGACGCCCCAGTCGGCGTTGAGGGCGATCAGCCCCGCCTCGGTCACCACCGCCATCAGCGGGACGCCGATGCCGGTCGCGTGCAGCATGCGACACGTGGCGCGGGCCTCGGAGAGCTCGGAACGGGCGTCCACCAGAACGGCATCGGGGCTCGGCCCGGACACCAGCGTGCGGACATCACGGGGGGCGGTGCGTACGGAGTGGGGAAGCAGATCCAGCGCGGGCAGCACGGCGGAAGGCTCACCGGCCCGTGCCGTCACCAACAGAAGGATTTCCACACTCACCTCCGTCCTTGCGGCACGAGGCCGCTCGGGTGACTCGATGGCGTCTCATCAGAATCCGCCATCGGCGGACATTTTCCCGGCGTCACCGACGGGTGGGCTGGGCTTACCTTAACCGATGCATCACCAGGAACGCCTCGATCGTTTGACCGAGTGATGTAGTGAACGCCCTCCCGGCGTACGAATGGCGGTTTCGTAACAAGCCTTTTACGTTCGCCGAAGAATTGGGCGACCGGGTTCCTTCTGGCACGATCGCAGGCGTGTTCCCCACCATGCCGCAGGAAGAGTCCTGGGACGCCGACGCCTCGCGCGAGATCGCGAGGTCCGGCGGCAAGCGGTCGTCCGCCGGCTTCCGGGACAACGCAGAATCGGATCCGGAGTCGTCGGGCCCGGATGAGACCGACGAGACCGACGACGAATTCGACGAGATCGAAGAGGTTCCCGTACGCCGCGAGCTGTCGCTGGCCATCGCCGGGTTCGCCGGTCTGCTGTCGGTCGGCCTGGTGCTGGGCGCCCTCACCTCGGCGCCCGACTCGCGGATGCCGTACGCGATCGTGCTCTTCGGCGTGCAGTTGCTCTATCTGCTGGCCTGGGTGATGGCCCTCAATCCGCCCGCGGCGGCCACCACGGCCGGCGTGTCCGTGGCGGTCGCGCTGGTGGCCGACTATCTGGCCGTCACCGGCGCCCGGCCGGCCCTGATGCCGCTGGTGTGGGTGACCCTGGGCGGCTTCGTGGCGGCGCTGATCGGGCAGCTGTTCCGGGCCGATGACCGGGCCCGGCTGACCGACTCCTGGCGCACCACGCTCGCGATCGTGGCCGGCGTGGTGGCGTACGCGATCCCGATCGTCCTCACCCGGCAGGAGACCGGCACCCAGACCGTGATCGTCTGCGCCGTCGCCGCCGGGGTCGCGCTGGTCGTGGCCCGGGCCGCCGACGCCGTCTTCCCCAAGCCGCGGATCGCCGCGCAGGTGCCACGCGGCGTGGCCGGGGTCGTGCTCGGCGCGATGCTCGGCACCCTGGCCGGGGCCGCCCTGGGCAGCTTCCTGGTCCTCCCGTTCACCCCGGCCAAGGGCGCGATCGTCGGCCTGATCGCGGTCGTGATCGCCCATCTGGTCGACCTCGCGGTCAACTTCGGGCAGGCCGGTCGTCAGCTGGCCGGCGACGCGCCGACCTTCTGGGTCGCGCGGCACATGCAGGGGCCGCTCGGCGCCTTCGCGCTGGTCGCCCCGGCGGCGTACGCGTTGAGCCACTGGTTCCTGACGTAGCCGTTTCGCAAGGTGCTCGTTGCGGGCATGTACGGTTCTCGGCAAGTTTCTGGCACTGTCAGGAGGACCGGTGAGCGGCGAGGTCTACGGCACTGAGCGCCCGCGCAAGAAGCGGTGGGGGCGGCGGCTGCTGATCACCTTCATCGTGTTCCTGATCATCATTGTGGGCCTGCTCGTGGCGCTCGACCGGTTCGCGGCGGGCTATGCCGAGCGCACCATCGGCGACCGGGTCTCCGAGCAGATCGCCGACCAGAAGGCGACCAGCGAGAAGCCGGACGTCACGGTCGAGGGCATCCCGTTCCTGACCCAGGTGCTCGACGGCAACTATCAGGAGATCCGCATCCAGCTGGCCAACCTGACCGGACCGGCCGGCAACAACCGGACGGTCCGCGTGGCCAACCTGGACGTGCACGCCCACGACGTCAACGCGCCGCTCGACACCATCCGCAGCGGCACCGGCGACATCGTCGCGCAGACGGTCACCGGCACCGGCACGATCGACTACCCCCAGCTGGCCGAGCTGATCGGCCAGCCCGGCCTCAAGCTGGCCGAGAAGGACGGCAAGCTGATCGGCAGCGCGCCGGTGCAGGCGCTGGGCCAGACGTTCAACGTCTCCGGCGCGGCCACGGTCACCGTCCGGGACGGCGTGGTGCAGGTCCGCTTCTCCAACGTCACCGCGGCCGAGCTGCCCAACGTGCCGATCATCCGCTCGCTCATCGACGCGTACGTGCGCAAGCTCTCGGTCGACCTGCGGGTTCCCGAGCTGCCGCTCAAGCTGGCCGTGCAGAAGGTCGAGGCCCAGCCGGAGGGTCTTCAGTTCACCGCCGGCGCCGACCAGGTGTCACTGAACGCGGGCGGTCTGTGACCCCGGCCATGTTCCCGGATCGTGGTCGACCCTGTTACCAGTACGTGAACCGCTGGTAGGGTCCGTTCTCATGAGCCCGTTGCTCACCAAGAGGCGTGCGGTCGACCTGTGCCGCATGGCCGCCTGCCTGTGTCGCCCCGTCATCTGACGGGGCCACCTGTGCTGAGCATTTCTTAGCTCTCTCCCCACCGGCAGTGCAGCCGGGTTCGTGGCTCCGTCGCACGACAGCTCGAGATCCGTTTTCCATCTCCACTGGGTCCCGCGCGCGGTGCGACAAGCAAACTCCGTGCGCTGACTCACCCCCATCTCTCACCTGACAAGGGAGTGAACCGATGAGTCGCGACACCGCACTCGTCTCGGCCGACTGGGCCGAGCAGAACCTCGACACCCCGGGCGTCGTCTTCGTCGAGGTCGACGAGGACACCACCGCCTACGACGGCGGCCACATCCCCGGCGCCATCAAGATCGACTGGAAGCAGGACCTCCAGGACCCGGTCCGGCGTGACTTCGTCAACCAGGAGCAGTTCTCCGCCCTCCTCTCCGAGCGCGGCATCTCCAACGACGACGTCGTGGTCCTCTACGGCGGCAACAACAACTGGTTCGCGGCCTACGCGTACTGGTACTTCAAGCTCTACGGCCACGACCAGGTCCGGCTGCTCGACGGTGGCCGCAAGAAGTGGGAGCTCGACGCCCGCACGTACACCAAGGACGTGCCGGTCCGCGAGAAGACCAGCTACCAGGCCTCCGCGCCCGACCTGACGATCCGCGCCTTCCGCGACGAGGTCGTCGAGGCCATCGGCGTGAAGAACCTCGTCGACGTACGCAGCCCCGACGAGTTCGCCGGTCGCCTGCTCGCCCCGGCCCACCTGCCGCAGGAGCAGTCGCAGCGGGCCGGCCACATCCCGACCGCGATCAGCGTGCCGTGGAGCAAGGCGGCCAACGAGGACGGCACCTTCAAGTCCGACGACGAGCTGTCCAAGATCTACGGCGAGGCCGGCCTCGACGGCAGCAAGGACACCATCGCCTACTGCCGGATCGGCGAGCGCTCCTCGCACACGTGGTTCGTGCTCAAGGAGCTCCTCGGCCAGCAGAACGTCAAGAACTACGACGGCTCCTGGACCGAGTACGGCTCGCTCATCGGCGTCCCGATCGCCCTCGGCGACGAGCCCGGAAAGGCGTGACCATGACTTCTCCGTCGAACACCGCGGCCGGTTGCGCCGCGCCCGACCAGTCGGCTCCCATCCCGGCCTCGGTCGACCTCAACCGCGAGACGGTGCTCACCGGCATCGTGCAGAACACCGACGGTGAGGCGGTCGGCGGCGCGTACGTGCGGCTGCTCGACTCGTCCGGCGAGTTCACCGCCGAGGTGGTCTCCTCGCCCGAGGGCGTGTTCCGCTTCTTCGCGGCGCCCGGCTCGTGGACGCTGCGCGCCCTGAGCCGCAGCGGCAACGGCGAGGCCGTCGTCGACGCCACGGTCGGCGTCAACGAGGTCGCGCTGGCCGTGTCACCGGCCTGACCCGCATCGTCTCAAGGGGACGGCCGCCCGCGAATCATCGTGGGCGGCCGTCCCATTTCCATGACGTGGGCCGGGGCCGGCCGGGCAGGTCGGCGCGGCCGGTCGACCAGAGCAGGGCCACCCACGGGTCGGCGCCGGTGGGCGTGCCGGGGAAGAGCCGGTCGAGCGCGGCGGCGCAGAGGTCGGAGGGCGGATTCCACCCGAGATCGAGCCCCGCGGCCACGTCGTGCGTGTGGACCAGCACCTCGACGACGCCCATGGCCGCGAAACCGCTCGGGTCGGAAGGACCGTAGTTGTGGAAGGACAGCCGGTCGGGCGGGACGGTGGTGACGATCGCGGCCAGCAGATTGCCGGACGACTCGAGAACCTGCAGCAGGGCGCCGGGGCCGTCGGCCGGGTCGACGAACACGGTCTGACCGGGGCCACCCTCGCGGCGGTACTGCCATCCGTACGGGACGTGGGTCGTCACCGACGGCCTAGCCGGGGACAGCTGGGCGGCGTACGCGAAAAGGGCGTCCGCCGTGTGCTCGACGGTCTCCCAGCAGGTCCAGGTCAGGTCACCCGCCGGCGTTTGCCAGTCACGCCCTTCCGCCTTCTCGAGCGTGTCCAGAGCCAGCCCCACCGCGCGGGTCACATCGTCTTGATTCACAACGCGACTCTGCGGGGTCCGCACCGGCCGGACAATCGAATTAGCTCTTGATCAACTGATGCCGCCGCTGACCACCACGGCCGTTGGGGGGACTTCGGGACGGCGGCGGGCCAGACGGCGGATGCCCGTGTTGAGGACGGCGATCAGCGGCACGGCGACCAGCGCGCCGATGATGCCGGCCAGCACGACGCCCGACGCGATGCCGATGATCACGGCCAGCGGGTGGATGGCGACGGCCCGGCCCATGATCAGCGGCTGGAGGATGTGCCCCTCGACCTGCTGCACCAGGATCACCGCGCCCAGCACGATCAGCGCGATCACCCAGCCCTGGTCGACCAGGGCCACCAGCACGGCGACCGCGCCCGACACGCTCGCGCCGACGATCGGGATGAACGCGCCCAGGAAGACCAGCGCGGCCAGCGGGAACGGGAACGGGATGTCCAGGATCACCAGGGCGATGCCGATGCCGACCGCGTCGATGAACGCGACCAGCACCGTGGCCCGCACGTAGGCGCCGAGCGTGGCCCACGAGGCGTCCCCGGCGTCGGCGATCGACCAGCGGGCGTTGACGGGGAAGAGGCGTACGACGAAACGCCAGATCTTCCGGCCGTCGCGCAGGAAGAAGAACGTCGAGAAGAGCACCAGGAGCATGCCGGTGAGCACCTCGAACACCGTGGCCGCGGTGGAGATGCCGGTCGAGGTCAGCGACGCGCTGTGTGTGTTGATCCACTCCTGCGCGTTGTCGATGGCCTGGTTGACCTGGTCGTCCGACAGGTGCAGCGGGCCGGTCTTGGCCCACTCCTGAATCTGGCGTACGCCCGCCGTGGCGTTCTGGGTCAGCTGCGGCAGACCGTCCAGGAACTGGCTGATGACCAGCGTGAACGTGCCCGCGACGGCAGCCAGGCCGCAGATCAGCACAAGGAACGTGGCCAGCGAGGGCGGAAGCCGCAGCCGCCGCAGCCAGCCCACGGCCGGGCCGAGCAGGGCCGAGAGCAACAGGGCGACGGCGAGCGGGACGACGACGACGCTGATGATGCCGATGAAGCGCAGCAGGGCCCAGCCGACCAGGCCGACGACGATCAGGCGCCAGCCCCAGGCCGCGGAGATCCGCAGCGAGTGCGGCACCTCGGCGTCGTCTCGGCTGTTGGTCGAGTAGTGCAGGTCGTCGGGTTCCGGAGGTGGTGGGACGAAATCAACCTCGGCATCCGGTTCGGGAGTTGATTCGTCGCGGGCGAGACGCACGGACTCCCGCCCCGATTCATAGGCGCGCTTCAAATTGTCCCGGACTCGCTGCAACCGGCTCACCGGTACAACCTAGTCTCCGTACGCTCCCCCGGGGTGGCCGCCACGACGGGCGGCGTACCGTCTGCAATCGTGAGCGCCGACACCCGAACCGAGAGTGGCTTACCGATCCGCATGCTGCACGACCGCGTGCTCGTGCGGCAGGACGGCGGCGAGGGCGAGCGCCGCTCCAGCGCCGGCATCGTCATCCCCGCGACCGCCTCGATGGGCCGCCGGCTGTCGTGGGCCACGGCGGTCGGGGTCGGTCCGAACGTGCGCTCGATCGTGGTCGGCGACCGGGTGCTCTTCGACCCCGACGACCGCTCCGAGGTCGAGTTGCACGGGCGGGAATACGTGCTGCTCCGCGAGCGTGACGTGCACGCCGTGGCGGCCAGCCGGGTCGAGCCGGACGGCACCGGCCTCTATCTCTGACGCGATCGCGGACGGCCGGGGTGCTCCTCGGGGCGGCCGGTCCCCGATCGGGTGACTACGCTGACTGCATGGCCGACGTTTCGCCGGGTGGAACGCCCGACCAGGCTTCTCCCCAGTCCGCGCCGCCCGCGGCGCCGCTTTCACCCGCGCCCGCGCCGGTCGGCCCGGTTGACGCCGGCGTCGTCGTGCCCGAAGCCGGCTCGCTCTCCCCCGCCTCTTCGCCGTTCCACGATCCGGCGGCCATGCTGCCGGTGGCCGCGCGCAAGACCGGGTGGCGGCGCTGGCTGCCGATCGCCGGCGTGGTCGCGTTCCTGCTGGCCGGCGCGATCGGCATGCTGCTGTTCCTGGGCGTCGACATGGGCGGCACGAGCCTGGCCGTCGGCCTGACCGCGGCCGTCCTGCCGGTTCCCCTGCTGGTGGCCAGTTTCCTGTGGCTCGACCGCTACGAGCCCGAGCCGATCCGCTACCTGGCCTTCTGTTTCGCCTGGGGCGCGGCGATCGCCACCGCCGTGGCCCTGGTCGTCAACACCAGCGCGGCCGTCCTGTTCGAAAAGATCGGCCTCCCCGACGCCCTGGTCGCCGTGCTCGTCGCCCCGTTCATCGAGGAACTGATGAAGGCGGCGGGCCCGCTGCTGCTCTTCTGGCGGCGGCGCGTCGAGTGGTCCGGCATCACCGACGGCATCGTCTACTGCGGCCTCTCCGCGCTCGGCTTCGCCATGGTGGAAAACATTCTCTACCTCGGCAAACACGGCTACGCGACGGGCGTCGAGGAGTACGGCCCGGCCACCGGCCTGCAGAACCTCTTCGCGATCTTCATCGTGCGCATCCTGTTCACCGGCTTCGCCCACCCGCTGTTCTCGGCCATGACCGGCATCGGCCTGGGCATCGCGGCCCGCTCCGGCGACCGCAAGGTGCGCTGGCTGGCCCCGATCGCCGGCCTGCTGCTGGCGATGATCCTGCACGGCACGTTCAACCTGCTGCCCACGCTCTCGGTGAGCCTCTCGCAGCCCCTGATCATGCTGTACGGCTATCTCGGCTTCATGGTCCCGTTCTTCTTCGCCGTGGTCGGCTTCGCCATCGCCCTGCGCAGCTGGGAGGGCCGCCTGACCGAGCGTGTGCTGCCCTTCTACGTCAACACAGGCTGGTTCTCCCCACCCGAGGTCGCCGCGCTGGGCAGCCTGGGCCGCCGCTACTCGGCCCGCCAGTGGGCCCGCCGGGTCGCCGGCCAGTCCGGCCAGAAGGCGATGCGAAGCTTCCAGTTCGCCTCGACGCAACTGGCCCTGCTGCGCGACGGCATGAACAGAGGCCTCGACCGCAAGCCGGCCGACATCAACCGGGCCGCCGCCGAGGAACACCGCCTGCTAGCTGAGATCCTCGAATACCGCTCGGCCTTCACGGCCAAGGACCCGCAGGCGCCACAGGCCTTCTGGGACGGCCACAACTACCAGATCAACTTCCCGGACGGCATCACGCGCACCGTCCCGCCGCCGGCCGAGCCGGTGGTCCCGCTCCCGATCAAAATGCCCCAGCCCGCGTACGCGGGAGGCTGGCCCCAGCCGTACGCCGCCCCACCCGGCTACGCCCAGCCCCCTTACGCGGCCGCCTGGCCCGGATACGCGGCCCAGCCGGGGGCCGGCGCGCACAACGCTTACGGCGCGCAGCCTGATCACGCTTTGCCAGCCGGGTACGGCCCATACCCGGGCTACGGCCAGCAGCCGAACCACGGTGCCCAGACGACCTACGGCGGCCAGCCCAACCACGGTCCTCAGCCCGCCTATGGCAGCCAGCCCAACTACGGGGCTCAGCCCAATCACGGCGCTCAGCCCGGGTATGGAAGCCAGCCCGACCCGGCAGCCCAGCCCCATTACGGCGCTCAGCCCGCGTATGGCGGCCAGCCCGACCCGGCAGCTCAGCCCCATTACGGCACCCAGCCCGCGTATGGCGGCCAGCCCGACCCGGCGGCCCAGCCCGGTTGGGGACCGCCGCCGGGTTACGCATCACAGCCCGGCGGCCAGCTCGGTCAGGCGCCACACCCCGGCTATGCCGCACAGCCCGGTTACCCAGCTCATCCCGGCTACGGCACCCCGCCGGGCTACGCGCCTCATCCCGGCTACGGCGCTCAGCCGTACCCCGGCTACGGTCCCAGCCGGCCCGCATACGGCACCCAGCCCGGATACGCCGGGCCTGGATACGCCGGGCAGCCCTCGTACGACCAGCACCAACCCGGCCAGCCGTCGCACAGCACGCAACCAGACCAGGCTCCGGGCTACCCCGCGCAGCCCGGCTATGGCGTGCAGCCGAGCGACGGCGTACAGCCAAGCCACGGCGTGCAGCCGAGCCAGGGCGTACAGCCGACCACTGGCGCGCCGCCCAACTACACGTATCCGCCCGGCAACGGCTATCCGCCCGCGTCCGGCCACCCAGCGCCGCCGCCGAGCCCGGCTTCGGACCCGACCATCGCCGAGCCTCGCCCTGCCACTCCGACCGGGTCCGCCGTGACGCCGGCCGAGCCCGCCGCGATTCCCGCCGCCACTCCGGCCGAGCCCGCCGCGCCGTCCACGGGTGACGGGCAGGGACCGGCAACTGAGACCCCGCCGCAGCACTAGGTCACGTGGGCGGGCGGCCCAGCCCCGAGCGCGACGCCGGTTTTCGTCGCCCCGAACGCGGCCGCCCGTGCCACCCGACCGCCCGCCGGACCAATCGAGGAGCCTCGGCGTAGTCGACCCCGCTGGCCCGCAGCAGGTCGGTCGCGGTCGTCCGGATCTGCGCGACGATCACCCCGCCGGAGAAGCCCACCCCCTCGTCGTACGCCTTCCCGCACTCGGCCGCCGCCCGCAGCGCGCGTTCACGAGCGGCCACCGGCTCGACGCCCTTGGCCCACTCCTGGCGCAGCAGATCCACGGCGTCGCCCAGGAGACCGATCGACACCGGCAGCACCTCGGGAATCGTCTCGTCGTCGGCCAGCGCGGTATCGGCGCGGCGGCTCATCACACGGCAGTTCCTGAGGGCGTACGTGATGTGGTCAGCCCCGTCGACATAGAGCGCGAGCGCCCCCCGGCTGCGCCAGCGGGCCGGCGCGAAGGCCACGTTCTCCCGGGCGGCGGTGACGGCCGCCGAGAACGCGGCAAAGGTCGCCTCGGCCGCGCGCAGGTTGGCCAGCGCGTCGGCGATAGTCGTCCGGTCCCGCTCGGCCATGCCGGCGCCGATCCGATGCAGCCCGTCGGCCAGCGCCCGCAACGCCGGATCGGCCGCCCGCCGCACCACGTTCAGCGGGTTGAGCGGCAGCAGCAACGTCATCACGGCCAGCCCGACGCCCCCGCCGACCAGCGCGTCGAAGAACCTCGTCCAGGGCAGCCCCGTGCTCGACGTCAGGGTCGCGACCAGCACCGCCGACGACGCCGACTGCACCACCAGCGGGGTCCCGCCGCCCACCGCGGTCGCCACCAGCACCGCGAGCAGCACGATCAGCCCGATCTGCCAGGGCCCGCGGCCGATCAGCAGAATGAGCGCGTCCCCGATCCCGATGCCGATGGCCACACCGAGGACGAGCTCCGTCGTACGCCGCACGCGCTGCCCCACCGACGAGGCGAGCGTGATCACCGCGGCGATCGGCGCGAAGAACGGACTGGGCCGCCCGATGACGTCGTGTGCGAGAAACCAGGCCAGCCCCGCCGCCAGCCCGGCCTGCAAGGCAAGCGCCAGCCCGTGACGCCCGCGCCGCATACCCTCGCGCAGCCCGCCACGCACCCGCCCCACAGCTCGCGTGACTCGCCCCGCCGGTGCCGCCTCGGTCATCCCCAAACCCTAGGTGTTCAGCCCCGGCGCCGCGCAGACCCACCGCGCGGAACGCCCAGCGCCTCCAGTGTCAGGATTGCGGGCGTGGAAAGACTTGTGGAGCGGTTCTGTGAGGCGGCCCGGGCCGCCGGCGCCACCGTCGACGACGCGGATCTCGTGGCGGCCGCCGGCTATCTCGTCACCAGGTGGTCCGAGCCGCAGCGGCAATATCACACCGTCGATCACCTGACGGCCGTTCTCGACGTGGTTGACCGTTTCGCCGAGCTGGCTCCGCATCCCGAGCGAGTGCGGCTGGCCGCCTGGATGCACGACGCCGTCTACGACCCGCGGGCTCTGGGGGACGCCAACGAGCGGGACAGCGCCGAGTTCGCCGAGGGCCTTCTGCAGACTCTCGGCGTCGGCGGGGACACGGCGCGCGAGGTGGCCCGGCTGGTCGGTCTGACCGCGGGTCACGCCACGCAGGAGGACGACCCCGACGGCGAGCTGCTCTGCGACGCCGACCTGGCCGTTCTGGCGGGCGACGACGAGGCGTACGCCGCCTACACCGAGAAGATCCGCCGCGAGTACGCGCACGTCGCCGACGACGATTTCCGGGCCGGCCGCGCCCAGGTGCTCAAGGCGCTTCTCGAGCTGCCCTCGATCTATCGCCTGGCGCCCCTCCGCGAGCAGTGGGAGGCCCGGGCCCGCGCCAACCTGGAACGGGAGCTCAGCGGGAACGGCTGAGGTGTTTGGGCCGCCGCAGCCCGGCGGCCCGCAGCCGGAAGGTCAGTTCCCGCGAGGGCAGCAGCGTCGCGCCCAGCCACAGAGCGCTCGGGAAGCGCTGGGACGGGATGTCGTAGTGGTCGCGGTCGAAGGCGCGCCGCGGCGCGCCCAGCATTTCGGCGAACACGTGCAGCTCGTCGTAGGACAGGTCGCTGACCAGATGTGACCAGAGCCGTCCGCGGGCCGGCCAGAGCGGCTCGTCGACGAGGATCAAAGGTCGACTTGCAGCAGGTCGACCCCGCGGTCGGCGGCGAACCCGCGTACGTCCGGCGCTCCGACCCGGGCCGCGTCGGCCGCCGCGTCGTCCGGCATCGTCTGGCTCTGCCTTTCCGCGGCCACCCGGGCCAGGTAGTGCTCGATCTCGCGTTCGCGCACCGCCTTGTCCCAGCCGAGCGCCTCGCCCATCACCTCGGCGGCGTGGGCGGCCGACTCGGTGCCGCGATGCGCGGTTTCGAACGAGATCCGCGTACGCCGGGTGAGCACGTCGTCCAGGTGGAGGGCGCCTTCGGCCAGGGCCGCGTACGCCACCTCGGCGGCCAGGTATTCCGGTGCGCCCGCGAGCGGGGCGGCCAGGCCCGGATCCGCCTTGATCATGGCCAGCAGGTGAACCGTCAGCGTGCCGTACCGCTCGAGGAGATGCTCGATCACCCCGGCCGTGACGCCGTGCCGCCGGGCCGTGTCCTGACGATCGCGCCAGGCGGCGTTGTATCCGTCGGCGCCCAGCAGCGGCAGCTGGTCGGTGCGGGAGGGCAGCGCCGCCCCGCCGAGCCGCCGGACAGCCCGGTCGATCACGTCGGCCGCCATCACCCGGTACGTCGTGTACTTGCCCCCGGCCACCAGGAGCAGGCCCAGCATGGGCTCGACCACGGCGTGCTCGCGGGACAGCTTGGACGTCGAGTCGGCCTCACCGGAGAGCAGCGGCCGCAGCCCGGCGTACACGCCCTCGATGTCGTCGGTGGTCAGCGGCCGGTCGAGCACCTCGTTGACCTGGTCGAGCAGATATCGGATGTCGCGCGCGGAGGCGGCCGGATGGGACCGGTCGAGCTTCCAGTCGGTGTCGGTGGTCCCGATGATCCAGTGGCCGCCCCACGGGATGACGAACAGCACCGAGGTCGGCGTGCGCAGGATCAGCCCGGCCTCCCCGGTGATCGCCGAGCGGGGCACGACCAGGTGCACGCCCTTGGAGGCACGAACCCGCAGGCCGGGGCGTACGCCGACGTCGCGCAGCATCTGCGACATGTCGTCGCTCCAGACGCCGGTGGCGGCCACGACCGTCCGGGCGCGGACCTCGAATTCCCCGGAGTCGGGCGCCTCGAGGTCGCGTACGCGGACCCCGACGACCTCGCGGGCCTCGCGCACGAACCCGACGACCCGGGCGCTGGTGACCACGGCCGCGCCCAGGCTGGCCGCCGTCCGGGCCAGGGTGATGACCAGGCGGGCGTCGTCGACCTGGCCGTCGTAGTAGCGGATGGCGCCGCTCACCGTGTCAGCCCGCAGGCTTGGGAACAGGTGGCGGGCGCCGTCGCGGGAGAGGTGTTTGTGCAGCGGCATGCCCCGGCCGGTGCCGAAGACACCGGCGAACACGTCGTACGCGGCCACGCCGGCCCCGTAGTAGGCCCGGCGACCGGCCCGGACGGCCGGGTTGCCGGCGGGCAGCGGCACCAGGATCGGCACGGGGCGTACGAGGTGGGGGGCGAGCCGGGTGGAGAGCAGCCCCCGCTCGGTCAGCGCCTCGTGCACCAGGTGCAGTTCGAGCTGTTCCAGATAGCGCAGACCGCCGTGGATCAGCTTGCTGGACCGGCTGGACGTGCCGGCCGCCAGATCACGCGCCTCGACCAGGGCGACCTTGAGGCCCCGGGAAGCGGCGTCGAGGGCCGCGCCGGCGCCGGTGACCCCGCCACCGATGACGAGGACGTCGAACTGCTCGTCGCGCAGGCGCCGGAGGTCGGCCACCCGCCGGATCGGGGAGAGCCGGCCGGCCGTGTAACGGGAGACGGAGGGTTCGCGCACGCGTCCCACGTTAGCGCCCGTACTCGCTCCCCAACCCGCACCTGTGAGCAACCCTTCGGCTTCGGGCCGGGAAACGCGGAAAGAGGGCGGGCCGCCAGGCGACCCACCCTCTTTCCGTTTTGCTGGGACTGGACTCAGAAGTCCATGTCACCGCCGCCCGGGGCGCCGGCCGGGGCCGGGTTCTTCTCGGGCTTGTCGGCCACGACGGCCTCGGTGGTGAGGAACAGCGCGGCGATCGACGCGGCGTTCTGCAGCGCCGAGCGGGTGACCTTGGCCGGGTCGATGATGCCCGCGGCCAGCAGGTCGACGTACTCACCGGTCGCGGCGTTGAGGCCGTAACCCGCCTCGAGGTTGCGCACCTTCTCCACCACGACGCCGCCCTCGAGGCCGGCGTTCACGGCGATCTGACGCAGCGGGGCGTCGAGCGCGACCTTGACGATGTTGGCGCCAGTGGCCTCGTCGCCGACCAGGTCGAGCTTGTCGAACGCGGTCTTGCCGGCCTGCACCAGGGCGACGCCACCACCGGGCACGATGCCCTCCTCGACGGCCGCCTTCGCGTTGCGAACGGCGTCCTCGATGCGGTGCTTGCGCTCCTTGAGCTCGACCTCGGTGGCCGCGCCGACCTTGATGACCGCAACACCGCCGGCCAGCTTGGCCAGGCGCTCCTGCAGCTTCTCGCGGTCGTAGTCGGAGTCCGACTTCTCGATCTCGGCGCGGATCTGGTTGACCCGGCCCTGGATCTGCTCGGCGTTGCCCGCGCCGTCGACGACGGTGGTCTCGTCCTTGGTGATGACGATCTTGCGGGCCTGGCCCAGCAGGCTCAGGTCGGCGTTCTCCAGCTTGAGGCCGACCTCTTCGCTGATGACGGCGCCACCGGTGAGGATGGCGATGTCCTCGAGCATGGCCTTGCGACGGTCACCGAAGCCGGGGGCCTTGACGGCGACCGACTTGAAGGTGCCGCGGACCTTGTTGACGACCAGGGTGGCCAGGGCCTCGCCCTCGACGTCCTCGGCGATGATGACGAGCGGCTTGCCGCCCTGCATGACCTTCTCCAGCACGGGGAGGAGGTCCTTGACCGCCGAGATCTTGCTGTTGGCGATCAGGATGTAGGGGTCGTCGAAGACGGCCTCCATGCGCTCGGCGTCGGTCATGAAGTACGCCGAGACGAAGCCCTTGTCGAAGCGCATGCCCTCGGTGAGCTCGAGCTCGAGACCGAAGGTGTTGCTCTCCTCGACGGTGATGACGCCTTCCTTGCCGACCTTGTCCATGGCCTCGGCGATGATCTCGCCGACCGTGGAGTCACCGGCGGAGATGGAGGCGGTCGAAGCGATCTGCTCCTTGGTCTCCACGTCCTTCGAGAGCTGCTGAAGGCCCTCGGAAACGCTGGCCACGGCGGCCTCGATGCCCCGCTTGAGGGCCATCGGGTTGGCGCCGGCGGCTACGTTGCGCAGGCCCTCGCGAACCAGAGCCTGGGCCAGAACCGTCGCCGTCGTCGTACCGTCACCGGCGACGTCGTCGGTCTTCTTGGCGACCTCCTTGACCAGCTCGGCGCCGATCTTCTCGAAGGTGCCCTCGAGCTCGATCTCCTTGGCGATCGACACACCATCGTTGGTGATGGTGGGAGCGCCCCACTTCTTCTCGAGCACGACGTTGCGGCCCTTGGGGCCGAGCGTCACCTTGACGGCGTCGGCGAGCTGGTTCATACCACTCTCGAGGCCGCGACGAGCTTCCTCGTCGAATGCGATGATCTTGGCCATACGGCTGTGTCCTCCTGGACAATCGAGGTGCTGGGCCGCGTGGCCCCGCCCTCCGCACGTTGTTGATTGCACACTGCGCGGAACTCTGCGGACGTCACCACCTGGCGTCGTGACGTCCTCAGGTCGAGCCGGATAGCCCGCGACGACCGGCCCCGTGCCCCGGCGCCGATGGCGACGCCGCGACCGAGACCCCACCGTCCCGACCTGCTTGGCACTCAGCAGTCCCGAGTGCCAATCACTTGTTTAGCACTCCGGGGGTGCGAGTGCAAGAAAACCCCCGCCTCGGGAGGGCGATGCGCAACCACCGAGCGGTGCCGCCGGGGCGTCATTCCTCGGGGGCGCCGAGCTCCGCGAACAGGGAACGGCTGGTCACCGGTTCGACCGCCCGGCGAGCCTGCCCGTACGTCACCAGGGCCGCGATCGCCCACAGCTGAACGAGGACGACTCCGGCCACCGTCGCGGCCAGCCCGCCGAGGGCGTAGTCGGCCACCCGGGGCACCACCGTGACCGCGGCCGCCGCGACCACCAGCCCGGCCGGGCGCGAGTGCGAGAGCAGGTGGACAGCGCGGCGCGGACCCCGGCCGCGCTCGATCAGCACGACCGGCCCGAGCAGGCCGCCGTAGGTCAGCGCGGCCGTCGAGGCGATCGCGAACGCGATGACGACCAGGCCGCCCGCCGTGCCGACCTGCTCCTCGGTCAGCACCAGCGGCAGGCCCCCGGTGAGCAGGCCGAACCCGGCGAACCAGAGCCAGAGGGCGCGCAACCGCATGGAGACGAGCGCCCACACCCGGCCCGGACGCGGCCGGAGGCCCTCGGCGGCGGCGGGCAGCACCACGCCGACCACGCCGGCCAGGCTCAGCACCAGCGGCAGCGCGGACACCGCCAGATAGGCCAGCCACATGGCCGGGAGAAGCAGCAGGCCGAAGCCGCCGACCAGCTCGGCCAGGGCGGGCGCGGCCACGATCGTGTCGTCGACCCGGCCGACGAAGAAGTGCATGGGCAGCGCGACGAGGAGCATGATCGGCACGAGATGCAACGCGTGCCGCCCGGCGACCCGGCCGGACCGGCGCGCCCACTGACCGAACCCGGGCCCGGCCACGAGCGGGTCGGCCTCGCCCGCGAGCTGCGGAAAGGCGACATGCCGGCGCCAGCTGAGATCGGCCGTGCGCCCTTCGGGGTCGAAGGGGTCGGCGGCGGCCACCACCGGTTCCTCGACCATGAAGATGCGTGCCTCGCCGTGCTCCACCCGGACACCTTGCCCCAGCACAGGGTCGTCACGCCACCCCGTCCGATTCCCGGCAACCCGCTTGCCGCACCGGCCCGATCGAGGTAGTGAGGACGCCATGAGCTGGAACGTGCACCGGGTACGCCCCGAGGACGCGGCCCGGATGCGTGCGCTGCGGCTCGAGATGCTGGCCGACAGCCCCCTCGCCTTCCTCGAGACGCTGGCCCAGGCGGCCCAGCGCTCCCACGAGTCGTATCGGCAGCGCGTCGTGCAGGCCGCGTCGGGCGACAGCCTGGCCCAGTTCGTGGCCGACCCGGGCGACGGCGGGCGGCTGATCGGGCACGCGGGCGGCACGGTGACCCCCGACTTCCCGGGCGAGACGGTGATCTTCGCGGTCTACGTGACGCCGGCCCATCGCGGCGGCAAGGTGGTGGCCGACCTGATCGAGGCGGTCACCGTGTGGTCGGCGGGCGTGGGACGGCGGCGCACGCTGCTCGAGGTCGTGGTCGGCAACGACCGGGCTGTGCGGGCGTACGAGAAACTGGGCTTCTGCGACACCGGCGAGCGCGTGCCGCACCCGGTGATCCCCACCCTGACCGAGCTGCGCATGCGGCGGAGCCTCTGATGGCCGCACGTCACGTGACCCGGGGCCTGCTCACCGCGCTGAACGGCACGACCGGAGCCGGGCTGCTGGTGGCGCTGGCCACCCGGGCCAAGATCCGCCGGGGCCGCCACGGCGTGCTGATCGCCGAGGGCTATCGCCTGCCGGTCCCGCCCGCGTCCTGCTTCACGGTCGGCTCGGTCATTCTGACCCGGCGCAGCGCCGAGTGGCTGCTCGACGAGCAGCGCCGCGAGCTGTTCGACCACGAGCACCGCCACGCCGGGCAGTACGCGGTGCTCGGGCCGCTGTTCTGGCCGGCCTACTGGGTCGCCTGCGGCTATTCGTACGCGACGACCGGCTCGTGGGGCGCCCGCAACTTCTTCGAGAAGAAAGCCGGGCTGCGGGCCGGTGGCTATCCCACCGACCAACCGGTGCGTCCCTGGGTGCGGCGGCTCACAAGTCCTTCTGCCACTCGATCCAGGCGTCGGCCACCCGGAAGCCCATCGCCCGGTTGACCTTGAGCATGTACGCGTTGTCGGCCGCGTTGAACGTGTCGATCGCCTCGAGGCCGGGCTTCTCCCCGCGTACGTAGGCCAGGTTCTCCAGCTTGATCAGCATGCCGAGCCGGTGGCCGCGGTGGCCGGGATCGACGATCGTGGTGCTCTGCCAGGCGTGCACGGGCTGATCGAGCTCGGCGGCGATCCACGTCCAGGCGACGAGCCGATCGCCCGCCAGTGCCCCGGTCTGGTAGTTGCGGCGGCCGCGCCGCTGGGCGGCGACCTCGCCCTGGCGGAGGCGATCGGCGTCCATCTTCTCGGGCTCGAGGGCCAGGTCGCCGGTCGGAGCGTCGGCGTTCAGCCGGCCCTCCAGATAGGCCACGTCGTCGATCAGGTCGTCCGGTGGCACGCCGTGCCAGCTCCGCATGGTGTAACCCGTCGCGTGCTTCTCGGCCTCGGCCCGCAGGCCGGCCAGCAGGGAGTCGTCGAGCGCGGTGACGTCGAGCCGGCTGCGCAGCTCGGCCAGCCCCTTCTTGGCCCCGACCGACTCGGCGAAGGCGGCGCCGTCGGGATGCCGGTCGACGGTCGAGGCCATCAGGTGCTTGCGGTTGTGCGCCGCCGCCCGTTCGACCGCGAGGTCGTAGAGCGCCCGGCCCACGCCCTGCCGCCGGTGCTCGGGCAGCACCAGAAGGTCGGCCTCGACGTTGTCCAAATTGTCCAGCTGCGGGAACGACAGCTCGAGATAGCCGACCGGCACCTCGTCGAGGTAGCCCAGGTATCGCTCGATCAGCACGCCCGGCGGCGGATTGTCGATCTTTTTGAGGAAGTTCTCGCGGATCGAGAAGGGAATGTCCGGACAGTCATGATGAGCCGTCACGCTGGCGATGTCGTAAACAATGTCGTAGGACGTCAACGGCCCGACAGATACACGCATGGCCGCCACCCTTGCGGGCGACGGCCATGATTGCTAACGATTTACGGACTTGTAGCAAGCAGTTGGTCGGGAGAACGGACGCACAGCGCCTCCGGCACTGGGTCGTTGGGCCCCTCGAGAGATTGTCGCCAAGCTCGAAGGTGAGGGGCCGCGTACGGCGTCGCGCCCTCCCGCAGAGAGCATCCTGCCGATCCTGAGATCCCGGCGCAAGTCCTCACGCGAGGGAATTCTCACTTGATGACCGATGGCCGATTACTCACCGTTATCCGAGCAGGCCCGCCTCGCGCGCGCCCCGGAGCGACGGCTTGATCCGGTGGGTCGGCCCGACCAGCTCGCTGATCGCGTCCAGCGTCTTGAGACCCTCGCCGGTGTTGTAGACGACCGTCTCCTTCTCCGGGTCGAGCTTGCCGCTCTCGACGAGCTTCTTGAGCACGGCGACGGTCGTGCCGCCCGCCGTCTCGGCGAAGACACCGGTGGTCTCGGCCAGCAGCCGGATGCCGGCGCGGATCTCGTCGTCGTCGGCGTAGTCCATCCAGCCGCCGGTACGCCGTACGGCCTCGATCGCGTACGCCCCCGCGGCCGGGTCGCCGATGTTGAGCGACTTGGCGATGCCGGTCGGCCGGACCGGGGTGATCTCGTCGGTGTCGTTGTGCAGCGCGGTGGCGATCGGGTTGCACCCGGCCGACTGCGCGCCGAAGACCGTCCAGCCGCCCTCGGGCGCCTCGCACAGGCCGATCTCGACCAGCTCGGTGAACGCCTTGTCGACCTTGGTGAGCAGCTCGCCCGAGGCCATCGGGATGACGACCTGGGCCGGGATGCGCCAGCCGAGCTGCTCGGCCACCTCGTAGCCCAGCGTCTTGGAGCCCTCGGCGTAGAACGGCCGTACGTTGACGTTGACGAACGCGGTGTCCTCGAACTCGTCGGTCTCGACCAGTTCGCCGCAGAGCCGGTTGACGTCGTCGTACGAGCCCTCGATGGCCACCAGCTCGCCGCCGTAGACCGCGGTGGTGACGACCTTGCCCTGCTCCAGGTCGTACGGGATGAAGACGATGCTGGGCACCCCGGCCCGGGCCGCGTGGGCGGCGACCGAGTTGGCCAGGTTGCCGGTGGAGGCGCAGGCGAAGCGGGTGAAGCCGAGGCCCCGGGCGGCGGTGAGCGCCACCGAGACGACCCGGTCCTTGAAGGAGTGGGTCGGGTTGGCCGAGTCGTCCTTGACCCACAGCGGCGCGCGCAGACCGACCGCGGCGGCCAGCGCGGGCGCGCTGACCAGCGGGGTCAGGCCGGGGTCGAGGGAGACCCGGGTGGCCGGGTCCTGGCCGGCGGGCAGCAGACCGGCGTAGCGCCAGATGTTCTGCGGACCGGCTTCGATCTGCTCACGGGTGACCCGCGCGAGGAGTTCCTGGTCATAGGCCACCTCGAGCGGGCCGAAACACTCGTAACACGCGTGCTGCGCGACCAGCGGGTACTGGGCGCCGCAGGCACGGCATTCGAGGCCCTTGGCGGGCGAGGCGGAGATAGAACTGGGTGCACTGACGGTGGACGTCATCGAGGCCTTCCCTCTCATCTTTCCCCGGGGCGACCTGCCGAGCCGGGGACGGAATTAGCACCTGCCGCGCGCGGCCTCGTCATCGAGACATGCGTGGTGGTTGCCGGGGCTTCACAGGGCCGTTCCCTCTGCCCCTCTGGATGAGGTATTCAGTTGTGTTTCCAACACCTTACGACGGGCTCCCGCGTTTCGGCACGCGAGATCCTTCAGTTGTGAGACAGACCCCTACGAGGTGATGTCCTTGCGGGTGAACCGCCAGAACGCGAAACCCCAGCACACCGCGGCGTAGACGATCGCACTGATCGCCCCCTTGACCAGGTCGTCCACCTGCGCGGGGGTGGACAGCAGGCCCATCCAGGCGTCGCTGTAGTGGGTGGGCAGCGCGTTGCGGATCGCGCCCAGCGCCGTGATCTGGTCAAGGATGCTGGACAGGATCCAGATCATCACCGCACCGCCGACCGCGCCCAGCGGAGCGTCGGTCAGGACGCCCAGCAGGAACGCCAGCCCGGCCACGACCAGCATCGTGACGGCCAGATAGCCGGCGATCCCGAGCAGCCGCAGCAGGCCCGCCCCGGGTGCGATCTCGGCCGCCACCGTGCTGCCGAGCGGGTGCCATCCGTAACGCAGCGTTCCGGCCAGCAACCCGACTCCGGTCAGCACGAACAGCGCGACCGCCGAGTAGGCCAGCGCGACGATCAGCTTGACCGCGAGCAGCCGGGCCCGGGGCACCGGCACCGCCAGCAGATAGCGCAGGCTGCCCCAGCTGGCCTCGCTGGCCACCGTGTCGCCGCAGAACAGCGCGACCACCACGACCAGCAGGAACCCGGCCGAGACGGCCAGGCAGAACAGCGCGAAGTTGAGGCCGCCCGAGGTGGCCAGGTCGACCAGACTGCCGAACGCGCCGCCGTTCCCGTCCTCGTCGCCCCCGCTGTCGAACTCGAAGGCGATCAGGATGATCAGCGGCAGCACCGCCATGAAGCCCAGGCCGAGCTGGGTGCGCCGGCGGGAGGCCTGACGGCGTATCTCGGCCCGGATCGGCATCGTCCGTGACGGCCGGTAGCCGGTCGCGCCGGCCTGCTCCTGAACGCTCATCGGTCTCCACTTCCCCGCGAGTTCTCCCCGACCAGCGCGAGGAAGGCATCCTCCAGGCGGCGGCGTGGCACCACCCGGTCGACCGCGATTCCGGCCCGCACCAGCGAGGCCACCACCTCGGAGCGCGGCGTGCCGTTCATGTCGACGATCAGGCCGGACGGCCCGTCGGGCAGCACCGAGCGCACGCCCAGCTCGTCCAGCACCCGTTCGGCGGCCGGCACGTCCGAGACCTCCAGCTGCACCGACGGGGAGTCGCCGACGATGTCCTCGACCGGGCCGGACGCGACGATCCGGCCCTTGTTGACCACGACCGCGTGCGTGCACGTCTGCTCGACCTCGGCCAGCAGGTGGCTGGAGACCAGCACGGCCCGGCCGTCGGTGGCGTAGCGCTTGAGCACCCGGCGCATCTCGGCGATCTGCGGCGGATCGAGACCGTCGGTCGGCTCGTCCAGCACCAGCAGCTCGGGCAGGCCGAGCATGGCCTGGGCGATGGCGAGCCGCTGCCGCATGCCGTGGCTGTACTTCTTCGTACGCCGGTGCACCGAATCGCCCAGGCCGGCGATCTCGAGCGCCTCGTCGAAGCGGGCGTCCTCCCACGGCCGTCCGGTGGCCTTCCAGTACGCCCGCAGGTTCTCCAGCCCGGTCAGGTGCGGCAGGAAGCCCGGGCCTTCGACCAGCGCGCCGACCCGCGACAGCACCGGCGACCCGGGCACCAGGCGATGGCCGAACACCAGCGCCTCACCCGCGGTCGGCATGGTCAGGCCCATCAGCACGCGCAGCGTCGTGGTCTTGCCCGCGCCGTTCGGGCCGAGCAGACCGACCACCTGCCCGCGCTGCACGGTGAAGCTGATCTCCTCGACGGCGACGAACCCGTCCCCGTACGCCTTGCGCAGCCCCAGCACGACCAGGGGCGTCTCGGCGTGCTCGGGGACTGTCGGGGTCTGCTGCCCTCGAAGCTTGCGCCGCCGCACGAGCAGGATCACGATCAGGCCCACGACGATCGCCGCGAGCAGACCGGCCAGCACGTAACGCCAGATCGTCTGCGGGTTCGCGATCGGCTCGCCCACCACGGTCGGCAGGATCAGCTCCGTACCGGCCTGAACGGTGTAGGTGGCCGGCTCGGCCGGGGAGAGGAACGCCTGGTCGGTGGTGGCGACCACGACCCGTACGGTGTGACCGGCGTCGATCTGGCGCACGATGGCCGGGAGCCGGACCGTCCGCACCTCCGAGTCCTCCAGCGTCCGGGGAAGATCGGTCAGCCGCACCGGCGCGACCAGGCCGGCGCTCAGCGTCTCGGCCCCCGACTGGTCGACGTCGTAGAGCTTGACGAAGAGGGTGGCCTCCCCGGTCGGCGAGGCGGCCCGCAGCCGTACGGTCGGCGATCCGGCCACGTCGATCGCCTTGGTCACTGGCCCGGATTCGAAGGTCGCGTGCTGCCCCGGAATGTCGGCGGCGACCCCGGAGAGCAGCTCGGTCAGCCGTCCGCCCGTGCCCGGCAGCGACGACAGCGCGCCCGGGTTGCCGTTCGGCGGGTTGGCGATCGGCTGCGCCGGGCCCCGCAGGGTCAGGCTGGTCGTTCCGGTTCCGCTCAGGCCGGGGTACGCGTCGTCGGAGTACCCGTTGGTCACCAGCCCCCGGTCGAGCGCGCTGAAGCCGGCCACCCGCGAGTACGTGAAGTCGTCGGACGGCGCCTTGCCCTCGCCCTTGACGTAGTGGTCGAGCCACTGCGCGGTCAGGAACTTCACCCTGTCCTGATCCGTCTGCGGCCCGGCGCCGCCGTCGTGACCGCCGGTGAACCAGGCGACCCGCACCGGGGTGCCGCTCGCGGCGATCGCCCGCGCGTTGGCGTCGGCCTCGCTGAGCGGGAAGAGCGTGTCGACCGCGCCCTGGATGAGCAGGGTGGGCGCCTTGATCCGGCTCGCCGTCCCGGCCGGGCTCGACCGGCGCAGCAGGTCGAGCGTCGGCTGACCGGGATTTCCGCTGGTGGCCACGTCGAGGTAGGCCCGGCAGACGTCGGCCGCGAACCGTCCACAGGCCGGGTCGACGTTGATGCCGAGAGGCGGCCGATCCGGGCCGGTCAGCGTTTCCGGGGCGGGCACCGATCCCCCGTTGCCGAAGAAGACCCCGGCCCAGCCCTTCTTGAAGACGCCGGTGGCCGAGGTGTCGGCCGACTGCGGCAGGAAGACGTTGGTCAGGTCGTTCCAGGTGATCGACGGGACGATCGCGTCGACCCGCTGGTCCTGCCCGGCCAGCATGAGCGCGAGCGCCCCGCCGTAGGACCCGCCGACCACGCCGACCCGGGGGTCACCGGCCGCGTCGGTCCGGATCTCGGGGCGGGTCGCCAGCCAGTCGAGCAGGCCCTGAGCGTCGCGGATCTCGTAGTCGGGGCTGTTGAGGTGGATCTGGCCGCCGCTGCGCCCGAACCCCTCGGCGGTGTAGGTGAGCACGGCGTAACCGCGCCCGGCCAGCGACTCGGCGTCGTCGCTGACCGACTCCTTGGTGCCGCCGAAACCGTGCGCGAGCAGCACCGCGGGCACCTTGCCGTCGCGGTCGCGGGGCAGGTAGAGCCGAGCGTCGAGTGTCACGTTCTCGTTGCCCTCGGCCCCGCTGAGCACGGTGATCATCTCGTCCTGGGAAGTCCAGCTCGCACGCTCGGGCCACACGGCCCAGCCGACGAGACCGGCGACCAGCACGAGAACGGCCGAGGCGGCGACAACCCGGCGCCGGGTGGGCCGGGGCAGCCGGCTGGTCCAAGACATGCATGAACGCTAGCCGAGCGTCCGGGCGGCGCCTGTGAAACCTCTCAGGAGCCCGCGGACGATAGCGTGGACCATGGGATCAGGAAGTTCTATCGACAGGGGTCTGCGCGCGTGACTGACGAACTGACGCTGACCGTGACGCTGCGGCCGACCGGTCTCGACGACCGCCGCGGCATCGTGCGGTTACACCCCGAGGTCATGACCGCGCTGTCGATCAACGCGGGCGATCCCGTACGCCTGAGCGCCACCCGCACCACCGCGGCGCTCGCGGCCAAGACCCAGCCCGGCGCGAGCCGCGAGTTCCTCTACGCCGACGACCTGACCCTGGGCAATCTGGGGCTGCGCGACGGCGGCCGGGTCACCGTGGCCAAGCAGCCCGCGGTCGCCGCCCGCCGGGTCACCCTGGCCGGCGCGGCCGACGTGGTCGCCCTGGTCACCCCCGAGATGCTGCGGCTGGCGCTGCTGGGCAAGGTGGTCACCGAGGGCGACAACGTCTCGCTGCGCCCGCAGGAGCTGATCCCGGTGGGCGGCCCCGACATCGGCCAGAGTCTGCGCAACCGGCTCGGCTACCAGTGGAACACCGCGCTGCTGACCGTGATCGAGGCCGACGGCACGCTGGTCACCATGGACACCGTGGTCGGCTGGCAGGACGGCCCGGTCTCGTCGCCGGTGCCCGGCCCGTCCGTGCCCGCCCAGGCGCCCGCCGCCACCGATCCCGAGGTGCCGCCGCCCAGCCTGGACGACCTGCCCGGCATGCGGGCCCAGGCCAAGGAACTCGAGGAGCTGCTCGACCTCGGCTTCAACCACAAAGAGGTGCTGGAGCGGCTCGGCACCGAGGTCACGCTGGGCGTCCTGATCACCGGCCCGGCCGGCTCCGGCAAGTCGGCGCTCGTCCGCGCGGTCGCCGCGCAGGTCGGCGCCCGGGTGGTGCCGGTCTGGGCGCCCGAGATCGCCACCCTGACCAACCAGTCGGCCGCGGCCCGGCTGCGCGAGCTGGCCCGCGAGGCCCGCTCGGGCGGGCCGGCGGTGCTGCTGTTCTCGGACGCCGACGCGCTGGCGCCGCGCGAGGACCCGGGCCCGATCTCCGTGGTCTTCCACCAGGTGATCGAGGAGACCGTACGCTGCGGGGTCGCGGTGATCGCCACGACGAGCCGGCCCGAGTCGGTCGACCCGTCGCTGCGCGCGCCGCATCTGCTGGCCACCCAGCTCGCGGTGCCGCTGCCCGACACGGCCATGCGCCGCGAGCAGCTGGGCGTGCTGACCCGCAGCCTGCAGCTGGCCGAGGACGTGCGCCTGGACGAGATCGCCGGACGCACTCCCGGCTTCGTCGCGGCCGACCTCGGCGCCCTGGCCCGCGAGGCCGGCGTCCGGGCCGGGTTGCGGCAGAAGAACGACGACGTCGAGAAGCCGACCGTGGCCATGGCCGACTTCGAGGCCGCGCTCGACGTCGTGCGCCCGACCTCGATGGCCGACTCGACCCTCGAGGTGGCGGCGGTGACGCTGGACGAGGTCGGCGACATGGCCGAGGTCAAGCAGGTGCTGACCGAGTCGGTGCTGTGGCCGCTCAACTACCCCGACACGTTCGCCCGGCTCGGCGTCTCGCCCCCGCGCGGCGTGCTGCTCTACGGACCGCCCGGCTGCGGCAAGACTTTCCTGGTCAAGGCGATCGCCGGCACGGGCAAGGCCAACGTGCTGTCGGTCAAGGGGGCCGAGTTGCTCAGCAAGTGGGTGGGCGACAGCGAGCGGGCCGTCCGGGAGCTGTTCCGCCGGGCCCGCGAGGCCGCGCCCACGCTGGTGTTCCTGGACGAGGTCGACGCGCTGGCCCCGACCCGGGGGCAGGGCACGGACGGCGGCACGACCGACCGGGTGGTGGCCTCGCTGCTGACCGAGCTCGACGGCGTGGAGGATCTGCGCAACGTCGTGGTCATCGGCGCGACCAACCGGCCCGACCTGATCGATCCGGCGCTGCTGCGGCCCGGACGGCTGGAGCGGCTGGTCTACGTGCCGCCGCCGGACGCCGAGGCGCGGGCCGCGATCCTCAAGGCGTCGTCGAAGTCGGTGCCGCTGGACAAGTCGGTCGACCTCGGCGAGCTCGGGGCGGAGCTCGAGGGCTTCTCGGCGGCGGACTGCGCGGCCCTGATCCGCGAGGCGGCGCTGGCGGCGATGCGCGAGTCGCTGGAGGCGTCGACCGTCACCGCCGCGAACGTGGCGACGGCCCGCAGACGCGTACGGGCGTCACTCGATCCCGGTCAGGTGGCGTGGCTGGCGGCGTACGCGGAGACGCACCAGCCCTAACGCCGCCGGGTGCGGGCCCGGGTCGAGCGCAGACGGCGCAGCCGGCCGACCAGCACCGGGTCGTGCTCGAGGGCGGCCGGATTGTCGAGCAGGCCGTTGAGCAGCTGGTAATAGCGCGTCGAGGACAGGCCGAACGTGTCGCGGACGGCCTGCTCCTTGGACCCGGCGTGCTTCCACCAGCGGGCCTCGAAGGCGAGGATCTGCTGTTCCCGCTCGCTAAGCTTCGGCTCCTTGGGCGCGGGGGGCGTCTCGACCGGCTCGGCGTCCTCGGAACGCGGGGCCGGGATGTGCTGCTGCTCCTGGGACGGGTCCGCGGCCGGCTGCATGACGCTCCAAAAGAGAGAGACGAGCACAAATGTACGAACGGGGACCGTCAGCATAAATCTCGGCGGTCCCCGTCCGCACGCGCGGTCGACGTTACGTCACGTAATGTCGCGACTACGCATTGCCCACATCGCGGCACCCACAATGAGGACGAAGATTCCGGCGAACAACCCGCCCGCCATCGGCCACGTCAGCGTCAGCGAATCCGGCTGGCAGCCGCCCGATGACGAGAAGTCACACGAGTTGTAGTCCTCGAGTTTGATCTCCTTGTCCATCCAGGCGATCATCCAGACCGGGATCAGGTAGGCCTCGGCGAACTTGACCTTGGCCAGCGACAGCACCGTGCCCAGTCCGAACTGGAACACGATCACGGCGCCGATCGTCACGCCCAGCGCCATCGCGGTGTGCCGGCCCAGCGAGGCCAGCCCGAACCCGACGGCCCCGGCCACCAGCACGAGGGCCAGACCGCGCAGCTCCATCAGCCCGATCGACTGCCAGGCGCCCGAGGTCATGCTCGCGGTCGAGCCCCGGCTCTCGGCTATGCCGAGGAAGAGGCCGGTCCAGATGGCCGAGTAGACCACCGTGACCACGGCGAACAGCACCAGCAGGGCGGCCAGCTTGGTGCCCAGCACGCGCAACCGCTGCGGCCGCCAGAGCAGCAGGTTCATCATGCCGCCGCTGCTCCACTCGGCGCCCACGAAGGACGCGCCGACGATGAACGCCACCAGCGCGAGCAACGCGGCCAGCGTGGTCACCATGTCGGGGAAGTTCTCGCGGAAGTCGAAGGTCGGCGGCATGTACCACTGCGCCTGGAAATCCTCCGGCGTCGGCTCGTACATGCCGTCGCAGCCCGGCGGCCAGTTGCTCGCCTCGGGCGTGCCCTGGGCCGCCTCGCAGCTCGCCTTGTCACGCTGGAACTGCTCGCCCGCGCGCTGGAAGTCCTGCTGCGCCTGGGCCTGAGCCGAGGCGATCTGGTCGGGACCGACCTTCTCGTTGGTGAAGAACATGCCGACCGCGACCGCGAGCAGGATCAGGGTCGTGCCCAGCAGGAACAACCGGGTGAAGCGGCGCTTGGTCAGCCGTTTGGTCTCGGCGCTGTAAAGGCTCACTGACCCCACCCTCCTGTCGGTGCCGCCACCGCGCTCTGATCCACCTGACGGTTCTGGCCCTCGACCGGCGCGGTGCCGGTGAGCTCAAGGAAGACGCTCTCGAGGTCGGCCGCGATCGGGGTCAGCTCGCCGACATAGATCTCGCGCTCGGCCAGGATCCGGGTGATCTGCGCGGGGTTGCCGGCGTTGCCGACCGTGAAGTGGTCGTGTTCGACGGTGACCTGGGCGCCGTTGGCCCGCAGCAGCTCGACGGCGCCGCGCATGTCGACGCCCGGCTCGAGCCGCACCCTTACCCCGGACGAGGTGTGGCTGGCCAGCACCTCGGCGACCGAACCGGCGGCCACCCGCCGTCCGGACGAGATGATCGTGACGGAGTCGCAGATGAGCTGGATCTCGCCGAGGATGTGGCTGGACAGCACGACGGTCATGCCCGACTCGGCCAGGTTGCGCATCAGCGAGCGCATCTCGCGGATGCCGCCCGGGTCGAGGCCGTTGGCCGGCTCGTCCAGAATCAGCAGCTTCGGCTCCTTGAGCAGCGCGGACGCCACGGCCAGGCGCTGCTTCATGCCGAGCGAGTACGTCTTGACCCGATCCTTGGCCCGGTCGCGCAGGCCGACGAGCTCGAGCACGGCGGTGACGCGCTCCTTGCGTACGCCCCCCGCGTCGGCCAGCAGCGAGAGCGTGTCCTGCGCGGTGAAGTTGCCGAAGAACTGCGGGCTCTCCACGATGGCGCCGACCTGACCGGCCACGTCGGACAGGTGATCCGGCACCTCGCGGCCGAGAATCGCCATGCGACCGCCGTTGGGCCTGATCAGCCCGAGCAGCGTCCGCAGCGTGGTCGTCTTGCCCGAGCCGTTCGGTCCCAGGAAGCCGTGGACCTGACCCGCCTCGACGACCATGTCGAACCCGTCGAGCGCTCTTCGCACCCCTTTACGGCTGCGGTACGTCTTCTGCAGCCCGGCTATCTCCAATACGGCAGTCACGGGCGAGACTCTAGACAGCACCGTCAATATGCGCTGCTGTTCGGCCCTCAAGCCGTAATAACGTGTACCCCCGCGTCACGGAATCGGGCGACGATGTCGGCCGGGGCGCCGGAGTCGGTGACCAAGGTTTCGATCTTGGTGATCGGGCAGATCCGGGCGAAGGCGTGGCCGCCCAGCTTGGACGAGTCGGCGATGACAACCACGCGCTTGGCCCGGGCCACCATCAGGCTGTTCATCGCGGCCTCGCCCTCGTGGTGGGAGGCCGCGCCCAGTTCCACGTCGACCGCGTCCACGCCGAGCAACACGATGTCGAGCGTGACCTCCTTGAGCAGCGCGCCGCCGAGCGGTCCGACCACCTCGAAGGACTGCGGCCGGACCACGCCGCCGGCCACCACGATCTTCATGCGCGAGCGCACCAGCAGCTCGTTGGCGATGTTGAGGGCATTGGTGACCACGGTGAGCTGGGAGCCCTCGCCGCCCGTGTTCAGATCAGGGCGCACGGCCAAGGCCCGCGCGACCTCGGTGACCGTGGTGCCGCCGTTGAGCCCGACGACCGTGCCGGGGGTGACCAGGCCCGCGGCGGCCTCGCCGATGCGCTGCTTCTCGGCCGAGTGCTTGGCGCTCTTGTAGCGCAGCGGCAGGTCGTACGAGACGCCGTTGGCGACCGCGCCGCCCCGGGTCCGGGTGATCATCTGCTGCTGGGCCAGCTGGTCGAAGTCGCGGCGGATGGTGGCCTGCGAGACGTCGAGGCGCTCGGCCGCGTCCTCGACACTGACCCGGCCACTCTCGGCGAGTAACTCGAGCAGGGCATTCCACCGCGCGTACCGGTCCACCCAGACTCCCAGATGCACATTACGTGATAAGAGTGTGCACATTAGTGCGCGAAAGCCCGGGAAGCAAAGCTCAGGCCTGCGCGGTGCGGCGACAATGGTTGCGTCTCCGCCCGGCTTCCACGCAGAATGGCGCTCGAAAGTGCCGGGAACTGCGCGCTTATGCGCACAGCACGTGGTTGAAGGGTGGCCCATGACCTACGTCAAGGCAGAGATTGCCAGCCAGCCGGAGTGCTGGCGACAGGCCGCGAAACTGGCCGACGCCCCGGGTCTGCCCGAGCGCGGCGAGCGGGTCGCCGTCGTCGGCTGCGGCACCTCCTGGTTCATGGCCAAGGCGTACGCCGCCCTGCGCGAGCAGAAGGGCCACGGGGAGACCGACGCGTTCCAGGCGTCCGAGTTCCCGCGCCGCCGCCGCTACGACCGGGTCCTCGCGATCACCCGCTCCGGCACCACCACCGAGGTCCTCGACCTGCTCAACGACCTGGCCGGGGGCACACCGACGACCGTGATCACGGCCGACGAGGCCCAGCCGGCCGCCCGGATCGCCGACCAGTCGGTGGTGCTCGACTTCGCCGACGAGGAGTCGGTGGTCCAGACCCGCTTCGCCACCAGCGCCCTCGCGCTGCTCCGGGCCCACCTGGGCGAGGACATCGAGTCGGTGGCGGCCGACGGCGAGGTCGCCGTGCGCCTGCCGCTGCCGGTGCATCCGGCCCTGGCCGAGCAGATCACCTTCCTGGGCCGGGGCTGGACCGTCGGCCTGGCCGAGGAGGCGGCGCTGAAGTGCCGCGAGGCCGCCATGTACTGGGCCGAGGCCTACCCGGCGATGGACTACCGGCACGGCCCGATCGCGATCGCCGCCCCGCGCCGTGTCGTGTGGGCGTTCGGCGAGGTCCCGACCGATCTGGCCGACCAGGTCGAGGCGACCGGCGCCCTGTTCGTGCACAGCCGGCACCACGGCGGGTACGCCGCGCTCGGCAGCTGGTGCGGCGGCCGCGCCCCGCTCGACCCGATGGCCGACCTGGTCGTCGCCCAGCGCGTCGCCGTCCTGCTGGCCACCAGCCAGGGCCTCGACCCCGACCACCCACGCAATCTGACGCGCTCGGTAGTCCTCTAAATATGGGCGACTGCACGGGAGAACGCGAAGCGGCCCCGCCGGCTCAGCGCCGGGTGGTGGTTGCTCTTGATGTGGGCGGGACGGGCATGAAATGCGCGCTGGTCCGCCCGGACGGGACGGTCCACCACACCGAGCGGCACCCCACCCGGGCCGAGCGAGGCCCGGAGGCCGTCCTCGGCACGATCCTCGACGTGGCCGAGGGGCTGGCCCGCAAGGCCCGGGCCGACGGCCTGGAGCCGGTCGCCGCCGGAGTCGCCGTGCCGGGAGTCGTCGACGAGGAGAACGGCATCGCCGTCTGGTCGTCGAATGTCGGCTTCCGGGACGTGCCGGTGCGCGCCCGCATCGAGGAACGCCTCGGCCTGCCCACCATCCTCGGTCACGACGTGCGGGTCGGCGGCACCGCCGAGGCCCGCCTGGGCGCCGGCCGGGCACACCGGCACGTGCTGTTCGTGGCCATCGGCACCGGCATCGCGGCCGCCCTGATCGTGGACGGCGCCGGCTACGGCGGGGCGCACGGCGGGGCCGGCGAGCTGGGCCACATCGTCGTCCGGCCGGGCGGCCCGGCCTGCCCGTGCGGGCAGCACGGCTGTCTGGAGTCGCTGGGTTCGGCCCGGGCCATCGGGCTGCGCTACGCCGAGCTGGCCGGCGTCCCGGGCGCCACCGCGCACGACGTCGTCACCCGGGCCGGTCAGGGCGACGCCCTGGCCCGCATGGTCTGGCGGGAGGCGATCGAGGCGCTGGCCGACGGCATGGTCATCGCGCAGGCGCTCTACGACGTCGGGGTGTTCGTGATCGGCGGCGGACTGGCCGAGGCCCGCCACGAGCTGCTGCATCCCCTGGAGGAGGCGTTCCGCGAGCGGATCACCTTCCACCGCCCACCCGAGTTCGTCCGGGCCGGCCTGGGTGACGAGGCCGGCTGCATCGGGTCGGCCCTGCTGGCCCTCGACCACTTGGAGACATCAGCGTGACCCGCATCGGGGGCAAGATCGTCCGGCCCGGCGCCGTCGTCGAGGGCTACGTCGAGGTGGAGGGGCCGGCGATCCTGTCGGTCGAGGCCGCCGCCGGCGCGGGCGACGACGTGATCGTGCCCGGCTTCGTCGACCTGCACTGCCACGGCGGCGGCGGGCACACCTTCACCACCGGCGACGTCGAGGCGGCGCGCGGGGCGGCCCGGTTCCACCTGGGCCACGGCACCACCACCATGCTGGCCAGCCTGGTCAGCTCCCCGTACGAGCTGATGCGCGAGGCCACCGAGGCCTACCGCCCGCTGGTCGAGGCCGGGCTGATCGCCGGCGTGCACTACGAGGGTCCCTACCTTTCCGGCGTACGCTGCGGCGCGCAGAACCCGGAGTTCCTGCGCGACCCGTCGATCAAGGAACTGACCGAGCTGATCGACCTGGGTTCCGTACGCTTGGTGACGATCGCCCCCGAGCTGCCCGGCGCCCTGGAGGCGATCGCTTTCCTGGTCGAGCGGGGCGTCGCCGCCGCGGTCGGGCACACCGACGCCACGTACGAGCAGACGCGGGCCGGAGTCGAAGCGGGCGCGACGGTCGGCACCCACCTGTTCAACGGCATGCGCCCGCCGCACCACCGCGAGCCGGGCCCGGTCGTCGGCCTGCTGTCCTCGCCGGTGGTCTGCGAGCTGATCGCCGACAACATCCACCTGCACCCGGGCATGCTGGCGTTCGCCGCAGGCACCGCCGGTCCGGACCGGGCCGCGCTGATCACCGACGCGATCGACGCCACCGGCATGGCCGACGGCACCTACGACCTGGGCGGCCAGCAGGTCGTGGTGGCCGATCGGGTGGCCCGGCTGGCCCGCGACGGCTCGATCGCCGGCAGCACGCTGACCATGGACGAGGCGCTGCGCAACACGGTCGCGGCCGGGATCGCGCTGCCCGACGCGGTGGCGATGGCCTCGACCACGCCCGCGCGCGTGCTCGGTCTCTCCGACCAGGTGGGCGCGCTCGAGGCGGGCCTGCGCGCCGACCTGGTCGTGCTGTCGAGCGACCTGCGGGTCAAGCGTGTGATGCGAGCCGGTCTCTGGGTGTGAGACCCGCGGGGCGTTCCCAGCCGCGCAGCTTGGGCAGCGGGATGCGGTCGAACGGGATCCGCTCGATCAGGCGGGCCAGCACGATGCCGAGCAGCACGCCGGCGATCGAGTCGGTCAGCCAGTGGAAGCCCGTGTAGACGGTCGTGCCGAAGACGATCGCGACCGGCACCACCCTGAGCCCGTACGTCTCGGGGCGGCTCAACGGCCGGCGCAGGAGCGCGACCACCAGGATCGCGATCACCGCGTACCAGACGAGCGAGTTGCCGAGGTGCCCCGAGGGGTAGCTCATCGCGTACGGGCCCTCGGCATCGGGGTTATGCATGATCACCGGGTTGGGACCGTCGAACCGGGGCGCGGCCCGATCGGCCCAGATCTTGAGCGGCCCGATCGTCAGGTAGGTCAGCAGGAAGCCGGCCGCGAACGGGAAGACCGCCCGGATCGACCGGGTGCGCCAGGTCAGCACGCCGGTGAGCAGCAGCGACACCGGCATCAGGACCTGACCGCCCTGGCCCAGATAGTTGAGCACGCGGGCGGTCCAATACGGCAACCACGGCTGGTGGCTCAGCGACCAGTCGGCCACCCGTTCGTCGAGCCGGAGCAGATGGCCGTTGATCAGCGCCACCGTCAACGCGACGAACGCCGCCAGCAGGGCGACGTCGAGCCACCAGTTCTTCTTCTGCACACCTCGAAGTTAGAGGTAGCGGGCCAGCTTGGTCGCGAGCAGGTCGGCCCGTACGCCCGAATTGGGGCAGCCGCCGAAGTGATGCAGCGCCACCACCTTGTTCGTCGCGCGCGACAGCACCGGCGAACCGGACGAACCACCCTCGGTGTCGCAGTAGTACGCCACGTCCGACCCGGAGGCGTAACCGTCGTAGCCCGGGTTGACGACCGAGCAGTTCCCGGCCTTCTCCCCCAGCGATCCGGCGATCTTGGCCGGCTGGCCCGCCGGGTGCTGCGGCACGTACAGCTCCTGGCCCTTGGCCGGCCGCTTGGTGTCGAGCGTCAGGTAGCCGTACTTCTGGATCGAGGCGAACCGGTCCACCGAGAACAGGGTGAAGTCGTATGTGCGGTCGGTGGCGATCACCTGCGAGCCCCACACCTTGGTCGGCTGGGAGACGTCGTAGCTGCCGCACTTGGCGCACTGGTAGTTGAACCAGACCTCGGTGTCGTAGGCCTGCGACGTGCTGGTGAAGCAGTGGTTGTTGGTGAGCATGCGGTTCTGCTGACCGACCCGCCAGCCGGTGCACAGCTCGGTTCCGTTGATCAGCAGCCGGGCGATCGCCTTGGTTTTGGTGAACGCCACCGGGTCGGACGAGCGGTAGCAGACCGCGTCGGCCGAGGTGTCACTGCCGCAGACCGATTCCTCCCGGCCCGTACGCCCGGGGGCGAACAGCTGCTTCTCGGGCTGACGAGCCTGTTCCGTACGGGTGAAACCGCGGGCGACCCGGTCGACATCCACACCGAGGCCGCCGGTCGGGCCGGCCGGTCCGGCGCCGGGGGCGCGGTGCACTTCGAGGACGGCGGTGTCGCCGGTGACCGACATGGCCCAGCGGTCGCTGCCGGTCGAGTCCTGCGGGGCTTCGTACCGGTAGCTCTCGGTGCGGTCCGCGTTGGTGACCGTGACGTAGTCGCCGGGCATCAGCGCCATCCGCGAGAAGTGCAGCTTCACGTACGAGGCGCCGGGATAGCGGAACGTCTCCTTCTTGGGCCGGCCGCCGAGATAGCCGAGCGCCTTGCGCACGTTGAGCTGCTCGCCGACCCGCTGACGGCCGTTCGCCGGCCCGGACGGGGTGCCCCGCTCGAGGATGGGGTCGGCCGAGCCGGACTCGATCGGGCGCTCCCGCGTTCCGGCCCGCGGGACCGTCGCCACCTCGGTCTTCTCCACCGCCGGCCCGTCCTCGGTCAGGGGCTCGGGCGCGACGACGCTGATCCGCCCCGCCTCGCCCGGGATCGCCGCCGGTCCGTCCTCGGCCACGGTCGGCCCATGCCCGAGTTCCTGCTGGCCCGAGACCGGCGTACGGGCCGCGGCGGGAGCGTCGTGCCAGGTGCCGACCGGCTTGCCGTCGTCGCCGGCGGCACGCCAGGCGGTCGCACCTGCCGCGCCCGCCAGAAGCACGGCCGCACATGCCGCGATCGCTATGCCTGCCTTACGTCGACCGGTCTTCAACGGCACTGTGATTAACCCGCCATTCGTGTCACATCAGGGACATATGTACTAATCCGGCGTTCTCGCACCTGTGTAACGAGCCACCTGCGGCAGCGACGCGCGCGGAGGAACGTGCACACTGGTTCGGTGCGCATCACTTCCGCCCTCGTCGACCCGGCGCTGCTGGATCTGCCGTGGGGCATTCCGCTCGAGGAGTGGCCGGCCGACCATCTGGTCGCCCTGCCCCAGGGCATCTCGCGCCACATCGTGCGGTTCGTGAAACTCAACGACGTGGTCTACGCGCTCAAGGAGACCCGGGAGCGGATCGCCGAAAAGGAGTACGACCTCCTGCGCGCGCTGGAGCGCATCGACTTCCCCGCCGTCGAGGCGGTCGCGATCGTCACCGACCGGGAAACGCCCGAGGGCGAGCCGCTGGAGACCGTGCTGATCACGCGTCACCTGCAGTTCTCGCTGCCCTATCGCGCGCTGTTCTCGCACACGCTGCGGCCGGACACGCTGAACCGCCTGCTCGACGCGCTCGCCGCCCTGATCGTGCGGATGCACCTCACCGGTTTCTCGTGGGGCGACTGCTCCCTGTCCAACACGCTGTTCCGGCGGGACGCGGGCGCGTTCGCGGCCTACCTGGTCGACGCCGAGACCGGCAACCTCTATCCGAAGCTCTCCGAGGGTCAGCGCCTGGAGGACATCGAGATCCTGCGGCTGAACATCTTCGGCGAGCTGCTCGACCTGGAGGCGGCCGAGCTGCTGCACGAGTCGATCGACCCGGAATCCGTGGTCGACGACATCGTGGCGCGCTACGAACGGCTGTGGCACGAGGTGACGTACGAGCAGGAAGTGGCCCGTGACGCCCGGCACGACATCGAGGGGCGCATCCGGCGGCTCAACGAGCTCGGCTTCGACGTGGCCGAGGTGGCGATGTCCACCGTGGACGGCGGCTACCGCATCCGCCCCAAGGTCGTCGACGCCGGCTACCACACGCGCCGGCTGCTGCGCCTGACCGGCCTCGACGCCGAGGAGAACCAGGCCCGCCAGCTGCTCAACGACCTGGACACGTACCGGGCGGAAAGTCTGCTGACCGACGAGCAGCAGGCCGCACACCGCTGGCTGACCGAGGTGTTCGAACCGGTTGTGCGGGCCGTCCCGGCGGCGATGCGCAACAAGCTCGAGCCGCAGGAGATCTTCACACAGATCATCCAGCACAAGTGGCTGCTGTCCGAGCGGGCCGGTCGCGACGTCGGCATGGCCCCGGCCGTGCAGTCCTACCTCACCGACGTGCTGGCCAAGAAACCCGACGAGCAGGCCGTGCTGGGCATCGAGGTGGAGTCACTCACCGGCAGCTGAGTCGCTCAGCTGCCGGGACGCCGCCTCGCCGAGCAGCGCGCGCAGACCGGCCCGGCGGGCCACCACGACGATCTCGTCGTCCGCGGCGAGCACCCGCCGGCCGTCCGGCAGCCAATCGACCCACTCCGAACCGGCCGCGGTCATGCCGATCACCCGGGTGCTCTCGGGCCGCTCGGCCCGGTCGACCGGGGCGCCGTCCAGGGCCGAGCCCGGCATCACCCGGACGGCGGCCACCAGCAGCGCGTGCCGCTCGACCGGCATCGTGGCCAGCACTTCGCGTTCCAGCATGGCCGCGGCGAACGCGGGAGCGCACAACCGCGAGACGCTGCGCGAAATGTTGATGTTGAACGCGGTCTGCACGCGCTGGGCGAAGTCGTCGTCGAACAGCCGCAACACGACGCGGATGTCCTCGCGGGCGGCCCGGGCGTGCAGCGCGGCCTGCAGATTGACCGCGTCGTTGGTCGAGACCACCACGAGCGACTGGCAGTGGCTGATCGACGCCGCCCGCAACGTCTCCTCCTGCGACGCGTCACCGGTGATCACCGGTACGCCCAGGGACTCGGCGACCTTGACACCCCGCGCGTTCGGATTGCGGTCGATCGCCACCACGTCGAGCCCGAGATCGATCAGCTGACGCAGCACCCGGGTGCCCACCGTGCCCAGCCCGACCAGCACGATGTGACCGGAGTGGACCTTGAGCACCTCGCCCCGGTCGAGGGCCAGCCGGGTCTTGACCACCCCGTCGACCACGGCCGCGGTGATCAGCGGCAACAGCGCGACGCCGGAGATCGTCAGCACGAGCTGGGCGGCCTGCGCGGCAGGAGAGTTGTCGGGTTCCACATCGGACGAGCCGACCACGGTCAGCAGCGTGATGTAGATCGACTTCCAGAACCCGTCGACGCCGGTGGAACGCGCGAGCAGGATGCCCGAGATCGCGGTCAGGCCCAGCGCCACCAGCACGGCGATGCCCAGCTTGCGGGTCAGCCCGACGCGCACGGCCCGGCCGATCGACAGCCACGGGCGGCGGCGCCGGCCGGCCCGGGCGAGCCGGCGGGCGGTCACCGCCTGCGCCGCCGGGCGGCCGGTGGCTTCGGCCAGCACCAGATCGGCGGGTTGCCGGCTGGACTCGCCGGGCTCGGCGGGCAGCACGGTCATGCGGCCGTTGTCGGTGAAGGTGGCCAGCGTGAGCAGAGCCGACTTCTCCGGCACGTCGCCGCGCTTGGCCACGGTCAGGGTGCGGGCGGCGTACCGAAAATGGGTCGGCGCCACCTCGCCAAGCGCGGCGGCCACGAAGGCGGGAGCGGCCATGGCGGCGTCGGAGAGCACCGCGCAGTCGGCGAAGAGCTTGCGGACCCCGTACGCCAGACCGGTTGTGAACATGCGAAGAACAAGCCGAAGATCCCCCTCGACGGCCCGCGCACACAACGCCGCATGCAGGTTGACCATGTCATCGGGCATCACCAGGGCCAGGGCGGCCGCACCCGCCAGCCCCGCCTCGCGGAAGGTGCGCTCATCGAGCCGGGCCGCGGTGATCACCCGCACGCCCCGGGCCCGCAGGCCGTCCAGATCGGGCACGGCCGGCCGCAGGTCAGGGGGCGTGATCACGGTCAGCCGGATGCGCCCCGAGTTGGCCAGTTCCTCGGCCAGCGTATAGACCAGCGCATCCGATCCGCAGACCACGAAATGCGGCCGGGCGTCACCGTTGCGCTCACGAAGGCGGGCCACAAAGGACTTCCGTGCGCCGTCCCTCGCCGAATCCGTAGCCACGTTCGCGATCGTAACCAGCCGGAACCGCTCGGCGTGGCCGTTCGTTGCCCCATCCGACACTTTGGTCCGAATTCGGCGCTTGCCAGGAGGAGAACAGTGCGCAAGTTGTGGTATGCCCTCGCGGGCGGAATCGTCCTGTTCACAGCCACTCCGGCGCAGGCCGACGTGATCCCCGGCACCAGCGCGGCGGCCGACGAACAACTCACCGGCCTGCTGGGCCGCAGCAACGGAGTCAAGGTCGGCAACCCGCTCGGCCACAGCTCGCTGAAGGACACCGCCCTCGGCCGGGCCCCGCTCGCCCAGCTCAACCCCGGCAACGCCACCGAATCGCGGCGCGCGCCGATCCCCCGCGAGTCGGCAGCCAGCGAGGACCCTGACCTCTCCTCCGACCCTTCAGCGGCCGACCCGGACCCCAACCTTTCCGCACCGGACACCAGCCCGTCCGCGGCCGACCCCGACTCCGATCTCCCCGCGGCCGACGTGGTCCCCGACAGCATCCAGGGCCTGCCCCTCTTCGGCACCGACGTGAACGGTCTGCCCTGGATGACAAACCTGATGCCGAGCGGCGAGACGGAATCCACCTCACGGGCCCGGATCCGCGAGTCCACAATGTTCGAGGGCGGCATCCCGCTGCTGGGCGGCCTGGGCGGCGGCCTGCCGACCAACGCCACACCCCGCGACCTCCCCAACGGCGACGAGCCCGACGTTTCCGGCATGCCCGCCGGTGGGGTCGCCCTGCTGCCCGCCGCCACGGGATCACCCACCGCGTCGCCCGCCGAAGCACCCACCGATTCGCCCGCCGGGTCGTCCGCCACTGGGTCGCCCACCGGGTCGCCCACCGAATCGCCCGCCGTCGGGTCGCCCGCTGCTGATTCGCCTGCCGCTGATTCGCCTGCCGCTGATTCGCCTGCCGCTGATTCGCCTGCCGCTGATTCGCCTGCCGTCGGCTCTTCTGCTGGATCGCCCACTGGCGGGTCGCCCGCCGCCGGATCGGCTACTGCCGGATCGCCCGCCGTGGGTTCGCCCGCCGCCGGATCGCCCGCCGGCACCGCACCCGCCGGTTCCGCGCCCGCTTCGGACACCGCCGGCTCTCCCGCCGCCGACCAGCCGACCCAGGTCAAGCCCGCCAAACCGGCCAAGACTGCCAAAACTGCCAAGCCCGCCAAGCAGCACAAGCAGCAGCAGTCCAAGCCCGCAGCCACCCCCGACGACCCGCGCCTGCACGAGGAGCCGGTCGAAACCGATACCCCGTAGGCCCCAGCCGAATTCGACCGGCCAGTACCACCAATTCCACCCGTTAGACCCTGTGGATAACCCGTTTCCGCAAGCCACCCCCGGCTATGGTCGGCCCCTTCCCCGGGTGGGTGGGGGTTAGGGATGGCCGTACAGCGATCTTGAGAGAAGCGACAAAAGAGGCCCGCCCGGCACAACGCCAGACGGGCCTCTCTCACTGCCAAAAACCGACTACGGAGTAACCGCCGTGATCGCGATCGGGGCACGGCCAACAACCGCGCCCTGGTCGGTAACGAGGGCTACCTCACCCGACAGCACACGGCCCGCCGGCGGCACCGACAGAGCGGTAACCGTTCCGGCGACCGTCGTCGTTGCGCCGTTGACCAGGGTGACCGGCGTGGACGGCACGGAGACCGAGCCGAGCGCCGGGCTGTAGTACACGTCGAGGTAGTCGAACTCCGTGGTGCCCGCGGGCACCGCGTAGCCGTCGACCACGGCGGTGTAGTTGCCGGCCGCCGGGTTGGTCAGCGTGACCGTCTCCTCCGAGTCGCCGTCGGCGTCCGAGCCGACCAGCACGCCGTCGCGGTAGAGCGACAGGTCGAGGTCGGCGGTGGCGTCGCTGGTGTTGCCGATGGCCACGGTCAGCCGGGTCGAGCCGGCCGGCACCGCGAACTCGTGCTCCTGGCTCGCGCCCTCCTCGATGGACGGACGCTGGCGGCTGGCGCTGCCGAGCGGGCCGCCCTGGGCCGAGACCGTCACCGGGCCGAAGTTGTTCTTCACGCTGAAGCTCACCGGGACCGGCTGGTTCACCTTCACGCTGGGCAGCGTGATCGACTCGGGGGTCAGTGTGACGCCCTGAATCTTGGCGGTCACCTTGAACGGGTTGCTCATGACCGGAGTCGTACGGCGGGCCTCGAGCTCGAGTTCCCAAATGCCGGGGATCGGGTTCTCGTACGAACGCTCGTCCGGCTTACAGGCCGCGGGGTCGGAGTAGTTCGTGTAGCAAACCGTGTTCGCCGTGTCCTCCACGGGAACGCCCCACGGGTTGATGGCGATGAAGCGGGTCTGCGAACCGGAAGCAACTCCGGACAGGTCCACCTGCAGCGCCTTCGTGCCTTCGGGAACGGTCACGTAGTACGACGTGGTCGACGAGCGGTCCACCTGGCCGGAGAACGAGGTGGCGTACCCGGGCTTCTTGGTGTTGACGCCGGTGACGACCGTGTTGAGCACCTCGAAGTCGATGACCGGGGTGGTCGGGTCGTCGACCTTGAGAAGAGCGCTCGCCACGCCGTCCTTGGCCCGCACCACGACCGGGACGCTGACCGTCTTGTTGAGCGGCAGCGCGACGACCGGGGACGAGACGAACGACGAGCGGTCGCCCAGCCACGTGAGGGTGTGCAGCACGGGGTAGCTCGGGCCGCTAGTGCGGGTCAGCTTGATCGTCTGGATCTTGACCTGGCCCGGCTTGAGACCACCGTCGGCGACGGCACACCGGTTGTAGATGCCGGTGCCCCGGCCGGGGGTGGCCAGTTGGTCGGAGAGCGGGGTGCAGACCGGCGCCGACGACGTGTACGTGCGGGTCGGCGACTTGCGGGCCAGCACCTTCCACGCGTCCGGCACGTTCATCTGGCCGTAGCCCTGCTCGTTGACCTGCTCACCCGCGATCCGGTCGGCTGAGGTGTAGAGCGCGCGCCGCAGCGACGGCGGGGACACCTTGAAGCCGTTGGCCTTGGCCGCCGAGAGCAGCAGCGCGGCGCCACCGGCGGCCTGCGGGGAGGCCATCGACGTGCCGTTCTGCATCGAGTAGCCCGGCGGCAGGGTGTAGGGCACGGTGGTCAGGCCGGCGACGTTCTCCCAGGTCGGCGAGAGCGAGACGGCCGAGCCGGGGGCCGAGATGTTCGGCTTGAAGCCGCCGTCCTCACGCGGGCCGCGCGACGAGAACGGGAACAGCTGCAGCGGCTTGCGGGTCTGCGCGCCGTAGTTCGACAGCCAGGTGTCGTCGGAGATGCTGGCCGCGACGCTGACGACCTCGGTCGCACCGGACGGCTCGCCGAGCGTGTTGACGCCGGGGCCGCTGTTGCCGGCCGAGACGAACAGCTGCACGCCGTACTTGGTGATCAGCTGGTTGTAGAGCTGAGCCTGGGCGTTGCTGCCGTCGTTCAGCGCGGGCAGGCCGCCGATCGACATGTTGACGACGTCGACACCCCGGTTGATCACCAGGTCGGCCATGCCGGTGGTGAGGGCGGCGTTGGTGCAGCCGCCACCCCACGAGCAGGCGCGCGCCGAGACGATCTTGGCGCCGGGCGCCTGGCCGTCGAACGCGGCGTTGCCGAACAGGTCGTTGCCCGCGGCGATGCCGGCCACGTGCGAGGCGTGCAGGCCCTCGGGAATGCCGATGTTGACGAAGTCGGCCGTGCCGGTGCCGCCGGCCGGCTTCAGGTCGACGTCCTCGCGGTATTCGACGACGAACGGCATGCGCTCGGCGATCGCCGTGGCCGGGTTGTCGGTGCCGAAGTGGCCGACATCGAACTTCTCCTTGTACGGCCGCATGACGGCGTCATCGGTGAAGTCGAAGTTCTGGTTGGTGTCGACGCGGATGTCGTGGCTGACCGGGTCGTAGAGGATGCCCCAGGTGTCGGTGGTGTCGCCGTCCCGGTTGACGTCACCCGCGGGCTCGGAGGCCGCGGTGATCGACTCGGCGAAACGGTTGACCCGCCAGGCGCCCGCCGGGGCCTTCCAGGTCGAGCCCGCGAACGTGAACGACGGGCCGGTCACCTCGGTGAGCATCGCGCGCCAGGTGAGGTCGTTCTCGAGCAGCGGGTCGGTGGCCGTCACCCAGTCGACGATCTTGCGCTCGCCGGTGGTGGTCTTGGCCAGTGCCGGGTGGTCGATGTCCACACCGGAGTCCATGATGCCGATCGTGACGCCGCGGCCGTCGTACTTGGGGAACTTCTTCTTGAAGTCCACCGAGCCGGTCTCGTCGGTCGGCAGGTACGGGTTCGCGGCCGGCGTCGACGGGCCCGGCGCCGCGAGCTGAGCGGGCTTGCCCGACTTGTCGGAGAACCCGGTCTCGGGCAGCTTGACGGTCTCTTCCAGGTCGACCGCCTTGACGCCCGCGAGCTCCGCGGCCGCTACCACCTTGGCGATCGGCACCGAGGCCAGCACGTAGCCGATCTCGTCGAAGTGCCGGGTCACGACGCCGCCGAGCGCCTTGATCTTCGCGGCGACGTCCGCGGACCGGCCGGAGTCGGTGGCGACGATGACCGTGACGAACTTCTTGTGGGCCGCCTCGGCCTTGGCCAGCAGCTCGGCGTCGTGGCCACCGAGGGTGTCGGCCGGTGACTCCTTGGGGGTGGCGGGGTTCTCGGCCGTATTCAGCAGCGCGGCGGGAACCGCGTCCGCGCCCGGCGCGGCCGAGGCCGGGAGCGCACCGCTCAGAGTCGCGCCGGCGGCAACGCCGATCGCAAGCACAGAGGTGAACGTTCGCCGGCCCCATGTGAATTGTTGTCTCACGTACGGGTCCTCCGGAAGGAAGGCGCCCCAGCGGGGGTTCACTGGGCGCATCCTCCGGATCATTCCGATCGATCGGCATTGAAGTCACTACGGTCGATGACGTTGTGACTAGGCCGTGACATTTGGCCGGACGCCTCTGAACGAGATCATTTCCGACGAGTTACCGCAGGTCACGGAATCTCTGGATCAGCCGCGGCCGTATCGGCGCATGCGAAGCCAAATGTCCTTTCTCGACGCCACTCTCCGTTCCGTCGGCCATTCGGTCCTCGAGTCAGACGATCGAATCGCGGGCGATCAGGTCCCAATTGAGCAGAATGAAGGGCGCTTCCTCGGAGGCGCCCGCGCGGCGGTAGGTGGCCAGGGCGGCCACGTTGTCCGGCTCGGTGCCCACCCACATGCCGTAACACCCGTTGCGCCGGGCGATCGCGGCCAGCTCGGTCACCAGCGCCGTGGCGACGCCGCGCCGGCGGGCCCCAGGGGACACGGACAGCTCGTACACGAACATCTCGGTGCCCTTGTCCGGGTGCGTCATCTCGACTCCCGAGATCATTCCGACCGGACGATCGTCGTCGTAGGCGAGCAGCAAATGGTGGCCGGGCGTCGCCAGAAACCGTTCGGTCGCCTCGGTCAGCGGGGGCGCGTCGAAGAGTTCGGCCGCCTCGTGCACGGCCGCGGCCCCGGTCACCCGATCGATTCGCATGGCGGTCACCTTAGGTTCGTCGTACCCAGGTCGTAGCATGACGGCCGTGACCGAAGGGTTCGTGCTCGGCGTCGACCTGGGAACTTCGCACACCGTGGCCATGGTGCGACGGCCCGATGGGCGCACGAGACCGCTGCTGTTCGACGGCCGCCCACTGCTGCCGTCGGCGGTCTATCGCGACCCCGGCGGCCGCCTGCACGTGGGCGCCGACGCGTTGCGGCTCGGCCATGCCGACCCCGCCCGCCTCGAACCGCACCCCAAACGTCACGTCGACGCCGACACGGTGATGCTCGGCGACGGCGACCCCGTCCCGGTGGCCGACCTGCTGGCCGCGCTGCTCGACGCGGTCGCCCGCGAGGCCGTGGCCACCGCCGGTTTCCTCCCGCCGGCCCGGGTCACCTATCCGGCGTCCTGGGGCGGTCCCCGGCGCTCGGTGCTGGTCGACGCGCTGAGCCGGGCGGGCTGGCCGGCCGGGACGGCCCTGATGCCCGAGCCGGTGGCCGCCGCGCGTTACTTCGCCGAGGTGCTGCGCCGGCCGCTGCCCGTCGGCGCCTCGCTGGCCGTCTTCGACTTCGGCGGCGGCACGCTCGACGTCGCCGTGGTGCGGCACGCCGGTCCGGGCGCCGACTTCTCGGTCACGGCCTCGGGCGGGGCCGACGATCTGGGCGGGCTCGACCTCGACGCGGCCCTGGTCGATCACCTGGGCAAGTCGCTGGCCGGGGCCGAGCCCGAGGCGTGGCGGGCGCTGACCGAGCCGGTGACGCTGGCCCAGTGGCGGGCGCGACGCCAGTTCTGGGAAGACGTCCGCGGCGCCAAGGAGATGCTCTCCCGCAGCTCGTTCGCCCCGGTTCCGGTGCCCGGCGTCGAGCACGCGGTGCATCTGACCCGCGACGAGCTCGAGGCAACAGCCGATTCCCTCGTACGCCGTGGGGTGGCCGAAGCCGGCGCGGTGATCGCCGCCGCGGGCCTCGAACCGTCCGAGCTGGCCGGTCTCTTCCTGGTCGGCGGCTCCTCGCGGGTCCCGCTGGTGGCCCGCCTGCTGCACAGCGAGCTGGGCATCGCCCCCACGGTCCTCGAACAGCCCGAGCTCCCCGTCGCCGAGGGCGCCACCCTCGACCCGGCCCGGCCCTCCGCCGCCCCCGGTGCGCCGGCGTCGCCCGGCGAGAAGACCGCCACCGTGGCCTCCACTTCGGCCGCACCGACGCCGCTCCCCTCGGCCGCCCCCGGACCGCCGCCCGCATCGAGGCCCGCTCCCCCAGCCACCGGCCCCTCCGACGATCGGCACTACGCCGAACCCGTCGACCCCTGGGCGACCGGCGAAGCCGCATCGATCGCCGCCGGCGGCCACACCCCGCCCGGCTCGCCCTCGCTGCCCGGATCACCGTCGACGTTCGGCCCGCCCAGTCACGAACCCTGGCTCGCCTCCGACACCCCGCGGCCCACCGACGACCCCGGCCCCTCACCGAGCCCGGCGCCCGCCGAAAAGCCGTCCCGCCGCCCCCGGTGGGTCGTCGCGGGCGCCGCCGCGGCCGTCCTCGTCATCGCGGCCGGAGCCACCGCCGCCTGGGCGTTCTGGCCCCGATACCCGGCCCTCGACTATCACGCGCTCGGCACGCCGGTCCACGTCACGCCGGCCGTCCCGTTCACCAGCGGGCTCCGTCAAGCCGTCATCCGCGACAAGCGCGCCTACCTGGCCGGCGCCGACTACGAGACCGGCAAGATCGGCGTCGTCGCCATCGACACCGGCTCCGGCAAGCCGGCCTGGAGCAATCCCGACGCCGGCACCGCCCCCGGCACGGTCAAAGCCTGGCAAACCGTGATCGCCCTGCCGGTCGGGGTCGCGCTGATCAGCGACGGCGACTACACGAGCGGAACCCGCGAACTCGTCCTCCTGGCCGCCGGCGACGGCCGAGAACTGTGGAACCGCACCCTCGGTGACGACGACGAAGTGTGGTTCGCGGGCGACCGGGCCGTCATCGCCGACCGCGAGAACAAACAACTCCTCGGCCTCGACGTCGCCAACGGCCGCGAAGCCTGGAAGCAGCCCGACCCCGAAGGCTCCCCCGCCAAACTGATCACCGTCACCACCCCGGCCGACCTCTCCGGCCCGGCCGGCGCCACCGGCCGCCCGTTCACGCCCGACCTCGGCGACGACCCGCGCCTCGTCCAGATCGGCGGCGACGACTCGGCCCGCGTCCTCGACGCGAACACCGGCGAAATCCTCGTCACCCGCCCCGACGTCGCCGACACCTCCGACGACGTCGTCGCCCACAACGGCCGGCTCATCGTGCGCGAATCCGACGGCGCCCACCGCCTGGTCGCGTACGGGCTCGACAAGCTCGACGGCGTCGACATCATCTACACGTCGCCGTCCCCCGACGCGCGGCTCTGGCGACTCGCCCCCTGCGGCGACGATCGGGTGTGCGCGCTCGAAGGCACCGGCCCCGGCGACGAAAACACCCAGCTGGTCGCCGTGAACATCCCCGACGGCAAGGTCGCGTGGAAAACGGCCGCCCCGCGGTCCGACGCGGTCATCCCGGTCGGCCAGGCGGTCCTCACCAGCTACTCGTCCGAGACCCGGCTCCTCGACGCCGGCGGCAAGGAAGTGTGGGCCGGCCAGCGAGCCGCCGCCCGCCTCGACGAGACCAACATCCTCGAACTCAGCAAGCCCTTCTCCGGCTACCCCGACGATCCCGCGCTCGCGGGCCGCCACCTCGGCGACGACCCCGTGCAACTGGGCCCGCTCAGCAACGTCAACACCAGCACCTGCTCGTGGAACACCACCCACCTGGCGTGCGCCACCGACAAAGACTTCGTCGTCATCGAGTTCGCCGAATAGAACCGGGCGGCCCCCCGAAGGGAACCGCCCGGAACTGCTGATCAGTCGATCAGATGCGAACGCCGGACTCCGCGTTGAACACGTGGATGGCCGACGTCTGCGGACGGATGTAGACCGTCTCGCCCATGTTCGGCATGGTGCGGCGGTCCGTACGAACCACGAAACGCTCCTGTGAGCCCTCCAGGTCGGCGTGACCGTAGACGTTCGCGTCCGAACCCAGGTCCTCGACCAGGTCGACGACGATGGCCAGGGCACCGGCCGACTCCGAGGTCACCTCGGCCGCCTCCGGGCGGAAACCGATCGTGACCTTGCCGCCACCGCTCTGCGCGGCCGCGACCTGCTCGCGGGTCAGCGGAATGTCCAGCCCGCCGAACTTGCCACCCGACTCGGTCAGCGCAACAGTCTTCAGGTTCATGGCCGGGGAGCCCATGAAGCCGGCCACGAAAACGTTGCCGGGGGTGTCGTACAGGGCGCGCGGGGTGTCCACCTGCTGCAGCACGCCGTCCAGCATGACCGCAACCCGGTGACCCATCGTCATGGCCTCGACCTGGTCGTGCGTCACGTAAACCGTGGTGACACCCAGCTTGGCCTGCAGCGAAGCGATCTGCGAACGGGTCTGAACGCGGAGCTTGGCGTCGAGGTTCGACAGCGGCTCGTCCATGAGGAACACCTGCGGCTCACGCACGATCGCGCGGCCCATGGCGACACGCTGGCGCTGGCCACCGGAAAGCGCCTTCGGCTTACGCGACAGGTACTCGTCGAGCTGCAGAAGAGCCGCGGCCTCCTTCACCCGGCGGTCGATCTCCGACTTCGAGGTCTTCCGCAGCTTCAGGGCGAACGCCATGTTCTCGTACACCGACATGTGCGGGTACAGAGCGTAGTTCTGGAAGACCATCGCGATGTCGCGGGACTTCGGCGGAAGGTTGGTGACGTCCTTGCCCTCGATCAGGATGCGCCCACGGTCCACATCCTCCAGGCCGGCGAGCATGCGCAGGCTGGTGGACTTACCACAACCGGAAGGGCCGACCAGAACAAGGAACTCACCGTCGCCGATCTCGAGATTCAACTCGTTGACCGCGGGACGCTCGGAGCCCGGGTAGATCCGGGATGCCTTGTCATACGTAACGGTAGCCATGCTGAAACAGACTTCCTTTCCACCGGCAGGAACGTGCCGGACGATCCGAGTGGAGGAATAGCCATGTAAACGTAAAGCTTTTTCAACGACATGCCAAGGTGGCCAGGAAGTTCACAGCCAGTATGCTGACTCAGCCGCCCCTGTAGCTCAGATGGCCAGAGCACCCGTCTTGTAAACGGGAGGTCGTCGGTTCGATCCCGACCGGGGGCTCTTCAAGCCCAAGACCAGGTCAAACACCAGTGATGGCCGGTCACCCATCGCGAGTGATAGCCTCTCAATCGTTCAGAGAGCTTCTGTCTACTCCGAATGCGGGTGACTGCCCATGACCGCCAGCCGACGCGGCTACGTGCCTGCCGACCTAGGCGCCCTGACCCCCCTGGTCGAATCGTTCGAGCTCGCTCTAGACGCCTCCGATCGCAAGGAAAAGACCCGCGCGCTATACCGCGACGCCGTGCGCTGGTTCGCCGGCTGGCTCATCACCGAGGGAGTGGCCACCTGGGACGAAGTCGGTAAAGGCCACCTCCGCAAGTTCTTCATCCACCTCAAACACCTGCAATACGCCCAGACAACCCAGCACAACGTCGGCCAGTGCATCGCCGGCTTCTTCGCCTTCCTCGAGGAAGAAGAGGACTACAACAATCCGTTCAAGCAGGGAGTCGACGTACCGTCAGGCCCGAAAATGGGGCAACTGCCCTCCAGGATTCTTCCCCTGGAGGACCTGCATCGATTGATCAAGGACGCGGAGAAGGGCCGGGACTTCGTCTCGCGGCGCGACACGGCGCTGGTGCGGATGTTCGCTTCCACCGGGTGCCGGCTCGCCGAGATCACGGGCCTGGTCGTGGATGACCTGAACCTCAGGGAACGACAGGCAGTGGTGACCGGCAAGGGTGGCAAGACCCGGACCGTGCGTTTCGATCAGAAGTGTGCCCTGGCCATCGACCGCTACCTGCGCCGCCGCGCCGAACTGCTGCGTGGCGCTCAGGTCCCCGCACTCTGGATAGGTTCGCTGCTCAAGACCTCGATGACCACCTCGGGAATCCGGCAGATGATGGAGCGCCGTGGTCAGGCGCTCGGCATTCACCTGCACCCCCACTTGTTCCGGCACACGTTCAGCCACAACTGGCTGGATGCCGGCGGGGCCGAGGGGGACCTGATGGAGCTCAACGGCTGGGAGTCCGAGCAGATGCTTGGCCATTACGGCCGCTCAGCGCGTGGCGCCCGCGCCCGCCGGGCTTACGACCGCATCGACGTGATGCGCGGGATCTAGCGGGCCTCGTTGTTGCGCTGCTTGGCGGTCCGCCGGAAGGAGGTCACGTTCGAGGCCGGCCGGGGATTGTCGGTGCCGGTGAGCAGGTCTTTACGGAGATCGAACGCGGCACCGGCCCAGAACTGGTGCTGCAGCGCGTCGGGCATGAGGCTGACCAGCAGCAGCATGTCGTGTGCGATCTCTTCGGTGGCCCGGGCGTTGCGGATGTACTGAGCTCGGGTCGACCGGGTGAGGAACTCCATGCAGCCGACACCGATCGCGCCGAAGGCGACCGCGTAGAGCGGAAGGACGTAGGCGACGGGCATGTCGTCGCGCATGCCGATGTGCCAGACCACGGACAGGGCCAAGGTGAGTACGGCGATCGACGCGCCGCCGATGAGCAACCAGCGCCCGCGGATGCGGATGTGCTGCTCCGACTCAGCCTTGAGGTACCACTCCTGGACGGGAGTGTCCTCGACGTGGGCCTGGCCCGCGCCGGCACCGATGCGAGGGCTCAGATCCTGCGTCGTGTTGCCCGAACGGTCACCACGTTCGGACCGGTCCGATTCGCCCTGTTGAGTCATGGTCGTTTCCTCGGGTCGTGGTCACCTGACTGATATCGATCGGCCCCAGAGTCGGTTATGGATCTTCGCGGTGATCCTGCCCCGAAGTCCGAATCATGCACCTGAACTGTGTTGACTGCCAGTCATGCGCAGGATACGGACTGGTAATAAAAACTGGCCGGACGTGAGCGCAACTCATCCGGTTGACGGATCGTTGAACTATATTGCAAGTTGCAGAACGTCCGATATGGACAACCGAGTCACCCCTCGGGGGTGGTCTCGATTTCGCCAGATCCCGTTTCCGGGCGGGGTCCGAGGCGTCGCTGGAACGTCGATCGGTTCAGACCGGTGGCCCGGATGATCTGGACGTCCGGCACGCCGGCCTCCCGCGCTTTCTGCGCAGCATCCCAGACCTTGTTCTCTTCACGCTCGGCGTCTCCGTTCGCCCGCGACCAGGCCGAGTAGCGGCCGTCCATCTGCACCCCGGCCAGCTTGACGGACTCCACGTTCGACTTCGTCGCGTTCAGCACGATCGCCTCAATCGTCGCGCGGTCATCCAGGTCGTTGTCCAGCTCCGACCCGACGGCATCGCCGACGAGCTTGCAGGCCGTGTCGGTCTCGACGTTCGTGGACACGGAAGGCGACGGCACCGGCGCCGAGGTGACTACAGGCAGAGTGGTCGCGGCCGGTTCGGCCGGATCGCTCGAGCAGGCTGAGGCGGTCATCAGGGCGATCAGGGCGGTTGCGGCCAGGAATCGTCTCATGGTGGACACCGTAGAGACAGAAAGATCCCGGCCGGACTCGTTCGTCCAGCCGGGATCACGTCGATGATCAGTCGTTCGGCGGCCGGTCATACTCCGCGACCGTCGCCTTTGTGGCCGGAGCCAGGTAGTCCAGGCGCCAGGCGCCGGTATTCACTTCGCCGTCTTTGCCGTGCCCCACCCACTTGCCCGCCAGGCGGGAACCGCTCGGATCGGCGACCAGCTGGATGCCGCCGACGTACCGCTTGCCCCGGTAGTAGCCGGTCTTGTCGGTGTCCTCGACCCAGGTGCCGGTGAGCACCACGCCGTCGACGTCCAGGGTCATGGCCATCCGAGAACTGGCCGAATTCGCCAAGCTTACGGCTTCAACCTTCGGGCCGCCCTGGGTGAGCACAACGTGGTGCAGGCCGGTGAAAGCCTCGGCTCGCGATGACGAGTAGTACTCATACCGCGAGACCCAGATACCGGCGTAGTCGCTGGCCGGCGGCCGAGCCGGTGCGGTGGAGATGGGCGGGAAGCGCACCTCCAGGTCGTGGCCGCCGCGGCCGTCCTCGACGACCATGGCGTTTTTGTCGGCGGGGAATCCGAGCTGCTCGACCGGCAGTCCGAGTGTCGTCTGCAGCCGCCGGATCTGGGCCGGCTGCGGCCGTCGTGGCTCGAGTTCTTCCCAGCGCTGCACGGTCCGCTTCGACACTTCGAGTAGCTCGGCGAGTTCCTCCTGCGTGAGGTTGCGCGCGGTGCGGGCGGCGACCAGGGCAAGGTTGCGGGGCATGGGCTGAGAGTACGCCCGTGTCGCCGAAATGTCGCCAGGCTTACGCCGGGCTGACGCCCCTCATGTCGTCGTGCTCACGGCCGTGACCAGCGCCAATAGAAGCATGGATCAGTCGTCAGTACCAGGGTCGGGCCCAGGGCGCTGGGGGAGCTTGGCGCCAGGCGTACGCAGCCACCAGTCGAGAAACTGCCGAATCAGCTCGCTCATCGTCAGCCCCTGTTCACGCGCGCGCCGTTTGGCCACGTCCCACGTGGCGGTGGCGATCCGGATTGACCGGATGGGCGTGAAGTTCTCAGGGTTCGGCACGGTCCGGATCTTATCGGGCTGTCCATACATGGCTCAAACCATAGGGGCGAGTGTGTCTATACACAAGCCTCTTGCGTGTCCATACACGCGGCGCTACTGTGTCCATACACAAGGCGGGCCCCGAGTGGCGATTCCAGCGCAACCCAGGGCCCTTGGCCGACTCGATCAGGGAGTCAACCCGTGACTATTCAAGCAGCTCAGGCTGCCATTTCCCAGTGCCCGCCGTGGTGTGCGGCCGACATCCCCTCCCACATCTCCGCCGAGCAGATCGTTGTAGCAACGTCGGGCCCTGAGCGACACGACATCTACGTGTCGCTCGAGCAGGACAACAACGTCGGCGCCACGCCGGCGGTGCGGCTTCAGGGCGCCGGTGACGCTCCGATGAGTCCGGCCCAGGCTGTGCAGCTCGGCATGCTGTTGATTGCCTGCGGCACCGAGGCGCTGACCGCCTGGCAGGTGACCCGATGACCACGCTGACCAAGCTCGGCCTGCTGAGCATCCTGCTGTGCCTGTTGTCGCTGCTCGCCCCGGGCCTGCTCGGCGTCGTGCTGACGGTGGCCGCGCTGGTTTGCGCGCTGGCGTACATGGTGCGCTGGCGCCGGGAGCGGGGTGCCCGATGATCTGGCAGCTCTGGTTCCTGATCCTGGCCGGGCCGTTCCTGGCGGTGCTCCCGTCGGTGCTGGCCCCGGCCCCGCAGATCCCCGGTTTCTTCGGCGTGCACACGGCGCCGGCCCGGCCGTCGGGCCCGAGTCCGATGCGGCCGCGCCCGGCCCGGATGGCGGTGGCCTGATGCTGCGTACCCCGATGGTCCACACGCCGTGGTGGTTCGCCCTGGTGGTCGGCGTGGTCTGCATCGCGATCGGCTTCCCGGTCGACGGCCTGCTCGGCGCGCTGTTCACCGTGATCGGCCTGGCCCTGGCGTGGATCTCCTACTTCAAGTACCGCCGCGACACCGAGGGGAGCGACCGATGAAGTTCTCGATCGAACTGCCGCAGGTGTCCCGGGCCCGCTCGGTGACCACGCTGTCGATGGCGTCGGCGTTCACCAGCCTGTGGATCGCCGGACCGGTCTACCTGCCCGACATCCCGCTGATTCCGGAGGCAACGGTGTCGCCCCAGCACGTGCTGGTCGGCTTCGCGGTCCCGTTCGGCATCGGCTACGTGACGATGCTGCTGGCCGACCGGCGCGCGCAGCGGGACCTGAAGCGGATCCGCCGCCAGGTCGAGCCGGAGGCGCAGGTCGACGACGGGCCGCCGCCGCAGCCCGCTCGGGCAGGTGCGCGATGACGTACTTCGATCCGGACCTGACTCCCGTGCGACCTCGAGACAAGGACAACGACCGCCCCGCCGACAAGATCACGACTCGGGCCTCACGGAGCCCTCGCGGCGACCGGCGCCCTGCGCAGAAGCAGCGGTGGTCGCGATGACGATCACCGACAACGGCCGGGTCGAGCTGGACGACGCGACCCTGGCGAAGGCCCGCGAGTTGACCGCGGGTGGCCGGCAGCCGTCGAAGCGGGAGATGCGCGACCACATCCGCAAGGGGTGGGCGACCGTCAACGAGGTGCTAACGCTGCTCGGCCGGGAAGACGCCGAACGACGGGCGGCGAAGTCCCGCCAGGCCCGTAAGAAGATCAAGACGTTGTCGTCCCGGAAGCGGTCTGGAAGCGCTCTGCCGGTCCGGGCGGGGCGTCAACGAACCGTCAACGAGATCACCGTCTTCCGCCCGATGGAACTGCCCTCGGCCCCGGCCGGACAGGCCGTCCCGGAAGCGGTCCGGAAGCACCTCGATCAGCCGCACCGGGCCGTCAAGGAGATGGCCGCGCCGTTGCTGGCCGAGGTTCCGCTGGGTCCGGTCCGGCCGCCGGCGCCGGAAGCGGTTCAGAAGCACCCGGAGCCGATCGCGGTGGCGCCGAAGCCGCTACGGACCTGGCCGATCCTGATCGTCGCGGCGGGTGCGTTCGTGGCGATCTGGGCAGGCTGGGTCGGAATCGGCAGGTTGACCGGATTCGGGGACGTGAACCTGCTGCCCGGCCTGGTCAGCGACGGCAAGTGGTCGACGGTGAACACCGCCATCACGCTGCCGCTCGGCATGGAGGCCTACTCGGCCTACGCGTTCTACGTGCTGCTGCATCGCGGTGCCCCGGCCCGGGCGCGCCGGTTCGCGGCCTGGTCGTCGCTGGGCGCGGTGGTGCTCGGCATGGCCGGCCAGACCGCCTACCACCTGATGCAGGCGGACGGCATGACTGCGGCTCCGTGGCCGATCACGACGGCGGTGTCGTGCCTGCCGGTGGCCGTGTTCGGCCTGGCCGCAGCCCTGGTGCACATGGTCCGAGCAGGAGAGGAGGTGAAGTGATGGCGAAGCCGAAAGACGGTGATATGGCGCGCGATGCCGAGGCGATCCGTGAAGCGATGGATCGGGATCGGGAAAAGAACCCGCCCTATGGGTCACCTGCCTGGTGGCGGAAGCAGCAGGCCAAGGACAAGCGCTGATGGCGCCCTGGTGGTGGTCGTGGCTGCTGATGACCGTCGGCGTGACGGGGCTGTGGCTGGCCGGCCGGAAGTCGGTGTGGGGCTGGGCGATCGGTTTCGGTTCGCAGCTGCTGTGGCTGGCGTACTCGATCAGCTCGGAGCAGTGGGGCTTCCTCGTCTCCTGCTTCGCCTACGGGGCCGTACATGCAACCAATTTCCGCAGGTGGCGGGCTGAGGCCCACGCCGCTGAACAGATCAAGAAAGAGGCGAAGTAATGGCGAAGAAGGAACTGGACAACTTGGTCGGCCCACAGCGGCTGCAGATCAAGGTCAGCGTCGAGAAGAGCATGTCGGACTCCCAGTCGCGGGAGTACCACCAGCGCGAGCAGCTCGGCCGCCGCGGTGGCCGGAGCCGGATCACCGACAAGCGCTGAGGCCGGCGCGCACGACGGCGGCCCGAGTGGTGGGCACCCGGGCCGCCGGATCTTCAGAGAACCCCAGGCCGCAGCAACGGCCGTGAGCAGTGAAGGAACTCCCAGCATGTCGGACAAGTGGGTGAACCGCCAGCACGACGAGGTGAAGGAACGCAACAGGCAGCTGCGCCTGGCCACGCTGGCCGAGGCCGAGCGGCTGCGGGAACAGCGGCGGCGATGCAGCAGGTAGACCGGCGCCGGCGCGGGTCGCTTGAGGAGCGGCTGCAGGCCAACGAGCGTGAGCGCCGCGAACTGCACCAGCGGTGGGCGAAGGAACTGAGCGGCAAGAAGGCCGCCTGACAAGGAAGGCAGGAAGCGCTGATGACAAAGAAAGTCGTGGAGCAGGTGGCGCAGGAGAAGAAGCGCGCCTCGCTGCGAATGGGTGACTCGCCGGCGCGGGCCGAGCGGTACGCGCAGGGCGTCCGGGACTACTACGCGAGCCAGGAGAAGGGGCGGAAGCGCTGATGGTCAGGCACGTGAACTGGGACGTGCGTACCGGCGGGGATGGGCTTCTGCATGTCACCCGCACCGAGATCACCCGGTCGCGGGAGCCGGACGGCACCAAGGTCACCGTGACCGAGACCGACCACATCAAGTACGGCATTCAGAAGGGGCGCAAGCGCTGATGGCGAAAGACCGGGACAAGCCGCTGACCTGGGCGGAGGCGACGGCCGCGGCGAAGCGGACGGAGCGCCAGGCGCGGCAGGAGCTGCGCGACAAGAAGATCACCCGACGCGAGTACTGGGAGGGCAAGCGCTGATGGCGAAGACGCAGGCGGGTTTCGAGATCGGCGATGACGGCCGGATGCATCAGTACAGCGGGAAGGTCGGCCGCGGCCAGAAGAAGAGCGACCGGGCCGGGGCGATCCCGTGGACGCGAGGCCCGCAGACGCGCTGGGAGAAGTTCAAGCGGGCGGCGATCCACTGATGGCGAAGCACCTGAGCACCGAAGCGCTGGAACGCCTGATTCAAGAGAACTGCAGAGAGTCCGTGGCTGAGAGCGAGGCCGAGAACATCAGGTGGGCACAGCGACCCGTCCGGTCCTTGACCATCTCTGTCGGCGGTTCCGCGAAGCAGCAGAAGCGCAAGAAGTAGCAGGTCAGGGCGCGACCGGCGAGGCCCCCCGCCTTCCGGTCGCGCCCCTCACATGGATCTCCTGGAAGGGAGGCAACCAATGGTAATCGAACTTCGATGGCTGAACCATAAAGACAAGATCCGTCTTCACAAGAGCATCAGTTTGCCTGACGAGAACGGATGCATGCGGTGGATTAAACATTTTAATAATTGTGGGTACGGCCGCTTCTGCATCGCGTATCGGCAGATCTTGGCTCATCGATTCGTCTACCAGGTGTGGGTCTCCGAAATCCCTGATGGGCTCACGTTGGATCACCTCTGCGGGCACACCTGGTGTGTCGCTCCCAGCCACCTCGAGCCAGTTACCCAGCGAACTAACACCCTTCGTGGAACCGGGCTCGCTGCAATCAACGCAAACAAAACTCACTGCATCCGCGGTCACGAGTTCAACGTAACGAACACACGAATTACGAAGACCGGGAAACGCTCATGCCGTCAGCGCATCCGTGCACATAGGCGACGGTATCGGTTGGCGCAACGAAAGAAAGGGGGTTGAAACGGTGACAGACACTCTCTCCCGGGCGGACCAGCAGCCTGACGAGCCGGAGCGCTTCGAGACCCGGCCGTATGACGCCGAGTCGCTCGTCATCGAGGCCACCGTCAAGGGCGCACCCGTCGACCCGCCGGTCCGCCAGGCCACCTTCAGCGACCTGATGGGCCGCGCCGACGAGCGCCGCCCGATCATCCCCGCGTCGATCCGCAGCAAGGAGGGCCGCCGATCGCTGGCCCGCTGGGCGGCGGTGGCCGTGTCGTACGGGGCTCTGCTGCACACCACGCGGATCCCGCTCTACCTGGCCAAGGTGTCCTTCTACGCGCCGATCGGTGCGGGCAAGACCCTGTGGCGGGCGATGCGATGGGCGTCGGCCGAGGAGGGCAACCACCACCTGCGCCAGGACGCCGCCAACCGGCTGGACGCTGAGACGTGGCTGGCGCTGGACTCGCGGCGGATGAAGTCGTCGTCGGGCCGCTGGTGGGTGTTCGCCGTCCTCGCGGTGCTGCTCATCGTGGCCGGCCTGCTGACCTGGTTCTTTACCCCCCAATACGTGAAGGTGCTGATCATCATGAGTGCACTGACTGGCCTGGCCTGGGCGGGCCGTCCGGACGAGAAGCCGATCCTCACCCGGGTGTTCAACGCGGCCCGGTTCGTCCGGCTCACCGCGGAGCTGACCAGGGCCGCGCTGGTGGCGTCCGGGGCCGGCATCAAGGACGGTAGCGCGATCAAGTTCAACCGGGAGATCTACCGCGACGGGCCCGGCTACACGGCCGAGGTGTCCCTGCCCACCGGCATCATCGCTGGTGACGTCATCGACCGGCGCGAGTACCTGTCCGCGGGCTTCCAGCTGCCGATCGCCCAGGTGTGGCCCGAGCCGGTCAAGGGTGCCCACCCCGGCGTGCTCGGCATCTGGGTGGCCGACCGGCCGGTGGACCGTATGAAGCAGAAGGTCACACCCCTGCTGACCTGCGACCCGACCGACTACTGGGGACCGATGCCCTGGGGCGACGACATCCGCATGCGCGACATCACGTGGCGGCTGGCTGAACGCAACAGCACCTTCGCCGGCATGGTCGGCTCCGGCAAGACTCTGGCCGCACGCAACGTCGCCCTGGCCGCGGCGCTCGACCCGCTGGTCCGGTTCGTCGTCTCCGAGCTCAAGGGCTCCGGCGACTTCGACGCGCTCGAGCCGCTGTGCCTGGCCGGGTGGCCGTCGCAGCCGAGGATGTACGCCTCCGGCGCGGACGAGAAGGCCAAGCGGGACACGATGACGCTGCTGCGATGGCTCGACCGCGAGTGCGACCGGCGCGGTCCTGCCATCCGCAAATGGGTGATCAAGGGACTGAACACCCAGAACAAGCTCAACCGGGCCATCTCCGAGGCCGACCCCAGCCTGCCGCCGCTGGTTGCGATCTTCGACGAGATCCAGGAACTGATCACCGACCCGGACCTGGGCAAGGAAGCCAAGCGCCTGCTGACCAGCATCATCAAGCGGGCCCGCGCACTCGGGATCCACATCATTCTGTCGACCCAGCGCATCGACAAGGAGAGCCTGCCCAAGGGCATCACCTCGAACGTCTCCAACCGCCTGTGCCTGGCCGTGCCCTCGCACACCGAGACCGACCTGGTTCTGGGCACTGGGGCCTACAACCGTGGCGCCCGGCCCACCACGTTCGTCCCACCCCCCGACCAGGAAAACCCATGGGCGGGATGGGGGTATCTGGCCGGCCGGGATCAACCGGTGCGGGCCAGCTACATCGACAACCCGACCGCCGAGCTGATCGTGCAGCGGGCACTCGAACTGCGCGGGGACATGCCCGAGGTTGAGTTCGATGAACGGCCAGATGCCGACGTCCTGGCTGACACGGTCAAGGTGTTCTCGCACCTCGGCCGTCCGGGCGTGCAGTGGAAGAAGCTGGCCGAGCTGCTCGCCGCCGAGAAGCCGGACGTGTACGCGGACATCACCCCGGAGGCGGTCAGCGCGCTGCTGCGGGACAAGGGCGTGCCGAGCGTGGACGTCAAGGCGGACGGTATCGCGCTCAAAGGCTGCCGCCTGACCGAGGTTCAAGCGGCGGTCGAGCGGCGGCAGATCGGTGGGTAGCGGTTGCGCGCGCTGCCTGTCTGCCAGCCCCGTTTCAGGCGGTCGCGGGCAGTTCGGCGAGGGTGCCCGCGACCCCGCGACCCTGAACGTTTCCGCAGGCCAGACAGGTCGCGGCCAAGGTCGCGCAGCCGCGACCCGGCCCGGGTCACACCGCGACCCGCGACCCCGATTTCGACCCCTCGGAGGGAGGTGAGATGACGACGGAACTGGTCTTGATCGCGATCGGCGCCGGGCTCATGTCGGCGGGGATCTACGCGCTGGCGTGTTGGTGGCGGCCACTCGCGTACTGCTGGTGCTGCGGGGGCAGCGGCCGCCACCACGGCAAGACCGGCAAGACATTTCGCGAGTGCGCCGGCTGGCGCTGCTGGCCGCGATCGTGCGGCGGTTCGGGCCGGCGGTGGCGAATCGGCCGCCGGGTGTGGGTGTTCTTCCGTAAGCGCGTCCACACCTAAGAGATCGACACGACAAGAAGCGCCCCCACCGACCTCATAACGAGGAAGGTGGGGGCGCTTCTGTGTGCTGTGACCTGCGGTGTCGCTCTGTACGGGTCGCTGAGGGCTTTGGATCTACCGCCTGGGGTTACGGGCTGCGTGCTATCGGCGCTTCGCTGCTTTGCGACCGGCCTTGATCTTCGTTCGGTCACGTCTCGGATGCCCGACACGCAGACCGCACTCCTTCGAGTCGGAACAGCGACCGTTGTGCCACCAGAGCGCAGGCATCAGGCCACCACGACCGCGTCGGGCTGGGGATCGGTCTTGGGTGTCACCTGGGGCCGGATGCCGAACAGCGCGAAGCCGGCGAGCAGCAGCGCGCTCAGCGCGGCCACGATCTGGTCGGAGGCGCCGAAGCCGTACTCGGCGGCCAGAGCGGCGCCCGCGGTGATGACGCCGGTGTAGAGGGCGGGCGCGACGGGCCGGGTGGTGACGGCGACGATCCCGGCGGTGACGAGCGCGGTGATGGCGGCGCCCGCCCCGGCGTCGAGGCCGGGCAGGTTGAGCGCGACGAGCAGGGTGACGAGCGTGCCGATGGCGGAGATGACGAGTGCCGGCTCGCGACCGAAGATGCGCATGACTGCTCCTTAGAACGTATGTTCGGTACGGTGGCGGGGTGGAGCGGATGGACCTGGCCCAGGTGCAGGGGACCGACCGGCAGCGCCGATGGCGGCAGGGCGGCGCGCAGACGTTCTGGACCACCTCGGTCGTGTTCGGCCGGCTCGCCGACGGCAGGTGGTTCGCCGAGCGCACCGGCTACGAGGCCGACGTCGACGACCGGCAGCAGGGTGGCTGTGTGTTCGGCGACGACGACCAGGCGCGCGAGCTCGCGCTGCGGCTGGCCTACTCGTGGATGCGCACCGGCCAGTGGCGGGCCCAGCCCGCGGCGTTCGACGCCAACGGCCGGCCGCTCGACGGGCTGCCGTGGGTGCGCCGCGGGAGCGACTGGATGCTCGAAGCGGGGTAGGGCTCCGGGTGCCGGTGGTTGCAGGCTCTCTTCTCGAATACCTGCTCGCCGTGGCAGCGGGGGCGCACATCACGGCGTAGGCCGGCGCCCGGAGCGTTCAGGGAGTTATCCACAGGCCATCCCCAGGGCGGGGCGGCGTCGTACGGTCGAGGCGTGGATGACCTTCAGCGGCGGATCGCCGCGCGGCTGCATGAGGCGCTGGACGCCCAAGCCCGCGCCGGGATGCTCGCGGTCACCGATCGCGGCCTGGGGCTTTTCCACGAGGATGGCTCTGAGGGAAGCTGCGTACTGACGATCGAGGACGTGGCCAGGATCGCCGCGGCGGAGGCCCGGGTCACCACCACTTCGAGATGAAGTGCACCGCCACAAAGATCACGACTGCCCAGAAGGCTGCCCCTGCGGCGAGCCACGCCCACCACCAGCCAGGGACCTCTCTCAGGCGGCTCATCCTCGTACCTGCTTCGCGACCAGCCGCTCGACCCGGGCGTTCTTCTCCTCCAGGGCCTCGCGCACGTAGGCGGTGACGTTGGCGGTCTTGCCCTCATGCTTGGCCAGCGCGGCGGCGAGGCGCTCGACCTCGGCCATCAGCTCGTCGCTGATCCGGAAGTTGCGTTTGGGGGTGATGCCGGTAGCCGGTCGGCCGCGGCTGCGCTTGGGTTCAGTCTCTTCCACCATACATTTAATGTACCCCCACCAGCATCGGAAGTCGAGGATAAATGGGTACCCAGAAAGTGTGACGGACGGCTTGCCCTACTGGCTTTTCTGGGGGTACACTTAATGCATGACGATGACACGGAACGCCAAGGCCGAGCACGCGAACGAGCTGGCCACGGCCCGCGAGACCGGCTACACCGTCGCCCAGTTCGCCGCCCCGAAGCTGTACTTCCCGGCCAAAGCCGAGCGGGGCCACGTCCGGATGACCGCCGCCGAGTACCGCGAGCACCGGATGCACCGGGGCCAGATGCCCGGGTGCCGGCTGGAGCTGACGATCGAGAAGCGCCGCACCGCCAAGGCCCGCCACCGCCGGACCCGCCCGGTCCGGGTCGCCTGAGACACCCCGAGATCACTCAACGAAAGGAGCCGTCATGGGCTGGGACTACGTCACCGATGGCATGAGCCGGGTCGTCCGCAAGGCCGCCGGCCAGTACGAACTGACCGACCTCGCGAGCCTCGACCGAGCTGAGTCGTACGGCCTGATCAAGCTGGACACCAACGAGATCCCGGAGCTGACCCCCAAGGGCGCCTGCTACCTGATCGAGACGGGACAGCTCGACAAGATCCCGGCCACCATGCGCAACACGGTGCTCCGTCTGGCCAAGTCGGTCTGACCAGATCACGTGATCAAGCCCTCGGGGTACGGCGGAGGAGGCGGCGGGTTGCCGTCGGCGATGTGCCGGCGCAGCTGGCCGATGTAGTCACCCTGGATCCGCTGCGTCCGCTCGAGCTGAGCGATCCGCGTCCGGTCCTCGGCCCGGCCCGCGCGCAACTCCTTGATGTCCTCCTGGTGCTGGTCGATCATCTGCTGGCCGGAGTCCGCGCGCAGCTTGCGGTTGGACACCCGGTAGGTCAGGTAGGCGGCGAGGATGGCGCCGATCAGGGCCAGAAGCGGACCTAGGATCGGCTCCACAGCCACCGCCTTTCCGAGGGCAGCGGTGGCGGTATACCTCCCGCGATCAGATAGACGAACGCGGCGAAGCCCAGCCAGATGACCGCGCTGACATAGCCCAGCGGCACCGAGCCGCCGATCCAGCCGAACAGCGCCGGCAGGCCCCATCCCACCTTGATCGACACCGCCGCCATGAACGCCGTGGTGTCGCGGCGGGCGAACGCGAATCCGAGGCACACGGCGCCCACAACCGCCCAGCACACCGCCCACACCGGCAGCGGCATGATCGCGTCCATCCAGGCGTAGAACGCCGTCAGCGGCCGCGGCGCGGTCAGCAAAGCGTAGGCGTACACGAAGTCGAGCAGCGCGAAGAACAGCAGGGCAGCGCCCCGCCGGCCGATCCGGGCGGTGAGAGTCAGAGGCACGGCCCGGTCACGCGGCGAGGCGGTCACGCAGGACGTCGGCCACCTTCTCGGCCATGTCCGCGGGGATGGCCTGGCCGACCTTGGCGGCTAGCGCGTCGAGCTCGGTCGGGGTGAAGGTGTCGTGCTCGAGGCCGGCCAGGGCGGCGATGACGGCGCCGGCGAAGTCGTTGGCCAGGTAGCCGGCCCGGGTGTTCGTGGTGACCAGGATCTTGTGGGCGCGCTCGACGGTCTTGCCGCCGGACATGGTGCCGACGTCGTGACCCCAGACGGCCTTGCCGACCAGGCGCTGGCCTTCCTCGCTCTTGAGGAACGCGATCAGTTCGACCTTGGTCATGTCGTCGTCTCCCGTGCGTTCGGTGGGCGGCAGCGCATCGTCGAGGCGCCACGAACTGGTGTCGGCCTCGGCGGCCGAGGCGTAGCTGGCCGAGAAGTGCGCGTGGTGGTCGTGGGCGTTGGCGCCGGTGTACGGCTTGGTCGTCCACTTCGACGAGGCGGCCCAGATGCGCCGGTTGTAGATGATGTAGCGCAGCCGGTCCTCGAGTCCGGCGCGGCAGCGGGCGACCAGGTGCTGGACGATCATCTCCATGGTCAGGCCCGGCCGGCGCAGGTCGACGTCGACGTCGATCGCGTGGACCTCGTTGGTGCGGTCCGCGTCCCGGATCGGCACGTTGCCGGTCTCGTCCGGGTTGTGGTCCGACTGGCTCGACTGGTGGGCGGTGTCGCCCACCGCGCCGTCGGAGGACCGATCGCGCTTCGGGGCGACCTCGTCGAAATCGTCGCGCAGCCGGTCGAGGCAAGGGACGAGAATCCAACCAGCCATCACAGGTCTCCGTATTCCTCGCCGAGGATGCCGGCGACGTTGTCCCACACGGCGTAGACCATCTGCTGGATGGTTTCGTCCGGGTCGCCCACGAGCACTTGGGCCGAGGCAAGCAGGTAGGCGAACGGCACCGTGTATGGCGTCGGGTTGGCCATGACCGCGACGGCCAGGGTCCGGCGCTTGCGGTCGATGACGATGATCTCCGACGTCTCCGACGTGTACTGCCGAGCCGTCTGCAGCACGGCCATCAGCACCCGCTGCTGGAAGCCGGCCGCCTGCGACGCGGTCCAGCACTCAGCCAGCGTCGCCATCAGGACTTCCGATCCAGGTTGATGTAACTGTTGGTCTGGATCGTGGTGCTGCCGCCGGCGTTGGCCGTGTTCTGGGCAAACTCCACCGAGAAGTTGCCCGCCGTGCCCGCGGTGATGAGGATGCCTTGAACGAACCCCCAGGTCGTGCCTCCGCCGAGACCGCCCCAGACCTCAGAAGCGTTGCCGCCGTACGGCAGGGTCTGGATCTCCGACTGCGACACGGCGCCGACCACGAGCACGGTGCCGGCGCCCTGGAACGTGGCGCTGGTCGGGGTGCGGAACAGTACCTTCATGTCGGCGGCGGTCGGGGCAGAGTAAGTAATCAGCGCCTCGACCCGGTAGATCGCGTTCGCTGCGCACGGGACCGAGAGGTCGGTGGCCGTCACCAACGTCGTCGAGTTCAGGACACCCTGGTTGCTCGTCATGCGGGCGAAGTTGACGCCGACCAGCCACTCGTTGAACTGGGCCGCGCTCGGAACGTCGTTGGTAGCAAAGACGGGCTTGGCCACTCAGGCCCTCCTCAGAACGCGATCGGGAATGCGCCGATGCGACCCTTGACCGGGTCGCCGATGGTGAAGTAGGTGAACTGGTCTGCGGCCTGCAGCACCAGGGCACTGGTCCAGGCCGTGCCGTCGGACGAGTGCTCAAAGCCGCGCACCAGGGCGTCCCGCTCGATCGGGTCGCCTCCGCCAGCTGGGCGCCGGACCACCGTGACCCGGTCGCCGAACTCACGACCGAACATGGCCGGCCAGAACGTGTTCTCGACGTGCAACGCGGGCCGCTGGAACTCGAGGCGGTCCACGCGGCGGACGGGGGTTTTGAAGCGATAGAGCAGGGCTTGGGCGTAGTTCAGCGCTTCAAGGTCCGACTGCATGATCAGGTCGCCGCGGTCGTATGACTTGGTCAGGTATTTGGCTTGCGAGGCGCTGTCCGCCACGACCTGCATCGTTCCGCCCGTCCGGGTGATCGAGACTCGGTTGGCGACTGCGTCGTCAAGGCTGGTCAGCCTTACGTCGAGATACGGGATCTCGCCTGTGTCGAGGAAGCCTCCGTCGCCGAATGTCGCCTGCGAGCTCGTCGAGCCCGGGCGGGTGAGCACTGACTGGCGATCCTGGAAAACGGCCCGGCCGAGAGCGTCGATGAACAGATCACCGAGTTCGGTGTCCTGGGTCAGCTGGAGTTCGGCGAGCGCCTGCCCCTCGAGCAACGTGGCCTGCACCGTGGTGGTGCCCGGATCGATGACCCGATCGGCGACCGGCCAGGAGATCGAGTTCAGGACGCGGGTGATGCGGGCGCCGGTCAGTTCCCCGGCGAAGCCACCCACCGTGCCGTCGCGCTTTTCGCTGGCCCACAGCTTGGTGCCGTCAGTGGCCGTGAGGGTGGTGTACGTCCACACGTTGTGCTGGTAGTCGGGCACCCAGTCGTCGGCGAACCCGCTGAACAACGGGTAGGCCACGCCATTGAACTCGGCGACGATCCGCACCCGGCGCATCGGTTCGATCTGGGTGACACCAGCGCTGACGTACGGCCCAGCCAGGTTGTCCGGGTCGAATCGGCGATCGCCGTCGTTGAGGACGACCGACGCGGTGGACGGGCCGTAACGACGGGTGGGTTCGTTGGCCTGGCTCGCGCCGACCTTCACCGACCACGACCGCACGTACTTCGAGATGTCCGTCCAGACCGGGCCGCCGATCGGGTCGACGCCGACACGGCCACGCAGCGGGTCGCCGATGACGAACACGTCGCCGACGTCGGGACCGGCAAGACCGACCTCGACGCGGACGTACGGCAGGGTCACGGCGCGCTCAGCACGGTGTTACCGCGCACGTTGATGCTGCCGCCGGCGGTGAGGTAGGTCTTCAGTTGCTCAGCGATCTGCCGGCCGGCTTCACGCGGATTGGCGCCGGCAGCCAGGGCGACGTTCAGGTTGATGGTCGTGCTGCCCCCAGGACCGTGCACGCCGGGGGTGACGGTCTCCGCGCCGCGCTCGCCGAAGCTGTACGACGAGCCGGAGTGGGCGCCGAAGCCGTAGACGGGCTCTTTGATGACGCCGCCGCCGGCCATGGCGATGTGGTCGTGGGCGTTGCCGCCGGCGAAGTTGTGCTGGTTCCACACCGCGCCGCGGTAGGTGTGCGGGCGGCCGTTGTGGATGTTCAGGTCATTCCAGGGAGTGATGAGTTCCTTGGTCTTGCTCATGAACGTGTCGTGCCAGTACTTCGCGAGCGCGTGCGACGCGGGCCAGTCGACCGCCCGATGCCGGGCGTGGTAGCTGGTGTTGCCGGACAGCGTGGTCGCGCCCGGGCGGAACTTGGAGATGTAGTCCATCCCCGGGAAGCGGGCCCGGACGGTTCGCACGATCCAGTCGTCGGTGGCGCCGCCCGACGGCACCGGCGGTGAGACCAGCGCCAGCGCTTGCTGGCGGGGCATCACGTACGTGTTGGCCACGCTGGTGGTGAATGGCATGGTGACCGCACCACCACGGGCGAATCCGGGCGTCTCGTCACCGACCTCGACCCGCTTGCCGGACTTCACCGCGGTACGCAGCTGCATCATGGCCTGCTGGCCGCCGAGCTTGGCAACCTCGTCGGCCGTCCACACGTGCTCGCCGTTGGACAGCCACGCAGCGATCGAGTCCGACGTGCCCGATCCAGGGCCGACGACCGGACCGCCGGTGGCCATGAAGCGGCCCTTCTCACGGCGGTCCTCGGCGATGTCGTTGGCGCTGGCGTTCGGGTGCGCCAGCTTGTACTGCGCCGACATGACATCGAGGAGCCGGGCCTTGACGCCGTCGTAGCCGCTCAGCTTCAGGTTGGCGACCCAGTTGCCGTCGAAGCCCTTCAGCGCATCCCACGCTTCGTCGACGGCGAGCTTGGCCGCGCGGGCCTTGGGCGTCAGCGTATAGGCGTTGTACTTGCCGTCGAACTGCCGGGCGGACGCGCTGGCCGCGTCGAGGTCCGTCTTCGACTGCTTCGCGCCAGGGGCGGCAGACTTGGCCTCGTATTTGCCGTCGTAAGCGTCGGCCGCCGTCTTGGCGTTTTTGAACTGCTTCTCGAGGTCTTTGATCTGCTTCTCGGACAGACCCGCGGTGCGCAGCGTGCTCTTCAGCGCCGGGGTCATCTTGCCGTTGAAGGACTCGCCGAGCGCTCCGACCGAGCCCTGCAGGGCGATCGCCGCGAGCGCCAGCTCGCGCGTGGCGGCCTTGGCCTCCTTGCTGTTGCGACCATGCTCCTTGACGGCCTTAGCTGCTTTGGTCTGCGCCTCGGCCAAATCGTCCTGAGCGTTGATCAGCCCGAACACAGGCTGGGTCTCCGACTTCATGAACTCGCTGAGCTGCATGAGGGCGTCACGCTGGCCCTGGGTGGCCGCGGTGGCAGCCTCGGTGGCGCTCTTGTACTCCTCCTGCTTGGCGGCAGCATCGTCCACCGCACCGCCAAGTTTTCCTGCAGCAGCGGCAGCCCCCTGACTAGCGGTGCCGGCAGTTTGCAGTGCGGCAGCGTACGACGGCAGCCCCTTCTTGAGCTCGTCGACATTGACGCCGGACTTCTTCGCCTCCTCCGCAAGCTTGCGGAACACATCGGCGGCGGCCGCACTGTTGCCGGCCTGAACCATCTGAGTCAGCGCCTGGTCGATACCCTGCAGTCGCTCCTTGGCGTGCTGCAGGCTCTCGTCCATCACGCTGCCCATGCCGGAAAGAGACTCGGCGACGCCGCCGATGCCGTTGCCGAGGCCGGCCCAGAATCCGGAATCCAGAGTGCCCAGGTCGTAGCCAAGGTGCTCAAAGTCCTTGCCGAGCAACCGGGCTGCTTCGCCTCCCTTGGTGCCGGACACCGCCCACTGCTCAAGGTTCTGGCTGAGTGCCTCGATCTGTGGATTCAGATTGTTGCCGAACGCAGCCTGGACACCGGCTGCAGCGACCTGGCTGGCGACGAATGCTGCAGCGGCCCGACCGGCCCACTTCGTGGTGGTCTGCAGGCCGCGGGAAGCGCGCTCACCGGCAGGACCGATGGACTCCAGCTCCGCCCGGAACTCTGCCGTAGCGCGGCGCGACTTCACCCAGCCGGCGGCAGCCAGCGCAGCCACGCCTCCGATGCCGGCCATAGCCGTCAAGGAGGAACTGATGCCTGAGGGCAGCGCTCCAAACCGGTCGACGACGCCCTCAATCACCTGGACCAGCGCGCGCAGGCCACCGTTGGACGCCGTCCCGGCCTCAATGGCCAGGGTCTCGATCGAGCCCTTGAGTCGTTCGATGTCGCCGGCCAGGTTGTCGGTCAGCGCGGCCGCGGTTTCCTGCGCGTACCCGGCGTCGTTGACCTTGTCAATCCATTGCTGGATGCCCGCCGAGCCCTGCTCGTACATGATCGACGCGGCACGGGTGGCGTCCGCGCCGAAGATCTGCGCCATCGCTGCGGCCCGGGCTTCGGGGGTGAGGTCCTTCAGTGCTGCCTGCAGCTGGCCGGCGAACTTGGTGAGGCCGATGAACTGACCAGACGAGTCGTACAGCGAGATGCCGAGCTCGTCCATCAGGTCTTTGCTCTTGTCGCTCGGAGCCTGCAGCATCAAGAGCATCTGCTTGAAACTGGTGCCCGCGTCGGAGCCCATCAGACCCGCGCTCGCGAAAGCTGCGAGCCCGCCGGTGGTCTCCTCGATCGTCAGCCCGGTCTGGGCCGCGATCAGGCCCGCCTGGTTGAGGGCCTGACCCATGTCGTGGACGCTGCCCTGGGCTTTGCCGGCGGCGGCCGCAAGTAGATCAGCAACGTGCGGGATGTCGTTGCCCTTGAGCTTGAACTGGGTCATCGCGCTGGCCGCGGTCTCGGCAGCCTCGGCTACGTCGAGCTGACCTGCCGCAGCCAAGCTCAAGGCGCCGTTGAGGCCGCCGTTGAGTACGTCGGCGGTGGAGACGCCCGCCTTGGAAAGCTCGGTGATGGCGTCTGCGGCACCGGTGGCCGAATACTGGGTGTCCTTGCCGGCCTGCAGCGCAGCCTCGCGAAGCTGGTTGATCTCGCCGGTGCCGGCATGGGTAGCTGCCTTAACAGCGGACATGGACTTCTCGAAGTCCATGCTGGCCTTGACCGCGTAGCCGGCCATCCCGACCAAACCGACGCCGACGCCGGCAAGCCCGTTGGCGACGCTGTCAAGCTGCCCACCTTTGGCGGCTTTGTCCAGCTCACCGCCCAGATCCCGGACGCTCTTGACCGCTGCGCCGCCGACGTTGCGGGTGAAGTTCCCTACGTCGGCGAGCAGCCGAACGGAGACGGTGCGAGGCACGGTTCACCCCTTCCGCACGATGATGGTTCCCCAGATACGGGCGCCGTTGTCGGCCTTGCCGCCGTCGGCCTCGGCCGCGGCGCGTTGCTCCTCCGCCAGCGCGGCCCGGGCGCGGCAGGTGGTGCGGGTGACTTCGAACTCAGGCCCGGTCTCCCAGTTGCTGGTGGTGTCAGTGCGCAGGTGGCCGCATCCGCACGGGCACAGGGAGTCCTCGTACTCGAGCAGCGCGAGCAGCTCGGTGCGGTCCTGGTCGGTCCAGTCGCTGTCGCGGGTCGTGACCGAGCTGACGAGCAGGCCGTGGTGGTAAGTGTGCTCGGTGGTCTCGACGATCGGCCGACCCTCGAACCGTGACGGGGAGGTGCCGGCGCGAAGGGCGGCGGCTATTCGCCGCCGGAGTCCCGGCTCGCCAGCGAGGCGGCGTGCGAGAAAGGGACGCTGACCTCACCTCGGTTGAGGAACCAGGCGGCGTCTTCGAGGTCGCCGAACTGGCGGTCGGTGAGCACGCCGTCGTCGCCGGTCTCCTCGGAGCCGAGTAGCCAGGCCCAGTCCTCGTCGTCCAGCTCCGGGTCGACGACGCTGGCGCGGATGAGGGCGGGGAAGAACGAATCGCGGTTCAGGCCGAGCGCGGCGTCCTCACGGATCGGGTCGCCGTTGTCGTCGGTACGGGGCTGGTGGGCGGCGACCAGCGCGCGGAACTTGTGCCGAGGCATGGCCTGCAGCCGCCAGGTCTCGGTGTGCTCGAGCATCTGAGCTTCGAGCTCGCGGACCCGGTCGATCAGTTCACCCTTGCCGTCTCCCTCGAAGGAGGTGCTGCCCTCCTTGTTGAGCCGCCGCAGCTCCCGGTCTACGGCCTCCCAGTCGGCAACTAGGTCGGCCTTGAGACAGATCTGGATGGAGCGCTCGGCGCGCTTGGCGTCCTGGCGGTTGTCCTTGTACTTGCTCACGCCTCGACCGCCTCGTACGTCACGGCGAAGATGTCGGGCTTGCACGGGTAAAACTCGCCCTGTACGCCGCGGATGATCCAGTCGCCGTGCTGGGCGGTCATCGTGCCTTCGAGGGTGTCGATCGCGATTACCGACGGGTCGGCACCACGTATCAGTTGAGCTTGAGCGCCGTGGCTGGCAATCCAGCCGACGAGGTGGTGTCCGTTGCCATCTGCCCACTGCCGGGCTTCGATTTCGACGGGCTTCTTGCGGAACTTCGGCATTGCTCTCCTACCCGAACGTCCCGAACTGAGCGCCCGGCCACCGGTTCGGGACGGCGGCCGGGCACGAAAAAGCCGCCCTTACCTGGGGCGGCGAAACGCGAATTGCTGCAGGTCAGACGACGGCGACGTCGTAGCGCGGTTCGGCGGTGATTTTCACCGGGACGTCGTAGCGCTCCGGCATGTTGTCGTCCTGGTCGAGCTTGGCCTTCTGGCTGAACTGGACCGGGAAGATGTCGACGATGTCGGTGGCCACGTGCGCGGACGTGGCGGTCTTCGAGTTGCGCCGGACCGCGTAGGCAGTGCCGTCCTTGGGGGTCGCGATGAACGCCGGATCCGAACCGAGCGGGGTCTGCCGTTTGAACCGGAATCGCGGGTTGTTCAGCGAGATCATGCCGTTGACGGCGGTCTGGAACGTCGATTCCTTGGACGACGTCGGCGCGTCCGCGGTCTCGGCGACGAAACCGGTGGCCCCGTCCTTGGTCATGTACTGCGAGACGCGCACGCCCGCGTTGAGTTCGGCCGCTGTCGGGGCGCCGATGTTGGAGATGGAGGTGACGATGTCCCACCGCTCCTTGCCGTCGCCGATCACATCAGGCATCGCTGGTCTCCTTCTTCACGTCGCCGCCGGCGGCGATGGTCTTGCTGGGCTTGGTCTCCGCCGGCGTGGCGGAGGGCTCGGGGCCGAACGGGTGCGCGCCATCCGGCGGCGGGCCGGCCACCCACTGGCGGCGCGACCACAGGACTTCCAGGGCCGAGGCGGGGACCAGGCCCGGCTCGGCAACGTCCTCGTGCCAGATGAACACCTGGGCGTCGCCAGTGGGGTCGCTGTCGGCAACCTTCCAGCCCTGGCGCAGGTAGTCGTCGCGGACGGCAGCGCCGGTGACCAGGGCGTGCTGGCCGCCCTCGTGGGTGATCCAGTACTGGTTCATGTGCGCGCCTCAGCCTGGGATTAGCCGGTAGGTGACCGTGGTGGTCGTGGACAGAGTGAGCAACGCGTATCCGGTGAGCGGGTCGATGTTGGCGGGCAGGACCCGGAACCAGCGGTCCTGCGCGTTGGCGATCGACTGGGCTGGTTCGGTGGCGCTGTTGCCGACACCGGTGGGAGTGGGGTCCTCGACGGTGACGGTCATCGACCCGCCAGAACCGTTAAGGATCTGAACGAGCGCACCGTTGGTGCCGATGCTGCCCGGTGCGATCTGGATGGGTGCGGTGCCGACAGACGCGGCGGCCACGTTGACCGCCGTGTTGTTCGGCACCGCGGTTGCGGCGAGCACCGTCATACGGCGCGCTCCTCTCGGTTTGATCAGCCCGGAAGGCTGAGGAACTCCCAGACGTCGACCAGGTCGGAAACCATGACGCCAGTCGTCTCATCGCGCTGTACGGGCTGACCATCCACGGGCTTGATCGGCCCGCACACGCGACCGGTGATGACCGGGGTGACGCCGAGCAGTGCAGCTCGGACCCGGCCGCCGACCGCGAGCGCGGCGTGCTGGTTGCCGCCGACGCTGTGGCAGGTGGCGGTGGTGTAGAGCGCGCTGGCGGCGGCTTCCTCGAGGCTGACCTTGTCGGGTTCGTCGCCGGCGCGAGGCGTGCGGAAGCCGATGTAGATGACCACGTAGGGAGGCGTCACCGAGGTCTTGCCGCTGACCGGATCGCGAGGGACGCCGCCCAGGAGCACGACGAGCGCGGGGGTTACGTCGTCGGCGTCGAGCAGGGCGGTGAAGGCGGAGGCATGCTGCTGCAGAAGGTTCAGCGCCACGATTCGCCCAGCATGGTGACCGGCAAATTCTCGAGGGCGCGCTCGAAGCGAGGCTGCTCGGCGCGCAGGGCCGGCGCACCACCGGGGATCGGAGCGTTGTTCACCGAGCCGTACTCGAACAGATTGCCCAGAGCACCCTGCCGCTTGTCCTTGTCCGGGCCGACTTCCCCACCGGCTCGATCGCCCATCCGGTAGCTGTCGTAGGTGATCGCGTACGGCAGGCGCGGTGCATGCGGGAAACCGGTCCAACGCTTACGCCAGTCGGCTTTGATGTTCAGCAAGCCCTTTTGGACTACCTTGCGCGCTTCCTCTGGCGCGACCTTGGCTGCGTGTTTCAACTCAGCTGCAACGATCTCCAGCCCATTGGCACCGTCGATACCGGTGACAGTGAAACTGCCCATCATCCGGTCCTCTCCTCGCATTGCACACGCCGGGCGGTGGCGTCGGTTTTATGCGCCAGGTCGCGGATCAGGAACACACGGCCGACCAGGTCAGCGTCAACAGATGCGGTGATAGTGATCTCGTCGCGCACCTGCAGGCCGACCACGGTCATCGGCAGTTGCACCTGGACATCAAGTAACAGCACGTCGTCCTCGCCGACGTCACGCCGGTTCGCGGAAGCCTGGTGTTGCTGAACTCGACATTTGCCTGAATACGGATCAGGACTGAGGTAGGTCTTAGCTGTCTCGCCGGAGAAGTCATCGGTGGTCTCGCCGGTGACCCGTCGGATGACGCAGGTGTCACGCATACCTAGCTCGGCAGCGACACGGCCACGGGCGAGGACCTCAGCGCGGTCCATCTGAGGTTGCTCCTTCGACGGATGGCAGGTCCGCCGTACAGCGGACAGTGAACTGCTGACGGCCAGCCATAAAGTGATGTTCATGACTTCCGAGGCCGACCGGCGAATGGTCGACGAATTTATTGCAGGGCGCGCCGTGCCAGAAATCGCTGCGCGCTACAACGTCCCCGAGGACTACGTTGATCGGATCATCGAGGAGACCAGCCTTAACAAGCCGGCAAAGCGCTACAACTGGGGGCTCAGCAACTGGGGCAATCGCCTTGTTTATTCCGTGCTTGCAGGCCTAGCCTCGCGCCTTCAGTGAGACTGGCGGGTGGTGGGGCCCTGGAACGCGAAAGTGCCTTCTGATCTGGGAAGATCTGGGATGTCTAAGGCCCTGATCGTCCCGCACGGAAGGCACTCTCAAGGTGCAGAGTACCGGCACGCGTCCGAAGGTTGTCGTCCGTGGTGGGGCTCGGGGTGTGGTCGGTCATGCCGGCGCCCGGCTGCTTACCGATCTTGCTGATAAGACGGGTTTGAGTAGGGGTTTCGTCCAGGCGTTGGGGCTGGATCGGCAGCGTCGGCCGACGCATGAGCCCGGCCGTGTCGCCGTCGATCTCGCGGTGTTGCTCGCTGACGGCGGTGAAGCCATCGCTGATCTGGCGGTGCTGCGGCAGCAGCCACGGTTGTTCGGCCCGGTGGCCTCGGATCCCACCGCGTGGCGAGTCCTCGACACGATCGACGAACCGGCGCTGGCCCGCATACGGGCGGCTCGCGCCGCGGCCCGGGACCTTGCCTGGGCGCAACTGAGCGAGACCCACCGCTGTCTGCCGGGCTCGACCGTGCTCGGCCGCAGGCTGCCGGGGTTCGTGCTGGACATCGACGCGACGATCGTGCTGTCGCATTCGGAGAAGCAAGCGGCGGCGCCGACCTGGAAACACACGTTCGGCTATCACCCGCTGCTCTGCTTCCTCGACGCCACCGGTGAAGCCCTGGCCGGGATGCTGCGCCCCGGCAACGCCGGCAGTAACACCGCCGCCGACCACATCACCGTCCTGGGCCAGGCCCTGCAACAGATCCCGGACGCCTATCGCTACGGCACCCCGATCCTTGTCCGGTCCGATTCGGCGGGCAGCAGCTACGAGTTCCTCGCACACATCCGCAGCCTGCGACAGACCGGTCTGGTGACCGAGTTCTCCGTCGGGGTCGCGATCACCACACCGATCCGGGCCGCGATCACCACCGCGCAGGATTGGGTGCCGGCGCTCGACGGTGATGGCAGCCTGCGCGACGGCGCGGAACTGGTCGAACTCACCGACCATGTCGACCCGGCCGTGCTGGCCTCGTTCCCGGCCGGCACGAGGCTGATCTCCCGCCGGGAACGCCCGCACCCCGGCGCGCAACTGACGCTGTTCGACCAGGTCAACGGGATGCGCCATCAGGTCTTCGCCACCGACACACCCCACGGCGGCGGCTCGATTCAGTTCCTCGAAGTCCGGCACCGCTGCCACGCCCGGGTCGAGGACCGCATCCGCACCGGCAAGACCACCGGCTTCGGCCGGTTCCCGTCGCGGCATTTCGCCATCAACGCCGCCTGGCTAGAACTCGCCCTGACCGGCATCGACCTGCTCTGCTGGACCCAGCACCTGCTCCTCGACGGATCACTGGCCGCTGCCGAGCCGAAGAAACTGCGTTACCGGCTGCTGCACGTCGCCGCGAAACTCACCCGCACCGCCCGCACCACCACGATGCGCATCGCCGCGGACTGGCCCTGGACCGACGATCTCATCCGAGCCTTCGAACGCCTCGCTGAACTACCCGAACCCGTTACCTGACAACAGAATCCGCCGCCTACCCACGACCAGGACCCACGGAGCAACCCGGCCTACGGCCGGGCGACACAGCATGCCCGGCCACCAATCCCTCATCCAGCAACGACCGAAACGATCAACCGCCGCCTAATGAAAGACGGAGGCTAGCCATCAACGTGGCGACCGGCAGCCCGTTGGGCTGGGTCGTTGCCATCGTCCTGTTCGTGCTGACAACCGCCATCGTCACCGCCAACCGACGCTAGTGCTGATCAGCCGCCGAGCCGGTCAGCCAGCGCGATCAGCTCGGGCCGCGCCAGCTTCGGGTCGGTGACGTACTCCGTGCCGTCGAAATGCTCTGTCTCCGCGGTGACCATCTCCCGGCTCGCGCCGAGCGCCACCACGTAGTCGACCCACTTCTCCGTACTGGCCCCGTCGGCCGGCCGGGCCGGGATCGGCTCCGGCTGCGGGCCGTAGTCCGGACTGTCACCAGCTGGGTTGATCTCGGCCGCGACGTCGTCGCCGAGGCCGCTGTCGTTGGTGCTCATGCGCCCAGCGCCTTCCAGTTCCAGGTCAGGGCCAGCGAGTCCGAGGCGCCCTTGTTGACCGTAGAAATGACAGCCCGGCTGTAGGTGTTCGCCGCCGAGCTGGTCGCGTTGGTGGACTGGTCGTTGACGATGGCCACCTCGGTGATCGCGGAGTTCGTCGCGACGCCGGCCGCCCAGGTGGTGCGGTAGACAGCGTTGACGCCGAGACCGGCGCCGAGGTTCGCGGTCTGCGGGTATGAGGCGTCGAACGCCACGTTCGACCCGGACAGGTAGGTGACCAGCGCACCCCCGGCGCCGGACTTCGCGGCTGCGGTGGAGCCGGTGCCGAGCTTCATGCCGTTCGCCGCCGTCGGCGCGGACGGGCTCGCCGGGGCGATCGCCGCGATCACCTTGCCCGCGATGTAGAGGTCGCCGGCGTCGGTGATCAGGTTGTGGAACGGGACGAGCTGCTTCAGCCGGCCGTCGCCGTCGGTCAGCTCGGCAATGCCATAGCCGACCATGCCCACGCCGTCGGGCACGAGAGCGCGGGCGTCCGCCAGCGCGGAGTGCAGGGCGTCGACCCGTTCGTCTGCCGGTGCGATCAGGTGCATGGGTCTAGCCCTCCATGTGGGTCACTGGTCTGGAACGAGCTGATGCCTCGGCGTCACACCGAGAGCGAACCGGGCCGTGGTGCCCGAACCGGGCCTGGAGGTCGTGGCGCCCGCAGGTCGCGTCGTCGCGCCGGCGCTGGGCCGGGTCGTGGCACCCGAGGTGGGTCGCAGCGTCAGCTGCACGACGCGGATCGCCGACGTCAGGCCGGCCGAGTCGCTGACCACGCGGGTCAGGACGTTGCCGGTCGTCGTGGCGACCGAGAGGGAGTCGGCCAGAGTCAGCGGGTCGGTCACGACGACCGTCCGGGTGACGGCCACGGCGACCGCATCGGTAACGCCGAGTGCATCGGCCGCCGAACGGGCCGCCGCGACAGCCAGCGCGGTCACGTCGGTCAGGCCGAGCCAGTCCGCGACGGTCCGGGTCGAGAAGACGCTGATGGCTTCGGTCAGGCCGGCCGTGTCGTCGACCTGCCGCGCGCCGGCGGCCGCGAGCTGGACCAAGGTCGAGTCGCTGAGCCCAGCCGGGTCCGCCACGGTGGCGGCCCGGGCCTGCGCGACCACTTCGGTCAGGCCTGCGGAGTCGGTGGCCGTGGCCGTCCGGTCGGCGGCGACGGTGTCGCTGAGCCCGGCCGGGTCGTCGATAGTTCGGGCTGAGGCGCTCGCGAGTTGCGCCGTCACGGTGTCGGCCAGGCCGGCCCCGTCCGGCACCGTGACGGCCGTAGCGAGCGCGAGCAGATCGGTCAGCCCGGCCTGGTCAGTGACCGTGGCCGCGCGGGCCAGGGCCGTCGCGTCGACCAGGCCCGCGCTGTCGTCCACGGTCCGGCTGGACGCACCAGCCAGCTGCGGCGAGACCGCGTCGACCAGGTCGGCGCCGTCGTCTACGGTGCGCGCGCTAGCCTGCTGCGCCGCAGTCGAGTCGGAGAGACCGGCGGAGTCAGTGACCGTACGGGCGAAGGCGGAGATCGTTGACGTGCTGTCGGTGAGCCCGGCGCCGTCGTCAACGGTGCGTGTGAAGCCACTGGCGAGCTGGACCGCCACCGCGTCAGTGGTGCCCGTGTCATCGGCGATCGGCCGGGTGAACGCGGCGACCGTGGTCGCCGAATCGGCCAGGCCGCTCGGATCGGTCTGCGCTCGAGCGAGCGCGGAGGATGCGGTGACCTGGTCGGTCAGCCCCGAGCCGTCGGACACCGCGCCGGCGTAGGTAGCCGCAGACGAGGTCGCATCGGACAGGCCGGTCGCGTCGTCGACTGCGCGTGTGTGCGCGGCGGCCAGCATGGTGGCAACGGCGTCGGAGAGGCCGGCGCCATCGTCGGCCGCACGGAAAAGCACGACGGCGGGAAGCACCGCATCGGTCAGCCCGGCGCTGTCTGTGGCCGCCTGGGCGTACGCCGACGAAGTGGCCGCGGTGTCCATCAGGCCGGCGCCGTCATCGACGGTCTGGGTGAAGGCAGTGCCCGCGGCCGTGGTGAGCGGTGCCCGGGTGATGCGTGGTCGGGAGGGGAAGCTGCGGCCGATCAACGGCACGTCGGCCTCCTAGCGCTCGTCGAACCAGACGTAGGAGCGAACGCCCGGAGTGGTCGACGCCGGCGTGACCGCGCGCAGCCCGATCCGCTGGCCGGCGGCCGCGGAGATCGGCTCCCGGCCCATCGGGTACTGCAGGTCCAGGAGACCGCCGAACGGCTGGATCTCCCAGTCGGCGAGGATCTCGACCGCGGTCGGCTCGACTGTCAGGTTGATCAAGCCGGTGGTCGTGGCCGTTGCCGCGTCACCGACCCGGTTGACCTTCGAGATCGTGGCCGTCGTCCCGGCCGGACTGCCCAGCGTGGTGATCCGGTACAGCTCGATCGCCACCGTGTCGGACGACGCCGTGGCCTTGAAACTCACCGCGAGCTGGGCGAGGACGAAGAAGTCAACCGCCGGATTGAGTAGCCACAGGGTCTTGGTCGCCGACGCTGACAGCGTGATCGCCCCGGCCGTACGGGTGCCGTAGACCGCCATCAGCCCACCGGCCCGAAGAAGCGAGCCGGGTCGGCGGCGACCTCGGCTTCGAGGGACTCGATCGCCGTGGTGGCCTCAGCGCGGGTCAGGCCCTCGTACTCGGTCTCGACGGCCATGTCCGGGTAGCCGGGGATCTGCTCGACCCGGGCTGTCCAGCGCTGCGCCTCGTCGTCGCCGAGCTCCGCGTTGCGGGGTGCCAGAACGTAGGGCACGGGGGCTCCTTACCAGTTGGAGGCGCGGCTGACGGCCTGCCGGATCACGGCCGGGCGGCGGGGTGCGGCGGCCACGGTCGGGGCCACGTTGACGTTGTCGATCTCGGCGAAGTTCGTGGTGCCGTTGTCGCGGTGCGACTCCAGCTTCAGATAGCCGACCGTCGTCGAGGTCCAGGCCGGCGCCGCGAGAGTGCGCCGCGTCGTCCAGGTCAGCCCGTCCGGCGCGGTGTCGAACAGCACGTTGCCGCCGGACAGGCGCAGGCGCCACCAGGCGTGCGCCGTCGCGTCATAGGTGGCCGTCGTGTCGTTCACCGTGCCGCTGACCGTCGACCGGAAGAAGATCGTGCCGGGCCGGGTGTCAACCCAGATGGCGGCCGAGTTGGTCGAGCTGGACTCGAACCACATGCCGCTGTAGACGTTCCCGCTCGCGGCACCGTTGCTGGCGGCCGGGTAGGCGCGTAAGAACACCGAGTCGAGGCTGTAGGACGAAGCCGAGACGTAGGCGTTGAAGCTGGTGTCGCAGGCCATCCGCGCCCGGCCGCCGGTCTCAGACACGGTGCCGTAGTTCTGCGACCACTTGGTGACGTTGATCGCGTTGTCGTTGAAGTCGTCCGTCAGCGTGCTGATCGCCGGCACATGCAGTCCTTGCGGCTCGGATCAGGTGGTGTACGTGTACGGGTGCCGCCGCCGGAATGCGACCCATGGCGGGACGTCCGGCTGGCCCTGCGGCCGGATGGTGAATGCGCCACCCAGGCGGCCGAGCAAGACGTCGATGCGGGCCTTCTCGTCCTCGGTGAGCGCCACCCCGCCGAACGTCTCCGAGGCGTAGGTCTCCGACTCCTGGTAGTCGTCGATTGCGTGGCTACGGGTGCGCACCCCGGACGGGTTGAGCGCGTACCGCTTGGCCATCTCGAGAGCGATGCCCTTGAACGCGGCCCGGTCAGCGTCGGTCAACGCGTCATAGATGGCCGGCCCCGCGTAGATGCGGATCTCCCCGGTGGCCAGCTCTCGGGCGAGGGTGGCGGTAGCCGTGTCGAACTCGGCGACCTGCAGGTAGGTCACGAACTCGGGCAGGGTGAACAGATCAGCCACAGCGCACTCCTGCCGTCGATGTGGATCCGCCCGCGCCGATCAGATCTCCCGCGGGAGGCTCCTCCCCGACCGGCGCGGGCGGCGTTCTACTGGATGTCGCCGGCCCTCGGCTGGCTGCGACGGGACCGGACGGGCTCGGCCGACTTGGTGTCGTCCTCGCCGGATCCTTCCCAGACGTCCGGGTTGGTGATCGCGGCCTCGACCCAGGCGTTTTCGGGCTTGCCCAGGTCGTCGTCGGGGCCGAAGACGCCGGAGTTGGTGGTCTCGCCCTTGTCGTTACGTTCGACGGCGTGGACGTAGGTGTTGAGCTTCTTGGCCATGGCAGGGCTCCTTACGCGACGTCGGCGACCATGAGCAGGCGAGCGTTCTGCAGGACCGGCATGCCGACCGCGTCCACGAAGGTGAACTCGCGGTAGGGCGGGCCGACCTTCTCGACGACGCCGACGATGCCGGGGGCCTCCTGGAAGGAGAAGTCCACGGCTGAGGAGTTGACGAGCTCGAGCGCGGTGGCCGAGACGCCCCAGGCGGTGTAGCCGAGGTCGGCGATGTTCGGCGGGACGAAGATGACCCGGTCGTCCGGGATGACCCGGGTCGAGGAGCCGTCGACGTCGACGACGGTGTCGTAGACCTTGATGATCGGCGGCAGGCCGAACGCGGCCAGGGCGTTGTCCAGCGCCGGGCGGGTGACCAGGCTGGGCGTGCCGGACATGCTGGCCGCCAGGGTCCGGATCTCGGCGTTCTGCAGCATCAGGTTGAGGATGCGCCGGGAGATGACCATGCCGCCCGGGGCGAACCCGTTGGTGGCGACGTAGGTGTCGCTCCAGGTGGTCACGTTGGCGATGATCGTGGCCGCACCGGTGTTGGTCCACAGCGTGCCGGGGGCGACGATGTGGCCGCCCGGGACACCGAAATCAGCCTCCAGGACCAAGCCGCCCTCGCCGGCGAGGGTGAACTTGCCGTCGGTGAGCACGTCGCCGCGGGCCTGCTCCATGCGGGCCTGGACCTCGCGGGTCAGGTTGGTGGCGTCGTCGTAAATGGCGTTGACGACCTCGGCCGGGTCGCCGCCGCCCGCACGGGCGAACTCCAGCTGCAGCCGTTCGAGCTCGCCCATGCTCAGCGAGGTCGAGAGCGGGGGGAGCTTGACCTGCTTGGTGACGCCGGCGTCACGCTCGGAGACGTGCAGGCGGGCGTCGTAGGCCCGGAACCGGGCGGTCCGGTTGGTGCGGGTGACCTCGGACAGGTCGATCGTGTTGCGGGTGAAGAACCGGTCCGGCAGCAGGTCGGCGAGCGAGAACTCCGCCGGTGTCGGAACGTTGCGCATGAAGACGGTCTGCGCGTCGGGGGTGACCGGACCGTCGAAGACGATTGCCATGCTTCTGCCTCCTCAGCAGGTCCGGGTCAGGGGGTGACCGTGGTGAAGTGGATGAGCTTCAGGTCGGTGCGGCCGTTCGCGTCGATGAACCCGCCGCCGGTCGCACCGTTGGCGATGGGCAGCTTGTTCTCGTTGACGAAGCCGTGCACGAGCATCGCGCCGGCGACGTCGATCGTCAGGACCGAGGTGTTGGGGACCTTGACCGACGCGAACAGCAGGCCTGCGGCGGTGCCGGTGCCGTCGACGGCGGCGTCCACGTACGGCGCGTACAGGCCCGTCGCGGTGATGCGGCCGAGGACGATGCCGGACAGCAGGTAGCCGTTCGGGTAGTGCGTCGCCGCGGTGAACGCGGAGACATCGAGGGTGATGGTCGGCGTCGTACCGGGCTCGGTGCCGTGCGGGCTCAGCAGCCACGCACGCTTCTCGACCTGGTAGTTGACCGTCGCCACCGAGATGTCGGTCATGAGGGTCCCTTCGGATTGATCTCGTTACGTGACGGTCGACTTCGTGCCGAACCGCTTCTGTGCCTCCGCCAGCGCTGCCTCGCGCCCGGAGGCGGGCTTGGATCCGCGGCTGCCCTGGGACGGGTCCATCCGCGGCCGGCGCGGCTTGTCCGGCTCGGCCGGCTTGGCGGGAAAGTCCTCGAGGATCTCGTCGGCCTTCGCCTCGAGCTCCTCACGGCTGGCGCCAGACAGGTACTTCGCCTGAGACGGGGTCAGCCCCCTCTCAGCCGCGACCTCGAGCCGGGCTGCCCGCAGGTCCGCGGCGGCCGCACGCTTCTCGGCCTCGGCCCGCTGCTCGGTGAGCTTCTCCAGCTCACTCTTGTCGCGGTCCTCGTACTCCTTGAGCTTCAGCCGCAGCTGCTCGGCTTCCTTGTTCGCTTTGTTCAGCGCCCGCTTGACCTCGGGCGGCACGTCGGTGCGCTGCTCGGGCTGGGCGGTGGTGGTTTCCTCGTCGGCCCTCTCGGCCGTCGCGGTGTCTTCAGCCATCGCGGCTGCTCCTTGCTGATCGCCCACCCTCACGGCGGGGACGTCGAAGTGGTGCTGTGACCCGGCCCGGCCGCCGGGTCACAGCGGGTCAGAGCCGCTCGGTGGTCTCGTCGTCCGGCGCGGGCTGGGTGACGACCGGGTCGTCGGAGCCGTCGGCGTCGCCGACCTCGGTGTCGAGGGCGGCCAGCTTGGCGTTCAGGCCGTCCAGGGCCTCCTGGGCCTGCGGGCTGAGCTGGTCGTCGTTGATGACGGCCAGGGCGGCGCGCACGTCGGAGGCGAAGTCGTCGAAACGGCCGGACAGGGCGGTGAGCTGCTCAGTGGCGGTGGCCATGAGTTCCTCCAGGTGATGGATGCGGTGGAAGATCCGGTGCAGTGCGGTGGGGATGCCGTCGGTGCCGACGAGGCGTCGGAGCCAGCGCATGGCCTCTCCCCTCATCTCAGGTAGCCGAAGCGGCGGAGCAGACGGATCGCGTCGTCGCGGTTCTTGGCGTCGCGCAGGATCTGCTCGGGCATCAGCCGCGGACGCTTGCCTGCGGCCTCGGTGGTGAACAGCCGTCCGTCGGCGGTGTACATGCCGCGGCGGGCGTTGACGACCTTGGCAATGTCGGCACCGTTGCGGATCGCCTCGGCGCCGGCTGCAGTGAATGCCCGGTCTTGCTCGTCACGGCTGAGCGACTGGAAGTAGGCCTTCGGGTCGGTGCGTTGATCGCCGACGGTGTTCTCGCGGCCAGGGATACCGATGCAGTCGCATTTCGGGTGCCGGTTGAAACCGGCGTCGTAGCGATACCAGCGGCCGGCCAGGACCACGCACCGGGAGCAGGACTTGCCGGCCAGCATGCGCACGAACCCGGTCGCCTGCCGCCGGGTGGTTGTTGCCACCAGGTCGGCGGCGCGGCCGGCGTCGGCCACCTGCGTCCGGACGATCATGTCCAGGACGTAGCTTCCGGAGGCCAGCGCCTGCTCGGTGGAGGTGCCGCTGCGGATCAGGGTCAGGACGGTGTCGGCCGGCCGGTACAGCAGCCCGTCCAGGGTGCGGCCGTCCGAGGCCACCCCGGACAGTGCCCGCGGGACCGTACTCGCGGCGGCGGCCGGGTCAAGGCCCTGGGCGTCGAGAACGTCGTCGAGGTAGCGGTCTGCCTCGCCGGCCACGACGCGTTGGGCGCCGGTCAGCGTCACCAGCAGCGGCACCATCCGGGCGATCCAGGTCGCTGCGATCCGTGACGGGTCGACCCGGCGCCAGGCGCGCTGCGCCTCGTCGGCCAGCGTCTCAACCATGCCGAGCCGATCGCGGGCGTGCGCCGTCGCGATCTCAGAAAGCCCCGGCACCGGCCGGATCGGTCTCGTCGGCAGCCGGCGGCGGAGCGTCGACCTGCGGTGGTGGTTCCAGGCGAGCGGCGATCTGGGCGACCGGGCTGCGAGCCGCCTCAGCGTCGCGCATCTCCTTGAGCTTGCGGCGGCGCACCGCCGAATAGCCCAGGTCCTCCCAAGCAGCCTCGATCGGCAGGATGCCGCCCTGCACCAGCTTCAGCACCGCGTCGGCGGCCTGGGCCCGGGTCGGGGTGGCCGGATCGCGCCACAGCGTTTCCAGTTGGCCGAGGTCCGGGTCCCATTCGCCGTCGATGATCCGCCGGGCCAGACGCATCACCCGCTCCCACGCACCCTCAGCCGAGCGTTCGAACCGCTCGCACGTCTTGATGATCCGAGCCTCGTCGGCGCGGATGCCTTCCGCCGACGGCGGGTTGGTGGCCAGCTGGCCCAGGTAGCGCATCGGCAGGCCGGTCACCCCGGAGACGAGGCTGGCGTAGTGGTTGACGATGCCCGAGAAGTTCGCCAGGTCGGCCGCGGAGAAGCTGCCGACCTTGGCGTCGCCGTTCTTCAGCGCCCAGATCGCCCCGAAGTAGGACTCCCACGTCGTCAGCAGGTTTCCGCTGCTGTCGACGAAATCGCCCTTGCTGGCGCCGACGACCCAGCGCTGCGGGATCGCCATGATTTCCGTCGCGAGCTGGGCGTTGGTCAACGCCCGGGCGGCCGCGTCGGTCAGGCCGATAACCCGGTCGATCTGGCTCCGGCCTCCGCGGCGGTCCAGCCGGGGCCGGTTCACCAACGGAACCACCGGCACCGAACCCAGGTCGTGCTCGTCGCGCTCGACGTCGATCCAGCGGCCGGCCCGGCGTTCCAGCCAGATCGTCACGTCGGGCAGATACAGGGTGGCGCGCAGGTCAGTGCCGTCGCGGTACAGCTTGGCGGCCGCGGCCACCTCGCGGGTGCGCGGGGACAGCTCGACGGCCACCTCGTCCGAGGACTCCACCGTGATCAGTGGGGTGGCCGGGTCGCGGTCGGTGTCGAGGTCGCCGGTGTCCGGGCTGTCCACGTCGCCGGCGCCGACGATGACGTACGCCTGGCCGCGGACCAGCGCGTCGAGGTGGGCGAGCTGGGATTCCTGGTCCAGATCATTGGCCTGCCAGATCCGCCACAGGTCCTGATCGGCCTCGGTCATGTCCGGTAGCCGGAAACCCTCGAGGTCGATGCGCTCCTCGATCGCGTCCACGTAGGTGCCCGGCCACGCCACGATCGTCAGGAAGCGGCGCAGCTCCGGCGGAACCGCCAGGCCCAGTTGCTCGAGGCGCTGCTCGCCGTCGTAGTAGGCGTCGTGGACCCGGTTGTGGCGGATCCGGCGCGGCAGGGTCGACGTGAGCCGGCCGAGGAGCGCGTTCTCGTCGTCGGAGAGGGCCACAGGTCACTCCCTCATCGGAACACGATCACGCTGGTGTCTTCGGGCTCGCCGGACCAACCGGCGGCCAGGGCGTCCGCGCGGGCCTCATAGGCCAGAGCGGCACCGACCACACTGTCGATCTTCCGGTTCGATTGGTCGTGCTCCTTGCGGACCAGGCGGTGGCCGCCCTTGCGCCGCACGTACGCGTTGCCGAAGTGCTCGATCACCACCGGGTCACCCGAGTGCCAAGCGACCCCGGTCATCAGGTCCGTGCGCAGCCGGTCCAGAGCCGCGGCCATCTGCACGTCGCGGCGGGTCTCCCACGACAGGACCCGTTCCTCACCGAGCTCCTCGGCGAGGGTGTCGACGTCGGACCGCCACTCGTGCGGGTCAGCGTAGAGCCGGGACACCTCGTAGCGGCTGAAGGCCTCGCGGATGGCGGCCAGCACATCCGACCGGGGAACCTCCCACCACGACCCCTCCGGCCCGGACGGCTTCGCCCAGATCCCCACCGGGAACAGGAACCCGTCCGACATGCGACAGCCGATCAGCACGGTCGCGTCATCGCGCAGCGAACCGTCGAAGCCCAGCGCGATCGCGGTGCCCGGCTCGACCACCTCGGCCCGGGCCTGCCGCTCGACCACGTCGAGGGCAATCCAAGCGTCCTTGGTGCTCAGCGGCCGGTTCAGGTAATAGCGGGCAGCCTCGGCGTCATCGGCACAGATCCGCGGGTCACGCATGTTGCGATAGATCCGGTCGAGGTCGAGCCAGCCGGCCGCCTCGCCGTACACCTGCCGCAACTGCGCCTTGGTGTGCGCCTCGTCGTCCAGGTCGATACGGCCCTTGGCCTCGCGGTGGTCCATCAGCACCGACGAGCTGAGCTCGCCCTTGCGCCACGCGGTCAGGGTGTCCTCGAAGACGGACTGCTCGCCGGGCCGGTAGGCGGTGCTGGTCTGCATCAGCCAGGGCTGGTCGCGCTTGCCGAGGTTGCGGCTGACCGTGCCGTACATGCTTTTGAGCTCGCGCAGCACGTACAAGTGGGTCTCGTCGGCGCAGACCCAGGTCTCCTTGCCGCCGTCCTTGCTGGCCGAGCCGGACGTGCACGCGCGGATCTCACCGCCGTGCGGCAGATAGAGCGCGGTGGCCGACTGGTAGTTGCGGGCGCCGGTGATGTGCCCGTAGATCTCCGGGTGGTTGTCCTTGCCCCACTCGCCGCAGATGAAGGCGATGTTCTCGAAGGTGTTGCCGGCCTGTGACTCCTCGGTGGCCAGGCACTTCAGCAGCGGCGTCTTGACCGAGCGCCCGATCGGCTGGCCGTCGGCGTTCCAGCCGTCGAAACGTACCGGCCCCAACGCCTCGGCGACACCGATGAAACCGGCCAGCTCACTCTTCGCGCGGCCCTTCGGCCGGGACAGCACCGCCTCGTCGTAGACGCGGCGGCCGGTGGTCGGGTCGATCCGATAGGCCTCGACCAGGAAGGACAACCACTCGGCGTCCAGGTCGATCGGGTCGCCGGCGATGTCGCCCGGGCCGTGGCAGCAGTAGGTGGCGATCCAGTCCGCGACCTCGAACCCGAGCGACGCAGGCTGACCGTCCCAGAGGGGCTTGAACGGCATCGCTCACCTCGAAGAACCGATCGACTATCCTGGTAAAACCCCTGGGGCGCGCAAGCGAGTCTGTGTCTGGCCTAGGAAACGGGCAGGCGACGCGAACGCCGGGCAAGTGGAGACGGAGCGGGACGCCGCGTCCTAGTTCTCGACGAGGTCGACGGGAGCCGACCCCAGGGCGTTAACCGCCGGCGGCCTGGCGGAACTTATCCAGCGCGGTCACCTTGGTGGCCGTCTTGGTCCCGGTCGCGTACGAGCCGCGGCCGCCGCCGCGTTGCTGCGGGCGCTTGCCCGTCTGCTCGTCCGGGAGCCGGATCGCGGCGAGCAGCTGCTTCATCTGGTTCGCTGTCGAGTTCGCCTGCGACAGCGCCGCGTCGATCTTCAAGCTCAGGTCACCGTCGCGGTCCTCGGCGATGACCGCCCAGTTGTTGATGTCGCCACGCAGCAACTGGTCGAGCTGATCCAGGCGGTCCTTCGCGCGGCACGCCTCGAGCAGCTGGACCTCCTGAACGGCATCCAGCTTGTACGCGTCGGTGACGGCCTTCCACAGATTCCGTCCGCCGGTCGCGAGGCCCCTCGGAGTGGTGGTCACGTTGGGTCACCTCAGATCTTAATGAAAACCGGTTTCAGGTGTCTGGACCGCGAGCCACCTCCCCGGCGGTCCTCTGACCTGGGAGCCTTGGGGGTGGGTGCCACCCCTCTTGGTCACTCAGCGCGAGTTTGGATTAGGCCTCGCCGCGTCGGTATTGGTCGTGCATACGGATACGACCGGCCTCGACGATGCCGAGTGCCTGCGGCCATGGCATGGAACCGCCGGGGTAGATGATGCGGACACCCGAGGTCTCGTCATCTCCGTCGTGGTCGACGACGGCAGCGATGACGACCCATCCCGTGACCACTCCCGTCTCACCATCAGCCTTGGCGTGAGCGGTGATGGCCTCGTCGATCGCGTTCTCGGTGGCGCTCACTGTCCTCGCCTCCATCCTCGGTTGCACGGTCGACATTCGAGCTGGTCAGCGACAGCATCAGGGTTGGTGCGGAGGTCCACGCTGTGCCCTGCGTCCAGCACGGCGGGATCCCACTGCGGCGAGTTGCACTTGGGGCATGGCGTGCCAGGTACCCAGGTGCGCAACAGCTTGGCTCGGGCCTGCTCGTGCTGCTTGCCGTAGCCACGGGCCTGGCGTCGACCACGCCTGGCATCGGCGACCCGGGCACAGTCGGCACAGCGGCCGACAGCCACGATGGCAGGGCAGCTACCGGGGTGGGCAGGGCAACCTGTGCACGCGCAGACCTTGGCGGCCCTGCGCCTCACCAGCCAATACCGATGCCGAACTCGGCGAGTACGGCGAGGGTGATGGCGGCGAGCACGATGGCGGCGATGGACCCGATGGCGGTGCCGATGATGGCGTCGGCGATGTGCTCGCGGACGGTGGCCCGGATGCGGCGGCTGCGGTAGGTGGCGGCCATCGGACACCCCCGGACAGCAAGAAGCCCGGGAGCTGAACGCTCTACCGGGCTGCGGATACACCTCTGCTTGCCCAGCAGTCTGAAGAATGACCTTGTCCTAGTCAAGCGGCGCGCGGGCGGCCTCGCCCTTCCGAGCGCTTGGCCACGTCGATGCGGATGGCCTGGCCGAGCAGGTACCAGACCCTCGGCTTGCCTCGCTCGTCGGTCGTGCGCACTCGAGTGAGGCCGTCGTGGCGGCCCCATGAGTGCACCGCGTCCTCGGTCAGGCCGTGACCGATGTGCTCGGCCACCTCCCGCGCCGTGCCCCACTGCTCGCCCGCCACCTCGATCACCGATTGCTCCCTGACATCTCGGCCCAGGTCCATGCCCCGTCGCAGGTCGTGCACTCGACCACCCGCTGCTCTCGGGGCGGAGCCAGACGCATCATCAAGCTGACGGCGTCGCACCAGGGGCAGCGAACTCGCGGCACGAACTGCCGGTCGAGCGGAACATGCAGCAGCCGGCGGATGCGGCTGTCGATCCGATCTGTCAGGGCCCACGTGGCCTCCGCCGCCGTCTTGCTCATCGCGGGCAGGGCCAGCTCGATGAGGCGGAGCGGCTGGGCGAACCGCATACCGTTGATCTTTGGCTCGAGGTGCCGAGCCACCTCGGCCAGCTGACCCTCGACCTCCTCGGCCAGGGCGGCGTACCGGTTGGCCCGGATCGGTTCCTTCAGCGCGATCAGGGCCTCGCTGGTCGGGTCGCTGTGCCCGCCGAGCGCCTGCCGGCGGCCGAACACCGGGCTCTTGATCGGGTCGGCGGCGGCAGCGCGCTCATCAGCAATGGCTCGGGCCTCCGCCACGTCGTGCTCGGCCAGCATGACCAGGGACGCGCGTAGTGACCACAGCACGGCGCCCGCCCGCAGGTGCTCAGGCGTCGGGTCGCCGATCTCAACCGAGGTCATGGGTGTCCTGTTCGTCGGGGCCGGGCGGGCCGAGCCGGGCCTGCAGGTCGCAGATGAAGCCCTCGCCGTGGATGCGGAACGGCGCCTCGTGGACGGTGATCCGGACCGGTTTGCTGTCGCCGAGCACGTTGGCCTCGTAGCGCACCCAGATGTTGGTGGGCCCAATAGGCGTCCACACGCGGGGCGAGACGAGGGCGGCGTAGGCCATCACGATCCGGACCCGCCATCGCGCAGAACGAGAATCCGTTCGGCCTCGGCGATCTCCGCCTCCACCTGCTGACGGGTCGCCCCGACCTCCAGCGCCTTGAAGACGGCGACACGAACCACCATCAGAGCGATTTGAGCGGGCGTCCGACCGTTACCGATCACCGACTTAGCGCTCATCACGGCGCTCCCGGCTCGCGGGCCATGCGCGGCCCATCCGAGCTGAACGCGTCCGGCCCGGGCTCGTCCTCGCCCGGGTCATCTACGCGGCTCTGCATGGCGCTGAGCGGGCTGCCGTAGCCCGCGGCGCGCAGCAGCCGGACGAGCTGGGCGGCGGGGAGAGTGGCGTACCACTGGCCGGCGTCGGAGTGCCCACGGCGCTTGTGCCAGACGATTCCGTAGTCGGCGCCGTCGTTGGCCTGCTCGAGCACCGCCTCGTCGACCCAGCCGGCCAGGTCGGTGCGCGCCTGGTTCTTCACCTCCAGCACCACACCTGGGACTCCCGCAATGTCGCCCCGATCTTGTGCCGAACCGGCCAGGCGCCTCTCCGCGTGCGGAAACCCGTGAGCGCGCAGGTAGGTCACGACGTCGCGTTCGGCCCCGGAGCCTTTGCGTTTCGATGCGGAGGTCATTTCTCGTAACAGCTCCCCCAGTTGAGGCCACGCTTGGCGAGGCCGGCTTCGATGTTGACGGTGCGGTACTCGGGTCGCGGGGCCCACGGGAAGCTGAGCGCCTCCATGACCTGGGCCTCGATCTCGTCGGCCCGGTCGGCCGGGATGCTCATGACGACCTCGTCGTGCACGACGGCGCGCAGGTACAGGTACAGCTCGCGCGGCATCCGGAGCAGGCCGTGCATGAGGATGTCGCGGGCCGCGGACTGGCCGACCAGGGCCGGGCCCTGGGTCCAGCCGAAGCCGGGGGTGGTGCGCAGGCGCCGGCCGAAGCCGTTGTCGAGCAGCTCGCCGGAGTCGGCGATCGCCGCGGTGTCCTGCTTCCAAGCGACCAGGCCGGGGTAGCGCTCCTTCATGGCCCGGTCGAACTCGCGGGCGGTGTCCTCGTCGCCGATCTTCGCGGCGAGCTTGGCGATGCCCATGCCGTAGTTCCAGCCGTGGCCCAGCACCTTGGCCTCCTCGCGGCGGCCGGCGTCGTTCCAGACGGCCATGGCGATCTCGGTGTGACTGTCGCGGCCGGGCTCGAACAGCTCGAGGTAGGCCGGGTCCTGGCACCAGGCGGCCACGGCGCGGGCGTCGACCTGGGAGAGGTCAGCGGAGATGATCACGTGACCGGGCTCGGGGAGGAAGATCTCCCGCTCGACGTGCTTGCCGCCACGCTTGCCCATGACGGTCAGGCCGGGCTCGGTGATGGACCAGCGGCCCGATGCCTGGAACATCGTGATGTCCGGGTGGACGCGGTCGCCGATCAGGCAGCGCTCGACGGTGCCGTAGACGGTGCGGATGCCGAGCAGCGAGCCGACGGTGTCGATCAGTTCGAGCACGTCGGGGCGGTCGGCGTAGCGCTCGATCATCTCCTCGCGAGCCTCCTTGCCGAAAGCCGGCCCACCGGACTTGGTGCGCTCGAGCTCGACGCCCAGGTCGTTGAAGGCGCGCTCGATCGCGGCCTTGCCCTCCTTGGTGGCGTGCGGGCTCTTGGCCGGCTTGCCGTTGGGCAGGGTCATCGGCAGTCCGTAGCGGTCCTGCAGCTCGGCCAGCCGCCGGGCTCGCAGGGCCTCGCCCTGGGCCACGCGCTCAGCGAGCAGGTCGCGGTCGACCCGGAAGCCGTTCAGGCGGATCTGAGCGGCGATCGCGGCGACGCGGTGCTCGCGCTTCGCGTAGGCGGTGCGCTTCTGTCCCTGGGCGATCCGGGCGGTCAGGTTGACGTCCTGGGCGCAGTAGGCGACGTATTCGGGGTCAGTGACCGGGATCTGGTCGAAGCCGCCGTGCTGCTTGGCCAGGGCCTTGAGGTCGTGGCTCTTGGCGCCGAGGTCTTTGGCCGCGCCGAGGGCGTCGAGGCCGAGCGCGCGCATGATCTGGCCCTGCTTGGTGCGTGCCTCGGGCGGGTTGACGACGACCTCGGTGAGCATCGTGTCGATCAGGCGGCCCTGCTCGGCCAGGTCGTGGATGTCGACGCCGTGGTGCAGGGCGAAGGCGAGCAGGTCGAAACCCATCAGGTTGTGGCCGATGATCAGTTTGGCCTCGCGGAGCAGGCCGGCCACCTCGGCCGCGTCGTCGTAGACCCGGATGGTCTTGCCCTGCTGCACCCCGGTGATCCGGATGAAGCCCTGACGCACGGGCCAGAGCAAGGCGTCGGCCGACTCGATGTCGAAGACGAGCACGCCCTCGGGCAGTTCGATGTCGCCGTCGGTCGTCCAGGTGGAGAGGTCGACCGCCACAGCCGGGTCCGGCTCGGCTGCAGCCTGTTCTCCGGAGAACAGGCTCGGCTGCTCGACGCCGTCCCACGGCTCCTCGGGAGCGGAGAGCGCGACTTCTGCCGTTGTGCCGGAATACTGCCGGTTCTCGGATGAGTCGCGCCCGACTTCCGACGAATTCTGCTGGTTGGAGGGAGGGGAGGGAAGGGAGGGGGCTTCAGATCCCGGCCCTATGCGTGACACGTGCGCTTCATGCACGCGCGCATCAGAGAGAGTGTTTCTCGCATGTGTTGGGTTAGGAGCCTCCTCCGGTCCCTCCGGACCCACCGGATTTTCCGGCACAACGGCACTATTCGGACCCTCGGCCTCATCCGGCTCGACTGCCCAGAGCGCGCGACCGCCCCGAGCCTCCTTCGGCTTGCCGTCGATGGTGAGCGGCCGGCGCAGTCGCAGACCGCCGAACGACCGGTCGCGGTAGCGGGCGTAGGCCTCTCCCAGCGCCTTTGGATACGCCACTTTGTCAGCGATATCAGCAGAGATCGGCGGATACTCGGCATCGCTGCTGTCGGCCTGCAGCTTGGCCCGGACCTCGCGAGCGGTGAACTCGGCGCAGTCGAAGGTGTCGCGTAGCCACGCGAGGTGAGCTGCCCAGTAACCGGAGGCCAGATTGCTCTCTGATCGCCAGGCCCGCAGGTTGCCGAGGAACTCCGGCTGGCCTGCGGTCTCGACGATCCCTCCGAGCGTCTCGGCCCATTTCTCGAACGACCCGAAGGTGACCCCGTTCGCCGGCCGCGGCTTGCCGGCGGCGAACCATGCGCGCACCAGCAGCAGGGCGGCACGAATCAGTTCCGCCCGGTTGACCCGGGTCCAGTCCTCGAGGTGGGGGTGCCGGAAGCTCTGGGTGTCGCGGTCCTCGGGGTTGGCCTCCCGCGGCCGCAGGGCAATGCGGTAGACCCGGCGGAAGACGTCACCCTCGACCCGGACGTTGTTGCCCAGTGAGATCCAGGTGGCTCGGTTCGGGTAGCCCTTCATGTTGTTGCCGCCCAGCAAGCGGTCTTTCCAGTACGCCCCAGTCAGCGCGCGGGCCAGCGACGGCCCGTCGAGTTGGTGGGCCTCATCGAAGACGAGCACCTCGGGGCCGGCCATGAAGGCCGAAGTGAGTTGCTTGCGGAACTCGTCGTCGTCGCGGTTGTAGCCCATCATCTGCGGCTTCTCGCCCAGGAACATCAGCAGGATGCAGTCGACGAGCAGGTTCTTGCCGACGCCCGGCGCCAGGCCGTCGATAACCGCGAGGGGGACGACATACATCATGGAGCGCACGAAGGGCGTCAGCACGAGCGCGAGAGCGTTGGCGCGGTTGGCCTCGTCGGGGAACGGGAAGTCGCCGAGCCACTCGTCGAGGATCAGCTTGCGGGCCTGGGCGATCTCGTCGGCGGTGGGCTCGTCGGGCACTTCGATCCCGACCAGGTCGGGGTCCATGACGACCATCGTGCGCGTGGCCTCGTCGTAGCCGTTGGAGCTGCAGATGGTGCCGTCGGGGCGTACGAACGGCGAGCGCGCGATCAGGTCGAGCTCGGTGAACCGGTCGGAGCGGCTCAACACGACCTTGACCGTCTGCGCGTCGGCCCAGACGTCGGTCATCCCGGCCTGCTCGCCATCGCGCCCGACGACCCGCTTCGCGGTCCGCGCGGTCTGGGCCAGGATGTCGAGGAAGGATCCCTCGGTGATCGGTTCCATCGCCTGGCCCTTGAGCTGGCTCAGTTTCTCGCCATGACAGAACAGCCGCGAGGCGTTCCACCTAGCCAGCAGCACGTCCGTGATCTCGTTGATGATCTGCAGGCGATCGCCGTCGAGGTAGACGATGGGGCGGTCCGACGGCCCGGGCGGCAGGCTCAGGTCGACGGCACCACGAGCGCGCGCCTTCGGCTTCGCGTCGGCTGGCTTCGGCTTCGGTGCCGCGATCATCCGGGCCAGGTACGAAGCCCGCTTGTCCTCGGCCCGCTTGGCCAGCACGTCGTCGAGGCCGTTGGTGCCGCCGACGCCGGCCAGGCGCATGAAACCCACCGCGGTGGCGCCCTCGGCCGCGCAGGCCTCGGCGATACGCAGGCCCGCGGTGTAGACGTCCAGGTTGGTGGCGGCGTCCGCGTCGAGCGCGACGACGACCCGCTTGTCCTCGACGACGGCCAGGTCGGTCAGCGGAATCCCGTCGGCCGACCAGTTGCGGCACCCGCCGACGCCGTACACGGCCACGTTCGCCGGCGCGTACGCCGCGGCCGCCCAGGTCTGCTTGGTGCCCTCGACGATCAGCACGGCGTCGTGCTCGTTGGTGACCGGCCGGGCGGCGTTCAGCACCGAGCCTGCGCCCTTGGGCCACAGGTACTTCTGCCCGTCGGCGGCGATCGGCGTGTCCGGCCGGACCTGCTCGACGACCTCACCCGACGGCGAGCGCCACGGGAAGACGATGGCCGGCACGGCCTGCTCACCCCACGAGCGAGCCCACTCGGGCAGTTCGTCCACCGTGGTCGCCGAGCGGATGCCCGCGACCTGCGCCACCTCGTCGGTGATCGCGGCCTGCTCGCGGAGGTAGACCGCGTGCTGCTCGATGATCGTCATCGATGCCTTCCTGGGGACGGAACGGCGGGCCAGACCCGGCTAAGGGCCCGGCCCGCCGGGAGAGCGGGAGCAAGTGGCCGAGCGACTAGACTAGTCGCATGACTAGAACGGGATGTCCGAGTCGTCGATCGGCGCCGCGGCCGCGCTGGCCGGGGCAGTGGCAGCCACCGGGGCCGACGTCGGGGCCATGGCGCGCGCCTCGCTGTGGGCCGCCTGGGCACCCGCGATCGACGCCTGCAGGGCGGGGCCCTGGACCGCCTCCCACTTGTTCAGCTCGGCGTCTTTGTCGTACGGCTTGCCGCCGACCAGGATCGGCGTCTCGTCGACCGGCTTGCCCGACCCGGGCCCGCCCGCCGGCGGCTCGTACTCCGCGGTCCAGGTGTTGGTTTTCGGCCCGGTGCCGTCCTTCACCTGCTCGCCGAGGATCAGGAAGAACTTCGCGCCGATCTCCAGGCCGACCCGGTGGGCCTTGGCCTTCTTCAGGGCGATCGCGACGGCGTCCCCGCCCCGCTTGCCCTCGAGCGTGGTGTTGCGCCGGCCCTTGCGCGGGTCGATGAAGATCCGCAGCTCGCTGTCGCCGTTGGCGTCCTCGACGCCGGTGTCGACCGTGACCTCCCACTGGCAGATCGGGTCGTTGGGCCGGCCGTCGGACTTGCGGTAGGCGTCGAAGGTGCGGGTCCACGACCCGTCCTCGTTCTGCTGCAGGTACTGCGGCCGGCGGGTGTCGAAGTCGGTGGTCTGCACGACCCGGAAGTCGACGATGGTGCCGCCGTGCCGGTCGCCGGGGTTCTTGAACTTTGCGTACGGTGCTGCGCTGACGCCGATGGGCATCTGGTGCTCCTTGGGATAAGAGGATGGGTGTTCGGGCAGGTCAGGCGTTGGTGTCGGTCAGCGCGCGGCCGCCGTGGCGGAACGAACGGGTGCGGTTGTAGGCGACCTTGCGCTCGTACTCGCCGGCCAGGTCGATGGCGAAGTGCTCGGTGGTGGTGACCAGGGCGCGCAGCAGGAATGCGGCGTCGCCAGCAAGTGAGGCCGGGCCGGTCTTGCCGAGTTGGGCGGTGAGCCCGTGTAGCCAGGAGACCCAGTCGCCGAACGACTCCAGGTGCCGTGCCTCGACGGGCGAGACGTCGCCGAGTTGGAGGTCCATCTCGAACGGCCGGACGCCGAAGACGTCGCAGGTGTCAAGCAGCCGGATCAGCACGTCGGCGAACTCGGAGCCCACGCCCTCCGGCTTCGGCCCGTTGCGGGGGTCGCGCAGTCGCCAGTCCCGGAAGGCCTCCAGGGCCTCGCTCAGCTCGGAGTGCAGCAGCGCGACGTAGTCGCCGAAGGTATTGCCGCCAGGACCGCCCTCAGCGGAGCGCCACCCTTTCTCGACGTTGATCGCGCGGATCTCCGCCGTCATGTCAGCCAGGCTCTTGCCGTGCAGGAAGTGGGGGTTGAGATAGCCCATTGCGGGCCTCCTTGGGATAAGAGGATGGGTTTTCAGGACCCGCGGTTCTCTACAAACCGCGGGGGTCTTGGCTTCATCGCGTGGGCTGGAGCAGCTCGGCCTTGCGGGCCCGGGCGGCCTCGGTGTGCGTCGGCGTCCACCGGCCCTTCGGATGCAGGTCGCGATAGAGCGCGGCCAGCGCCTTGGGGTGACCGGCGGCGCGGATGAGTGCGAGCACCTGGTCGCCGACCGGCTCGGTGCGCACGGTGTGCGGCCACCCGAGCGACTTCGACATCGCCCGCAGGCGCCGGACCTCGGCGGCGATCTGTGCCGCCTGCCAGCCCACGGTCAGGTCGATCTCGTACAGGTCACACTTGGCCTGACCCACCGGGGCGTGCATGACGATCCCGGTGCACCGGCACAGCCCCTCGGGCAGCGGCTCGAGCTGCCCGTCCTCGCCGATCATGCCGTCGGCGTTGGCGTACTGGCCCAGTTGGCAGCAGATCTCCAGCCAGCCGAAGTCGACGGTCTTCTGCGACTTCACGTCGGCGATCTTCAGGTGGCCGCCGCACTGCGAGCAGGGTCGTTGCATGTCGACGATCCGGTCGAGAGTGCCGGCCGAGTCGGTCACCGAGTTGATGACGATCCGCTCGATCCACTGCGGCGGGCGGACGATGCTCGCCTCGTAGCAGGCATCGAGGTAGGCGTTCAGGTCGGCCAGCTCGCTCTCGGTGGCCAGGTGCTTGACCTCGGCGAGCCGACCGGCGTCGGCGTACTCGGTGAGCGTGTGCGCCTGGGTGCCGGCCTCGGATCCCGCGTCGGCCCCCGCCGCGTGAGCCGCCTCGTCGCACAGCGCGTCGAGGACCGCCTTGGCCTCCTTGGCCGCCCGCCAGTCGGGCGCCGTCTCGATCGCGGCGGCCATCTCCGGGATCCGGTTGAGCAGTGTCGGCGCCAGGGCCAGCCCCTCGGCCACCTTGCGCCGCTTCCACCCGATCAGCCCGTTGAGGTCCTTGAGCGTCCCGACCACCGTGGTGGCCCGGGTCCACGACCGCGGCCGCCCATTGGCGTCCGGCAGCACGTAGCGACCCCATTTGTCCCTTTCGGGTTCCGGGCGCATCGGTGGGATCTTCACCAGGTCACTCATGCGTTCGCCTTCTTCCGCGCGCGGTAGCGCCAGTTGTTGTCCTTCTGGCACTCGCGGCAGACGCGCCGTCCAGGCGGAGAACTGGCCCGGACGTTGTCGCCGATCAGGTCGTGTCCCCGGCTGCACTTCGTCTGGTTTGACCGGGGGTGTCCGGCCGCATCGAACTGTCGCCGTGTGTTCTCGGACCGGGTGGTCGGCTCGAGGTGCTCCGGGTTGACGCACCGGGTGTTTCGGCAGAGATGATCGAGTGTCAGGCCGTCGGAGATCGAGTTCCCGTAGACCTTGAACATCACGATGTGCGCCTTGACCGGCTTGCCGGCCACGTTGAACTGCCCGTACCCGCGGTTGTCGAGCGCCGCAGTCCATATCCAGCAGCCGGTCTCGAAGTCCACGAAGACCTTGCTGAACAGCCGAGTCTTGAGCGTCCGTTTTCCCCACAGTGCGAGCGCCGTTTCGTGGGCGCGCTCTGGGCTGTATCTGCTCATTGCTGTTCGTCCTCCTCGGACTAGTCGCGGTAGGTCGTGCCGCAGCCGGAAAGGCACTCGGCGTCGGGATCCAGGTCGCCGGGCCACACGTGCGCGCACATCAGGCGTTCACCGCCAGGCGGCGGCCGCCGGGGCCGAACTTGCTGGGCAGCTGCATGCGGCGCCGGGCGTCGCAGACGACGGTCTGCGAGTAGCCGAGTTTCAGCGCGATCGCGGTGTCGGGCTGGTCGGCGTCGTAGAGCGCGCGCACCCGTTCGTCGAGGTCCGCGAGACGCCGGGCCTGCGGGGCGGGACGCTCGCCGGGCGGCAGCATCAGGCGGATCTGCTGGTTGTTGCGCCGGAACCAGGCGGCCAGGGCGCTGACGGTCATGTTGCGGGCCAGCCCGGCCCGGATCACGTCCGCCCGCTCGTCCGGCCCCATGTTGTTGATGAGCCGCGGGTCGGCGGTCAGGGCCTGCTCGATCCGGTCGTGGTCGGCGGTCATCCCGCGGCGGGCCCGCTCGCCGGCGGCCTCGGCCTGGACCCGGGGGCTGGAGAACACCCGGCCGCCCCACACGTTGTGGGTCTCCCGGTGCTCGACCGCATAGGACCAGCACTGTTCGATGAACGGGCACCGGTTCTTGATGCACAGCGCCGCGGCGTCGCTCAGATCCTGACTGTCGTGGGAGGTGAAAAGGTTGGCGGCGCCCTTCTCCGGGGAGCATCCCCGTGCGGGGTCGGTCATCCAGGCCGGCCGGGGCGTGAGGGTGATGGGCTGGCGCGGTGTTGCGGAGGTGAGCCGGGCACCGCGGTATCGGATCTGTCCGTTGTGTCTCATCGGTGGCTCCTTGCGGCGGTACTGGTGCGCTGCTTCGGGATGGGCACGGGCCCGCGGTTGACCGGCCGCCGGACCGGTGCGGCCGGTGGCGCCTGGCGTTCCGGCGCAGGCCGCAGTCCGGCGAGCTGGACGAAGATCTCCCGCTTCTCGACCGCGTCGCGGTACCTGTCGAGCTCGTAGCCGGCCAGCCACACCCAGCCCTGCGGCGTGGACCCGAGCGTGAAGACCCGGCGGACCGAGAACAGCAGCGGCGCCGCGAACTGGACGGATGCGGCTTTGGTGATCAGCAGGATCTCGCCGGCCTTGGGCATCACGACGCCACCTCCGTGGGCAGCAGCACGCTCTCGGCGAGTTGGGCGGCCTTCTCGAGGGCTCCCGCGACGTCGAGGGTGAGCACGGGGTCGTGGGCGCCGCCGGCCATCCGGCGCAGGGTTCCGGCCAGGGCGGTGCGGACCGCGTCGAGCAGAACCTGCCCATAGGCGGCGAGCATCTCCGGCTCGGGGTAGGGCTCGCCGTGCTCGGCAGCCCAGTCGCAGGCGGCCCGGACGGCGGCGGTCATGTGCAGCGGGTCAGGCACTGAGCTCACCGCCCGGAACGTCCAGGCCGGTGTCGCAGAACGCCTCGAGCAGGGCGGTCGAGTACAGCCGCTTGAACTCATCGGCGTGCCGGTGCACGAGAGCTTCCAGGGCCTGCTTGCGGGCTGTTTCCTGAGCCTGGGTCAGTCGGCGCCCCTGGGCAGTGCGCATCCTCTGCGCCTGGCTGGTGACCCGGTTGTGCTCGGTGCGGCAGGCGTCGTCGATCGTCTCGCCGCGGCGGATGTGCCGGTTGTAGGCGGCGTGCGTGCCGCACGGCTTGAGTTCCTTGACCGTGCTCACTTCGACCACGCCCGGGTGTGCGACGCGTGGACCTTCTTCAGCGTGACCCGGATCGCCTCAAGCAGGGCGGCCGTGTCTGGTGTCGGCTTGCCCAGCGCCGTCATCTCGTCGGTGGCGGTGATCAGGCTGTCGAAGGCGGTGATGCCCCCGAGCAGCGCCAGTCGTGCCTTGTTGTTGCGGTCAGCGGTCCGGCTGTAGTGGTCGACCTGCTCCTCGAGACCCTGAATGGTCTTGCCGTGCTCGTCGCAGTCGAATGCCCGCCGCGAGCCCTCACGGATCTGACGGTCGGCGTCGACCCGGACGTGGGCCAGCTGGCCGTTCAGGAAGTGGATCTCGTCGAGCGCGGCGCGCAACGCCACGTCGATGACCTCGGCCAGCTCGGGCCGCTCCCGGCCGACCCGGTCCAGCGCCTGCAGCTGATCGCGCACCTTGTACGTGACGGCGCGCAGGGAGGTGCCGTTGCCGTCGAACCGCTCGCGGTCACGGGGGTCGAGGTGGGCACCGCCTTTGTGGTCGGCTGGCCCCTCCTCCGTGCACTTCGTGCGCTGGCAGATCTTGTCCGGTCCGTATTCGTTCATCGGGCATCGGTCCCGTCGGAGTCGTCGGTGAGGAAGCGCTCGAGGGCCGCGCAGCGCGCGTCGACCTCGGCGTCGGTGAGGTAGATCCGGCCGATCCCGTCGGGGAACATCGGCGCGTTGACCCAGGCGATCGCGGCGTCGTTGAGCCGCCGGCCCAGGTCGTCGGCGTGGGCCAGTGCCTCGTTGCGCTCGCGGCGCAGCTGCCGGTTGGCTTCGCGGTACCGGACCTTGCCGCGGGCGAATTCCCGCAGCCCGGCGCGGGCGTCGATGGCGTTGAGGGCCTGCCACACGTTGATCCCGATGGAGACCATGCCGATGGCGAGGGCGCCGGCGAGCAGCAGCGGCCAGTTCCCGGTCATGACTCATCACCCCGGTGGCCCTCGTAGGCCTCGAAGGGCTGGTAGCCGGCGTTGCACCGGCGCCCGGGGTGCGACCCTGCACCGCAGTTGACGCAGCATTCGGGATCGGTGTTCCGCTCGCCCTGGACCAGCACCTCGCCGTTGACGAGGCCGACGACGTACCGCTTCGTCTTGCTCATGCCGGCCACCTCCAGCAGGCGGCGGTGGCCAGGTCGTAGGCGGTCTCGGTGTCGCGGACGCGGCGCAGGTCTATGCCGGTGGACCGGCCGTAGCGGCTGTTCTCGCGGGCGATCTGCCGGGCCCGTTCGGCGTCGAGGGCGGCCTGGAAGCGGGCGGCGAGCCGGTTGAGCTGGCTGGCGGTCACCGGCCCTCACCGCCTCGGCTCCAGTAGCCCGGCTGGCACGTGACGTGCGTGCACTGCCCACCGATCTCGCGCGGGTGTAGTCCTTCGTCGCAGAGCTCGTAGGTGCCGGGCGGGTAGAAGTGCGCTGGCCACCTGTCGCCGTCGATCGGAGCCGCGTGGATCGGCGCTAGATCCCGCTCGATCTCGGCGAGTGCTTTGGCCTCGTCGAACTTCTCCACTACGGAGTAGGGCTCCCCGTTGACGGTTGCGAGCATGGTGCCCCAGTTGTCACGGCCACGGAGCGCCCGGACCTTGACCTTGCAGTCGTTGAAGGTCTTGGTGATCACCGGCGCACCTCCTGGCGCAGGTCGGCCTGGACGGCCGCGTAGATGGGCGGCTGCTCGGTTGCGGGCCGGGCCAGCTGCTCGGCGACCGAAGCCCGGGTGTGCCGGCCGGGTCCGCGCAGGGCGTCGGCGACGGAGCTCTGGCGGCGGGTCTCGCCGCGGACGACGGCGCGCAGGCTGATGAAGGCGGTCATCGTTGACCTCGCTTCGTTACGCGGAAGCCACGACCTTTTTCGTCGTCGTGACCTCGCACCGGTGTGACCTTGTAGCCCTCGCGGTTCTCGTAAGGAGTCGCGCCAGACTTGGTGATGAAGCGGCCACCGTCGGGGCGAGTGATCTCGTGGGCGTCGCGATCCTGGCTCATCGAGCCACCGCCGGATTCCAGTCGACGCGGGCGTCGGTGACGGCGGTGAAGGCGCGCAGCGCGGTGACCTCTTCGCCGGTGGTCAGGGCCCGCCCGGCCGGCTGCACGGTGAGGTGGTGCTCGCCGTCGACGTGCACGGTGACCGGGATGTGGGCGGTGGCCCAGAGCACGCACCGGACGGCGTCGGCCTCGGGCTGGGCGATGGGGTGCACGATCGTCGTGGTCACTCCGGCTCACCGCCCGAGACACGCCGCTCGACCAGGTCGAGGCCATCGAGGATCTGCGCGATGAACTGGAGTCGCTGCTCGGCAGGCACAGGAGCCATCCCTCGGCTGCGCACGATCGCTCCGATGGCGCCGAGGGCGTTGGAGTGGGCGCGATTGATGTTGTTGAAGCCGTTGTCGAGCCGGTCGGCGACGTCCTCAACGGTGCCTTCCCAGGTCGCCCCGGGCGGTGGCGTCGTGGCCATCACAGGACACCCCCGGCCACAGCGAGGGTCTTGATTCCAGCCGGGGTCTGCTTCGGCAGCGGGACCGGCGGCTTCGGTGCAACGGTGGGCAGCGGGACATCCCAGGCGAGGGTGCCGGTACGCACGACGTGCAGGCCGGTCTTCACCGCCCGGTCGTACTGCTGGACACCCCACGCGATGGCGTGCAGGCACCACAGGAAGTGGTAGTCGTAGTCGCGGAGATCCCACTCCCAGGTGTCCGAGATCAGCCCGATCTTTTCCAGCTCGGCCAGCAGCTCGCGAGCGCCGTCCTCGAACTGGACGCCGGAACCCCACTCCTCGTGCTCACGGATCAGCTCACGGATCTCATCAACCGTCTTGGGCTTCTCGATTCGTTGCGCTCCGCTGAGCGCGTAGAAGCCGGACGTGGTCTGCTGCGTCTCGTGCCGGTGGAGAAGGTCGTCGTACCGCTCGGGCCACTCCGCCAGCGCTTCCTCGACGTACTGCTGGAGGATGTGCTCGCCGTAGACCTGTACGGAGCGGCGGCCGTTGTCGAGCTTCTCGGCCCAGTAGCCGGCGTTGATGCCGTACGGGTAACCCTTGCTGCGGAAGAACGAGAACATGTCGGCCAGCCGCCGGAAGGTGTACGAGCCGCGGTCGCCGGTGATGGTCAGCGAACCGGGCACGGTGATCAGTTCGAAGCGGTTGTTCCACGAGTGCCGGCGCTGCTCGAAGACGAGGTGGCGGTGCAGGCCGTGGTCGAGGCGCACCATCATGCGGTGTCCGTCCACGTCGTTGGCGAAGGCGGTCGCGACCTGGTGCTCGATGTCCTTCGTCATCACAGGTCACCGCCCCGCGTGCTGCTGTTGGTCATCGGCGCGATCAGCTGCGGGTAGGCGTGCGTGTCGAAGCAGCGGATCAGGTCGGTGACCGGCGCCGGCAGAGCGACGGTGGTCATGTCGCCGCCGGTCTGGATCCAGGCACGGGTGGGGACCACCTCGACGCCGGTGACGCCGGGCAGGGTGGCGAGGTAGTTGGCGATGACGCAGCGCCCGGGGCAGCCCGGCGTCACCGGTGATGCCGAGGTTGTGCAGGCTGATCGCGATGGCGTCGGCGGTGCCGCCCAGCTGGGCGAGGGCGTCGAGGGCGGGGTGCGTGGTGGCCTGGACGACGGTGGTCATCGGGCACCGCCACGGGGCCGGTGGATGAAGTCGCTGTTCTTGTTGGCGTGGTCGCCTCGGCGTGCCATCGTCTCGGCGCCGGCGGGGATCCCGCCGAGCTTGATGTGCTTGCGGCGGAGCTTGTAGTACTCCGCGATTTCCTTCTCCGTGGACATGGGAGACAATTCCTCTCGGTTGATGCCCTCAGCGCTGGCTTGTCGGTCGTGCTGGGGGCGTCGCTGTGTGTTGGCTGGGCCCGGCCGGCGGCGATTTCGGCGCAGCGCCGTCCGGGCCCGAGTTCTCAGGCCGCCTTCCGGCGCCGATCCGCGGACTTACGGGCAATGGCCTGCATGTGCGCCTTTTGCAAGGCGCCGGCTCGGCGCATCCGCTCGTCCGGGTCGGTGATCTCGGCGGGCACCTGCTCGAGGAAGCGGCGCATGCGGCCCGCCGCGGCGGCCTGTTTGCGGTTGGCTTCCTGCTCGGGGGTCCGGGTGGCGTACGAGACAAGTCCGCCCTGGCGGCCGATCTGGCGATGGAAGTCAGTCATCGGTGTCGACCTCGAAGCAGCGGGCGACGGGCCAGTCGAGCCGTTTGGCGACGCGCAGGGCGTGCGAGTAGCGGATGTCGAACTCACCGCGGCGTACGCGCCAGAAGGTCATCTCGCTGAAGCCGAGCAGCCGGTAGATCGTTTCGAGCCGGTCGGTGTGCAGCTGGGTCTTGGCGCGCTCGACGGCGGCCGGTGTCAGGCGTGGATAGGGGCCACGCCTGACATCGTCGGCGATGGCCGCCGGTCTATCACGTGTGATGGGTGGCATGGCGTCAGCATGCACCCATCACACGTGATGGGTCAAGTGGCTACGCGGATGATGTCCCCTGACCTATTGATCTATGTCACTCTGAGGGCAGGACCGCGTATCCGCAGCAAGGGGGCGTTATGGCACACGACCGGACCAAGCTTGCCCAGCACCCATCAGCCCTGATGGCACAGAGGCTATCTGACCTGCACTATTCTCTGGGGATGGCGAGCAGTGACGACCGCAGGGGAACCCAGGATCCACGCGGCGAGTTTGCTCAGGTCGTGCGCAAGGCACGACAAGACCGCGGGTGGACGCAGAAGGATCTGGCCACCGCCGCCGGCGTCAGCGTGCCAACTATCGAGCGCTGGGAAGGCGGGCGCACCGGTACCCCGGACCCCGAGAACGCCCGGGCCGTGTTCCGTGCGCTGGGCCTCGACCCGCGAGAGATTCCTGTCCTGCTCGGCTACGTGACGGCCGAGGAGATGGGCCTGGCGGCGGAAACGCGGCGCGTCTTCACGCCGACGATCGAAGAGGTCATCGCCATCCTCGAGGATCCGAGGGTGCCTCCTGCGGTCAAGGCGGAATGGGTGCAGTTCCTACGTTTCCGGGCTCAGCCGCCGCAGGACAGCCTGGGCCCGGAATCGCTTGCCGGCTGACGGAACAGGCCCCAGATAAGACCTTCCGTCTAGATGTTTTCCGTTGAATGCGCAGGCCAGCTAGCAGGGGTACGCTCAATCGTTGAGAGCGTTACTGCTTGTAAACGGGAGGTCGTCGGTTCGATCCCGACCGGGGGCTCGAAGGTGGGTTTCCCTGTGCACAGAAACCGTGCACCGCTCCTTCTCACATGTCTGCCTGGGGGCCGAGCCCCCAGACCCCACGTTACGGTGGAAGCGGTGCGGGAGTTGCCCACGGCCGTACGGGATGGCCGGCGCTGCGCGCGGAAGAACAACCACGACGCCGCTGCGCGGATTGACGACCACAGAGCTGCTGTACGCGGGCCGCCACCTGCTTGTGGCAGGTGGCGGCTTGGGGTTAAGGCTGGGAGCGGCGGCGGGAGACCTCGGCCAGGGTTACGGCGGCGGCTACTGAGGCGTTCAGGGACTCTACGTCTGAGGCCATGGGGATGGAGACTCGCAGGTCGCAGGTTTCGCCTACGAGGCGTGAGAGGCCTCGGCCCTCGGAACCTACTACTACCAGCAGGGGGCCGATTGCTGCCTCTAGCTCGTAGATGTTGGTTTCGCCGTCTGCGTCCAGGCCGATTGCGGTGAAGCCGGACTCCTGGGCCTTTTTGATGGCCCGGGTCAGGTTGACCACCTGGGAAACCGGGACTCGGGCGGCTGCGCCGGCGCTGGTTCGCCAGGCGGTTGCGGTGATGCCGGCGGCCCGGCGTTCGGTCATGAAGACGCCGTGGCCGGCGAAGGCGGCGACCGAGCGGATCACCGCGCCCACGTTGCGGGGGTCGGTGATGCCGTCGAGGGCCACGAGCAGCGGGGCCGGCTGCTCGAGGGCGGCGGCCAGCAGGTCGTCGAAGTCTTCGTAGGCGAAGGGCGGGACCTGCAGGCCGATGCCCTGGTGCAGGACACCGCCGGTCATCCGGTCGAGTTCGTTGCGGCCGATCTCGAGGATCGGGATGCCCCGGTCGCCGGCGGTGCGGATGATCTCGGCCACGCGCTCGTCGATGTCGATGCCCTGGGCCACGTAGAGAGCCGTGGCCGGGACAGCGGCGCGCAGGGCCTCGTTCACCGGGTTGCGACCGAGCAGCAGCTCGGGGCCTTCCTTGGTCGGGTTCGAGCGGCGGCCAGGGGCGACACGCGGGCCGCTACGGGTCATGCCCCGACCACGCTGCGGCGTCTGCTTGCCGTAGGCCCGGCCCCCGCCGCGACCCCAGGTGGTGTCCTTGGTGCCGGGGACCCCCACCTTGGGGGCCCGACCCTCGGCGGCCGCCGCGCGGCGCTCTTTGTCCTGCTTACGGGCGGTCTTGTCGGGAAGTTTCTCGGTGCCGGAGTAACCCTTGTGCCAGGGACGCTCGTCGGCGGGAAGGGTCTTGCCGCGACCCTTCAGGCCCGAGCGGTTCTTGCCGCCCGAACCCGCGACGGCGCCCTTCTTGGCGGTGGCCCGCTTGCTGGCGTTCTGCGAATTTCCTGGCATCAGTGCTCTCCTACCGTCCATCGCGGCCCGGCCGGAGTGTCCTCCACCTGAATTCCCGCGTTCTTGAGCTGATCACGGACCGAGTCGGCAGCCGACCAGTCCTTACGTGCGCGTGCCTGCGTGCGCTGCTCGAGGGCCAGCTTGACCAGCGAGTCGACCACCGGCTTGAGCTCGCTCTGGGTGGTGGCGCCGGTCCACGCCGGGTCGAGCGGGTCGAGACCGAGCACGCCCAGCATCGCGCGGACGGCGGTGAGCGCCCCGCGGATGCCGGCCTCGTCACCGGCCGCGAGCGCGGTGTTGCCCTCACGGATGCAGTCGTGCACGACGGCCAGCGCGGCCGACGTGTTGAGGTCGTCGTTCATCGCCGCGGCGAACGCCGGCGGCACGTCCTTCGGGCGGCCCGGGCCGACGATCTCGGTGGCCCGCTGCACGAAACCTTCGATCCGCTTGTACGCCACCGCGGCCTCGCGCAGCGCGTCGTCGGAGTAGTCGATGCGCGACCGGTAGTGCGGCGTGCCCAGGTAATAGCGCAGCTCGACCAGGCGGATGCCCATCGCCTGCACCGCGGCCACGTCGATCACGTTGCCCAGCGACTTGCTCATCTTGGCCTCGCCCAGATTGAGCAGCGCGTGGTGCACCCAGTGCCGGGCGAACGGCAGGCCGGCCGAGCGGGACTGGGCGATCTCGTTCTCGTGGTGCGGGAAGGTCAGGTCGAGCCCGCCACCGTGGATGTCGAACTCGTCGCCGAGGTAGCGACGGGCCATCGCGGAGCACTCGATGTGCCAGCCCGGGCGGCCACGGCCCCACGGCGAGGGCCACGACGCGTCGCGCGGCTCGTCGGCCTTGACGCCCTTCCACAGCGCGAAGTCGCGGTAGTCGTGTTTGTCGGGCTCGCCGCCGTCGGACGGCGGGCGCATGTCGTCGGGGTTCTGACCCGAGAGCGCGCCGTAATCCGAGTAGGACGGGACGTCGAAATACACGTCGCCGGTGCCGCCGGAAGCCGCGTACGCGTGCCCGCGCCGGATCAGCTCCTCGATCAGCTCGTGCATCTCGGGGATGTGCCCGGTCGCGAGCGGCTCGTACGTCGGCGGGATGACGTTGAGGTCGCGGTAGTTCGCATCCAGCACCAGCCGGTTGGCGTGCGCGATCGCCCAGAACGGACGGCTCTGCGCCGACGCCTTGTCGAGGATCTTGTCATCGACGTCGGTGATGTTGCGGATGAACCGCACCTCGTAGTTGGTGTGCAGCAGCCAGCGCCGCAGCACGTCGTAGTTGACGGCCGAGCGCAAATGCCCGATATGGGGCACCGACTGCACGGTGAGCCCACACAGGTAGATACCGACCTGGCCGGGCGTCATCGGGACGAAGTCCCGGACCGATCGGGTCGCGGTGTCATACAAGCGCAAACTCACCGTACAAGGGTACCGGCCTGAGGGAAGCTGGTTACTCCCCTGTCCGGCGGCCCCTAGGGCCGGGTCATCCGCAGGACGTCGAGCGCCTCGTCCAGCTGCTGCTCGGTGAGCTTGCCGTTCTCAAGGTGACCACGCTCGACGACCACCTCGCGGATCGTGCGGTTCGAGGCGAGGGCGGCCTTGGCGATCGCGGCCGCCTCGTCGTAGCCGAGATAACGGTTGAGCGGGGTGACGATCGAGGGCGAGCCTTCCGCGTACGCCAGGGCCACCTCGACGTTCGGCTCCAGCCCGTCGATGCAGCGGTCGGCCAGCAGCCGGGCCGCGTTGGCCAGCAGGCGGATCGACTCGAGCAGGTTGCGCGCCATCACCGGCAGCATCACGTTGAGCTCGAAGTCGCCCTGCGAGCCGGCGAAGGACACCGTCGTGTCGTTGCCGATGACCTGCGCGCAGACCTGCCGGACCGCCTCGGGCACGACCGGGTTCACCTTGCCCGGCATGATCGACGAACCCGGCTGCAGGTCGGGCAGGCGCAGCTCGCGCAGGCCGGCCCGCGGCCCCGAGCCCATCCAGCGGATGTCGTTCACGATCTTGTAGAGGCCGACGGCGATCACCTTGAGCTGACCGGACGCCTCGACCAGCGCGTCCCGCGCCCCCTGGGCCTCGAAGTGGTCGCGGGCCTCGGTGACGGGCAGGCCGGTGGTCTGGCGCAGCCGCTCGATCACCGCGGGGGCGAACCCGGGCGGGGTGTTCACGCCGGTGCCGACGGCGGTGCCGCCCAGGGGCAGTTCGGCCAGACGCGGCAGGGTGGCGGTGAGCCGCTCGATGCCGTTGGCGACCTGCCTCGCGTACCCGGAGAACTCCTGGCCCAGGGTGACCGGCGTGGCGTCCATCAGGTGCGTACGGCCGCTCTTGACCACCTCGGACCAGGCGTCGGACTTGGCCAGCAGCGCGGTGCCCAGGTGCTCGAGCGCCGGAATCAGGTCGGCCGTGACCGCCTCGGTGGCGGCCAGGTGGATCGACGAGGGGAAGACGTCGTTGCTCGACTGCGACGCGTTGACGTGGTCGTTCGGGTGCACCGGCCGGCCCAGCTCGCGTGCGGCCAGGGTGGCGATCACCTCGTTGGCGTTCATGTTCGACGACGTGCCGGAGCCGGTCTGGAACACGTCGATCGGGAACTGATCGTCGTAGCCGCCGTCGGCCACATGCGCCGCGGCCGTCGCGATCGCCTTGGCCAGATCCTCCTCGATCACGCCGAGGGCCGCGTTGACCTGCGCGGCCGCGCCCTTGATCTGGGCCAGCGCCTTGATGTGGGCAGGCTCGAGGCCGCGCCCCGAGATGGGGAAGTTCTCGACCGCGCGCTGTGTCTGCGCCCGCCACAGGGCGTCGGCCGGAACCCGGACCTCACCCATCGTGTCCTTTTCGATCCGGTAACCGCTCTCGTCAGTCGTCACCGTCCCATCGTCTCTCCGGGTGGGCCGGTTCGCAGATGATCCCGGCCACCCAATCGAGCGACGTCGGCAACTTCGCCGGGTCAGGCCGTCACGTCGCGTTCCCGATTTCGGCCAGGGACTTGTCGACGGCGCTCAGCTCGGGCGCGTCGAGAACTTCCAGGGCCGCCCGCGCCCGGGTGAGCAGCCGGCGGGCCTCGCCGGGGTCCTCGCCGGCCAGGCACTCGCCCAGTCCGGCCTGGGCCAGGGCGATCCAGTAGGGCAGCCTCGACCGTTCGCCGAACTCCAGCGCCCGCTCGAACCAGACCCGGGCGGCCGCATCGTCGCCGGCCTGCCGCAGGGTGGTTCCGAAGCCGTGGCAGAACATCGAGAGCTGCTGCGGATTGAGCAGCTCCTCGCCGATCCCGACAACCTGCCGATGTTCGGCGATCGCCTCGTCGAACCGGCCCTCGGCCGCCAGGAACAGCGCCAGCTGATTGCGCACGTTGGCCTCCCAGTGCGCGAAGCCGGCCCGCTGGGTCGCCCGCAGCGCCACCCGCACCTGTCGTTGTGCCTCGGTGAGATCGATGGCGCCGAGGCGGTACTTGACGAGGGCGATGTTCATCAGGGTGTCGCCGATCCGGCTGAGGTCGCCGGCCCCCAGCTGGCCCATCAGCCGCAGCCGGTGATAGCGCAGCGCCTGCTGGTAATCGCCGAGGCACTGGAAGTTGTGGGCCAGTGTGTTCAGCTCGTCGCGGCCGTGCCGCGCCACGGACAGCCGGCGCACCTGCAGCGCGAGTTCGTTGCTGCGGGCCCACTGACCCAGCTCGTGATAGACGACGGCCAGATTGATCAGGGCCCGGGCGATGTCGTTGCGGCCACCGAGTTCGCGGCGGATCGCGAGGCACTGCTCCAGCATGCGGATCGCCTCGTCCATCCGGCCCCGGCGGTAATGCACCGAAGCCAGATAGTTGAGCACGGTCGCGGTGGCCCCGCGGTCGCCGATGCGCTCGGCCACTTCCAGCGCGCGCTCGTGAAGATCGAGCACGTCGTCGAGGTAGGCCCGGTTGAACAGGTGGCGCCAGGCGGCCCGGGGAAGCTGCCAGGCGTACGGCGTCAACTCGGGTTCGCGGCCCGCGGCGTCCACATAGGCGGCGAGCGACGGCCTCTCCCTCTCGAGACGCGCGAACGGGTCGGTCACCTCGGCCACCAGGTCCGCCCGCAGCGGCGAGCTGTCACCGATGTCGTGAAAGACCGCTCCCCGGTACGCCTCGAGGTTGGCTCCCACGGCGGCGTGCAGCTGCAGGTCGAGCAGTCCGCGAAGCGCCCCGATCCGCCACTCCTCGCCGATCTCGCCGGCCAGCACGGCGGCGTACTCGCGCAGCAGATCGTGCAGGCGATAGGTGCCGGGTTCGGGCTCCTCGATCAGGTGCACATCGACCAGGTCGTCGAGGGCGTCCCGCACGACCGGCAGGGAGAGCCCGGTCAGCGCGGCCGCCGAGAGCGCGTCGAACTCGTTGGCGGGACACAACCCCAGCAGCCGGAAAACCCGCCGCAGCTGGTCGGGCAGCTGCCGGTAGGACACGGCGAACGCGCTGACCAGCGAGCGATCCTCGGCCTCGAGCTCGGGCAACGCCGACTCGCCGAGCCGCTGGACGAGATCCGCCACCCGCCAGCGCTGCCGGTGCGCCAGGCGGGCACCGGCCAGCCGCAGGGCCAGGGGCAGCCCGCCGCAGCGCCGCACCACTTCGGCCGCCGCCTCGGGCTCGGCTCGCACCCGCTCGCCGGCGATCCGGGCCAGCAGGGCGACCGCCTCGGCCGGTTCCAGCAACGGCAGCGACTCGGGGTGGACTCCGTCGAGGCCGAGCAGCCGGCGGCGGCCGGTGACCAGGGCCAGGCTGCCCGGCGCGGTGGGCATCAGGTCGGCCAGCTGCGAGCTCGAAGCGGCGTTGTCGAACAGCACGAGCGCGCGGCGTTTGGCCAGCTCGGTGCGCCACAGGCCGACGCGGTCGACGATCCCGGGCGGGATGCGCTCGCTCTCGACGCCGAGCTGACGCAGCAGCACGAGCAGCGCCGCGGCCGGTTCGAGTGGCTGCTCGGCGTGATGCCCGCGCAGGTCGACGAAGAGATGCGCGTCGGGATACCGGTCGCCCAGCAGGGCGGCCACGTGCAACGCGAGGGTCGTCTTGCCGCTGCCGGCCATCCCGTCGATCACAGCGATCACCGGCCCCGCGTCGCCGGCCACGTCGATCGCTCCCACGAGCCGCCGCACGACCTCGTCGCGCCCGGTGAAGTCACCGACCGTACGGGGAAGGCATCTGATCGGGCCCGGACGGGACGTCGTGACCACGGCGCCGGTGAGCATCGACGTGTGCAGCTCTTGCAGGTCGCGACCCGGATCAAGACCCAGCTCGTCGCGCAGGGCCGAGCGGACCCGGCGGTATTCGGCCAGCGCGTCGGCCTGCCGCCCCGAGCGGTGGAGCGCGCGCATCAGCTGGCCGCTCAGCCTCTCCTGCAACGGGAACCGGTCGACCGCGGTGGACAGGTCGCCGATCAGGTCACGATCGCGGCCGGCGGCCAGTTCGAGCTCGGCCCAGTCCTCCAGCACGGCGAGGTACTGCTGATCGAGGACGTCGGCGGCCAGCCGTACGCCGTGGCTGTCGATGCCCGCCGCGGCCTCCCCGCGCCACAGGTCGAGCGCCCGCCGATAGATTGCCGCGTCCTGCCGGAGCCGGGCCTCGGTGACCAGCCGGGTGAACTCGTCCACGTCCAGCTCGCCCGGACCGGGCGAAAGGCAGTAGCCGGCCGGGTCGCTGCGGATCGCGCCGCCGGGAAGCGAACGCCGTAGCCGGGACACGCAGGTCTGCAGCTGGCCCTTCGCGGTGGCCGGCGGGTCGGCCCCCCAGACCGCGTCGGCCAGGGCGCCAACGCCCAGCACGCGACCCGCGTGCAAGAGAAGCATGGCCAGCACGATGCGGTCACGGCCCGCCGTGATCGCCACGTTCCGCCCGTCGACAGTGACGGACAGTGGCCCGAGAACGCGATAGCGCATGCCAGCCCCCGTTCCGGACCCGTCGACAGTAGCGGAGGCGACGAGAGCGCAACGACAGCGAATCAACAGCGCGGTAGGCCAGGCTGGGTTCCACGCCGCCGCGCCGTGGATGACATCACTCATCGCCCCAGCACGGTGCGGCGGCCGGTGTTTCAACGGGGGACGTACAGCCCGTTCGCGTGCCGCGCGCGGACGGGCTGGGCGTGTCCCCGGGCCGGGCACGGGTTGGACGATCCGGCGGCCGGAACGTACCGTCGGGCGAGCGTTTTCCGTCCCCGACCGAAGGAACCCTCATGCGACGCGCCCTCCTGGCCGTGCTCGCCGGCAGCGTCCTGCTGACCGGCGCCGCCTGCGACAGTGACGCGGACAGCACCGGGGCCGCCCCGGCCACCACCCCTCCGAGCACCGCTCCGAGCAGCGCCGCACCCGACTACACGGCGAACACCCGGGCCGTGTGCGCGAAGCTGCAGACCCTGTACTCGGTCGAGCTACGCGACTTCGGCGCGGCGATGGGCAAGCTGATCACCTATCGCGAGGCCAAGCAGAAGGCCGAGATCACCAAGGCCGAGGCCACCGCGACGGCCGAGCTCAAGCAGGTGGCTGCCAAGATCCGCAAGGACACCGCGGCGGCACAGAACCCCGAGTTCAAGGCGGCCGGCCTGACGTCGGCGGCCAAGGTCGACGCGAGCGCGGCCAGCAAGGGCTACGTCAAGACGGTGACCACGCTGCCCAAGCTCAACAGCACGATCGAGACCCAGTTCAAGGAGTGGCTGAGCCCGGTCGCCGGCTACTGCGTCCCCTGACCCCGTCCGCGCTCATCACGCGGGTCAGGGGCGGGCGCCGATTCGCAGGAGGGGGTTGGGGCGGGTGACGTCGGCGAAGAAGTCGTTGCCCTTGTCGTCGACGATGATGAAGGCGGGAAAGTCCTCCACCTCGATCTTCCAGACCGCCTCCATGCCCAGCTCGGGGTATTCGAGCACCTCGACGTGGCGGATGCAGTCCTGCGCGAGCCGGGCGGCCGGTCCGCCGATCGAGCCCAGATAGAAGCCCCCGTACGAGTTGCAGGCCTGGGTGACCTGGCCCGAGCGGTTGCCCTTGGCCAGCATGACCAGGGAGCCCCCGGCCGCCTGGAAGCGCTCGACGTAGGAGTCCATCCGGCCCGCCGTGGTGGGTCCGAACGAGCCCGACGCGTAACCCTCGGGGGTCTTGGCCGGACCGGCGTAGTAGACCGCGTGGTCGCGCATGTACTGCGGCATCGGCTCGCCCGCGTCCAGCCGCTCGGCGATCTTGGCGTGGGCGATGTCGCGGGCCACGACCAGCGGGCCGGTCAGCGACAGGCGGGTCTTGACCGGGTATTTCGACAGCTCGGCCCGGATCTCGGCCATCGGGCGGTTGAGGTCGACCTGCACGACCGGCTCGCCGGCCAGGTCGACGTCGGGCAGGTAGCGCGCCGGGTCGGTCTCGAGCCGTTCCAGCCAGACGCCGGACGGCGTGATCTTGGCCAGGGCCTGGCGGTCGGCCGAGCACGAGACGGCGATCGCGACCGGGCAGGACGCGCCGTGCCGTGGGAGGCGGATCACCCGTACGTCGTGGCAGAAGTAACGGCCGCCGAACTGGGCGCCGATGCCGAAGTCGCGGGTCAGCTCGAGGACGGCCGCCTCCAGCTCGACGTCGCGGAAGCCGTGGGCCGACATCGTGCCGTGCCGGGGCAGGTTGTCGAGGTATTTGGCGCTGGCCAGCTTGGCCGTCTTGAGCGCGTACTCCGCGCTGGTGCCGCCGATGACCACCGCCAGGTGGTAGGGCGGGCAGGCCGACGTGCCGATCAGCCGCAGCTTCTCGTCGAGGAACTCCATCATCCGCGCCGGGTTCAGCAGCGCCTTGGTCTCCTGATAGAGGTACGACTTGTTGGCCGAGCCGCCGCCCTTGGCCATGAACAGGAACTTGTACGCGTCGGGGGCGCCGCCCGGGTCCTCCGCGTACAGCTCGATCTGGGCCGGCAGGTTGGAGCCGGTGTTGCGCTCGTCCCACATGGTCAGCGGGGCCAGCTGCGAATAGCGCAGGTTGAGCCGGGTGTACGCCTGATAGACGCCCTGGGCGATGGCTTCCTCGTCGGTGCCGTCGGTGAGCACGTGCCGTCCGCGCTTGCCCATCACGATCGCCGTGCCGGTGTCCTGGCACATCGGCAGCACCCCGCCGGCCGCGATGTTCGCGTTGCGCAGCAGGTCGAGCGCGACGAACCGGTCGTTCGCCGAGGCCTTGGGGTCGTCGATGATCGAGCGCAGCTGGCCCAGGTGGGCGGGCCGCAGGTAGTGCGCGATGTCGTGCATCGCCTCGGCGGTGAGCTGGGTCATCACGCCCGGTTCGACGGTGAGGAACCGCCGGCCGCCCGGGCCGTGCACCACGTCCACGCCCTCATCCGTGACCAGTCGGTACTCGGTCAGGTCGTCGCCGAGCGGCAACAGCGGCGAGTACGAGAATGCGGCGCCTCTGCTCATGAGCGGAAAGCCTAGGACAGCGGTCCGGGCATGTGCGAACCGCTACGGCCCTGAGCGCATACCAGTTCGGTCAAGTAAACGGGAGATAGGCCATGTCCCGGCCCGACACGGCGATGAGTCCACCCGATCCGACGGCGAAGACCGTGGCGTCCGTACGCACGTCGGCCAGCACCCGCCCGCTGCCCGGCGCGACGGCCACCACCCGTTCCGGCTTGCGGCTGGTGATGATGGCCGCGTACGGGGTGAGGGCCGCCGCCGCGTCCTCCCCCGCGGGCCGGGACCAGGCCGTCCGGCCCCGGCTGAGGTTGTGGCCGCGCAGGGTTCGCGAGTCGGCGCTGCGGATGACCGCGAAGCTGTCGTTGACCGAGAGGACCTGATCGTCGCGGTCGCCGCGCCACAACACCCGTCCGTCGTGCCCCGCCAGCAACTCCTCCCGGCCGGTCGGATCGACGCCGAGCACCACGTCCTCGCCGCCCGCCGGGTCGCGTTCCTGCTTGCAGTTCGAGCCGTTGTCGGCCGTACGCAGGTTGAGCCCCTCGCGCTGCCACACCGGCGCCGAAGACGGCGGGTCGGTCGCGACCACGCCGTAGTAGCAGGTGCCGTCCTTGGCGATCCCGGTCACGGTCAGCACCCGCCCGCCGGCGATGGCCACCCGCTGGTCGGCCGCCGGTTGGGCGATCTGCACGACCCGGCCGGTGGCGGTGTCGATCACCCGGACCTTGCCGTCGTCGGGCAGCCCGATCAGGCCGGGCATCAGCCGCGGCCGGGCCACGTCGTCGTCGACCCGGTTGGCGTTGAGCCGGCCGGTGTCGGGCAGGTCGGGGTTGGCCGCGTTGAGCACGAACCCGATCCCGCCCGTGTCGACGGTCCAGAGCGGCTTGGTGCCGCGCGGCGCCCAGGCCGTCAACCGGCAGTCGCCGCCCTTGGCGCAGTGCAGGTCGAGCAGCCCGTTGCGGTAGGTCCAGACGGCGGTGGCCTCGGTGTCGGCGCGCAGCTGGGCGCCGCTGCGCGGGTCGAGCACCTGGTAGCCCTTGGTCAGCAGGCGGCCGGTGGCGACGACCGCGTCGTTGCCGTCGCCCGCGATCGCGGCCCAGTCGGCGTCGTTGTCCCAGAGCTTCACCCCGGCGGTCAGCCCGTACGCCTCGACCGACGTGCGGTATTCGACGATCACGGCGTCCCCGGCGATCGAGACGCTCTGCGGGCTGCCGCCGATGCGCGCCTGCCATCGGGCCGCGCCCCCGGCGATCGGCTCGCTCGTGTTGACCCAGCTCCAGACCTGGGGCCACGGATTCCACACGCCGGTGGTGGCCAGCACGATCACGATCACGATCGCGACCAGCGCGTACCCCTTCCAGGGGCTGCCACCCGACGCCATGCGCGACACGCTAGCCAGGTCAATCACCCGGACGAAGGATCGAGATTTGCCCGTGTCGACGGTATTCGATGGCAAATGTCGGCCACGGTGCGCATGACATTGTGCAAATTGCACCGGCGGCCGGTCTTCCCGTACGGGCGAGCAGGCACCCTGCGCAAGCGCGCGAGCACATGTTGAAACCGCCTGTGAGCTGCGACAACCTCGGACAATGACGCAGACGATGGCACAGGGGACCCGCACCGACGACGTCTTTCCCGTCAAGGGCGTCGACCACCTGAAGTTCCTCGTGGGCAACGCGAAGCAGGCGGCCCACTTCTATTCGACGGCCTTCGGCATGACCTGCGTGGCCTACCGCGGGCCCGAGCAGGGCTTCCGCGACCACGCCGAATACGTGCTGGTCAGCGGGGGCGCCCGGTTCGTGCTGGTCGGCGCGGTGCACGCGGGGGCGCCGGGCGCCGACCACGTCACCCGGCACGGCGACGGCATCCAGGACATCGCGATCGAGGTGCCGGATGTCGACAAGGCGTACGCGCACGCGATGACCGCGGGCGCCCGCGGCGTGACCGAGCCGCACGACCTCAAGGACGAGCACGGCACCGTACGCATCGCGACCATTGCGACGTACGGGGACACCTTGCACTCGCTCGTCGACCGGTCCGGATATGACGGCCCGTTCCTGCCCGGCTTCGTGACCCGCGAGCCGATCGTCGACCGGCAGCCCGCCATCGCCGCCGGCCTGCAGCCCAAGCGCTTCTTCCAGGCCGTCGACCACGTGGTCGGCAACGTCGAGCTGGGCCGCATGGACGAGTGGGTCGAGTTCTACCGCCGCGTCATGGGCTTCACGAACATGGCCGAGTTCATCGGCGACGACATCGCCACCGACTACTCGGCGCTGATGTCCAAGGTCGTCGCGGACGGCACCCGCAAGATCAAGTTCCCGCTCAACGAGCCGGCCGTCTCGCAGCGCAAGTCGCAGATCGACGAGTACCTCGAGTTCTACGGCGGCCCGGGCGCCCAGCACGTCGCCGTGGCCACCAACGACATCCTGGCCAGCGTCGACGCCATGCGGGCGGCCGGTGTGCAGTTCCTCGACACCCCCGATTCCTACTACGAGGACCCGGAGCTGCGGGCCCGGATCGGCAACGTGCGCGTGCCGATCGAGGAGCTGCAGCGCCGCAAGATCCTGGTCGACCGGGACGAGGACGGCTACCTGCTGCAGATCTTCACCGCGCCCGTGCAGGACCGGCCGACCGTGTTCTTCGAGCTGATCGAGCGGCACGGCTCGCTCGGCTTCGGCAAGGGCAACTTCAAGGCGCTGTTCGAGGCGATCGAGCGGGAGCAGGAGCTGCGCGGCAATCTGTGACACTGGTCGCGTGACTCAGCCACCACCGCAGGGCTATCACCCCTGGCCCGCCATGCCGCCACCCCCGCCGCTGAGCCCGGCGGGGGTGCCGCTGGCCGAGTTCCCGCAGCGACTGCTGGCCTACATGATCGACATGGCCCTGCTCACGGCGGTGGGCTTCGTCCTGTTCATCCCGGCCTTTCTCGTGATCTTCCTGCGGATCGACTTTCCGGATCCGTACGGCCCCGAGCCCGACTTCGACGCCGTCTTCGCCGAATACTTCCTGCCGTTCCTGCTGCTCGAGATCGGCTTCTTCGTCGTGATGATGCTGCTCTATTTCGTCTACGCGGTGGAGTACATGCACCGCAGCGGCCAGACACTGGGGAAGAAGGCGATGAAGATCCGGATTGTCCCGCTCGATCCGGCCCTGCGCCTTACGCGCGGTATGGCGGCCAAGCGCTACCTGGTCGAGTACGGCGGCGGCATGGTGGTGCCGTTCTTCAGCTGGGTCGACGGATTGTGGCAACTCCGGGACAAGCCGTACCAGCAGACCCTGCACGACAAGTTCGCCCGCACCGTGGTCGTTAAGGTTTCTCCATGAGCTCGCTGCCCGCCGGTTGGTACAAGGACCCGGCCGACCCCGAGACCCAGCGTTACTGGGACGGTGAGGGTTGGCTGGGCAAGGCGATCCCGGCCGACGCCGTGCCGCCGGACGGCCCGCCCCCGGTCGAGGAGGAGCCGCCCGCGGCCACCCCGCCCGTTCCGGCCACGCCCGCCCCGGTCACGCCGGCGCCACCGCAGTCGCAGCCGGCCCCGCCGCCCGGATGGGGTCCGCAGCCCCCGCCCCCGCCGGGCTGGCAGCCGCCCCCGGGCTGGCAGCCTCCGCCCGGCTCGCAACCCCCGCCCGGCTGGCAGCCGCCTCCGGGCTGGGAGCAGATGCCCCCGGGCATGCGGGCCGGGATGTTTCCGCCGGTCCAGGCCCGCCCGCACGGCTACGCGCTGGCCGGGCTGGGTCCGCGCCTGGTCGCCCGGCTGCTCGACATCCTCGCCGTGCTGCTGCTCAACGTCGTGGTCAACGGCTACTTCTTCTACGAGTTCGCCAAAGAGTTCGTGCCGTTGTACAGGGCGAGCCTCGACGAGATGGCCAACGGCGGCAGCGCGTTCGACGTGCCGGCCTCCGGGCGGATGGACGGCCTGCTCTGGGCCATGCTGATCGTGGCCACCCTGCTCTGGCTGGTCTACGAGGCCCCGTCGATCGGCAACACCGGTCAGACGCTGGGCAAGCGCATCATGCGGATCAAGGTCGTGGCGGTCGAGAACACCGAGCCGCTGGGCTTCGGCCGCGCGTTCGGCCGCTGGGCCCGTCTCGGTTTGTGGACCCCGGCCTGGGGCTGCGCGGGCATCGGCTTCGTGCTGCAGCTGATCGACTGCATCTCGCCGGTCTTCGACCAGCAACTGCGCCAGGCGTTCCACGACAAGACGGCGCGCACGGTCGTGATCGCGCTGCCTCCGGACGATCGTCAACCGGTCGACGCCACCACGGGAAGTGGCGGCAACGGCTCCCACACCCATGATCGGACTTAAGACTGTGTCTCCCCGCCTGACCCGTGCCGACCTGGACAACCTTCCGGCCTACGTCCCTGGCCGCAACCTGGCCGACCTGACCCGCGAGCTGGGCATCGCCGAAGCGATCAAGCTGGCCAGCAACGAGGTCCCGTACGGGCCGCTGCCCGGGGTGGCCGAGGCGGTGGCCGACGCGATGCTCCACTCGCACCGCTACCCCGACATGGGCGCGGTGGCGCTGCGGGACACGCTGGCCACCAAGCTCGGCGTGGCCCCCGAGCGCATCGTGACCGGCTGCGGCTCGGTCGCGCTGGCCGAGATCCTGGTCAAGGCGACCTGCATGCCGGGCGACGAGATCGTCTACGCGTGGCGCTCGTTCGAGGCGTACCCGATCATCGCGGCCGGCGCCGGCGCGACCAGCGTGCGGGTGCCCAACACCGGCGACCACGGGCACGACCTGCGGGCGATGGCCGACGCGATCACCGACCGGACCCGGCTCGTGATCGTCTGCAACCCGAACAACCCGACCGGCACCAGCGTGCGCAAGGCCGAGCTCGACCGGTTCATCGCCGCCGTGCCGTCCGACGTGCTGATCGTGCTCGACGAGGCGTACCGGGAACTGGTGACCGACCTCGACGTGCCGGACGGGGTGGCGACCTACGGCGACCGGCCCAACGTGCTGGTGCTGCGGACCATGAGCAAGGCGTGGGGCCTGGCCGGTCTGCGGATGGGTTACCTGGTGGCCCAGCCCGAGGTGGCCGGGGCGATCCGCAAGGTGCTCACCCCGTTCTCGACCAGCCTGGTGGCCCAGGCCGCGGCGATCGCCGCGCTGGCCCAGGAGGACGAGGTCCGCCGCCGGTGCGCGCTGGTGGTGGCCGAGCGCGACCGGGTCACCGAGGCGGTCCGCAAGCTCGGCGTCGGCGTGCCCGGCAGCCAGGCCAACTTCGTGTGGCTGCCGCTGGGCGCCGACTCGGCCGCGTTCGCGCAGGTCTGCGAGTCGCGGGGGATCATCGTGCGGCCGTTCCAGGGTGACGGCGTACGGGTGACCATCGGCACGCCCGAAGAGAACGATGCCTTCCTGGCCGCGGCCGAAGTGGCTCTGAAGCACTAAGGCACGAGTTGCGCCTCGGTGCGGTGATGGTCTTCCTCGCTCAGACGGGCGGGGAAGACCCGGCGACCGGCCGTGAGCACGAGCGCCACCGCGCCGACGGCCAGCGCGGCGGTCACCAGCGGCAGCACGCCCAGGTTGCCGGTCCGCACCAGGCGCTCGCCGAGCAGGGCGCCGCCGCCGATCCCGATCTGGAAGGCGACCACATAGAGGGCCGACGCCGCGTCGCGGGCCCGGGGCGCGATCCGCAGCGGCGCGGCGGCCAGGATCACCGGGATGGCGGTGAACGCGCCGCCCCACAGCAGCGTGACGATCACGGTCGGCACCAGCCCCAGCACCGGCGCGAGCAGCCCGGCCGAGACGGCCAGCACGGCGAGCAGGGTGACGAGCACGGTGCCCGGGCGCCGGTCGACGTGCCGGCCCACCGCGAAGTTGGTGACCAGCCCGACCGCGCCGTACCCGAGCAGCAGCAGGCTCAGGCCCGCGCCCTCGAGGCCGGCGTCCCGGCGCACCAGCGGGGCGATGTACGTGTACGCCGCGAAGTGGCCGATCACCAGCACGGCGGTGATCGCGCAGAGCAGGGCGACCTGCGGATCCCGTACGAGGGAAACCGCGGACCGCAACTGGGCGGCCGGACGCACCGCGAGGTCGTGCGGGCGCGGCGGCAGCTTGGGCAGCACCTTGAGCAGGCCGATCACGCAGATCGCGCCGCCGATGGTGACCGCTCCGACGGCCGCGCGCCAGCCCAGCCACTGACCCAGCGCCGTACCCAGCGGCACACCCAGCACGATGGCCAGCGAGTTGCCCACGAAGACCAGGGCGGTCGCCCGACCGGCCTGCCCCGGCGGCGCCAGGCGAGCGGTGACCGGCCCGATCACCGACCAGAAGACGCCGTGGGCCAGCGCGCAGATGAGCCGCGCCCCGGCCAGGATCTCAAAGGTCGGCGCAAACGTGGCCGCGGCCTGCGACACCACGAAGATCGCCATGGTGACCGCGATCAGCACGTGCCGCGGCACCCGCATCGTCAGCGCGGTCAGCGGGATGGTGCTGACCGCCGCGACCACGGCATAGCTGGTCAGCAGCAGGCCGACGTCGGACTCGGGCACGTCGAGACCCTGGGAGATCTCGGGCAGCAGCCCCACCGGAAGCGTCTCCGCTGTCACGTAGAAGAACGCGGAGGCGCCGAGAACGGCCAGGGCCGGGCGGTTCATGTTCACCTCCGAACAATATGCTCTTGATTCGAGTAAAAGAAGGGAGACGACTGTGACGACTCGCTCCAGCGAGCTGCTCCGGGTGGCCCACACGCACCCCGGCATCACCCGCGCCGACGCCGCCCGCCGGCTCGGCATCGGCACCGGCGCGACCACCGAGCTCGTCGCGCGGCTCTCCCAGGCCACCCTGCTGGCCGAGGCTCCCGCCGCCCCCAGCGGCGCCCGCGGCCGCCCGACCACGGTCCTGCTGCCGCATCCGGCCGGGCCGCTCGTGCTGGCGGCCGAGATCACCCACGAGGCCTGGCGCATCGACGTGGTCGAGCTCGGCGGTCACACGCTGGCCTCGGTCGCGGCCCCCCACGCCGGCGCCACGTGGCCCGAGGTCACAGCGGCCGTCACGGCGGCGGTCGGCGAGGTCCTCCGGACGTACGGGGGCCGGCTGCGGGCCATGGGCGTCTCGGTCCCGGGAACCGTCGCCCCCACCCTCCACCTGGACGCGAGCAACGTGGGCTGGCACGACGTCGACCTGGCCGCGCTCTGGCCGCCGGCCGCCGGCGCGACGGTTCTCGTGGCCGGAAACGACGCCAGCCTGGCCGCGGCGGCCGAGTCGGCCCGCGGGGCGGCGACCGGGGCCTCGGTGGCCCTGCACGTCCGCATCGAAGGCGGCCTCGGCGGCGCCGTCGTCGACCGGGGCCATCTGCTGATCGGCGCGACCGGTGCCAGCGGCGAGTTCGGCCACATGCCCTTCGGCGACCCCGCGGTCGTCTGCCCGTGCGGCGCCCGCGGCTGCTGGGGCACGGCCGTCGACGGCACCGCTCTGGCCCGCTTCCTGGGTCAGAGCCCACCGCGCGACCCGGTCACCTATGCCCGCAAGGTCATCGCCTCGCCCGGCTCCGACGAGCGCGCCGCCGTGGGCGTGGTCGCCGCCGCCCTCGGCCGGGGCATCGCCGGCCTGGTCAACGGTCTGGACGCCGACCTGGTCACGCTGGGCAGCATCGCCGCCGACCTGCTGGCCGCCGCCCCGGCCGAACTCCACTCGGCCTACCAGTCGGGGCTGATGGCGATCCGCCGCAAGTCCCCTCCGCCGCTGGTCGCCGCGGCCCTGGGCGCCGACGGCCCGATCGCGGGGGCCGCCGAGAACGCCTGGTCGGCCCTGCTGCCTCAGCTGGGCTGAGCGGCCTACTGACTGCGCAGGGCCGTCAGCACGGCCGTGATCTCGGGCCGGGGTGTCGAGGGCCGCCGGGCCGCCGCCATGATGCGGCGGGTCACCGGGGGCGACAACGGCCGCGTGACCACCTGGTAGCGCGCGTCCACGGCCAGGCTGGGCAGCATTGTGATCGAGCGGCCGCGCTCCACGTGCCGCAGCGCGATCATGTAGTTGTTGAACCGGCAGATCACCGACGGCTCGAAACCGGCCTCGCGGCACAGGCGGGTGGCCAGCTCCGACATGTACGACCCGGCCACGTCGAACGTCCACCGCTGGTCGGCGCAGGCCTCCAGGTCGATCGCTTCGAGGGCGGCCAGCGGATGCCCGGCGGGCAGCACGACGACGACCTCGTCCTCGGCCAGTGGCACCAGATCGATCGCCGGGTCGAGTTCGGCCCCGGCGAAGTCGGTGGTCGTGATGATGACGTCGACCTCGCCGCGGCGCAGGGCGGGCATGCTCACGTGCGGTTCGAGCTCCCACAGCAGCACCGTGACGTCGGGGTGCCGCGCGGCCAGCCGTTCGACGGCCGGCTCGGCCAGCGCCGACACCGCGCTCTGGAACACCCCCAGCGTGACCGATCCGGCCGGGTCGTCGGCCATCGCGCGCAGCGAGGCCTCGGCCGCGTCCATGGCGGCCAGGATCTCGCGGGCCCGGCCGGCCAGCAGCACCCCGGCCGCGGTCAGCCGCACCCGGCGTCCGGTGCGTTCCAGCAGGGCGGTGCGGGTCTCGCGCTCGAGCGTGGCCAGCTGCTGCGACACCGCGGACGGGCTGTGGTTGCCGCGCTGGGCGACCGCGCGGACGGTCCCGTACGTGGCCAGGTCGGCCAGCAACCGCAAGCGCCACGGATTGAGCGTCATTGTGCGAATCTACTTAACAGCCAAGGCGAAAAGGTGAGATGGACCGGCACAAGGGCAGGCCCTAGCGTCGAAGTCATGGCTGATTCCTTTTGGTCCGACGCCGAACGTCACCTGGTCCGCTACTCCGGCGCGGGACGCTTCGTCCCCGAGATCATCGAGCGCGCCGAGGGCAGCTTCGTCTTCACCGCCGAGGGCCGCCGCCTGCTCGACTTCACGTCGGGGCAGATGAGCGCCATCCTGGGCCACTCGCACCCGGCCGTGGTCGCCACCGTGCAGCGCCAGGCGGCCACCCTCGACCACCTGTTCAGCGGCATGCTCAGCCGCCCGGTCGTCGACCTGGCCCGCCGGCTGGCCGAGTCGCTGCCCGAGCCGCTGAGCAAGGTGCTGCTGCTGACCACCGGGGCCGAGTCCAACGAGGCGGCGATCCGGATGGCCAAGCTGGTCACCGGCCGGCACGAGGTGATCTCGTTCGCCCGCTCGTGGCACGGCATGACCCAGGCCGCCGCGAACGCCACCTACAGTTCGGGCCGCAAGGGGTACGGGCCGGCGTCGCCCGGCAACTTCGCGATCCCGACGCCGAACACCTACCGCCCGGACTTCACCGGCGCGGACGGCGAACTGGACTGGCGCCGGCAGCTCGAGTTCTCGTTCGACCTGTTCGACGCGCAGTCGGTGGGCAGCCTGGCCGCCTGCATCGTCGAGCCGATCCTCAGCTCGGGCGGCGTACTCGATCTGCCTCCCGGCTATCTGGCCGAGCTGCGCGACAAGGTGCACGAGCGCGGCGGGTTGCTGATCCTCGACGAAGCACAGACCGGTCTGTGCCGGACGGGCGACTGGTACGCGTTCCAGCGCGACGGCGTCACCCCCGACATCCTGACGCTGAGCAAGACGCTCGGCGCCGGTCTGCCGCTGGCCGCGGTTGTCACCAGCGCCGAGATCGAGCAGACCGCCCACGAGCGCGGCTTCCTGTTCTTCACCACGCACGTGTCCGACCCGCTGGTCGCCGCGGTCGGCAACACGGTGCTCGACGTGCTCGAGGCCGACAAGCTCGACGGCCGGGCCCGCGAGCTCGGAACCCACCTGTCCGACGGCCTCCGCGAACTCGGGCAGCGGCACACGGTGATCGGAGACGTACGGGGCCGGGGTCTGCTCGTGGGTCTCGAACTGGTGCTCGACCGGGCCACCAAGCGGCCGGCCGACGAGCTCGGTGCGGCTGTCACCCAGCGCTGCCTCGAACTCGGCCTGCACATGAACGTCGTGCAGCTGCCCGGCATGGGCGGGGTGTTCCGGATCGCGCCCGCGCTGACGTCGACGGTCGACGAGCTCGACCTCGGCCTGCGGATCCTCGATCAGGCCATCGGCGACGTGAGCCCACGGTTCACCGGATAGACGCGATGATCACCGTGTCGACGGTGAAGTAGTGCTCGGGCGCCTCCGGGTCGGCCGGTCCGTTCCCGGTCAGGCGCTCGATCGCCACCCAGTCGTCGGTGACCTGCCAGAGGCCCGGCTTCCAGGTCAGCTTCTCGGTGCCCACGGCCAGCGGGAAATCCGACAAAACTCCGCCGCGCGGATCCAGGACCCGCAGATGCCGCTCATCGGTCAGCACGACCGGGCGGCCACGCGACCGGCCCAGCAGCATGCCGTCGACCGGCTCGGCCTGCTCGACCGGCTTGGCCGATTCGCCGGGCGGGGAAACCGACGGCGCCGGGCGCGCGACACCGGTCGACACGTCGTAGGCGAGCTGCCGTCCCCCGCCGCTGACGAGCACGGCGCCCGCCGAGGTTTGGAGCCCGACCGGCGCCCACACGGTCGACGCGCCGGTGCGGTGCCCGTCATAGCCCGGGGACGGCAGGCCCGTCGCGGTCCGCCAGATTTCCTTCCCCGTACGCCCGTCCACCGCGACCAGCACCCCGTCGGACCACCGGCTGATCACCGTGGGGCCCGACGCCACGACCCCCGACACCTCGGCCGGCCAGCGGCGCAGCGACCACCGTGCCGTGTTCACGCTCTTCGCGTCGACCGGACCGTCCGCGCGCACCTGCCGCCGACCGGCGAAAACCCGGATCTGCTCGTCGACGATCAGCGGCGCCATGTTGGTGCGCCCGGTCACGCGGGCGCCGCTCGCGGAGGCTTGCGGAAGGGGCGTGGCGGCCGGCGACAGCACCTCGGCCGGGGCCAGCACCCGCCAGCCGATCAGCACGGCCGCGGCGGCCAGGACGACCGCCGCCAGAGATCGCAGCAGCACCCGGGACACCCGGGCAGCCTATGTCAGGCGACCGCGGCCAGATCGTCGAGGTCGCGGCGCAGGGCCCCCTCGGCGGTCTCGGCGGCCAGCCCACCGAAGATCAGCGCGAGGATGCGGCCGGCCGGCGCGGTGGGCGCTCCGTCCTGTTTCACGGTGACCATGGTGCCGCCGCGATGCCGGCCCGAGATGACCGGAACGAACGAATACGTCATGCGGTAGTCGGCGCCGATGCCGGGCGAGGTGACCACGAAACGCTCGGGCACCTCACACTCGCGGACCCGGAACTCCTCGGTGACCTCGCCGCCGTCGGCCATCGCGCGCGTCTCACGCCAGACCGCCCCCGCGGCGAACGGCCCGTGGGTGCGCACCTCGACCCGGGTCACGGCGGTGAGCCACTCGCGCCGCCGATGCAGGTCGGTGAACACTTGCCACACCGCCGCGACCGGCGCCTCGATCAGGCGGGTCACCACGACCGTCGACATAGCGTCACCCCCGCGTACACGTTACGACACTTGCGCCCGGACTCACTCGTACCCACCGTTGATCAGACCGAGGCGTACGAGCTCGGTCAGCGGCTCGACGACGCCGGCCGCCCCGAAGCCCACGAACAACGGCCGCGGCTCGGCACGGCGGGCCCGGCAGGCCTCGACCAGCGGCACCGGGTGGGTGGCCGCCAGCACCTCGGCCACCTCGGCCACCTCGCCGCCGTCGTGCGCGCTGATCGAGGCGGTCAGCACGTTGAGGAAGCCATGATGGGTGAAGCCGGTCTCGGGGTCGGTGTGCCGGATGGCGTGGCGCAGCCCCGCGGCCAGGCGGAACGGCAGGTCACGGTCGCGGCAGGCGCAGATCACCGCGGCCAGCTCGACCGGGGTGGGGAACAACTCGGCCGCGAGCCCGCCAACCCGGAACTTGGGGGCCATAGCCAGTCCGTCGGCACGGGCCTGGGCCACCGTGTCCAGAGCGGCCAGCAGTCCCCAGCTCAGCGGGATCTCGGCGTACACCCGAAGGTCTATGTCGCTTTGCGCCAGCGCGCGCAAATCGGTCAGGCCGGGCTGCGGATCCTCACCGCGACGGGCGACCGCGACCTCGAGATGCTCGACCTGCCCGCCCGCTGCCCGCAGCTTTTCGACGGCGACGGGCACGGCACTGACGCTCACGTCGCCGACCAGGGCGACCGGCAGGTCATGGGCGCGCAGATCGGCGCCGATCAGGGAGGCGGGCACGAGCAAGGGACCGAGCAGGCCCGCGAACCAGCCCGCACGGTGCTCGTCGTGCTTGGCGACGGCCTCGGCGACGCCGGTGGGGCTCGGCGGCATCAGGGACGCGTCGTCCACCAGCCCGGCGAAGAGCGGAGGAACCAGCGTTGACACGAATCCGAACCTAATGGACGCTTCGAGAAGCGGACAACCACGTCCAAGATGTCTGAATTCAAGTGAGGCAACGATGCCCTACTACCGCACCGTCGGCGAGGTGCCCCACAAGCGGCACACTCAGTTCCGGCGGCCCGACGGCGGTCTCTACTCCGAGGAGCTGATGGGACAGGAAGGTTTCTCGTCCGACTCTTCCCTGCTCTACCACCGCTACCCGCCGACCGCGATCGTCTCGGCCGACACCCACGAGCCGGCTCCGGTCACACGCTCGGCCAACCTGCCGCTCAAACCGCGGCACCTGCGCACCCACAAACTCGACTCCGGCCCGGCCGACGCGGTGCTCGGGCGCCGGGCGCTGCTGGCCAACGACGACGTGCGCATCGGCTACGTGGTCGCCGACCGGCCGTCCCCGCTCTACCGCGACGCGGTCGGCGACGAGCTGCTCTACGTCGAGGACGGGCGGGTGGTCGTCGAGACCACGTTCGGCGCGCTCGAGGCCGGCGCCGGCGACTACGTGGTCATCCCGACGTCGGTGGTGCATCGGATCGTGCCGCAGGACGGCCCGGCCCGGATCCTGACGATCGAGGCCAACGGCCACATCGGACCGCCCAAGCGTTACCTGTCGGTGCGCGGCCAGTTCCTCGAGCACGCGCCCTACTGCGAGCGCGACCTGCGCGGCCCGTCGGAGCCGCTGCTGGTCGAGGAGACCGACGTCGAAGTGCTGGTCAAGCATCGGGCCGGATGGACCCGGCACGTGTACGCCCGGCATCCGTTCGACGTGGTCGGCTGGGACGGCTGCCTCTACCCGTGGGCATTCTCGATCCACGACTTCGAGCCGATCACCGGCCGGGTGCACCAGCCGCCGCCCGTGCACCAGACGTTCGAGGGCCCCAACTTCGTGGTCTGCTCGTTCGTGCCGCGCAAGGTCGACTACCACCCGCTGGCCATCCCCGTGCCGTACAACCATCACAACGTCGACTCGGACGAGATGATGTTCTACACCGGCGGCAACTACGAGGCCCGCCGCGGCTCCGGCATCGAACAGGGCTCGATCTCGCTGCACCCGTCCGGCTTCACCCACGGCCCCCAGCCCGGCGCCGTCGAGCGGGCCCTGGGCGCCGAGGCCTTCGACGAACTGGCCGTCATGGTCGACACGTTCCGCCCGCTCGACCTGTGCGACTCGGCCCTGGCGGTCGAGGACACCGGTTACGCGTGGACCTGGAACCGCTAACCGTCCAAAACCGACATCTCCACGTCGATCCGGGCCGGGAGTGGCTTCTCGGCCGGGAACGACGGGATGCGCAGGGCAAACGTGCCCGACTTCTGGTGCAGGCAGTACGCCCGCCCGGCGGCCAGCTCCAGATAGCCGTCCTGATATTCGACGCCGTTGCTCTCGTCGCACGCGCCCGGGTCGGCGAACGGATCACCCGTCGCCGACCCGATCGTGGCCCGCCCCTGAAGCGGCTCGGCACTCCAGACGCGCTTGTCGCCGCCGGTGCAGTTCTGCACCTTCTCGTCCTTGCCCGGCGTGGCACAGAGCAGCGAGAGATCGCCCGTGTACGGGTCCGTGCCCGGCCGGGGCGGAAGCAGCCACAGTGCCGTCTGCGGATACTTGGATCCCGTGCTCACCGGCAGCTGAATCTTCAGAACCGCCGTGCCGAGCCCCTGCCGCGCAGGCGCCGACGAGCCGATGACCCGGGGCAGCGCGGCCGGCTCGGCCGTGTCGTCCCCGGTCTGGCTGCGATAGAGCGTGACCGCGAACGTGCCCGCGGCGACCACGGCCACAGCCAGCGCCGCGGCAATGCCGCCACGCCCGAGCCGATCGCGGCGCACAAGCACAACCGCGACACCCACCAGCACGACCACCGCCGCAACGGCGATCAAGAGATCCACCATGCCCGATAAGGTACTCACTGCCCTGTGGATAACTCCGCCCGCCCGCTTGACAGGGCGTACGCTCCGTCCGGCACTCTCGTCGAACGCCAGACCACGGTTCCAGCCTCAACGGCTTGTCACGCCAGACCGTCAGCAGCGCATCGATCCCGGCTGCCGCAGCGCCGCCACAACCGCGAGCCGCGAATCCCACGGTTCACCGTGTTCTCGACCCTCCCGGCAGAGCCGCGAAAGTCGCTGGCCACCGGCTGCGTTGCACCTGCTGCAACAGCTCCTCGAAATCGCTGGGGTGGAGTTGGAACGGGTCTGTCAAGAAAACGGTGTAACTCGATGTTTTGAGGGTTAGTTGCGGCCCGCGGACAGGCGGCCGTCGAAGGCCAGGTCGAAGGCGTTGAG